>NZ_AP018449.1:0-677500 GCF_003966895.1 Methylomusa anaerophila | reverse complement strand
CCCCCTGTCCCATCGAGGTGATGAAGAAGGTCGTGGAGAAGATGGGGATGAGGGAAATCACCATAACTTACGGTCAGACCGAAGCCTCGCCGGGCATCACCATGACCAGGACGGATGATCCGCTTGAATTGCGGGTGGCTACCGTCGGGCGGGCCCTGACTAACGTGGAAGTGAAAATCGTTGATCCGGAGACCGGCAGGGAGGTGCCCCCGGGTGTGCAGGGCGAATTGTTTTCCCGCGGCTACAATACAATGAAGGGATATTACAAGATGCCCGAAGCAACCGCCGCGGCCATTGACCAGGACGGCTGGCTGCACACCGGTGACCTGGCGGTCATGGATGAAAACGGCTACTGTAAAATCACCGGCCGTCTAAAGGATGTAATCATCCGCGGCGGGGAGAATATCTACCCGCGGGAAATTGAGGAGTTTCTTTATACCCATCCGCAAATAAAGGATGTGCAGGTGGTGGGCGTACCCAGCGCCAAATACGGGGAAGAGGTTATGGCATTTATCCAGCTAAAACCAGGCGAGACACTTACCGCTGATGAGATCAGGAATTACTGCCGGGACAAGATTGCCCGTTACAAGATTCCCAAATATGTTGAATTTATTGAAAGCTACCCTACCACCGCCAGTGGCAAGATTCAGAAATACAAACTGAGGGAACAGGTTTTGGATCTGTTGGGCCTGAGGGACGCAGCCAAAATTGAAACGGCCTGAAATCCAGGGGGAGAAGCGGTCAAGACACTAGTGGACAAGTATATCGATTTTGGTTACTAAATCTTTAAACCTTATGCTGCCAATAACAAAATTATCGGCAAATTCTTCCAGAGATTCAAATATTTGTTCCGTATCCGGCTTATTAAATTCTGCTATTGATAGTTTATTGTCATAATAAGCCGCTGTATATTTTTTACCGTCATATTCAAAGATAATTTCCTCATAATCACGCATATCCTGGTAAAACTCTTCCAAAGTTTTATATTTTCCCGGCGAATCTGGCAGAATGGTATTTTTGGACTTAATGACAATCATAACGACCGGACTCCTTTTTGATTTGATTATACTATAGATTGCGCTTCTATAAAATCCGAATCAACAAGTAAGCAAGTAAATTAGGCAATGTCCGCTACGATTTGTTAACGGACATTGTTGGGTTGGATACCTCAAATTACCTGGCTGATATGCATGGCGCGGAATTTACCGCCGCTGCGTGCGGCGGCCTTGTTCATCTGAACAAGGCAGGTAGGGCAGGAAGTTACGACAATATGCGCTCCGCTATTCTCAATATTCACCTGTTTTTTGCTCAGCAGCGAATCAGAGACAGCCGGATAGTCGATGTGGAAGGAACCCGCCCCGCCACAGCAAGTGTCGGCGTCTTTCATCTCGATATAATTGCCGGTGGCTTTCAAAAGATCGCGAGGCTCACGCCGGATACCCTGCCCCCGGCCAAGGTGACAGGGTTCATGAAAGGTAATTTTGGCATCAACGCGTTGGCGGGGGGTGTAACCCACATTAACGAGATATTCGCTTAAATCCATTACTTTGTTGCTGAAGGCCGCAGCCCGGTCCTTCCACACAGGATCATCGGCAAAAAAGCCGGCGATATGTTTTAGGGTACCGCTGCAACTGGCACAGTCACAAACAATTACCTCCGCATTTTCATATAAACGGATATTTTTTTTGGCCAGATCGAGAAAATCGTTACGCAGACCATGGGCCAGATGCGGCAGCCCGCAGCATACATTATCAACAAATTGCGGTTCGGAAACAGTACATAAAATACGTTTGGTTTCCGCCACCGCATCAGGGAACATCATGTGCATGCCGCACCCCAGAAAATATGCCGCTTTGTTTTTGGCTGAAACGGATACTGATGAATTGGCAGCGGGGCTGCCCAGCACGGCAGGACCGGCAAAAGAGGCCAGATATTTTTGGCGGGTAAACTCGCTGGGAGCCATACCGTTAGGCACCAGACGGTTCATACCAACTTTGCGCATAAAACCCAGGGCCCTGGCCGACATTTTTACTAAGTTGCGGTTTTTCATGATACCGCCCAGCGTTTTATATTTTAACCCGGGGCCGCCGCCTTTATCGGCGAGATACTGCCGGACCGCAATCATTGCTTCGTCGGTTTTTACCTTACTGGGACAATTATCAACACAGGTGCGGCACAGTAAACAGAAATTGACGGCTGCCGTTAATGCCGGTGACGGCTTTAACACTCCCTGCATGAGGCCGCGGATAATATTGTTTTTACCCCGGGCGCTTGAAGCTTCAATATCTTTTACCCCAAACAGCGGGCAAACTGTCAAACATGTGCCGCAACGGTCACATTGGCTGACAATATCATTAGCTTGTTTTAGCAAATCTTGTTCCAGTTTCATTGTATCATTAGGCTCCTTATACCTTGTTTTCCCAAATTTTTCCGGGGTTTAAGATACCCTTGGGATCAAGGGCTTGTTTGATAGCTTTTAAAGTGTTGACACCTGCCTGGCCTAATGCCTTTTCTAAATAGGAGCGTTTGGTAATACCAATACCATGTTCGCCCGACAATGTTCCGCCAACGGCCAGAGCCGCTGCGAAAATTTCGTCGATGGCGTGATGAATTCGTTCCGCGTCTTCCGGTTTTGACATATCGCAAAGTACAGAGGGATGGATGTTGCCGTCGCCGGCATGACCGTAAACAGCAATGGTAAATTTGTATTTTTCCGAGATTTTACGGATTTGCCGCACGACTGCCGGAAATGCATCGCGGGGGACTGAAATATCTTCGCCAAACCGGTTAGGGGCCATCGCACCGATGGCTGAACTTAATCCCCGGCGTATTGCCCAGATTTCTTCCGATTCTTTTAGCGTGCCGGCGATATGAACTTCTTTTACCTCAAACCGGCGGGCGATGGCAGCAATCTGTTGGGCCTGCTTCTCTAAATCCTCATTGTCGTCACCATCGATTTCAATAATAACACAGGCCTCGATAGCCGGATCGATGTCAAGCTTACGGTGGCGGGCAACCGCCTGAATACTTGTCTTGTCCATTAATTCCGCCGATGCGGGAACTACACCGGATTGCAGCATTTGATGAATGGTGTCGCAGGCTCCTTCGATTGAAGGAAACATCAATTGTAAGGTATTGCGTGCTTTCGGCATGGGGATGAGCCGCATCAGTATCTTGGTAATAATGCCCAGCGTACCTTCCGATCCTGTAAATAATTGGGTAAGATTATAGCCGGTAACATTTTTGATGGCTTTGCCGCCAGTGTTAAGAATTGTCCCGTCGGCTAATACTACCTCCAAACCCATAACATAGTTGCTTGTTACCCCATATTTAACAGCTCGCATTCCACCTGCATTTTCCCCGACATTCCCGCCAATGGTGGAATATTTCCAACTGGCTGGGTCAGGCGGGTAGAATAAGCCTTTTGCGGCACAGAAGTTATAAACGTCGATGGTACGCATCCCGGCTTCCACCGTAATCATCATATTTTTTTCATCGAACTCGACGACGTTTGCCATTCGTTCAAGGGACAGTGAGATACCCCCGGCCAGCGGAATGCTGCCGCCGGTACGTCCGCTGGCGGTGCCCCGCGGCGTAACCGGAATGCCATAATTATTCGCCAGAGCCATAACTCCGGCAACCTGAACTGTGGTAGCCGGCCGCACAACGAGGTCGGGAATGTTATTGGGTGACAGCGGAATAAATGAGGAATCATAAGAGTAACCAAAACAATCAATTTCAGCGTCCAGGACATATTCCGGACCTACAACAGCCTGCAGCTTATTTTTAATTTCATTAGATATCATCTTTTCTTTATCCTCCCGTATGTAACTCATATGACGCAAGTATTTTAACAGGTATTTATTTATATAATTCTATTTATACCATGGAAAATGATAAAAATAAACCATAGCCTTCTTAAAACTCTTGTTAAAACTTTAGAAGGCTAAAAACTATTTTGGCAGGTGAAAATAAAAAACCGCCTGAATGGCGGTTGAAATGAAAGTACTAGCGGAAGGACACGACACCGTCATCGAGATCATAGACGGCGCCGATAATTTTTATGTTGCCTTTCTTGGTAAAATCACTCAGGATTGGACCAGCGGAACGGAGCTGATCCACTACCAGATCCACGTTGTCGTCAATGGCGTTGGCAATCAAATCGCCTTTTTGGGTTTTAGCTTTGTCCACCGCCGGTTGGAGGGCCTTTACCACTGCGTCAATATAGCTGGGTTGATGACCGTGGCTGTCGTCTAGGGTAGCGGCTGCCGTTACTGCACCGCATTTTTCATGACCGAGGACCACCACCAGTTGAACTCCCAAGTGTTCAACCGCGTATTCAACACTGCCGATAGCAATATCATCAATAGTGTCACCGGCAGTACGGATTACGAACAGATCACCCAGACCCTGGTCGAACACTATTTCCGGTGGCACCCGTGAATCAGAACAACTTACAATTACTGCGAAGGGGTGCTGCCCTTTGGTAAGTTCACTCCGGCGTTCAACGTCAACATTGGTATTGGCATATTTTTCAGTAACGAATCGTTGGTTTCCTTCAATTAATTTGGCTTTAGCTTCATCAGCGCTTATACCTGTAGTTTCAGTGGCAAACACGCTTGCTGCAATCAGAAGACAAGCTACTACAATTGCTGCCAGTAAACATGTTTTTCTCATAACCTTCATCTTCCTTCCCATCATCCTCCGTACATATTGCTTTGCTTGCTTATTGCCGCCATCAAGTTTGATCTACTGGGAGATTCACCTCCTTCATTAGGGTTTATGCTCATACCTGCATAATACCCATATATGGCCATTACATTAATGATTTATTCTAACATGATCAATGAATTCCTCCTGATAAATCGGAAATATTGGGAGGCTGGTAGTCCATCTGCTCTCAAAAAGTTAACTGCCCGTTTCCGGCGTATCCGGGCGGGCAGTCTGATTGCTATTTTAATTGCTTGTCATTTTTCTTTATTTGCGTGTCTGCATCTACATTATCTACATTATCTTCATTATCTTCAACTGTCTCGAAATCCAGTATTTCAGTAACAAGTTCCGCGTCAGAAACGCTGGAAAACATGCCGGGGATAAGTCTTTTGCTCATAGTATTACCTCCCGGTTGCAATGTTTCCCTTATCACTTTTGTTAGGGATGTTGGTATTGGCTTTTGTTGTACCAATGCCTGCATTGGGATTACTTACAAATTTCAGCGCATCCTTATTTTTCTCTGTCAGGTCTTTATTGTACTTATCAGCCATTTTCATCACCTCCTGCCTATAGAATTCCCAGATATCCTTATTTTCAATCTGGTAACTAATAGACGACTCCTAAATTGCCAAGGGGACGGTTCGCCAGACAACGCCACGCAGCGTCAGCGATTAAAATTCTGTTGCCGAAACCTATGCATGGCAATTGGACGGACGATCGCGCAAAGATATATTTTGCAAAGTGGTCTATTGAATTGACAAAATTTCATAATTTATTGCAGGAAATTTTCCTATAGTGCTAAAATAATTCCTATCTAGGATTTAGTTCTGTTTAGCATGTAGCCCTGTACCAGAGAGGAGAGAGGTGAAAAAAACATGGGGAAATATCATTTTGAAGAAATGAATGAGGAATATCTTGATAAAGTGCTGCAGATTTATACTTATTATGTTTTTAATACCAATGCGACTTTTCATACACAAGCTTTGACACGGGAAGAGATGAGAGATATAGTTTTCTTTGACAGTGAAAGATATAAGACATTTGTAATATTTGAGGAAAATGACATTTGCGGCTATGTTCTTATAACACAATATAAAAAAAGGGAAGCGTATAACGCTACTGCCGAAGTTACCATTTATTTAAAACCGGAATTTAAAGGGAAAGGTATCGGCAGCATGGCTGTGAAGTATATCGAAGAATATGGTAAGCTACAGGAAATGCATGTGCTTATAGCTACGATATGCGGACAAAACGAAGAAAGTATTCGGTTATTTGAAAAGAACGGCTATAATAAATGTGCTCATTACAGGGAAGTAGGCCAAAAATTTGGTCAACTGCTGGATATTGTTGCCTATCAGAAAATTATTAGCTAGAAATGAGACAGGACACAAGTTATGTGGTAAAATGTAAATAATGTTTCAAACTAAGTCGATGCCGATACAAAAGATTCGGATATTTCTGGGGGCGTAGCTCAGTTGGGAGAGCGCTTGGTTCGCATTCAAGAGGTCATGGGTTCGAATCCCACCGTCTCCACCAGATTTTATGCGGGTTCGCAGGCATTACGAATCCGCTTTTATATTAATTTGTCCCTTATGTTGTCCCTTAGAACGATTTTTCGCGGACAAAATTGCCACCATGTACACTATAGGCAGTGTAAAAGCAGCAGCTCAAGCTTGCCGAACCCACTGGGAGATTTTGATCCTCGCCTTTTTTCATGAACATGCCCTGTAGTATACAGAGAATGATGTTGACAATAGTTTGATTTTTCAGTATGATAATGAAAATAAATAATGCAAAAGACGATGAACGGAAGAGTAGTTATGGTTAGCTATTTTCAGCGAGCCGGGATTGGTGTAAGCCGGCAATAACGACGATAAGGAAGATCATCCGTGAGTTGCGGGCTGAACTTAGAGTAAGCTGCGCCGGGTCCATTTGAGGAAACGCCACCCGTTACTGTGTGCGAGGTATCGAGTATTGTTTCACATTCTCCGTACCTATGAGCGACTATGGCTGAGCCATAGTAATTTGGGTGGTATCGCGGAATAACCTCCGTCCCTTTTATACAAGGGCGGAGTTTTTTTGAGTTTAGGCTGCTTTAGAAACGTTCAGATGCGCCATTGCCGATGGGGCTGACCTTTTTTGCCAATTATTATCTGCTGATGATAAGCTTGGCATTAATAAACACTTTGTAGTAACAAAAGGAGGGTGACCTGCTTTGATTATATTGGGAGCTGAAGCAATCGTCGAAAGTTTGAAGCATGAAGGGGTTGAAGTTGTATTCGGCTATCCGGGAGGGTCGGTTTTAACGCTTTATGACGCGATTTATAAAGCCAGTTTCCCTCATATTTTGACCCGGCATGAGCAAGGCGCGGTACATGCCGCTGATGGTTACGCCCGGGCGACCGGCAAAACCGGAGTATGTTTTGCCACCTCCGGCCCTGGCGGGACCAACCTGGTTACCGGCATAGCAACTGCTTACATGGATTCCATTCCTTTAGTGGCAATTACCGGACAGGTAGGATTACCGCTAATAGGCAAGGATTCTTTTCAGGAGGCGGATATTTGCGGTATTACCACACCCATCACCAAGCATAACTATTTGGTCAAGAAAGTACAGGAACTCCCGCGCGTACTGCGGGAGGCATTCTACATTGCCCGTACCGGGCGGCCGGGGCCGGTTGTTGTTGATATATCCAGAGATGTGTTTAACACGGAATTAGATTACGAATATCCGGCAACAGTTCAACTTAGAGGATATTCGCCGTTGTTTGCCGGCGATCCGGCTAGTATTGACAAAACTTTAGCGGCGCTGAAACAGGCCCAAAAACCGGTTGTTTTTGTCGGCGGCGGGGTGATTCTTTCCGGTACTTCCCAGGCGGTGCGCAAGTTCGCAGATATTACAGGCCTACCCGTTATTACCAGCTTAATGGGTTTGGGCTGTATTCCTTGCGATACCCCCCAGCATCTAGGCATGGTTGGCATGCACGGTTCTTATGCCGCTAATATGGCCACCGCTGAATGCGATCTTTTACTGGGAATAGGAGTTCGTTTCGATGACCGCGTTACCGGGCTGGTGCGCGACTTTGCCCCGAAAGCCAAGGTGGTTCATTTTGATATTGACCGGGCTGAGGTCAATAAAAATGTCCGCGCCGACCTGAAAGTGATTGGCGATCTCAGATGGTCTTTGCCGCTTCTTTGCGAAAAAGCCTCTGCTTATACTCAAACCCAATGGCGGACTGAAATTGAACCATGGCTGGCCCAAGTTCAAAAATGGAAACAGGAAAAACCGCTTACGTATAACCTGTCTACGGAAAAAGTCATGCCGCAGGAAGTCATTGAGAAGATGAGCCGGCTTACCCAAGGTGATGCGGTTATCGTAACCGATGTTGGCCAACATCAAATGTGGACTGCCCAATATTATACATTTAAAAAAGAGCGTTCCCTGTTGACGTCCGGGGGGTTGGGAACAATGGGTTATGGTCTGCCGGCAGCCATTGGCGCACAATTGGGTCTGCCTGACAAAACCGTCGTTTTGTTTACCGGGGACGGCAGTATCATGATGAATTGTCAGGAAATGGCGACTGCGGCTGATAATAGATTGCCGGTCAAAATCATTGTATTGAACAACCAGGTTCTGGGGATGGTCAACCAATGGCAGCGGATGTTTTATGGGGAGCGGTACTCCCATTCCAGCACCAAAGGACGGACGGATTTTGTAAAATTGGCGGAAGCCATGGGCGTCACCGGTTTCCGGGTCACAAAGCCGGCAGAATTGACTGAGATTCTGGAAAAAGCCCTGTGGACGGAGGGGCCGGTGCTTGTTGATGTGCTGGTGCCCCAAACGGAGGATGTACTGCCAATGGTCCCGCCGGGCGGCCGTTTGGACCAGATGATATTGGGAGGTATGACCGGATGAAATACACATTGGCTGTTTTAGTGGAAAACAGACCAGGCGTATTGACCCATATCTCAGGCTTAATCAGCCGCCGGGCCTTTAATATTGAGAGCATTGCCGCCGGTCCCAGTGAGGATGCCGACACCACCCGCATTACCATTGATGTCGAGGTTGATGATGAATTCGAATTGGAGCAAGTGGTCAACCAATTGTCAAAACTGATTGATGTTATTAAGATTGTCAATCTTACCCATGTGGATTCCATTCAACGGGAGCTGGCCCTTATCAAAGTGAAAGCCAGCAAGGTAACCCGGTCTGATCTGGTGGATATTGTCGAGATTTTCCGGGCGAAGATTGTAGACGTAAACCGGGAAACCATGGTGATAGAACTTACCGGCGAGGAAACCAAGATCGACGCTTTGTGTGAAGTGCTGGCCGATTTCGGGATTATTGAGATCGTCCGCACCGGTATAATCGCCCTCTCCCGGGGGCCGGTACCAGCGAAAGAAATGTGAAATCCCAAGCGCTGGTAACGGGTTAAAAAAATGTAAATTAGTTGCAATCTTATTGACAAAGTATAAATGGATTGTTATTCTAAACTTGAAGTTGCGTTAATGTAATAATAGTAAAGTAATAATAAATAAGATGATTTAATTTGCTTAGTATACAGCATATAGAGTGATTATTACAGACTATGAAAAGGAAAAGTAACCATACAATGTCAGCACAGAGAGCCGGTACAGGTGGAAGCCGGTCTGGGTTGAATGGTGAAGTACTCCTTGGAGTTGCTAGTTGAAGATCCACGGTATTTTAGAGAATGTTACAAAATGTTCAGATGCTAGGCGCGACAAGGATTGCGCCGCGCCGCGTACTGGGGTTGTACGCAAGCAAGCAACCGCAGGAGCAACAACGCAGATGGGCGTTTTGTAACATTCTATGTGCCGGGATTGGTAGGTGTAGCCGGCCCTTCCGCCGTTATCAGGAAGGGGTATCAGTTAGCATCGTCTGACTCGTACTCTGCTGAGAGGAGTTCGCCGTGATTGTAGTGATTACGCGGCTCTAAAAGGGTGGTATCGCGGGAAATGAAACTCCCGTCCCTTAATTAAGGGGCGGGAGTTTATATATTTTACAAATTTTGTAAATTAAGAATTGGGAGGTGAAACAGGTGTTAGGGCTGAACGATCCATGGATTGCACTAGCTTATTTACTGTGTTTCGGTTCCACAGCACTAGTGGTCTGTAAACCCTAATTCTATAGTGTTCTTGCGAGATCTTTTCCGTCCTGCTTTGTTGTCGTCGGCTTACATATTCCCGATATGCGCGCCTCCTCCGCCGCGCAGGACGAAAAACCTCTCGCAATTCATCCTATAGCTTTAGAGTTTACAGGCCACTAGTTGGCTATGCTTTTTGGCCGGAGAAAGAAGAACTGCTTTTCGGTATAAAATATTAGTTATGAAGAAGGATTTGATAATATGATTTGGGATAAACAAGCTGAATGCATGCCGCACAATCAATTGGCGCAAGTGCAGTTGGAACGGTTGCGCAAGACCGTTGACAGGGTGTATGAAAATGTCCCGTTTTACCGTGAGGCTCTGGATAAAAGGGGAGTAAAACCACAGCATATTCAATCTTTGGCGGACATCCGTTTGCTGCCTTTTACCACCAAAGACGACATTCGCAATAATTATCCTTATGGCTTATTTAGTTCTCCCCTGAAAAAGATTGTCCGCCTGCATGCCTCTTCCGGCACGACGGGTAAGCCTACGGTAGTGGGCTATACCAAAACTGATCTTGATTTATGGTCGGATATGGTGACGCGTCTTGTTGTCGCTGCCGGAGCGCGGGAAGAGGACGTAGCCCAGATTGCTTTTGGGTATGGGCTGTTTACCGGCGCCTTTGGTTTGCACTATGGCTTGGAAAGACTGGGGGCTACCATAGTACCGGCTTCCACTGGCAATACCGAACGGCAAATTATGCTGATGCAGGACTTTGGTACGACAGTTCTTATCAGTACCCCGTCGTATGCCCTTTATCTGGCGGAAACCGCGCAGAAAATGAATATTGATACCCGGTCGCTGCAGCTGCGTTTGGGTTTATTCGGAGCAGAAGGCTGTTCGGAAGAAATGCGCCAGGTAATTGAGCGGGTATGGGGCATTAGCGCTACCGAAAACTATGGCATGAGCGAACTGATTGGACCGGGTGTGTCAGGCGAATGCCAGTACAAGCAGGGGATGCATATTAATGCCGATCACTTTTATCCGGAGATCATTGATCCGGTTACCGGCGATGCTTTGTCTTACGGGGAGGTTGGTGAATTAGTCATAACGACAATTACGAAAGAAGGCCTTCCTTTACTGCGTTACCGTACCCGGGACATAACCAGCTTGAACCCTGATCCCTGTCAATGCGGCCGGACCTCAGTCCGGATGACCAAAGTACAGGGACGTACTGACGACATGCTGAAGATCCGCGGGGTAAACGTATTTCCGTCGCAAATTGAAAGTGTTTTGGTGAGTATTGAGGAAATAGGTCCGCATTATAACCTTATTGTTCGGAAAAAAGGCTATCTGGATGAACTGGAGATAATGGTGGAACTGGCGGACGACTCTTTGCTGGAGGACTTCCGCAAGTTGGAAAGCTTACAGAATGTAATCCGGCATAAACTAAAAGTAGTGTTATCCATTGACGCCAACCTGCGTCTGGTTCAGCCGAAAACTATCGCCAGATCAGAAGGCAAAGCCAATCGAATCATTGATCTTAGAAACAAGCCGGAGTAGTATGATTCACGGTTATCTAAGATACCAAAGGTCTATGCAATCAGAGTTGCATAGACCTCAGGCTGTTGAAAAACTTCGCCTAGCGTCGTTGCTCCTCAGAGCCCTTGCTTGCGTACCCCCGAAGTACGCGGCGCGGCGGGCTCTTCCGGTGCGCCTAGCTATGCTCGTTTTTGAACAGCCTGGGGTTTTGTCGACAAGCTGAGGTCTATGCAATCTAGAGTTGCATAGACCTTTATGTTACAATGTATGTTACAATATAGAAAGTTAATATTGCGAAAAGGGACTGTAAATATGAATCTGATGTCAGTCGAAAATCTGGCCAAGAGCTATGGCGACAGAGTTTTATTTGATAAAGTGACATTTGGCATAGATGAGGGGGATAAGATTGGTCTCATTGGTGTCAATGGCACGGGCAAATCTACGTTTTTGAAAGTTATCGCGGGAGTTGAGCCGGCAGATGCCGGCACCATTATCAAGGGCAGCACCGTGCGCGTGGAGTACCTGCCGCAGAACCCGGAGTTTGCGGCCAAGGCTACCGTGCTGGAACAAATTTTCCGCGGCAATTCATCTGTCATGCAGGTGCTCCGGGAGTATGAAGCCACTTTGGAGCATTTGCAAAAGCATCCCGCTGACAGTGACGCCGCTGTGCAGAAACAATTGATTAACCTTAATCAGCAGATGGATGCGCTGGATGCGTGGCAACTGGAAAGCGACGCCAAAACCATTCTCACCAAACTGGGTATTTATGATTTTTCAGCAATGGTGGGCACTCTTTCCGGCGGCCAGAAAAAACGGATTGCTTTAGCGGGGACCCTGATTAATCCGGTTGATTTTTTGATTCTTGATGAACCGACGAATCATATTGACAACGCTACCGTAGCCTGGTTGGAAGAACATCTTTCCAAACGAAAAGGCGCTTTGCTCATGGTTACCCATGACCGGTATTTCCTGGACAGAGTAACCAACCGGGTTATTGAACTGGATAAAGGCAAACTGTATAGTTACAGCGGCAATTACAGCAAATTTCTCGAAATCAAGGCGGAACGGGAAGAACAGGCCGAAGCCGGTGAGCGGAAAAGGCAAAATCTCCTGCGCCAGGAACTGGCCTGGATCAGACGCGGGGCACAAGCACGTTCAACCAAGCAAAAGGCCAGGATCGAACGATTTGAGCAACTCAGCGCCAAGACGGTAAATCTTGGCGCCGATAAGCTGGAAATAACGGCAGGCGCCAGTCGGTTGGGGCGAAAGGTTATCGAACTCAGTAATATAACTCATGGCTTTGGGCAGGGGGTTGAGCACGCAACCTTCATTCGTGATTTTAACTATATTGTGCTGAAAGATGACCGGGTGGGTATCATCGGCCCCAACGGCAGCGGCAAGTCCACCCTGCTCAATCTTATTGCCGGGCGATTGACTCCCGATAACGGCAGTGTTGATGTTGGCCAAACAGTCAAAGTCGGATATTTTTCCCAGGAAAACACTGAGATGAATGAAAGCTTACGGGTGATTGAATACATCAAGGAAGAAGCCAGCCTGTTGCCTACCGCTGACGGCGGCGTCATCTCAGCCTCGCAAATGCTGGAGAGGTTTCTGTTTCCGCCAAACCTCCAGTGGATGCCTGTTGGCAACCTGTCCGGCGGGGAAAAGCGAAGGCTTTTTTTGCTGCGGATACTCATGAGCGCACCCAATGTTTTGCTCCTGGACGAACCAACCAACGACCTTGATGTCCAAACACTTACTATCCTGGAAGACTACCTGGATGGTTTTCCCGGAGCAGTCATCATCGTCTCCCATGACCGGTATTTCCTCGATCGGCTGGTAGAAAAAATCTTTGCCTTTGAGGGCAACGGCCTGATAAAACAATACGCCGGCGGCTATTCTGATTATCAGGAACACATTAAATCCACCCCTGCTGCCGCCGGCAGCAAACCGGAAAAGCCGGAGAATAATAAACCGGCCGATGCGTATAGAGCAAAAGAACGTCCGCGCAAATTTACCTTCAAGGAACAAAAGGAGTTTGAGCAGATAGAAGATGTCATTACCGGTGTGGAGCAGGAATTGCAGGCGGTAGCGGCTAAAATCAATGCTGCCGGCAATGATTTTGTATTGTTGCAGGAACTGACAGATGAGCAACGGCAACTTGAATGTAAACTGGATGAATTGCTGGAGCGTTGGACATATTTGAATGAGCTGGCGGAAGATATTGGAAAATAGAAGAAAATAGTAGAAAGGATATTCAGGAAATCTACCGGCGGTAATACCATATGGGAATGCAGCCGAAGGTGGGGGAACAGGAGTAATACGGGTAACACATTCCTTTGTATGGGTTGCGCGGGGAGCAATAGCGGCGGGGGGCGCAGAGGATCAGCGGGTAGGCTGCGGTAACCGCTACTATGGCTAAAAGCGGCGCGCATCTTTGGCGGGAATTATATTCCCTATCTTCATAATCATATTCCCAATCCTCAATCTCCGGGTCTTCCCAATCTCTATCATAGTAGGTTTTTCTAGGCATGGACAACTCTCCTTCGCGAAAAAAATAATCTTTCTATTCACATAATATTCAACTTGCTTTTGATTGTGTCAGGATGAGAAATAAAAAAGCCCATTCTCAGGCAATGCCGGGAATGGGCTGACGGGATTAATCCTTTTCATCGGTTTCCCGATATTTTTGTATGACGGTTAACTTTTCGCCGGGGGATGTTGCTTTTGACCAAACGTCCTTGAATATTTGGGAGTTTTTGAAAGTTACACTCCATTGAAAGGAGCCTGCCGGCGTATAATATGCGAATACGACAGCACTTTTCAGGCTGACCGGTGTTAATCCTTCTTCATCGGTGATTAGGGCGTAACTTCCTTCCGCGTCAAAATCCATGGCGAGAGCTGTTAATTCGTCTTCAATTTCCGCTTCCTCAAACCCTAAAGATCCATAGAAATCAATTATGGCGTTGTCATTCACGGCGCAAAATCATCTCCCTATATGGAATGCATTAAAGAATCCACTTATATATATTTATTTTTCTATTATATAGGAAAAAGCAAGCGTTTGGTAGAATTATTTTATCCGTGCTATATGGAACGATTAAAGAATTGAAATTATATCCGGGTATTAGGGAACGCCTCGACGCTGTTGCTTAACCTGAGCTTATCCTAATACCCAGATGTCAATTCCTTAATGCGGCATATATAGATTATTACATGGGAGGGAGCATTTCTTGTACGAAAAGGTTATAGATGCAGCTCAGTATATCCGATCCAGGGAAGCAGCGGCACCTAAAATAGCTGTCATTCTTGGCTCAGGTCTTGGCGAATTGGTGGATGCGGCAACAGACAAACATTATATAGACTATAAGAACATCCCCAATTTCCCGAAGTCCACCGTTGTCGGTCATGAGGGTCAGCTGGTGTTCGGCAAGATAGCCGGGGTGAATGTGGTTATGATGCAAGGCCGGTTTCATTTTTATGAAGGGTATCCGATGGCGGATGTGGTTTATCCGGTTTTTGTCCTGCGCCAGCTTGGGGTGGAGAAACTGGTTGTAACCAACGCCGCCGGCGGGATCAACCCGTCATTCAAGCCGGGCGATCTTATGCTGATAAAGGATTTTATCAATCTTTTCGGAACCAATCCGCTCATCGGCGCCAATGATGAACGGTTTGGCCCCCGTTTTCCCGATATGTCCGAACCGTATAACCTGAAGCTGATAGCAGCCGCGAAAGAGGTAGCAAACAAGATTGGCGTTGCTTACCAGGAGGGGGTTTACGTTGGCGTAACCGGTCCGTATTATGAAACGGCGGCTGAAATCAGATACATGGGCAAAATAGGCGCCGATGCCGTTGGCATGTCCACCGTGCCGGAGACAATTGTCGCCAATTATCTGGGAATGAAAGTGCTGGGGATTTCCTGTATAACAAACATGGCTACCGGCTTACACCAAGAAAAACACTCCCATGAAAAAGTATTGGAAACTGCGAAAAATGCTTCCCAGACGTTGTGCCGCTGGGTTGCGGAATTTATCACGGTATCAGAATCTATATAAAACGCATTAAAGAATTGAAATTATATCCAGGTATTAGGAACGCTTCAACGCTGCCGCTTAACCTCAGCTTATCCTAATCCCGGATGTCAATTCTTAATGCGACATATCTACAACTTTTCGGGAAGGAACGAACAACTGATTTTTATTGCAATTTGGCCGCGTTTTTCTTATGGCGGTGAATTGGCGATGCAAATATTGGGAAAACTAAAGTAAGAAAAACTCGGTGAGGAATAAGTATGTATTGCGGTCATTGTGGCAAAAAGATATCCTATAATGCTGCCTACTGCCGTTTTTGTGGTCAGAGGTTAAAACATGAACTGAGTGACACTCAGCCTATGACGGTAGTAGATGTAGCTTCAATCTCGGACCAATCGGTAAATCATTATGGTACGAATTATCTACCCCGGCGCAGCAACTTAGCATTAAATTCCATGTTTTTGCGGCCTAAGCTTTGGCGAACCGTCTTTCGTATTATCGCCGTTGCTGTGTTGATCACCCTCACTTTTGTATTAGTAACATTTAAATCAGTCGAGGAGTACCGCATCTTAACAGCGGCATTGGGATCTATTTTGATTCTTTATTATTGGTGGAAAGCAAGATAGAAAACAACCCAAAAAGGGTTTCATCTTTTTTATGAAGACTGGGTTACCAGTGTCTGGAATATGGAAGACTGGACAACTAAGATCGCCTAAAAGTGAGGATATAAGCTGCAAGACTCATCACTCCCGTTGGGAGTGATGAGTCTTGTCGATTTTTGTTGCTTAAGTCAGGAAAATATAGTAAATTATAACTATCGAAGCAGTCCGGTTCCCCCTGCTCTCTATAACCAACTCGCTTCGAGATAAATAGTTGGGAGGTAAAATATGAATAAGGTTTTTGCCGTTTTGGGGCCGCCGTGTTCAGGCAAGACTGCGATTATCAAAGAGCTTTTCCAATATGGCGTCGTCGAGATGGTCAGTCACACTACCAGAGAGATGCGCGCCGGGGAACAACACGGAGTAGATTACTATTTTGTGAAAAAAGAAGACCTAAGTAAAGCCGAGCTTATTGAAAGAACGGAGTACTTCGGCCAAGTGTACGGACTGAGTAAAGCTGAAGTTTTAAAAAAAGTCAGTGGAAACCTCGTTAGCGTGGTGGCGGTTGAATACAACGGTTGGGAGCAGATGAAGAAACTGCTTGGCGACAGAGTTAAGTCTATTTTTGTCATGGTGGATCAGGACACAGTCATTGACCGGATGATGGCGCGAGGTGATGCTCCTGAATCCGTAGCCAAGAGATTGGAATTGGCCAAGAAAAACGGCGAATACGACAATTGGAAGAATTCTGACTATGTTGTAAAAAATACAGACTCTTTGGATATAGCCGTACGTCAGGTTTTGGCCATTATGGATCTGGTAGTGCCGAAAGCAAACACGCAGCAACCTTGACTTACGGGAAGCCGAGAGGCTGGTTCAAAATGTTCAGATGCCCCGTTGCATAACGGAACAGTACAGGGAAGTCCGCGCCATCTATGCGGGAGTAAGCTTGCGCCCATCAAGATTTTGCTAAGTAGACTCAAGAAAACTACAAAGATCGGTGAAGCGAGCGCCCGCAGGAGCACGATTCTGATTTCGTTAGTGTTATCAACGCGAGTTAACTTTTCGCAGATGACAGCAACGCAGTTGGTACGGCGACGCAGATGGACCTTTTCAACCGGCCTCCATTTAGTCTTGCGGGCGGGCGATACTTAATGCCCGCAGTTGAGAGGTTTTCTTATACTGATGCGCTTCCATGCGGGTAATGATGTCGTCCAGCATCGCAATGGCTTCCGGGAGAAATGGGCCTTTGTTCAACATGACACATTCGGCTCTAACCGCCATTGCCGCATCCGTGACTTCAGCCCGGGAAGGCGTTCCTTGTCTTACCATGTTTTCCAGCACTTGGGTTGCCCAAATCACAGGTACATGGGCCGCTTCACAGATCCACATGATCTCTTCCTGCAATTCGGCTAATCGTCTGTAGCCCAATTCTACTGCCAGGTCCCCTCTGGCAATCATTATGGCTAAAGGATGTTTGGCGGCTCCCTGGACAATGATTTCCGGGAGATTTTGGATAGCTTGCAGTGTTTCAATTTTGGCTACTATCGCCAGAGATTTTCTTTCGTTTCCTGCGCGCAGCCCAATTTCTTTCTGCAATAGTTCAATATCGGCCGGTTCTTTGACGAATGAGTAGCCGATGGCATCGGCATGGTTAACGGCGAAATCAAGGTGCTGCAAGTCGGTTTCCGTAAGGGGCGAAAGTTCCAGCGGCGTGAGGGGGAAATTAAGACCTTTTTGCGGTTTCAAGCTGACACCGTTTGCCCCGGTGTTAGTAATCGAAACCAGCGCTCCATCAGGTGTCAGGATGGTAACTTTTCCTTCGATTTTTCCATCATCTATCAAAACCGGATCTTCCACCCGAAGATAATCGAATATTTGCGGTATACTTACACTGGCTATGAAAGAGGCTTCTGAAATATTCTCAAATTTACCTTTGGTAAGAAAGAGTTGGCTGCCGGGATAAAGTTTGGTAGTGGTATCGCTGATCATTAATCTCTCAATTCTTGGTTTTGGCCCGCCTAAATCCATTAGAATCTTACAGGGGCGCATAATTTCTTTTTCTGCTTGACGGATATTAGCGATCATGGCTTCCCATGATCGCTGACTGTCGTGAGCACAGTTAATACGGGCTACATCCATACCCTGATCCAAAAGTGTGCGTACCAGGTTATAATCTTGGGCTGCTTCGGTAGGCAAGGTTACCATGATGCGCACATTACGATGCTGATGCCGTTTGCCTAAAATCATGTCGGAATTTTTGCCCAGTAACCAGTCCCCGCGAAAGTAAGCGCGCAATCCTCTGTGCTTTTTTCCTATTTCTTTTTCTCTGCCACAGATATAACCGAGGGAAGCGATGACTGACTCAAGATTGGTGATAGCCCGAGCCTCACTTCTTCCTAAGGAGGACAGTCCCCAGGGCATTAAAGCTCTTTGCAACTGGCGCAGGTCACGACGCCTTAAGGATAAATAATACGCTAGGTTTTGGGCACTGTAACGAAAAGACGGGCGTTCTATTTTTGGTAGCCACTTACAGTACATGGCGTTTCCCTCACGGTATATTTCCTGATAAAGACTAAGCAGATGCTCCAAAAGGATGTTCGGATTCGAGGCGAGTTTGTCTATGTTCACCTATTTCCCTCCATTACAGGTTTGTATATAGACAAAAATACTACATCAGTATATTGGGTATCCTGCCGGACGGTGGGCGTCTGACCTAATTCAAGAAAATTTAATATTTATGTAACAGTATTTCACATTCATTAATAATAATTCAATAAAATTCCAAAATAAAAATCCCTGCCGTTACGGCAGGGATTTATGTCTGATTAATACCGTCTGTTATTTTGGCTGTAACAGTCGGAGCAATAAACCGGACGGTCACCACTGGGACGGAAAGGAACTTGGGTTTCTACACCGCAAGCTGCACAAACAGCCGGGTGCATTTCCCGTTGTTGGCGACCAGCGCCATTACGACCGCCGCTTTGTTGTTTGCGGGCTCTTCTGCAGTCAATGCAGCGACCGGGTTCGTTGGTAAACCCTTTTTCCGCGTAGAATTCTTGCTCAGCAGCGCTGAAAATAAATTCGGCGCCACAGTCTTTACAAACTAAAGTTTTGTCTTCTGCCATACTTTGTTTTGCCTCCTCAAATCGATTACCCAACTAGTTAGGGGATCACTCATTAGAAACTTCCCTTTCTAATATCGATTGAGAAGGACAAATGGCTAACCTCACTAGCATATTTTATGGGTACAATAAAAACTATACTCCAAATTTAAGAAAAAGTAAAGGCCTTTTGGAAATTTTGCTAGTGGTAAGATTCAAATTCAGACGTTGGTAAAAAGAGGAGATGCTGCGAGGGCAACGTATTATACGTATTATAATTGATAAAAGAAATTAATAACTGTCTTGGTGAAATATTGGCTAAAATAATCCTATGCGAAAGTTCAAAGGAGTGAGCCAGCGTGTTAAAAAATACGATAGCCTGTGTGGTTGCTTTTATCGCTGTTTTTTGTACCGGTTTTGGGCCGGCTTCGGCGCATCAAGCGCAGCGGGTAGCCATTCTCCCGGTATTTTTCGGCTCCGGTGCCGCTTATGACAAGGATGTGGAAGCTGTGATTGAAAAGAATTTAACCGGCAAATATCACCTGCCGTTAGCCAAGGTCATTACGATATACGATATCATACCGAAACAAGAGGTTAGAGACGCTCTACCGGCCCAACTAACCGGCAAGAAGCCAAAACTTGAGAAACAGGTAATACAAGACCTTGCCGCCAAACTCAATGCAGATATTGTAATCGCCGCTGAAGTGACTTCTTTTTCGACGGCGACAATTTCACCCTGGATATGGGATGGGGATACCATACGCCGGACAGAGCTTGGAATACGGCTTATAAGCTATCAGCGGCCAACAGACACCTATCAGGAGTTCAAGGACCGGGATATGTATTCCGGTGACGACAACTTATGGGGCCAGCCGGAATATATGGCCGACCAGATGATATGGAAGCTAATTAATAAAGTGCCGTAACAGGGGTAGATGGCTGTTATGTACATTTATACAGATCTTTGTGAACATTTCGCCTGCGGGATGTGCGGAAGTTGTTGCCGCAATGACTGGTTGATCACTGTTGATGAAGAGAGTTACCGGCGCAATGCCCTGTTGTTTGGGAAAACAGGCAGGGAGGAGGAATTTGGTAAAGCATTTGTTCCCATCCTTAATCCCAATGCTAATTGCGTGGGCGAATATGCCTATATAGCCAAGCAGGCCAATGGCAGTTGCTGGTTTCTCAATGGCGATAACCGCTGCCGGTTGCAAGTGGAGGCCGGACACGGTCACCTGGATGCCGTGTGTCAGACATATCCCCGTTATCCCATAAATACGACGAGAGGGGTTGAACTTACCCTGAGTTTTAGCTGTCCCACCGTCCTGAAATTGGCAATGCGGCCCCAACCGCTCGCTATAGTCCGCTCTGAGCATGCTCCCCTGGTTTTCAGTCTTGATAGTTGTGTGGCTGCGGTATACCCGCGACAACAGCCTCCTTCTGATCCCCTTCGCTATTACTTTGAGCTGGAGCATCATTTTATTGACATACTGCAGTGCCGGGGCTTGACAATTGAGGAGCGGTTGGGTCTAATCGAAACTACAGTGAGTGGGTTGCTTAAGATAGGGCGGTCTGATGGGATCAATCAGGGATTGGATATGATCATTCATAATAACTATACGATTATGGATAGCAAGAGCGAGGCTGCCGGGCAATGGTGTGCTTGCCCAACTGACATGTTGACTGACATATTGGTGGAACACTTTTTTGTTAATTTTATTTTTAAGAAGCCGTTTTATCTATACGGGCTGGAACGGACTGCAAAACTGTTGCGCCATATGTGGGGTAGATTTCAGGCCAGAGGGAAGAAGGAGTCAGACCGGCTTGGGGATATGGAACGGATATGCTCGGTAATTACTGCAATCGAGTTTGAGTATGGTCATAACCGGAAGGCACTGCTGATGCCTGACAATTTCTAAGCAGACCCCCCTGCCAATATATTGGGCGCACAAGGAATGAAAATGGAGAACGTTTTACTACAGAGACGCAAAGGGCGCAGAGGGTTTTATTATTATTCTTCCTCTTCGTTATTCTTTCTCTGTGGCCCTCTGTGTCCTCAGTGTCTCTGTGGTTCCGGTTCCTTTGTCTTATTACAATTTTACCTATGTGAGGCGGTGACAGATGAATATTCAGATTTTCGGCACTTCAAAGTGTCAGGATACGCGCAAGGCCGAGCGGTACTTTAAGGAGCGCCGAATTCCCTACCAGTTCGTGGATTTAACAGTTCGCGGTCTGAGTCAAGGCGAACTCAACAAAGTCAAAGGGGTTGTGGGCTTGGAAAACTTGATGGACAAAACGGGAAAGGAATACGCAAAACGCAACTTGAAGTATCTTGTGCATAATGTGGAAGAAGTGCTGCTGGCTTACCCTTTATTATTAAAAACTCCCATCGTCAGGAACGGACCGAAAGCAACTGTCGGCTATTGCCCGGCAATATGGGCAGAATGGGAATGACGGCATGACGAGGCTGGGTCTAAAATAGAATGATAGAAATAGCAAAACTCTCAGGGGGATGATAAGATATGAAAAAAATCAGGGTTGGAATTTTGTTTGGCGGCAGATCTGCCGAACATGAAGTATCGTTGCAGTCGGCCCAAAATATCATCGACGCAATTGACAAGGATAAGTACGATGTTACGCTTATCGGAATTGATAAGCAGGGACAGTGGCATTTAAATGACAAATCCCAGTTTTTGCTCAACAGCAATGATCCGAAACTGATTGCCCTAAATAAAAGCGGAAAAAATGTTATGCTGATCCCCGGCAGTCCCAAGCAACAACTGATTCATACCGCCGATCAGGGCGCCGATGCCGGTATGGATGTAATCTTCCCGGTTCTGCACGGTTCGTATGGCGAAGACGGGACGGTGCAAGGATTGCTGAAACTGGCGAATATTCCTTTCGTCGGGGCGGGAGTATTGGGATCAGCGGTGGGAATGGACAAAGATGTAATGAAGCGGCTTTTGCGGGACGCGGGAATTCCTATCGCCAGCTTTAAAGTTTACTATGGCTGGGAACAAGACAACATGGATTTTGCCGGTGCTGTGAAGGAATTAGGCCTGCCGCTTTTCGTCAAACCGGCTAACATGGGATCATCAGTCGGGGTTAGCAAAGTGCGGAACGAAGCCGAGTTTATGGCTGCAATGAAAGAAGCCTTCCGGTTTGACAACAAGGTGCTGGTGGAAGAATTTGTACCGGGGCGGGAAGTAGAATGCGCCGTTCTCGGCAACGACAGTCCGATTGCCTCGGCGGTTGGTGAAATTATCGCCCAGCAGGATTTTTATTCTTATGAAGCAAAATATATTGATGAAAACGGGGCAGTTCTTGAGATACCCGCGAAAATTTCCCCGGCGGCGAGTAAAGAGATTCAGGACATTGCGATTAAGGCATTTAAAGTCTTGTGCTGCGAAGGCATGGCGCGTGTCGATTGTTTCTTAACGCCGGAGAATGGTGTTATTGTCAATGAAATCAACACAATACCCGGCTTTACCCGCATCAGTATGTATCCGAAACTATGGGAAATCAGCGGCATTGCCTACAGTGACTTAATTGACAGGCTGATTCAACTGGCTCTTGAGCGCCATACCCGGGAACAGAGATTACAAACTTCATATGCAAAAACCTGAGACAAATAGAATGTGCTTAGCTTATTAAATGCCACGAACTGCTTAAGAATTGTCAGATACCGTTGCATATGAAAAAAACTTATTGTAATGATATTTGCTAATTACAGTTTGAACTATCATAGTCAGACCGTAGGCACGACGAGAACCGGAACGGAGGCGTACTAGGGGTCCGTACAGACTACTTAGGAAAAGGTTAACTAGGCCAGAACGGTTGGAGTGAGGATCGCAGGAGTAACGACGCAGATGGCGGTTGTTAAGCAGTTCCCTTCTAAACGCGAAAAGACCAAAACTACGGTGGGAGAGGGATATACATGGACATACGGGAGAAGGCGCTGAAATTACATAAAGATCATCAAGGTAAATTGGCTGTTAGCAGTAAAGTTCCGTTACGCACCCGGGAGGACCTGAGCGTGGCCTATACCCCCGGCGTGGCGGAACCCTGCAAAGAGATCGAAAAGGACAAAGACTTGTCTTTCGAATACACCTGCCGGGGTAATATGGTCGCCATCGTCAGCGACGGGACAAGGGTGCTGGGACTGGGTGATATCGGCCCGGAGGCCGCCATGCCGGTTATGGAAGGCAAGGCCGTACTGTTTAAAAGGTTCGGAGACGTAGACGCGGTGCCTATTTGCCTCAACACCAAAGACCCGGAAAAAATTATTGAAACAGTGAAATTATTGCAGCCTACCTTCGCCGGCATTAATTTGGAGGATATATCCTCGCCGAAATGCTACGACATTGAGGATAGGCTGAAAGCACAGATGAACATTCCTGTTTTTCACGATGACCAGCATGGCACGGCCATTGCTGCTTTAGCCGCGCTTGTTGGCGCTCTCAGGCTGGTAAAAAAAGACTTGAAAACCGCTCGCATTGTAATAAACGGGGCCGGAGCGGCAGGCAGCGCTATCGGACGGCTGCTGCTCAGCGCCGGTGCGGAAAATATCCTCATGGTAGATGCCCAGGGCATTCTTTTTGCCGGTATGACCGGACTGAACCGCATCCAGGAATTGTTAAGCAAAACCACCAATAAAAACGGGATGAAGGGGAATCTGGCTGAGGCCGTGAAAGGAGCGGATGCACTTTTGGGCGTTTCCGCTCCGGGAGTCTTTACGCCGGCTATTATCCGCAGTATGAATGCCGGCGCCATCGTATTCGCCATGGCCAATCCGGTACCGGAGATCAGCTTTCAGGAGGCGAAAGACGCCGGCGCGGCAGTTGCCGGCACTGGACGATCCGACGCTCCCAACCAGGTCAACAACGTCAGCGTTTTCCCAGGAATCTTCCGTGGCGCCATGGACGTGCGCGCCCGGCAAATCAACGAGGAAATGAAGATTGCGGCTGCTTATGCTATTGCCGATCTTGTCTCCGAAGATGAATTGCGGGCAGATTATGTCATACCGGATGCTTTTGATGAGCGGGTGACCCCGGCGGTAGCGGCAGCGGTGGCCGGTGCAGCGATCAAAACCGGTGTTGCCCGCATTAAGTTGGATCCGGAGGAGGTCAGGGCAAAAACCCTTGCCCGCATAAAACTGTTGAAATCATAATCCCAAGGAAGGTATTAAAAAATAAAAAAAACGCTGTTGTTTTCCCGGCGGGAAACAACGGCGTTTTTTTATTATCCAAGAAAGTATCTGTTTAGGAACGGCGCAGGACAGCCTTATTAACGCTTCGACACTATCGTTTAACCTTCGTTTATAATAAGGCTGTCCTGCGCCTACGGTCGTCAAAAAGACGCGTTAGCCGTTTTTTTTAATACAACCTTTCATAAAGGTTCATTGCCGCTAATATGCTATAGTAGAAAACCAAACTTTCTTGGGGGATTACGATGAAGCGGTTAATAACGGTTCTAATGATTGTCTGTCAGTGCTTATTTCTTATTGTTACCGGCTGTACCGGGGAAAGCGGGGAAAGAACCGAAAGAAAAGCTGCTTCGGCGCAGTTGCAAAACGAGCCCCGGATCAGCTTCGATATTGAAGATAAAAGTACCGGCACGTATAAACAACATATTTGTCAGTTATGGGAAAAAACAAAGATGATTATTAAAGAAGATGCCGGCAAAGATCTGACTGATGAGCAGTATTTATTTCTTGGTAAGGAAGTTAGGCGCGCATGGTTAAACCTGCATGCGCACAGTTGTCTTTACCATCAGGAGAATATTAGCAGGGGGATAGAAGACACTCCGGATCATAAACTGGAAACCATGATAGGGCATGTCCTCGGGTTAATTGATGAACTTTATGGCTGGCCTACGGATGAGAAAGAAAGCCGGGAAGATGCAAGAAAGCGCTTGATACAAAGTGACATAAACGGTACTATCCGGGCATTGGATAATTGGCTGCAATCCGCGGACATGAGATAAAGCTTCATAGGTATGATGGCTGAATACAGGCTCTTTGCATGGAGTTATACCGATAATTTAAGGAGGCTGAGCGTTCATGGCCAAGGGAAAAATTCGGCATTTGTTTTCCGGCGGGCATACACCGGACGGTTTTTATTCTTTTTATCATTCTTTAATTCCCATACCAGGCAACCGGATTTTTATCGTAAAAGGAGGACCCGGGACCGGCAAAGCCAAATTCATGCGCAAGATGGGAGAAGCCCTGGCTGGCGAAGGCTCTGATGTGGAGTATCACCACTGCTCAAGTAACAACAACTTGCTGGATGGTGTAGTGTTGCCGGAATTGCAGGTTGCTTTTATTGATGGCGCCATTCCGTATATTTTTGACATGGAAAACACGGGCGGTGTAGATGAAATAATTTATTTGGGAGAGTTTTGGGACGAAAATAACCAGCTTCTGAATAAGGACCAAGTCCTGGCTCATAACAGCGAGATCAGGAATAGCTTCCGGCGGGCGCACCGCATGCTCCGGGCAGCCAAAGCCATCTATGATGATTGGGAAGCTATCCATACAAGAGCCATGGATTTTGCCACCGCCAATGGTAAGGCAAGTGACCTGGTTAACGACATTTTTTTTGGCCTGCGGGCCAATGGCGCCGGCAAAGTGCGGCGGCTCTTTGCTTCAGCCATTACCGGTAACGGCCCGGTTCACTATCTGGAAACGTCGGTGTGGCGTACCGCTAAATGCTATGTGATTAAAGGAGCCCCGGGAACAGGTAAGAGTACAGTAGTGCAGAAGCTGATTGAAGCGGCGGTTGTGAGGGGTCTGGATGTTGAAGTCTTCTATTGCCCGCTGGATCCGGAAAAGCCGGAGCATTTGGTGATTCCTGCCATATCTGTAGCTGTTACAACTGCTATTACCCCGCATAACCAAATTCCGGATAAACCGGCGGCTGTGATTGATATGAACGATTGTCTGAACAAGACCGATGTTGAAAAATATGACACCAATACCGCCTATGACCGAAGATATTTCTGGGAGCTGTTTGAACAAGCCATATCATGTATCCGTTTGGCCAAGAAGCTGCAGGATGATTTGGAAACCTGCCACATCCCCGGCAATAATTTTGACGGAATTCAAGCGGTATGGGAAAAAACGCTGGCGCGAGTATTGGCGTACAGGAAGTGAAAGCATAATAACCCTGGGGAATAACAGTCCGAACTTTATTGCTGAAAGTCAAAATGTTATGTTGCCAGATATCTATGCGTTGGCAGGTAATCAGATCTTGAATCTTGAATTATTATTAACACCGTTTATTTTTCTCCGGGTCGAAGCACGTAAGCCCCGTTTCCAAGCCGCGCTGCGGTCAATTAACGCTGCTGTAGCCGGTATATTGCCGGCGGTGCTGTATGCTCCGGTATGGACTGCCGCCATTAAAGGCCCGCAGTTAGTGAAGCAGGAAATCCGCCAACAGCCACAGATTCAAAAAACTCACAATGCCGCCGATAATCAGGAGGGTTGCTTTAAGTCTAAGATTGTTGGCGTACTTGCCCATGACGGCGGGAGACGAAGTTAGATAAATCTGGAGAAAAATAGTAACCGGCAGCTGGACGCTTAGCATCATTTGCGAGAAAACCAGTCCGTTAAAAGGGTTGGCGACGAAGAAAATTATGAGAACCGCGGCAATGTATGTAATTAATACTCCCCACCGGCTATGAGGATCTTTAATGTTATAGGGCTCATGGAAAAGGCCGGCGAAAATGCTGCCGCCAGCCATACCGGCGGTACTCGTGGAAGAAAATCCGGCAAATAAGAGAGCTACGGCAAAAACCGTGGATGCTGTGCCGCCAATAAGGGGCCGCAGCATTCCCTCCGCCTGTTCAAGAGTGCTGATATGAATGCCGAACTGATAAAATGTGGCGGCGGCAACAATAATCATAGCACTGTTGATTGCCCAGCCGATTATCATGGAAAACAAAGTATCGGTAAACTCAAATTTTAACTGCCGGTTAATGATTTCTTCGTTTTCCAGGTTCCACTGCCGGCTTTGAATGATTTCCGAATGCAAGAACAGATTGTGGGGCATAACCACTGCTCCCAACACACTCATAATGATGGGGAGACTTCCCGGGGGAACGGCAGGGATTACCCAGCTTGCCGTTGCTTGCGGCCAATCCACATGGATCAGACTGAGTTCAAATAAAAAAGAAATGCCAACGATGGAGACAAAGCCTGCTATCCATTTTTCCAGGTACCGGTAAGAACTTGCCCATAATAAGGAGCCGGATGCAAAAGCGGCCGCAACCGACCCTAGCGGGATGGGGATGGCAAACAGGATATTTAACGCGATAGCCATTCCCAGTATTTCCGCCAACGCGGTAGCAACCGCGGCGCCCATGGCTGTGGCCAGGATAAGGCGGGAAAGCCAACGGGGCAAGTACGCCGTGGCTGCTTCCGAGAGGCAGTAACCTGTTGCTATACCCAGATGAGCCACATTATGCTGCAATACAACCAGCATTATGGTTGAGAGAGTGACCATCCAGAGGAGTCTATAACCGTAATCGGATCCGGCCGCAATATTTGACGCCCAGTTTCCGGGGTCGATGAACCCCACGGTAACTAAAATACCCGGTCCTAAGAATTTCAGAAACTCCCGGGCTCTAATGTCAGGCGGGTGAAAAGGTTTGGGTCTGGGTAATTGTGTTAACAATATTTTGCTCCTTTCCTATTTGTTGGTTATTCGCTGGAAATTATATCTTCCACAAGTATATATGATTTTCCCTGCGGATATTCTTTAATGAACAGGTAATGGCATAGAAAAATGGAAAAATTGCCGGTAGACAATATATTGCCAGCGTTAACAGATATTGGTTACACAAAGGGGAGGTGGGTAACATGCAGTGGCTCCTCGGAGTCGACGGCGGCGGCAGTAAAACTGTCGCTTACGCCGGTGATCCGGCAGGCAATATAATTGGACGGGTGGAAGCAGGCCCTGCCAATTACCATATAATTGGTCTCGATCAGTTTAAACAGGTAGTAAACGGCATTGTCGAAACTGTGTGTAAGACCTACAATCTGCGGCAAGATAAGCTTATTATCATAAGTTTGGGACTGGCAGGAGCCGACTCTCATTGCGACGGGGTGAAACTGCGAAGGGCGTTAAGTGAGCTGGGCTTGAACTGCCGCTGTCTTATCGTCAACGACGCGGTTGCCGCTTTAACAGCCGGTCTGGGTAAACCGGAAGGAATTGTTCTCATCAGCGGGACAGGCTCCATTGCCTACGGCGTTAACAATCGCGGCGAAATCTTCCGGGCTGGTGGCTGGGGGCATTTGGTGAGTGATGAGGGCAGCGGTTATTTTATTGGCAGGCAGGCATTGGCAAGAAGCATAAAAGCGCAGGAGGGGCGAGATATCCCCACCTGCTTGTTGGCCGACATCATCAGCCATCTTAAATTGTATGACTTTTCCCAATTGATCGGCTATTTATATCATCCTGATACCATAAAAGCAAATATCGCCGCCTTAGCCAGGGTAGTTGCCGCAGCCGCAGCCAAGGGCGATAAAATGGCAATTGAAATATTGTCTGATGCAGGCCGGGACTTGGCTGAACTGGTTAAATCGCTGTTCCGTAAAGGTTTTGCCGCTGATTGCGGCCAGGGAGCAGCCGAAGTCGTTGTTTACGGAAGCATACTGCAAAATGTTTCTCCGGTAAGAGAGCGGGTTGTCAAAGAACTGACGGGGCTGGCGCACGTGAGTGTCGGCAAAGACGAACCGGCTATGGGAGCTCTTAAGCTGGCTTATCATATTCCGGCAGGGGAGAATAACAGGACTGATTTGTAATTTTAATGTTAATGTTTTATAAAAAACTAAAAAATAGGACTTTAGTCTGATATATAACAATTGATTATCCGCATACAATTTAAGTTATCAGGTTTTCCGTGCGGTAGCGGAATTTATAGAAGGGAGAGACCCCTAGTGGGCGCAAAATGGGTAAACGTTAGAGAAATTTCACCTGGCCAGGTCCTGGGGGACTCTGTCTGTGCTAATATGGGAAAAGTGCTGTTGAGTAAAGGCGCCTGCCTGACCACCCGCTCCATCCAATTATTGCAGAATTGGGGCGTCATTCAAGTCCTTATTGAAAATTATTCCGACGACGCCAGCAACGCCGGCGATACCGGCGATACCGGCATTGTTGAGAATATTGTCCAGACTATTGACGCAGATAAAGCTAAGGCTTTTTTGGAAATTGACAAAAAAATCGACCAGTTGCTTATTAATGTTGATAGCGTTTTTGATTCAGTACCCAAATACAGAACCATTCCGCTTAAACCTTTGCAAGAAATATCCCACAGTATTTTTTCCGAGCTTTTAGAAAAGAACGGACTGGCGGAAAGGGTAATTACCCGTAATTTTGACGAAGATGACGATTTTAAGGTGCATGCTGTCGTTGTTGCCAGTTTGACTGCTATCATTAGCCGCGAGATGGGCTTTAACCATGAGCAAATAATACAGGCTACTTTGGCCGGCCTGATACATGATATCGGCAGGCTTATCCCTTCGCCCACCGGACGAACCAGCCAGTCGGAACATATTGAAAATGCCGCAATCTTGTTGAAAAAAACCATAGGCATACCCAAGGAAATTGTTTTAGGAGTTTTGCAGCATCACGAAAAGATGGATGGAACAGGTATACCGATGGGCTATTCGGCGGAAAGAATTCATCCTTATGCCAGGATCATTGCTGTTGCCGATTTTTTTCATAATCTCACTTGCCGAACCAGGAAGATTGATTCATTCTACACTCTTGACATACTGCGCGATGAAATGTTTTCCAGTCTTGATCCGGAAATTACCCAGATTTTTATTAGAAAAGTCCGGGATGCCTTGATGAATACGGGGGTTGTGTTAAATGACGGACGCCGCGCACTGGTGACATACTTCCACAGCAATGATTCACGTTTTCCCATAGTAAGGACATTGGCAGGTGAAGTAGTGGATCTGGGAAAAAGCCCCAATATCAGAATCGAAAGATTCGACAATGGGTGAATAAAGAAACCGGACCCGGCAGGGGTCCGGTTTAGGCTGTTGAAAAACTTCGCCTAGCGTCGTTGCTCCTCAGAGCCCTTGCTTGCGTACCCCCTAAGTACGCGGCGCGGCGGGCTCTTCCGGTGCGCCTAGCTATGCTCGTTTTTGAACAGCCCGGGGTTTGTCGACAAGCTGAACCGGACCCGGCAGGGGTCCGGTTCTTTAAAATTTTACTTTTTAGAAATAACGGTCCAAAAGTCCCTTAAAGGCTGCCCCATGACGAGCTTCATCTTTACACATTTCGTGGACGGTGTCATGGATAGTATCCAGGCCAAGTTCTTTCGCCCGTTTGGCAAGACCAAGCTTGCCTTGGCAGGCGCCATATTCCGCTTCCACTCTCAGTTCCAAGTTCTTTTTGGTTGAAGGGAAGACCACTTCGCCTAAAAGTTCGGCGAATTTAGCGGCATGTTCGGCTTCTTCAAAAGCTATTCGTTTGTAAGCCGCGGCTACTTCCGGATAACCTTCCCGGTCAGCTTGCCGGCTCATAGCCAGATACATGCCGATTTCAGTACACTCACCCATAAAGTTCATTTTGAGCCCTTCGACCACCTGGGAATCAACACCGGCAGCAACGCCGATTCTGTGTTCATCAGCCCAGTTTAAGGCGGCAGCGCCTTGCTCGATAAATTTGTCTGCCGGCGCCTTGCACAGCGGGCATACATCCGGCGCCGCATCTCCTTCATGAACATAGCCACAGATGGTACATACAAATTTTTTCATATAACAAACTCCTTCTTAATTAATAATTATTATTAACAAATAATAATTAATTATATTTACATATAAAATTATAGCAAAAAAAATTAAGAAAATCAATAGATAATAAAAATATTTAATTTTAATTATATTTGATAACGGCCAAATATGTTTTTGGGTTTGACAGTAATGATTCATTTTTTTCTTGACACCCATATCTTGCTATGATAATCTATTACCAAAACAATTGCATACTAAGAATGCAAAAACGATGAAGAGGAAAAGTACGTATACCGCCTTTGTTACAGAGAGCCGGGAAAGATGAGAACCCGGTACGGGGAGTTTGCGGAAGTTCGCCTCGGAGTTGCGTGCTGAAACTTTTATTTAGTGGTAGGCGGCGACGGAAACCTTTACCGTTATCTTAAGGGGAATATCGGCTTGGCGCCCGTATTCTTTGAAGTGATTCGCCTTCCCGGCGAATAATTAAGGTGGTACCGCGAGAACAGCTCTCGTCCTTTACGGATGAGGGCTTTTTTATTTTAGAAAAATGGAGGAATGTAACGATGGCTATTGCCTGCGAGCAGACAGCAATTGAACGGCTGATCGGGTATCTTGGTCCGCAAGGTACCTACAGCGAAGAAGTGGCTCTTAATATCTATCGCGGTGAATTCGGGAGATTTGTGCCTTATAACAGCATTTGCGCGGCAATACAGGGGGTGGAGGGCGGCGAGATTTCGGAATGCCTGGTGCCAATTGAAAACTCTCTGGAAGGTTCAGTCAACATTACCATGGATACGCTGGCCCATGAAGTAGACCTGGCAATTACCAGGGAAATTGTCTGGTCTATTCGGCACAGTCTGCTGCTGAAAAGCGGCACCAAGGATGTGAAAACCATTATTTCCCATCCGCAGGCGTTGGCCCAATGCCGGCAATATTTGTCCCGTCAATATCCCAATGCGGAATTAAAGTCGGTGGCGAGCACCGCGGAAGCTGTTTATCTGGTGGCCAGCGGTGTCAAAGGCGGTGCGGCAATCGGCAGCCGGCGGGCGGGAGAGATCTATAGTCTTACCTCTGTAGACGACGACATCCAAGACAATCCCAACAACTGCACCCGCTTCGTTGCCTTAAGCAGGACGCCGGTGAATCCGGGCGGACAAAATTGTAAAACTTCTCTGGTCTGTAAAATACAAGGTGATCGTCCCGGCAGCTTATGTGACATTTTGCAGGAATTTGCCGCAAGAGGAGTAAACCTGACCCGGATAGAATCCCGGCCGGCCCGTGCCGGGCTGGGGATGTATATATTCTTTTTTGATATGGAAGGGAGCATGGAAGACGATCACGTTAAAACAGCTGTAAACGCAGTAAAGGCAAAATGTCAGTGGTTCAAAAATTTCGGATCGTATTCTGTATACAACCGCTTATCCTAACACCCGGATGCAATTCTTTAATGCAACATATATAAATTCAAAAAGATTTTGATTGAATATGAAAGCGAGGAAGAGAAAATGGTAATTGTTATGAGTCCCGAAGCCACAGAAAGGCAAATTGAACAAGTGGTTGAGCGGGTGCATGAAACCGGATTAAAAACTAACATCGTGGTAGGTCAGTCGCGGACAATCATTGGACTCATCGGCGATAAACGGGTAATTATGTCCTTGGCTGTGGAGGCACTGGACGGGGTGGAAAAAGCGCTGCCGATCACTTCCGGTTATAAACTGGTCAGCAGGGAGTTTCACCCTGAATCTTCGATTGTAAATGTCGGCGGAGTCACTATCGGCGGTAAATCTCTTGTCGTAATGGCAGGGCCCTGTGCAGTGGAAAGCCGGGAACAACTACTCGAATCAGCTGAAATTGTCCGGGCGGCAGGAGCGCAATTTTTGCGGGGAGGAGCTTTCAAGCCAAGGACGTCGCCATACTCGTTTCAAGGTCTGGAGGCAAAAGGACTGGAATATCTGGCTGAAGCCCGCGCCAAAACCGGCTTAAAAATTGTTACGGAAGTGATGGACATCAGTTCGGTGGATTTAGTGGCTCAATATGCCGATATGCTGCAAATTGGCGCACGAAATATGCAAAACTTCCAATTGTTGCGGGCTGTTGGGCGCTCAGGCAAACCAATCCTTTTAAAGCGGGGCATTGCGGCGACCATTGACGAATGGCTGCACGCCGCCGAGTATATCGTTAACGAGGGTAATTCCCAGGTCGTATTGTGCGAACGGGGAATCCGCACCTACGAGAATTATACCCGTAACACCCTCGACTTGAGTGCAGTGGCTGCCATTAAGCATTTGAGCCACCTGCCGATTATTGTCGACCCCAGCCATGGAACCGGCCGGTGGCGCATGGTGCGGCCGATGGCAATGGCAGCAGTGGCGGCAGGGGCGGACGGCCTCATGATTGAAGTCCACCCCGACCCGGCAGCGGCTCTGTCTGACGGCCCCCAATCCCTTAATCCGGTAAATTACGCGTCTTTGATGGCGGATGTGCGTGAGTTGTCAGTGTTTTTGGCAAATAGATAAGCTTCATTCCAGCTCTCCTGAAAAGTCGATTCCCTAAAAATGTGGCTATAGACCTGCCGACAGTGTTTACTGCAGCAGGTCTATGGTTTAAAATAATTTCAGCATATCTTTTATTTATATTAACATAACTTAACATGGATTAACATAAATTTTAATTTTGTCGAAGTTTGTAAATGATAATATGTAATATAGAGTTTGAATGAAGGGGAGCGGCTATGCGTTTCGGAGATTTGAAAATAGCCCATAAACTGCTCTGTTTTTTTCTATTAATTGTAGTATTTTTGATCAGTGTAGGATATGTGGGATATTTTGTGAGTCAAAGTATGTCGGACAGTATGCAGATCATGTATCAAAAAAGGATGCAGCCCATGCATATTTTGGACGAATGTCGCGCCCAGAATAAAGAAGCCCAAGTTATAACTCAGGCCTTACTCCTTATCCCCATGAATAAGGCGGACCAAAACAACTTATTGACCCGCGGCCTGGAACGTTTTAATGCAATAGACAGTCTGCTCATTAAGTATGAAGGACTGGTGACAGGAGAAATAGAAAAACAGTGGCTGGCTGAACTGTGGAATGAGATGACGTTATACCGGATTGAACGCCAGGACGCCATTAATATCGCCCTGACCGGCAATCAGTTTGCCGCGTATGAGCAATACCTGAAAAAAGCCCTATTGCATTTGGACAATTCGGATGCCCTGCTGCAGGTGATGGCCGACCATAACGCGGCCCTGGCGGAAAGTCAATATATAGAAGGATATTGGCTGGCGGCATGGTCGAATCCCACAATTGTTTTCATATCTTTAGTTTGTGTTATACTGGCCTTGATTTTGGGGTGGATGTTAAACAGAATTATCACTCAGCCCTTAAATAACATGCTGATCGTGGTGGAAGAGGTGGCGGCAGGTAATTATTCAGGTCTGGCCGGCTATGTGCCTGTCTGCTCTCAGGACGAGATCGGCAAGCTGTCGCAGGGTTTTTACAAAATGTCACACGCTCTCCAAAAATACTTTAGCGAGTTAGCAGAGAAAAATCAACAAATTTATGCCTTTGCTTACCAAGATGCGTTAACCGGTTTACCAAATCGACGGCAGTTTATTGACCGGATGGAGATATTGCTGCGAGAGGGTGAAGCGGAAAACCGGGGAATTGCTGTCTTGTTTATTGATCTCGACAGTTTCAAAGACATTAATGATACCCTCGGCCATAATACGGGCGACGGACTATTGATTGCTGTTGCCGGACGGCTGGCTTTGTCCTTGCCTGAGGCTGATACTGTCGCCCGGCTGGGGGGAGATGAATTTACTATAATTTTTTCCCATAACGCCGCCCGACAAAAGGTAACAGAGTTGGCGCAAAAGATCCTGGCGGCGTTTTTAAAGCCTTTTTCCGTGAGCAACAACGCATTTTATATCACTGCAAGTATTGGTATCAGTATGTGCCCGCATGACGGTAACAATGTTGACGCCCTGCTGCGGGCTGCCGATACGGCAATGTATGCCGCCAAACGGCGGGGTAAAAACAACTTTCAATACTATACCGAGGAAATGCATGAAGCCATATCGCGCCGGATGATTCTCGAAAAGCACCTTAGAACAGCCCTGCAGGAAGAACAGCTTAAAATGTATTATCAGCCGAAAGTTGACCCTTTTTCCGGACAAATCACTGGCATGGAAGCCTTGATCCGGTGGCATGACAGCGAGCTGGGCGAGGTTTCTCCCGCCGAGTTCATTCCCATCGCTGAAGAAACAGGATTAATCATTCCGCTGGGAGCCTGGGTGTTGCGCACCGTATGCCGGCAGAATATGAAATGGCAGCAGGAGGGAGTGGCCTTTTTGCGGGTTGCGGTAAATTTATCTCCTCGCCAATTTCATCAGCAACAATTGGTGGAGCAGATTATAGATATCTTACACGAAACCGGACTTGAATCCAAGTATTTGGAACTTGAGATTACGGAAGGCGCTTTGATGGACAAAACGGATGAGACCATGAATGTGCTCAGACAGATGAAAGAAATCGGCATTTTTATATCGATTGACGATTTTGGCACAGGCTATTCTTCCCTTGAGTATTTGAAGCAGTTTCCCATTGATTGCCTAAAGATTGACAAGACATTTATTGATGAGATTAATAAGCAATCGATGCAGTCTAATATTGCCCAGGTCATCATCACCTTAGGGAACAGTCTCAATCTTAAAGTGGTGGCCGAAGGGGTTGAGACGGCGGAACAGCTTGATTTTTTAAAAAATCATCGCTGTGATGAGGTGCAAGGGTATTATTTTTATCATCCCCTGCCCATCCAGGATTTTGAGCAGCTTATGCGGAGCAAGCGTGGCAATGGCTGTCAGGCGACCCTGCTGCAGTGAACAGGCTTATTGTATCTTTGGGCCCAGCTGCCTTATAATAAAGATAAATATAACTGAGAATTATTTGCCGCAGGGCTTTCCGTTGGCGGCGTTTTTGCTTTTGTCCGGGGAGGCTGTTAGTATGAGCTCGGGAAAAAAGATGCGGGGACGCTTCGCTCCCAGTCCCACAGGCGAAATGCATCTGGGGAATGCCTGGACGGCACTCTTGGCTTGGCTTCAGGTTCGGGCGGCAGGTGGTGTCATGGTGTTGCGGATAGAAGACCTGGACCCGGACCGGTCACGCCAAGTCTATATTAACGGACTGATAGCAGATATGAAATGGTTAGGTCTTGACTGGGACGAGGGCCCTGATGCCGGCGGGCCTTTTGCACCTTATTGTCAAAACGAGAGAAGGGATTTATATCAAATCGCTTTAGAACGTCTTGCGGCAGCGGGACTTGTTTATCCCTGCTACTGTACCAGGGCTGAACTTGCCGTATCTGCGCCGCATGCAGAGGATAACGAACGTGTTTATTCCGGAACCTGTCGCCGGCGGGAGAAAAAAAAGAACGGACTCCCAGGAAGGAGTCCGGCGCTGCGGTTAGCTGTGCCGGATGGCGCAGTGGATTTTTATGATGAAATACAAGGGTATTACTGTCAACATGTCAGCCAGTCGGTTGGTGACTTTGTCGTACGGCGGTCGGACGGAGTTCACGCCTATCAACTGGCGGTGGTGGTTGATGATGCTGCTATGGAAATCACACATGTATTGCGGGGAGACGATCTTTTAAGTTCCACCCCGCGTCAAATCCTGTTATATCAAGTGCTTAATCTAAAGCAGCCGGTATTTGCCCATGTGCCTCTCTTATATGGCGGAGACGGGCATCGCCTGTCCAAACGACAAAAAGACTTATCTATCGCCGCTTTGCGATACTGCGGAATTAAGCCCGAGAGAATTATCGGCTTTCTGGCGTGGAAGGCGGGATTGATAGCGCAAAAACAGTCGTTAACGGCATATGAACTTGTCGACGGCTTTAATATTTGTCAGGTCCGGACTAAACCGGTAGTGGTAGGCAGCTGTATTATAGACGAACTGCTGGAAGAGTTTTAGCTGTTCACATTAAGCGGGGAACTGCTTATAAACCGCCATCTGTTTCGTTGTTTCTGCGGTCTTCACTCCAGCGTACAACCAGTACGCTTGCGTTCCAGTCCTCGTCACGCCTTGCATCTGACGATTTCTAAGCAGTTCGTGGCGTTTGATTATCTGAGTCGAATATTACTAGTTAGCTTATAACGATATCGGATCCCGGAGATGCTGGCGCCAGTTATGGTAAACAACTTGGTCCAGAGCTTCCCGCGTTTTTTGTTCCAGAGAGACAAACTGCAGGCCGTACTTACCGTTATCTTTACGAACAACCTGAGCCGTTACAAGTCCGTTTCCCCAATCTGCCGGCAGTTGTACGCGGATTTGGGTATAAGACTCCAACTGCTTGTCAGTGCTTAAATACAATCCTTCAGCACTCATATTTAAAACCATTCCCTGGCAGATTACTGCGTTATCTTCCATAGAATATATGTCTACCGGAAAATTAACGTTAATACGGATAAAGTGGCGGTTTTCCTGGGATTTCATGACACCCTCTCCTCTGCCGTATTTTAGATTATTTTGACGTATTATGACGAAATAGCCATTCTAAGTCAATTGTAATGAAATTAAGTTGTTTTTGATGTTAAGAATGCATTAATATTACGTAAATATACGTAATATTTGATGGAAGTCTTCCGCAACATGTGGAATTTCTCGTCAAAGGCAGAGTTTTCCTCACAGTGAGATGCAGAATTGACTGTTGTTACATATACTCCTAATAGAACGGGTTTTTAAATTAAGGAGTGATAAGCATGCAGGAGGCAGCCCAAAAGCTTATTGTAGCTTTATACGCTGAAGCCAACAGCCCGGTTCCGCAACTGGATGCTGTAAATCCCGGGGTGCTGGGTATGGATACCGAAGCTTTTAACCGGGCGGTCAACACACTGTATACCAGCGGTCTGGTCAGCGGCATAACGGTTAAATTCGGTGATGATGACCGGCAGAGCGAGCGGGTATATGCCAAGGAAGTCTTGTTGACCCGGCCCGGTGTTGATTACGTGGAAAACCTAATGGAAATCGATATTAACTCGTCGAAAATGGATAAATTAAAAAAAATTGCCCTAAAAGCCGGAAAACTAGGCTGGAGTGCAGTAGTGACTTTGGCAAAAAGAATTATGAGTGAATACACCTCGGCAAAATGATTGAACAAGGCTAACCTGAAGGGGAATTAGGTTAGCCTTGTCTTATTATACTGAAAAAAATATACAGGTTCAGCAGGATAAGGCATAATTGAGTATATCTAACTCTTAAATTTGCTCCTTTTTACTTTTCTTATAATTTGATATACTAAAAGAAGATGTTCTTAGGAGAGGGATTTTATGAACCATACAGCCAGAAAGGATGACAAAACTTATACTTATAAAGACTACCTAACATGGCCGGAGGGTGAGCATTGGGAAATTATTGACGGCGTTGCTTATGCCATGAGTCCCGCTCCTGGCCGACAGCACCAGGAAATATCCGGAAATCTTTTTATTGAGTTGGGGAATTATCTAAAAGGTAAGAGATGCAAAATATATGCAGCTCCCTTCGATGTTCGATTGCCCCGGCAGGGTGAAACAGAGGATGCGACAGCCACAGTAGTCCAGCCGGATATAACCATAGTCTGCGATCCCGATAAGCTTGACAACAAAGGCTGTAAAGGCAGTCCGGACCTAATAATTGAAATACTGTCGCCGGCAACAGCCAGTCGCGATGTAATTAGGAAGCGTAGACTTTACGAAGCAAACGGTGTTGCCGAGTACTGGATTGTCGACCCCAGCAATCAGATAATAACCAGATTCAATCTGGATGACGACCTATCCCGATATCGGCAGGCTGAGTTTTTCAGCCGGGAGGATACGATAAGTCCGATTATATTCCCCGAGTTGCAAATAAACCTTGAAGATATATTTCCCAAACTGGAGGAGCAGAGCTAATCGCCGCTATGCTCTTTTTTTGTCGTTGCAGACCAACGGTAGAATTGCTATACAAACAGGGGCACTGGAAATACTCTGACAGACATGCTATACTGAATTCAAAAATCTGCAAAAATCTGATGGAAGACAAAAGGAAGATAGTATGAACGAGCAAGAATTGCGGCCGATAGGAGGGGTAAGTTATCTTAATACCGACAACACCTGGCGCTATCGGGCCATACTGCGCTATTGCTTTGTGTAGCATGAGCGGCTGCATCATTACGTATATCCGGAGGAGATTTACCAGTATTTAAAGGAAAGCCCGTTTTTTGCAGCATACAATGAGGAACAGTTGCAGCAGGACTTAAAGCAACTGGTGGAATGGAAAAATCTTATCCCCCGCCAGGAAACAGGCCGGGTGCAGACCATTGAGGATTTCAAACGCAAGAAGTTTTGGTACCAGTGTACGCCGTACACCATTGAAATTGAACGGATGGTTTCCCGGCTGCAGGATTTGGGGGACAGTTCGGGGCTCGCTGGAAGCCACCTTGTTTGAATGGTTGCTTACGGCCTTGTCCCGGCTCACCGACCGGGGATTAACGCTTGAAGCCGGTGAACTTAACCAGACCTAGGAGGATTTATACGGTTACTTTCGCAATCTGGTACAAAATGCCTCCGGCTGCTGCAGGAGTTTCCCCAGCCGTTCTGCCGGCTGTGGCTGGAGGCGGCGCTCAGGAAGCACCCGGCTACCCACCGGTTGCAGCAAGCCTTTGAGCGTGATCCCCTGTTTGCCGTCCATATGGGTTATGCTTTGCAGGCGCTTGGGAACCTGCCGGAACAATACCGCCGCCGGCCGGTATTTGCCAGTGAGGTGTGCGGCGATCCTCACGGATTGGATGGGGATTCCGAAACGGGAAAACTGTTTTTAACCGGTCTAAAGTTTGTCAGGGACCATTTTCAGGAGTTGACCGATGCTTGGCGGCAGGGATACAGGCCGGCAGTATCGCTGGCAATAGTGGGGGAAACGGGAAGTATGCCACCGGCCAAAGCATAGTGGAGACTCTTTCCGCTACCGAAGAGATTAGCGAACTGTTGTATCAATTTAACCTGCTGCGGGATGATATGCTGAATTTTGCCACCTGTTTCGGGTTGGCCGGCTATGACTCCGGCCAGGAGGTTGTTTACTGGCGGGCCGCCTCCGAGGCCGGCGCGCCTCTCAATCTGCCGCTGCGGGAAATTGTAAAGGTGACGGCAGTTAAACCGCTTAATGCCAGTTGGCTGGCTGACGGCCGGTTTGATGTGTTCGTTGTGGAAAACTCCGGTGTGTTTTCCGCATTGCTGGACAAGTTTTTGCTGAACGGCAACTGGGATGCCATTCCTCCCCTCATCTGCCTGCATGGCCAGTTTAAACTGGCTTCCTGGGCGCTGCTGGAGCGTCTGGCGCAGAGTGGCGCCAGGTTTCTTTACTCCGGGGACTTTGATCCGGAAGGGTTGCAGATGGCGCAAAAATTGCTGGGGCGATATCCCGGCAAAGTCTGTCTTTGGCGGATGAAGATCGAGGATTACCAACAGGCAACGCCGTCAGTTCCCATAGAAGACATGCGGCTCAACAAACTGCGGTCCGTTACCCATCCTGAATTGATGGACGTTAATGCCGCAATTTGCGAGCAAAAATTGGCAGCTTACCAGGAAGGTATTATAGAACTGCTGTTCCAGGATATTAATGATAAATTAACACACTAACACAGGGACTGCCTAAAACAAGCAAAGGGAAAAACCTACTAGCGGCGAATTTTACTACAATGTAATGTACAATGTGGATATATGGGATCAGTGAGTAGTATGGGGGAATAAGGTGGAAGCAGACCGAATTGCAAATATTCCGGGGATCAAGATCGGACATGCCCAGGACTTAAAAGCCGCTACCGGGTGTACGGTGGTGATTTGCGAACAAGGCGCCGTGGCGGGAGTGGATGTGAGAGGCGGCGCCCCCGGAACGAGGGAGACCGACCTAATCAATCCTGTTAACCTGGTTGAAAAAATACATGCCGTTGTATTGGCCGGGGGCAGCGCTTTCGGTTTGGACGCAGCGGCCGGGGTCATGCAATACCTGGAGGAAAAAGGCGCGGGTTTCGATACAGGAATTGCCCGAGTGCCAATCGTGGCCGGGGCGGTGCTGTTCGATTTAAATTGCGGCGATCACCGGATCCGGCCGGACAAAGCCATGGGATATCAGGCTTGTCTTGCCGCCGGCGGCGGTAAGGTCGATGAGGGAACGGTGGGAGCCGGTACCGGGGCAACAGTAGGCAAGTACTTTGGGGCCGAATATGCCATGAAAGGCGGCCTTGGCGCCTGCTGCCTCAAAAGCGGGGATCTCATGGTCGGCGCCGTGGTGGCGGTCAATTGCCTGGGGGATGTGGTGGACCCGCTGGACCGGATCATTCTTGCCGGCGCCTTAGACGAGGACAGGAAATCTTTTCGCCATACGGAAGAAGCCATACTGGAGCTAAACGGCAAGTTCAGTAATGTATTTGCCGGCAATACGACGATCGGCGTTGTTGTAACAAATGCCGGCTTAACCAAAGCTCAGGCCGGCAAGGTTGCGTCCATGGCCCATAACGGGTATGCCAAAACCATACGGCCCGTTCACACCATGTTTGATGGCGATACTATTTTTACCATGGCTACCGGACAACTTATTGCCGATGTGAACGTGGTAGGCATTCTGGCCGGCCGGGCAGTGGAGCAGGCGGTAATACGGGGTGTAAGACAGGCTTCATCTTTAGCCGGTTATATAAGTTATGGAGAACTTGAGGGGAAATAGGGGGAACACATGCTCGGGGCAATTGCAGGCGATATTATCGGCTCGGTATACGAGTGGAATAACATAAAAACAAAAGACTTCCCGCTGTTCAGTGATCAATGCCGGTTTACGGACGATACCGTATTAACCGCTGCTGTTGCTGACAGCTATATGAATGGCATCCGCTACAGCGACAGCTTTGTACGGTATTATACCTTATATCCTCATGCCGCCTACGGCCAGGGTTTTCGTAATTGGGTAACCCAGGCCGGGGGCGGGAAACAGCCGTATAGTAGTTGGGGAAATGGTTCAGCCATGCGGGTAAGCCCCGTTGGCTTTGCCGCTGCGACCTTGGAAGAAGCCCTTCTGGAAGCTGAGCGCAGCGCCGCAGTAACCCACAACCATCCTGACGGAATCGCCGGGGCGCAGGCGACGGCAGCGGCTATATTCCTGTCCCGGAATGGATATAGCAGGGAAGACATAAAAAACTATATAGCCGGGCGATTCAACTACGACTTGTCCCGCTCACTGGCTGAAATTAGGCCTGGCTATCAATTCGATGTTTCTTGCCCGGGTTCGGTGCCGGAAGCCATTATTGCTTTTTTAGAATCGACAGACTACGAGGATGCGGTCAGAAATGCCGTTTCTCTCGGCGGCGACAGTGATACGATAGCCTGTATAGCCGGCGGTATAGCCCAGGCTTATTACGGCCGCATTCCGCGGCAAATCCGGGAAAAAGCTTTAGCTCTGCTGGATGACCGGCTGCGCAACGTTGTTTTATCTTTTGAAAAAAAATATATGACTGTGAATTGAGAGGAGGGCTTGTCATGCCGAAAGTTATTGTTATGAGTGAACTCTGCAAGAGCTGCGGCCTTTGCATCGCTGCTTGTCCGAAAAAGATTCTGGCCGTTGGCAGCAAGGCGAATCAAAAAGGCTATTATCCTATCACGGTGGCCGAGCCGGAAAAATGCACCGGCTGTGCCTTGTGCGGGCTTATGTGTCCGGATGTGGCGATAGAAGTTTACAAGGAAGCCTCGATATAGAGAGAAAGGTGTGAAATAATTGAGTAAAGTTCTGATAAAAGGCAACGAGGCCATCGCCGAAGCAGCCATTCATGCCGGCTGTAAGTTGTTTTTCGGCTATCCGATAACCCCTTCCACGGAAATAGTGGAGTACCTGGCAAAACACCTTCCCAAGCATGGCGGTACCGTACTTCAGGGTGAGGACGAAATTGCCTCCATCTATATGTGTTATGGCGCTGCCGCTACCGGCGCCAGGGTAATGACGGCATCCTCAAGTCCGGGGTACAGCCTGAAACAGGAAGGAATGTCCTATCTCGCCGCCGCCGAGCTGCCGGTTGTTGTTGTCAATATCAACCGTAGCGGTCCCGGCCTGGGGGGGTTGGGCCCGTCGCAAGCCGACTATTTTCAATGCACCAAAGGCGGGGGTCACGGGGATTACCGGGTGATTGTCCTTGCTCCCTCCACCGGGCAGGAAATGTACGATTACACAATGGCAGCCTTTGATTTGGCCGACAAATACCGCACGCCGGTGGTGATCCTGGGGGACGGCTTTCTGGGTCAGATGATGGAGACGGTGGAACTCAAAGACCGTCCGGCGGTAGAGCTGCCGGCAAAGGATTGGGTTGCGACCGGCTGCCGTGGACGCGCCAAACGGAAAATAGCCAGTTATTGCCTGACCATTGAAATTGGTGAAGTCAATTGTCTGCGTTGGCAGGACAAGTTTGCCAAATTGCAAGCGACCGAGCAGCGCTGGGAAGAATTTCATACCCAGGATGCCGAATATCTCATTGTCGGCTATGGTTCTGCCGCCCGCATTGCCAAGAGCACGGTGCTGAAGGCCCGGGCCCATGGTATCAAGGTGGGCTTGATACGTCCGGTTACTCTTTGGCCGTTTCCCGTAAAAGCCTTCATTCCTTATAAAGATAAATTGAAAGGTATTTTAACCGTAGAACTCAATGCCGGACAAATGATTGAAGATGTAAAACTGGCTGTGGAATGCAGGCTGCCCGTTTATTTCCACAGCAGACAGGGCGGCATGCTGCCGTCGGAAAATGAGATATTGGACAAGCTGTGCCAGGTCTTCAATCTGCCCTGTCCGCAGGAGGTGTAAGCATGGAAAAAGTATTTGGCAGAACCCAAGGGCTGACGGAATTACCGTTTCACTACTGCCCGGGATGTACCCACGGCATCATACACCGTTTAGTCGGTGAAGTCATGGAAGAGCTTGCTATTATCGGCGATACTATCGGTGTAGCGCCGGTGGGCTGTGCCGGCTTTTCCCTCGACTTTTTCAGTTGTGACTTTGTCGGCGCCGCTCACGGACGGGCGCAAGCAGTAGCCACCGGCATTAAACGCGCCTTACCGGACAAGATTGTCTTTACGTATCAAGGCGACGGCGACATTGCCGCCATCGGCACCAGCCACGCCATTCATGTTGCTGCCAGAGGCGAAAAGATCACATCCATAATGGTAAACAACGCCGTATTCGGCATGACCGGGGGACAAATGGCGCCGACTACTCTTAGCGGTCAGGTCACTACCACCAGTCCCTACGGACGGGATTGCGCCGTAGCCGGCGCCCCCATAGACCTGCCCAAAGTCATTGCCGCTTTGGATGGTGCAGTATATGTTGCCGCTGTCTCTGTGGATTCGCCGAAAAATATTATACAGGCCAAAAAAGCCCTGCTGAAAGCGTTTAAAGTCCAACAAGCCGGCCTGGGGTTCGCCTTTGTCAGCATCCTTTCCACCTGCCCCACCAACTGGCGGCTGTCGCCGGTTGACAGCTTGAAATGGCTGCAGGACAATATGATACCCGTTTACCAAATGGGCGAACTTAAAGCAACCAGGGAGGTGGAAGCTCTATGATGGACAAAGTTCTCCTTGCCGGCTTTGGCGGTCAGGGTGTTATGTTTATCGGCAAAATTCTTGCCTACTCCGGTATGCTGGGCAGCCGGGAAATCTGCTGGATTCCTTCCTACGGTCCGGAGATGAGGGGCGGGACAGCCAACTGCTCGGTCATCATCGCCGACGAGGAAATTCATTCGCCGGTAATTGAATTGGCTGATGCCGGTATTGTTCTCAATCAGCCTTCTTATGAAAAATTTCTCCCCCGCATTAAACCGGGCGGCGTACTGGTGGTCAACAGCTCCATCATCGACTTGGGCGCCGGCCGTCAGGATATTGAAATCATCCCGGTACCTGCCAGCGACATTGCCAACCAAATCGGCAATCCCAGCCTGGCCAACATGGTATGCCTGGGCGCTCTCTTAGATAAGCTCACGCTGCTTGATATGGCAAGTGTGGAAAAGGCTCTGGATGCTGTCGTGGGCAAGAAAAAACCGGAACTCTACGGGCTTAATGTAACCGCTATCAAACGGGGCATGGGTAACTGAAAACTGAGTTTACTTATGTTTACTAATTTTCTAAGGGTTATACTCGCTCGCAAACTTAGGCCGTTCGAATTCATTGCCGGTGATTGTTCGGAATTTGATTTTAATTCTCCCAACCTTGGCATTTATATTCATGTGCCTTTTTGTAAAAACCTTTGCCCGTTCTGCCCTTATTATAAAGAAAAATTTGAAACCGTATTGGCAGCTGCCTACATAAAGGCAATAATAAAAGAAATCAATCTCCGAAAACCAAAGACGACAATTAACATCTCAGGCATATATGTAGGAGGAGGAAGCCCGGCTTTAATAATTGACAGCTTTCCCGGCATTTTTGCGGAAATAGGCAAGTATTACCGAATTACAGGTGATATTGGTATTGAACTACATCCTGACAATATTTCCGATAGCATGTTGGACAAAATCAAGAAAACAGGTTTTAACATGGTCAGTGTTGGAATTCAATCATTTCAAAAACACTTGCTTGAAAATCTCGGCAGATTTTACAAAGATTATTCCATTCCTCTTAATAAAGTTAAACAGTTCGGTTTTAAAGCCATTGACGTTGACCTTATCTTCGGAATACCGGGACAGAAAGAACAAGAATTACGATTAGATTTTATGACTGCTTGTGAAAATGGAGCTACTCAAATCTCCGCATATCCATTTATTGATTTTTCTTTTGCCCGCAACTCAAAAAAACCTCTTTCCCAATTACACAAAAAAGAAATGCTTGATGCATTAGTGGACATAAGTTCAACACTTGGCTATGAAAGAACCTCTGTCTGGACCTTTACCAAGAAAGGCACGCCGCAATATTCATCCATTACTCGTGATAATTTTATAGGTTTTGGACCCAGCGCGGCTACCTTATCGTCATCACAATTCAGTATTAATACATTTTCTGTGAAAGAATATTGTAACAGGATGAATGATGATCAAATAGCCACCGCCCTAACTCTAAACTTCACGCAACGAACACGGATGCTATATTGGCTATTCTGGAATTTTTACAATCTGGAAGTAAATGACACCGCTTTTCATCGGCTATTTAACGCTGACCTGAATAAAAGTTTCGGTATAGAATTTAAACTGGCTTCCATGTTAGGAATTCTCAAATCTACGGAAGACGGCTACCGCCTCACCGACCTGGGTACTTATTTTTTCCACCGAGTCGAGCAACACTACACGCATCAATATATTGATAAAGCATGGAGAATATGTACGCGAACCCCTTGGCCGAAAAAGATAGCCCTTATATAATCGAAAAAACCGGAGTTCTATGGTCTTAATGTAACTGCCACCACACGGGCAAGAACCAAAGATAACTTACTAACCCGGACTTAGGGAATACCGAGTCCGGGGTTTTTTAATTTTATTCACTAAATTGCCGAAGATACACGAACACCGGAATTATTACCGTATTATTACATAATTCAACAAATAATCGCTTAATCGCCGTAACTATATAGTCAAGGCTGCCGGCCACGGGAGCATACCGGCCTGTCTTTTCTTTTGACAGGGAATGTTGTATGATAAGAGCGATAGGAAAGATTGATGGAGGCGCTGATGTTTAGGCCAGTCAAAACTAAAAAGGTATATGAAGAAATAGTTGAACAAATAAAGACACTGATTAGTGAAGGAAAATTGCAGCCTGGTGATAAGCTTCCCTCCGAGCGTGAATTATCGGAGCGGTTTAATGTTAGCCGGGCTTCCGTGCGTGAGGCTTTCAGCGCCCTGGAGATTATAGGGGTTATTACCATTCATCCGGGGGAAGGCAGCTTTGTCCGCCAGGTCTCGGTGGAGGGAATGCTGGAATCATTGAACTTTTTTCTGCAAGTTGAATTTGATGATATTATGCAGCTTTTGGAAGTCCGGAAAATTCTTGAGGTGGAGATTGCCGGCCTGGCGGCCGTAAGGGCTACGCCGCTGGATATTGAGGCCATGCAGGCGGCGCTGAATGATATGGTGAAGGCGATAAATTCAGGTGATATCGGTGATGCTGCCGACGCCGCCTTCCATTATGCAATCATCCATGCCGCCCATAATCCTATATTAAACACCGTTATGAACCCAATATCCGAGATTATGACGCAAGCCTATCGCGCTTCCCGGCAAAAGCTGTATCTGGTTCCTAACATGCCGGAAACTTTGTACAAAAGCCATTACGGCATTTACGAGGCAGTTGTTGCCAAGGATTCTAAGCTGGCTGTGAAACGTATGCGGGAACATCTTGTAATGGTGGAAGAAGCCATGCTGGAACTGAAGCGTGGCGGTCTTGTTTCCCTGAAAAAGTTTGATAACACTGTCGCCGAGCACAAAATTAATAAGGATTTTGGGTTTCCCTCCTGAAATATATCGCACTTGGCGGTATTCTTGCCGATGGGGTATGGATACCGCCCTGAACAGAAATGTTGTAATTTTCACCTAATTTCGTAGCAAGAGGAGTGTGGGTAATGGCCTGGGTTCAGGTGTACAATCCCCTTAACAGTATTTCCCTGTCGGCCCTGGCAGCAGCCATGCCGCTGTTCGTTCTGCTGTATATGTTGGGAATACGAAAGTCGCGTGGGCATTATGCTGCCGCCGCCGGCTTATTGATTACCATAATTCTGGCGGTCGCGGTTTGGCGTATGCCGGTGGAGTTGGCGGTAAGCGCCACTTTAAACGGAGCTATGTTCGGCATATTTCCCATTGTTTGGATTATTATCCCGACGATCTGGCTGTATAGCATGATTATAGAGTCGGGTGAATTTGAAATTATTAAAAACTCGCTTGCTTCTATCACTGACGACCGCCGGTTACAGGCATTGCTGATTGCTTTTGCCTTTGGTGCATTTATTGAAGGCGCAGCCGGCTATGGTACACCGGTGGCCATAACTGCCGCCATGCTGGTGGGGTTGGGCTTTAACCCGCTTTATGCCGCCGGCATTTGTCTTATTGCCAATGTGGCGCCGGTAGCTTTCGGTGCTATCGGCATTCCTATCGTGGTGGCCGCCCAGATCACATCCCTGGACGTGATGACTGTCAGCAAAATTGTTGGCAGGCAGATCCCGCTGTTATCGCTGCTGGCTCCCTGGTGGATCGTGGTGACCATGTGCGGCTGGAAAAGAGCAATAGAAGTCCTGCCGGCGGTTTTGGTTACCGGGGTCAGTTTTGCGGTGACGCAGTTTTTTATCTCCAATTATTTTAATCCTTTTTTGCCTGATATTATTGCGGCAGTTGTGACCATTCTCAGTCTGTTGGTTTTGTTGAAAATTTGGCGTCCCAAGCGGATATGGCGCTTCCGGGACGAAAAGTTTTCCGAAAGCGACAAGGTGGAGCTTTTGTATTCCCGGTCCGAAATTATCCGGGCCTGGATGCCCTATTTTATTCTGATTTTTTTTGTATTCTTATGGGCTGATGATAAAATTTTCGGTTTGAAGACAATTTTGTCATCCTTAGACAGCAATACGCCTCTTGCCGCCATCTCCTGGCCCTATCTCGACGGGAGGGTTATCGAGACAATGCCTGTTACGGCCGAAAACACACCCTTGGCCGCCAAGTATGCCCTTAATATTTTATCGGCCACAGGTACATCCATTTTTCTTGCCGGGTTGGTTTCGCTTCTGATTATTCCGGATTATGGCCTGGCCCGCGCGACCCGCTGTTTTATCAAGACAGTCAAACAATTGGCTTATCCCATATGCACCATTGCCATGATTTTGGCTTTGGCCTATGTTACTAATTATTCCGGGATGAGCTATACTTTAGGGCTGGCGTTTACCGCGACCGGGGCATTTTTCCCTTTCTTTTCCCCCATCCTGGGCTGGCTCGGCGTATTCCTTACCGGCTCAGATTCATCGGCTAATGCTTTATTCAGCACCATGCAGAAAACTACCGCCGAACAAATCCATTTGGACCCCAGCCTGACAGTAGCCGCCAACGCTTCCGGCGGCGTCACCGGCAAGATGATTTCACCCCAAAGCATTTCGGTTGCTACGGCAGCTGCCGGAATTGCCGGACGGGAGGGACACATTTTCCGGTTTACGCTGGGGCATAGCGTGGCTATGTGTTTAATTATTGCCGTGCTGGTTTATCTACAGGCGCATGTATTAAGTTGGATGCTGCCTTAACATTCTATTATCGCCATTTATTATTGCCATCTGTATCTTGCGGCTCGCCTTCTGAGGCGGGCCGCAGTGTTTTTATGACAGTACCGGCAAGTTTCCTGCGATTAGAATTTACTGATTCTTAGGTATAATGGTCAGACCAATACATATGATGTTAGTTATGCTGCCTATATGCAATATAAGGAACGCTGCGGCGCTGCCGCCTAACCAAACCTCAGCGTATTTTAATACCCGAATACCAATTTTTTACAGTATAAAAATTTTAAAAATGGTGAATATTCAGCAGGAGTTTTAATAGCTATAGCGAAACAATGCTATTGGTAGGGTGGTCTGACCACCCTACCGAATAAAATATTGGTCAGACCACTAGACCTATAGTCCGGTGGCGCGTAGTTATGGTGCAAATTCAATTCAAAGGATCTCTTTGTGAGAAGGGAGGTAGGCAAGCAAAATTCTCTATTTTTCGCTATCTTTGACATTTAAAAAGTAACGAAATAATGAAAGGGGTAACTTTATGGCATGGACTCAGGTATATGATCCCATGGGTAATTTGGGACTTTCGGCTCTTATTGCGGCAATTCCGATTATAATCATCTTTTATTTACTGGCCGTGCGTCGTTCGCCGGGTCAGGTAGCCGGGGCCGCGGCGGTAGTGGCGGCGGTTCTTGTCGCCATTCTTGTTTACAAGATGCCTGTTGCCACGGCTTTGACGGCAACCGGTATTGGCGCTCTTTACGGGGTTTTTCCGATTTTTTGGATCGTAATTACCGCTATTTTTCTTTACAACATGACGGTGGAAAGCGGACAATTTGAGATTATCAAAGATTCTGTAGCTTCCGTCACCGATGACCGTCGGCTGCAAGCCCTGCTGATTGCTTTTGCCTTTGGCGCTTTTCTGGAAGGTTCGGCCGGGTTTGGCACACCGGTGGCCATCTCCGCCGGCATGCTGGTCGGCCTCGGGTTTAATCCCCTGTATGCCGCCGGCTTGTGCCTGATTGCCAATACCGCCCCGGTAGCCTTCGGCGGAATCGGCATTCCGATTATTGTCGCCGGGCAGGTTTCCGGCCTGGAAACTATAAAAATCAGTCAGATGGTGGGGCGCCAATTGCCTTTTCTTTCGGTCCTTATTCCTATGTATCTGGTGGTGTTGATGGCCGGCTGGAAAGCCATGCTGGAAGTGTTGCCGGCTTGTGTGGTAGCCGGAGTTGCTTTTGCCGGTTTTCAGTATTTTGCCTCCAATTTTCTGGGACCGGAATTACCCGACATACTGTCTTCGCTGGCTTGTATCATAGCGTTGGCCATTTTCCTCAAATGCTGGAAACCGGCAAACATTTGGCGGTTCCCCGGTGAAAAGCCTGCACAGTCCTGTGCGGGGCCTAAAGGCCACGGTTATACTTTCGGCCAGATTATGAAAGCCTGGTCGCCGTTTATCATTCTGACAGCCATGGTTATTTTGTGGGGTTTGAAACCGGTGCAGACTGTTCTGGATGCCGCCACGATCAAATGGGTTGTGCCCGGTTTGGATAAAATGACTATCCAAGTGGCGCCGATTATGAAAGAAGCTACACCAATGGCTGCTGTTTTCAAAATCAACTACCTGAGTGCCGCCGGCACGGCTCTCTTTTTTGCCAGCATTATATCGGCCGCGATTTTGGGAATAGGCCCGGCCCGGTTCATCAGTTTGCTGGCCAAAACCTTTAAGCAATTGAGGAAACCTTTGATTACTATCCCCTGTGTGCTTGGTCTTGCCTATATTATGAACTTTTCCGGCATGAGTTCCACCTTGGGGCTATTTCTGGCCGGTACCGGCAGCTATTTCCCGTTCTTTGCCCCGCTTCTGGGCTGGGTAGGCGTATTCCTGACCGGTTCGGACACTTCCGCCAATGCTTTGTTTTCCAATCTCCAGGTAATTACCGCCCAGCAGGTCGGGGTTGACCCTGTGCTGACTGTGGCGGCCAACTCTTCCGGCGGTGTTACCGGCAAGATGATTTCGCCGCAAAGTATTGCGGTGGCCACGGCTGCTACCGGACTGGTAGGCAAAGAGGGCGACTTGTTCCGTTTCGCCATCTTCCATTCCATCGGTTTGGCGATAGTGGTTGGCCTGATGACGTTATTGCAGGCCTATGTTCTTACCTGGATGATTCCTTAACCCGTATTTCGTTAGGCTGCGCACAGGCAGCCGCTAAGAATTAATGAAAGAGGCGAAACTTATGACCAAAAAAATGAAAATGAAAATGAAAATGAAAACCATGGACGGCAACTGCGCCGCCGCCCACGTAGCCTACGCGTTCACGGAAGTGGCGGCCATCTATCCCATTACGCCGTCGTCCACCATGGCGGAATATGTGGACAGCTGGGCGGCGGCCGGCCGGCAAAACATCTTCGGCCAACCGGTCCGGGTTGTGGAAATGCAATCGGAAGCCGGCGCGGCCGGCGCCGTGCATGGCTCTCTGCAGGCCGGCGCCCTGACCACCACCTTTACCGCGTCCCAGGGCTTGCTGTTAATGATTCCCAATATGTATAAGATCGCCGGCGAGCTGCTGCCGGGGGTGCTGCACGTGAGCGCCCGGGCCGTGGCCGCCGCCGCCCTCAATATCTTCGGCGACCACCAGGATGTAATGGCCACCCGCCAGACCGGTTTCGCCCTGCTGGCCGAAAGCAGTGTGCAGCAGGTCATGGATTTGGCAGCAGTGGCCCATCTGGCGGCCATCGAGGGCCGGGTGCCGTTTGTGAGCTATTTTGACGGCTTCCGGACTTCCCATGAGATTCAAAAGATTGAAACCTGGGATTATGACGATTTAGCGCAAATGGTGAATCAGGACGCGCTGGCCGCCTTCCGCCAACGCGCCCTCAATCCGGATCATCCGGTAACCCGGGGCACGGCCCAGAACCCGGATATTTACTTCCAGGGCCGGGAGGTCAGCAATGAGTATTACCTGGCCCTGCCGGCAATCGTGGAAAAATATATGGCGAAAGTGAAAGAACTTACCGGCCGGGAGTACCATCTGTTCAACTACTACGGCGCGCCGGACGCCGACCGGCTGATTGTCGCCATGGGCTCGGTCTGCGAAACGATTGAGGAAACCATTGATTATTTAAATGCCCGGGGAGAAAAGGTCGGCCTCCTGACCGTTCACCTGTATCGCCCTTTCTCCATTGAGCACTTCCTAAAATACATTCCCCGCACCGTGGCCAAAATCGCCGTGCTGGACCGCACCAAGGAACCCGGCTGCGCCGGCGAACCTTTGTACCTGGATGTTAAGAACGCTTTTTACCGCCGGGAATGGCAGCCGGTTATTGTCGGCGGCCGCTACGGCCTGGGTTCCAAAGACGTGGTGCCGGCGCAGATGGTGGCTGTTTACGAAAATCTCAGGAGCGAGGCGCCCAAAGACGGCTTTACGGTGGGGATTGTGGACGATATCACCCATACTTCCCTGCCCCTGGGCGCTGCTATCGATACCACGCCGGCCGGCACCCGGGCCTGCAAGTTCTGGGGACTGGGTTCGGACGGCACTGTGGGCGCCAACAAGATGGCCATTAAGATTATCGGCGACAAAACCGATTTGTTTGCCCAGGGCTATTTTGCCTATGATTCCAAGAAGTCAGGCGGCATAACCGTTTCCCACCTGCGTTTCGGCGCCCGGCCGATCAAGTCCCCGTACCTGATCCACCAGGCAGACTTTATTGCCTGCCATAACCAGTCCTATGTGACGAAATACGACGTTCTGGCCGGTTTGAAGCCGGGGGGAACCTTCCTGCTCAACTGTATCTGGGAGGAGGCGGAGCTGGCGGCGAACCTGCCGGCGGCTATGAAGCGGTTTATCGCCGCCAACGAGGTGAATTTCTACACCATCAACGCGGTAAAAATAGCGAGAGAAATTGGTCTGGGCGGCCGCATTAATATGATCATGCAGGCGGCATTTTTTCAGCTGGCCGACATCATCCCGGTTGCCGAGGCGGTAAAGTACCTGAAGGCTTCGGTTGTGGACGAATACGGCAACAAAGGGGAAAAGGTGGTCCATATGAATTACGCCGCCATTGATCAGGGGGTTGACGCCCTGGTTAAGATTGCCGTTCCCGCCGCCTGGAAGGAGGCCCGCGATTCGGCAGTTGCCGGGAAAGAGGTGCCTGAATTCATCCGGAAGGTAGTTATTCCCATGAACCGCACCGAGGGGGATCAGCTGCCCCTGAGCGTGCTCAAGGATATGGGCCTGACTGACGGCACCTTCCCGCTGGGGACGGCCGCTTATGAGAAACGCGGCATCGCCGTTGAGGTGCCGGAATGGCAGGTGGGCAACTGTATCCAGTGCAACCAATGCGCCTTCGTTTGTCCCCACGCCTGCATCCGGCCGGTGCTGGTGAGCGAAGCCGAAGTAAAGGACGCCCCCGCCGGGTTCGTAACCAAGCCGGTTGCCGGCGCTGACGGCCTGCACTACCGGCTGGCGGTATCGCCTTATGACTGCACCGGCTGCGGCAATTGCGTCCAGGTATGCCCGGCCAAGGAAAAGGCGATTGTCATGCAGCCCATGGGCAGCCAGCTGGCCCAGGCGCAGCTGTGGGATTATGCCATGAACCTTGCGCCCAAGGCGAATCCGGTAAAAAAGGAAACGGTCCGGGGCAGCCAGTTCGAAACGCCGTACCTGGAGTTCTCCGGGGCCTGCGCCGGCTGTCTGGAGACCGCTTACGCCAAACTGGTGACCCAGCTGTTCGGCGACCGGATGATGATTGCCAATGCCACCGGCTGTTCGTCCATCTGGGGCGCTTCCGCGCCGGCCATGCCGTACTGCACCGACAAGCGCGGCTACGGTCCGGCCTGGGCCAATTCCCTGTTTGAAGATAACGCCGAATTCGGCCTGGGCATGCACCTGGGCGTGCAGCAGGTGCGGGAGCGGCTGGCAGCCAGGGTTGCCGCGGCGCTGCCTCTGGCTGACGGGGAAGTGAAAACGGCTTTAGCCGAGTGGCTGGACAAAAAGGATAGGGGCGCCGGTTCCCGGGAACGGGCGGATAAGCTGAGCACCGCCCTCACGGCGGTCCGGGGCACGAATGCCCTGCTGGATGAAATTTCTGGCTATCAGGATTTCTTTGTCAAACGTTCCCAGTGGATCTTCGGCGGCGACGGCTGGGCCTATGATATCGGCTACGGGGGTCTCGATCATGTTTTGGCCACCGGCGAGGATGTGAATGTGCTGGTCTTTGACACCGAAGTATATTCCAACACCGGCGGTCAGTCCTCGAAAGCCACGCCGGCGGCGGCCATTGCCCAGTTCGCGGCCAGCGGCAAGCGGACGAAGAAAAAAGACCTGGGCATGATGGCGATGAGCTACGGCTATGTCTATGTGGCGCAAATTTGCATGGGAGCCGACAAAAACCAGACGTTGAAGGCGATCGCCGAAGCCGAGGCTTATCCCGGACCGTCCCTGATCATCGCTTACTCGCCGTGCATCAACCATGGCCTGAAACTGGGCATGGGCAACAGCCAGCTGGAGGGCAAGCGGGCCGTGGAAGCCGGCTACTGGGCCATGTACCGCTACAATCCGGCGCTGAAAGAGCTGGGCAAAAATCCGTTTACGCTGGATTCCAAGGAGCCTACCGCTGATTTCAAGGAGTTCCTGCTGGGGGAAGTGCGTTATTCCTCGCTGCAAAAACTGTTCCCGGAGCAAGCGGAGGAGTTGTTTGCCAAAACGGCTAAGGACGCGGCGGAAAGATTGGCCGGCTATAAGCGGCTGGCGCAAACATTGGGAGGGGATTTGTCTGAAACAGCTGCCACGAAGGAATAATGCCAGCAATAGATTTTTTAATGCCTCCCTTATAGCTTTTTTAATGATAGAGCACACTACGAGGAGTGTGGTGGTAAAATGAACAACAATTTGATTGCAGTATTTAAAAAAATAGTTGGTGAAACTTATGTGCTGACAAGCAAGGAAGACTTGCTCTCTTACGGCTATGATGCGACTCCCGGCTTTTTTCATCTGCCGGCAACTGTTATCATTCCGGAAAATACCGGGCAGGTATCCCAGGTAATGGCCATCGCCAACAAGGAAAAGATTCCGGTGTACGTCCGGGGAGCGGGCACCAATCTGAGCGCGGGCACAGTCCCGACCCAGGGCGGGATTGTCCTTCTCATGACCCGTATGAACCGGATTATTGAGGTGGATACGGAGAATTTGGTAGCTGTAGCCGAACCGGGAGTGGTGGTGTCGGATCTTAATAAAATTGTGGAACAATCCGGGCTGATTTATCCGCCTGATCCCGGCACGGTTACCACCGCCACCCTGGGCGGCACCGTGGCCGAGAACTCCGGGGGCCTGCGGGGACTTAAATATGGTGTGACCAAGCATTATGTCATGGGTCTGGAAGTAGTTCTGGCCGACGGCCGGATCATGAATACCGGTGGCAAAAACGTTAAAGACGTGGCCGGCTATGATCTGACCAAGCTGTTTACCGGCGCGGAGGGAACGCTGTGCGTTATTACCAAGATTATTGTTAAGCTGGTGCCGGCGCCGGAAACAAGGAAAAGTATGATGGCTATTTTTAACAACCTGGATAATGCCGGCAATTCCATTGCCAGTATCATCGCCAACAAAATTATTCCTGCCACTTTGGAAATAATGGATAATGCCACTATCCGCACGGTTGAAGATTATGCGCATGTGGGGCTGCCTGTTAATGCCGAAGCCGTGCTGCTGATTGAGGTTGACGGAATTCCGGCGGTTGTGGAAAAAGAAGCGGCTAAAGTGCTGGAAGTGCTAAAGGCCAACAAGGCCGATGAAATCCGGGTGGCCAAAGACACGGCCGACCGGGACAAAATCTGGGCTGCCCGCCGGGCGGCGCTGCCGGCTCTGGCCAAACTCCGGCCGACGACCTTTGTGGAGGATGCCACGGTGCCTCGCAGCAAAGTGCCGGATATGATCCGGGCAATCAATGAAATTGCCGCCAAATACAAAGTCCGGATCGGCACCTTTGGGCATGCCGGCGACGGCAATATGCATCCCACCCTTGTCTGCGACATTCGCGACAAAGAAGAAATGGAACGGGTTTATAAGGCTATGGACGAAATTTTTGCCACAGCGATCAAACTGGGCGGCACTTTGAGCGGTGAACACGGCATCGGTCTGGGCAAACTCAGGTATATGGAAGACCAGTTCGGTCCGGTGGGCATGGAAGTCATGCGAACCATTAAAAAAGCTCTTGACCCGAACGGTATTCTCAATCCCGGGAAACTAGTCGGAGAGTGTTAACTATGAAGGATATGAACGACAATAAAGATGTGAAAGCCGGGCAAGCCCTGTTGGCTGAAATTAGCGACGATCTGGCCAATTGCATGAAATGCGGCAACTGTATGGAGGTCTGCCCGATTTACAAGGAGCTGCAGACGGAAAAAAGTGTGGCCCGGGGCAAACTGGCGCTAATTGAAGCGGTGAATAACGGCAACCTTGATATTACCGCCGGGTTTGACCAAATCATGTCCATGTGCTTGTCCTGCAAAGCCTGCGCCGTCAAATGCCCCTGCGGGGTCAAAGCCGACGAGCTGATTATCCGGGGACGCCGGGCGGCAGTAAAAGCCCGGGGCCTGCATCCAATCAAAAAGGCAGTATTTGGTTTTCTTAAACATCGGGCTGTATTTGATTTTGCCCTGCGCCTGGCGGGACTGTTTGGTCCGCTTTCCTTTAAAAAACTTCCCAGAGCGATGGCGGTTGTTGCCCGTTTTCCCATGCCGGGACTGGATAAGCGCCGGGTAATGCCGCCGTTCGCCGCCACGCCGCTGCGAAGCATGTTGCCGGAGACCGTCAAAGTGGATAACCCCAAAATGCGGGTGGGTTTTTTCACGGGTTGCACGGCAAATTACGTTTATACCGATATCGGCCAAGCGGTTGTCAGTGTATTAAAGGCCAACAATGTTGAGGTAGTTATGCCGGCCATGCAGCACTGCTGCGGCACACCGGTGGCAATGTCGGGCGATCATGAGCTGGCCAAACTGTTTGCCAAACACAACATTGAGACTTTTGAACGCTATAATTTGGATTACATTGTCACCGCCTGCGGGTCTTGCACCGAGGCCTGGAAAGTTGAATACCCGGAAATGTTCCACGATGACCCGGCTATGCTGGCACGGGTGCGGAAACTGGCCGATAAGACTTATGAAATAAGCCAGTTCCTGGTGGATGTGGTGAAGTTCCGTAAAGATAATCTGGGGGAAGTCAAAGCAATCGTCACCATGCATGATCCCTGCCATATGGCCCGGGGGATTAAGGTAACCACCCAGCCGCGGGAAATTCTAAAAGCCATTCCCGGGCTTAAATTGGTGGAAATGAAAGAACCGGCCCGCTGCTGCGGCGCTGGCGGTTCCTTTATGATGGCCCATTATGAGGAGGCCTGCAAAATTAATGACCGGAAAATAGCCGATATTGCGTCCACGAATGCGGATGTGGTTGCCACCAGTTGCCCCAGCTGCCGCATTCATCTGACAGACGGTTTAGTGCGTAACCACATGAAGCAGGAAACGCTGCATGTCGTTCAGTTTCTGGCAAAGTCCTATCAGGCCGGCTTGAATTAGGGGGGTGAAGGGTATGAAAAAAGTCAGCAATAAATGGCAACAATATTTTGCTGATTTGCCTGCCGAAAAATTTGGCCGCCATTTATTTGCTGAATTCGAGGACCGGGCCAAGAGCGCAGCGGCGGAAGTATTCCCGGTGAAAACGGCGGCTGAAGCCCGGGAGGCTGTCGCCAATCTGGCGAAATATATTAACGCCAAAAATATTGTTATTGCCGACAGTCTGTTGCAGCAGGCGGGCGGTATTGCGGCAGCCCTCGGCAAGGCAGGGCTTGCCGTGTACTCACAGCCTGCGGATATTGCCGAACAGGCGGAAAAGGCCGATATGGGTATTTCCACCGTTGAATTTGGCATTGCGGAAACCGGCAGCGTCTGCCAGGACGCCTACGCCATTGAGAGCCGGCTGGTTTCCGCTTTGCCGCCGGTGCATGTGGCTTTTTTAAACAGCAATCATATTGTTGCCGGCGTGACGGAGGCAATGGAAGTTATCGCCAAGGCTTACGACCGGGGCTATATCAGCTTTATCACCGGCCCCAGCCGGACGGCGGACATCGAGCGGGTTCTGACCATTGGCGTCCATGGCCCCAAACGGTTTATAATCGTTGCCATTGATATTGCCACTGATATTGCCGCTGCGGATATTTGCGGAGGTGACCAATAATGGAAGCCAACGACCGTAACATCAAGAACGAAATTCATGAAAAATTGAGCGATGAAGTGCTGCGGGGGGCTTTGGGGCGTTTTGCCGAGGCTTATCCTGTAGCCAGGGCCAAGGCTTATGAAAATGTCGAGGATATTGACGCGCTGCGGGAACAGGTCCGCCGGATGAAGGCCGGGGCGGTGGCGGACATCGACAAGCTGGCCGACCGGTTTGAAGCCGAGGCTGTCAAACGGGGAGCCCGGGTCTTCCGGGCCAAAGACGGGGCGGCGCTGAAAAAATACCTGCTTGACCTTTGCCGGGAAAAGGGTGTTAACCGGATCGTGAAATCCAAATCCATGGCAGCGGAGGAAATTCACCTGAACCGCGACCTGGAGGCTGACGGCCTGCAGGTGAAAGAAACCGACCTGGGGGAATGGATAATTTCCCTGGCCGGCCAGAAGCCGTCCCATATGGTGATGCCGGCGATTCATCTGAACCGGCAGCAGATTGCCGGGTATTTTTCCCAAGAACTGAAACAGGAGATACCGACAGATATTCCCTTTATGGTTGAGGCGGCCCGAACCAGGCTGCGCCAGGAATTCTTACAGGCGGATATGGGTATATCCGGCGCCAATTTCGGCATTGCGGAGAATGGAGCCATCGGCCTGGTGACCAATGAAGGCAACGCCCGGCTGGTAACCACCCTGCCCCGCATTCATGTAGTCATTATCGGTTATGAAAAATTAATCCCCACCATTAAAGATGCCGCGCCTATTTTGCGCACCCTGCCCCGCAACGCCACCGGCCAGTTGATGACCAGCTATATGAGCATGGTAGCGGGGGTTACCCCCATAATGGTCAGGAAAAATGGCAAATGGGTGGAAGAGGATAAGGAGCTGCACATTATTCTGTTTGACAACGGCCGTCTTAACGCGGCCCGGGACGACAAGTTCAAGCAAATCTACCAGTGTGTCCGCTGCGCGTCTTGTTTAAATGTCTGTCCGGTATACACACTGGTGGGCGGTCATGTGTACGGCCATATTTACGCCGGCGGCATCGGCGCCATTCTGACCGCCTTCCTCAACAGTATGGGGGATTTTGAGAAATTCAATGAGCTTTGCATTGGCTGCCGCAAGTGCGTGGAAATTTGTCCCGGCAAAATCGACATACCTGGCCTTATTGAAGAATTGCGGGCCAGAGCCGTCAAAGAGCATGGGTTGCCCTTCGCGGTGAGTACGGTGTTTGAAAATGTTATCAGCAACCGCCGGGTGTTTCATACGTTTTTGCGGTTGGCTTCCATCGGCCAGAAGCCTTTTCAGACCGGCCGCCTGATCCGGCATTTGCCGCTGTTTATGGCCGGAATGACCAAAGACCGCAGTCTGCCGGCGATTGCCGCCGAGCCTTTGCGGGACCGGATTCCAAAAATTACCGCCCAAGTGACCAAACCGGTAAAACGAGTGGCCTTTTTCTGTGGCTGCAATATTGATTTTGTATTTCCGGAGACAGGTGAGTCGGTGTACAAGGTCTTGCAGGATCTTAACATGGAGGTGGTCTTCCCTGATGAGCAAAGCTGCTGCGGCAAGCCTGTACTGGGAATGGGAGACCGGGAGACGGGCAGGAAGATTGCCAAACAAAATATTGCCGCTTTTGAGGCTGCCGCCCCTGATGTGATTGTAGCCGCTTGTCCGACTTGCGCCGAGACGTGGCACCAAACCTACGGGGAGCTTTTTACCGATGATCCGGCCTGGAAGAAACGGGCGGAAAAAATTGCTCACAAAGTCCGGGAATTTACCAGCTTTGTGGCCGGATGCTACCGACAAGCCGGGCGGCTGAAGCAAGTCGACGGCCCGACTGCCGTAACTTACCATGATTCCTGTCACATCAAACGCGGTCTGGGCATCTATCGGGAACCGCGGGAATTGTTGGCGGCGGCTTCCGCCTATCAACTGGTGGAAATGAAAGACTGCGATAAATGCTGCGGCATGGCCGGGGCTTTCGGAATCAAATATGCCGAGTTGTCCATGCCCATCTTAAAACAGAAAATAACCAATATTATCGACAGCGGCGCGGCAGTAGTCGCCGTGGCCTGTCCGGCGTGCATGATGCAAATTCAGGGAGGCCTTGACAAACAGGCTCCCCACATTAAAATTAAACATGTGGCCGACATTCTGGCGGAAAAAGTATAGTCACTTTTTCCGCTCAGGCTGTTGAAAAACTTCGCCTAGCGTCGTTGCTCCTCAGAGCCCTTGCAATTTTCCAATTAAGGGGGTAAGTATGAAAAAAACAGTAATCCTCAATGCGGCAAAACTGGATTTTGACCACAAGCTTGATTTTTCACCGTTGACTAAACTCACTTCTGTTGCCAAATACGATGTCAGCAGCAGTGATGAAATCATAGCAAGGGTTAAGGATCAAAATGTTATTATCACTAAGGAATTGCCGGTGGGAAGGAATTTAATCAGCCAATTCCCTGCCTCTGTGAAACTCATCTGTGAAGCCGGCACCGGCTACAACAATATCGATATTGCCGCCGCCGGCGAAAAGAATATTGCCGTCTGCAATGTTCCCGGCTACAGCACCGAAGCTGTGGCGCAGTTGGCGATTGCCTTTATCTTAGATTTAAGCTCTGCGTTAGCCCGGCAGCAGGTCATGATCAAACGGCAAAACTTCAATAATTTTACCCAATTCCTGCAGGTGCCCCATGGTGAGTTGCAAAACAAGACGCTGGGAGTCATCGGCGCCGGCGCCATTGGACAACAGGTGATGAAAATCGCTCTGGCTCTGGGAATGAATATTCTCGTGTACAGCCGGACCCCAAAAACGTGGCCTCAACCGGATATACATGCCGCTGGCCTGGAGGAATTGCTCCAAAAGAGCGATTTTGTAACCATTCATTGTCCCCTTACCGCCGGGACAAAACACCTTATCAATAAAGACCGGCTGAAGTTGATGAAGTCGTCAGCATTTATCATCAACACCTCCCGGGGAGCCATTATAAAAGAAACCGATTTGATTGAAGCCTTACAAAACAAACAACTTGCCGGCGCCGCCCTTGACGTCCAGGACCCGGAACCGCCGGAACCGGATAATCCTTTATTTGCCATGGACAATGTTATTCTTACGCCCCATATAGGCTGGAAATGCCTGGAGTCGCGACAAAGGCTTATTCAGCTTTTGGCGGCAAATATTGAAGCTTTTATGCAAGGAAAACCGGTTAATATTGTAAATCAATGATCCTTAATGACATTAATGTCATTAAGGATCATTGATCATTCCGCCAGCAGCTTTTCCAGTTGATCCACCAAAGCGGCGAATTTGGTCAGGGTAACTTCAATGGGCTGGGGCGCCGCCATATCCACTCCCGCCCGCTTCAGAATATTAATGGGAGTGTCCGATCCGCCCGCTTTGAGGAACTGGTTGATATAGCGTTCCCGGGCGGGTTTTCCTTCGGTCAGTATTTGTTCGGACAAGGCCGTGGCGGCGGAATAGCCTGTTGCGTACTGGTAAACATAGAAGTTGCGATAGAAATGAGGAACGCGGGCCCACTCGATATCGATTTCTTTATCCACCGTCATCTCCGGTCCGAAATATTTAACATTTAAATCATGATAGATCCGCTCCAGACTGTCGGCGGTAAGGGTTTCGCCCTGTTCCGCCCTTGCGTAGATCATTTTTTCGAATTCGGCGAACATAGTCTGCCGGTATACCGTTGCGCGCAGGTCTTCCAGGTATTGATTAATCAGATAGATCTTTTTGTTTTTAGCGGTTGTCTGGTTTAGCATGTGGTTTAAAAAGAGATGCTCATTGACGGTGGAAGCCGTTTCAGCCGTGAAGATGGAATATTGGGATGTGATGAAAGGCTGGCTGGCGTTGCTGTAAAAGCTGTGCATGGTATGGCCTAATTCATGGGCAATGGTGGAAACATCGTTTAAATCATTGTTGTAATTGAGCAGGATGAAAGGGTGAACACCATAGATACCCCATGAGTAGGCTCCGGACCGCTTGTTTTTGGTTTCGTAAGCATCAATCCAGCCTGAGGTAATCGCCTTATTTAGATTGAGGGCATAATCGGGACCCAGCGGGGCTAAAGCCCTTTCCACCATTTTAATTCCCTCATCGTAAGGAATTTGGTAGCGTACATCCCGGACCAGCGGCACATACAAGTCATACATATGGATTTCCTGGAGCTGCAGCGCTTTCTTTTTTAACGCTACATAGCGGTGCAGGGGTTCCAGGTGGTTGTTGACGGTGGTAATAAGGTTGTCATAGACGCTGACAGGAATGCGGTCAGGGGCCAGGGAGGCCTCCAGGGCGGAAGCGTAGTTGCGGGATTTGGCGTAATAGATATTCTTCTTTACGTAGCCGTTCAAAGTGGCGGCCAGAGTATTGCGATATTGATGATAAGTATTGTTGTAGGCTTCAAAGGCGGTACGGCGCACTTCCCGGTCATTTGAGCGGAGAAAATTAATGTACCGGCCGGGGCTTAGCTGTACTTCCTGGCCTTGTTCGTCTTTAACGGCGGGGAATTTCATATCCGCGCCGGTAAGCGTATTAAATATGTCCGCAGGCGCTTCCGTCACATCTTCTGAACGAAACAGCAGCTCTTCCTGAGCTGGGGAGAGGACATGCTTTTTTTTCAGCAGGAGTCCGTCCAAGAAGTAACTATATGGTTTTAACGCCGGTTCCTGCCGGCGGAATGCGGCCAGCTTGTTTGCCGGTATGGCTAAGATTTCCGGCTCAATAAAGCCGGTGGCCGCTTTGGCTTCAACCAGCAGGGACTGGGCTTTGCCGCTCAGCGCCTGGTACTCATTATCGGCCGTATTTTCATCCCGGCGCATACGAGCGTAAGGATAGAGTCTTTCGCCGGCTAAAATGCTGATTTCATCTTGGAGTTTAAGGCAGGCCAAAAGATCATGGGCAGAGTTTCCCAGTTTTCCCTGGTAACCGGCTACCTGGGAAAACAGGGTCTTTAACTTATTCGCATCGGCCTGCCAGGCAGTATCGTTGGGGTAGATGTCATTAAGACGCCATTTATAGGCGTCGGCAATTGCCGCTCTGTCGGGCAGTTCGCCGTTGGCGGCTGAAACGGTGCCAGGCCCGATGGCGGGGATAAGCATGGCGCCGCATAAACAGAAGGTGAGACATAGTTTCTTTTGCATAGCTGCACTCCTTTTCACTATTAAAATTCGTATTTTTTATTGTTTTAGCCGCCAAGGCGGTAAATTCCTTTGTTGGACTTGAGGAATACAGAATTTTCCTTTAATATATAGTATAAAGGGTGTAACTAAACAGGCGTCAGGAGTCGGAATGCAAGTCGTCTCAAAGCATTTTGCATTCTGAATACTGAATATCTGATAGCACTAAATGGTGATAAGGAGTGATGCATGTGACTAAGCTGACGGATCTGCCCAATATCGGGACAACAATGGCCGGAAGGTTAGCCTCTGCCGGGATAGCCGACGCTGAAACGCTGCGGCAGATCGGCAGCCGGGAGGCTTTCCGGAAGTTAAGAGCGGTAGACCCCGGGGCCTGTCTTAGTGCTCTGAGCGCACTGGAGGGAGCCGTACGGGGAATACGCTGGCACAACCTGCCGCCAGAGGTGAAGAAGGATTTAAAACTGTTTTTGAAACAATTGCGAAACAATTACGCAGTTAAAAGTTTATCCCAATAACATAAACAATTAAAACGTATTGAATTTTATTTCCACACGGTTTATAATACAAAAAACAGATTTTTATTTGCAATATATTGTTTATGTTTTGTTTATGTATAGTTTAATTTGATATTATCGTTATTTTGTCGGAATACAGATAATCCCAGGAGTGCTGCGATTTTTCGCTTTCCTGGGTTTTTTACAATATTGAATCTGCCTGGAAACATTCATATGCGCCGTTATTATACACGGGTCAATATTGTATCGCTTAGTTAATTGGTTATCGATATATAGAAAATAGAAAGACCAAAACAAGGGAGTGCGTAAATGCAAGTTAATAATTTGTGGGAAAAATTGTCTGTCGATCCCAGCCTGATCCGGGACTTGCTGGCCCAGGGGGTGGTATATGAATTGGTTGCTGTTGCCGTCAAATACAGAGTCTTTCCCGCCTTAATCGCAGGAAAGTCATCTGCCGCGCTGGCCGTTGAGCGCAACTGGGATGAAAGCCTGACTGATTTGGTATTGCAAGTTCTTGTACAAGCCGGGTATCTCACTTTTGACCAGCATCAATACCGGACGACCGAGGCGGTTAATCAATATCTGGACCCTGCCGGTATTTGGTTTTTGGGTGATTCCCTGCCCGGTGATTTTCCGGCTGAATCTTTCGGGAATGAAGTCATCGAACGGCTCAACCGGCGGACGCGTATCCCCGGCGGTCATGAACAGCGGAAATTTACTGTCGGCCGCCTGCAAAACATTGGTGCGCGGGCGTTGACAAACGAATTTGTGCAGACAACCGTGCGGTCAGTCCAGCTCCCGCAAGCGGCACACCTCTTGGATTTGGGCGGCGGTCACGGGTTCTACAGCATTGCCTTTGCCCAGAAATATCCCGCGCTGAAGGTTACGCTGTTTGATACACCGGAAGTTACTGTTTTAGCTTCAGCATCCATTCGGGCATGGGGTTTGGAATCCCGGATTTCCCTTCTGTCGGGCAACTTTCTTGCGGATGATATTGGTTCAGATTACGACGTGATACTATGCTCCTTAGTCTTGGCGCCGGTCAATCTGGAAACAGTTTTGAACAAGGTGCGGCAGGCACTGAAACCTGGCGGCACGTTGATTGTGCGCAGCCATATCAGCGACGCTCCGCCTACTCTTGCCGGCAGCATAAACCGGTTGTTTTGCTTCTTGCGCGGAAACCACCGTCTGTATAAGTTGGACGAGTGGTGTAATTGGTTGGCCGACTATGCTTTCCGCGACGTCAAAATTGCCGATGTGAACGATATTGTGGCTACTATCACGGCCGTTAAAAATTCGCCTTAAAGCGGGGGAACTGCTTATAAACCGCCACCTGCGTCGTTGCTTCTGCGGTGCTCGCTCCAACGTACAACCGGTACGCCTCCGCTGTGCTCCTCGTCGCGCCTAGCAGCTAACGATTTCTAAGCAGTTCGAGACAATCGATGGTTATCGATAGTTTGAGTGCTGTACATTGAAAAGCGAGGAGAGTATGTTTGTGACCAAAAGGTGTATTGCGGTTTTCGGTATCGTTATGTTGCTTTTATTGCTTACAGCATGCGGCAGGGCGCCGGGCACGGCCGGCAAGGACGTTGGAGCGCCGGAAAGCTTGACGGTTACGGTAACCGACCAACTGGGGCGCCGAGTGGAAGTGCCGCGCAAAATTGAAAAAATTGGCGCCATTGACCACTTCGAGGGGCATCTTGTCTTTGCCCTGGGCCAGCAGGACAAGCTGGTTCACCAGGCCTTATTCAACAAACTTGGCGCGGCCATGGCCCGGGTCGATGAAAAGTTTAAGGCCAAACCCCAAATGCGCCAGGGCCGGGAAAAGATCAGCACCGAAACCATGGCTGCTTTAGGCCCGCAGGTTGTTTTTATGAATTCGTCCTTTGACCGGACCCAACTGGAGCAATTTGAAAGCGCCGGTCTGAGGGTGATCGGCCTTAAAGGCGAGACTCTGGAAGACAGCTTTGACGCGGTCAGGCTGATGGCCAAAGTATTGGGCTGCGAAGACCGGGGGGCAAAATACATTGTCGCTTGTGAGAATCTTTTGGGCATGGTAAAGGAACGGCTCCGCGACATACCCGGCGACAAGCGGCTCAAGGTAATGTTTGCCGGTCCCAAGAACATTTATTCCGTGGCCACGGGTTCCATGCTGCAGACCTCCATTATTGAGACGGCCGGCGGTAAAAACGTGGCCGGACACCTGACAGGGTATTGGGCCGATGTATCGCCGGAACAAGTGGCCAACTGGAATCCGGACGTCATCTTTTTAGGGTCTTCCCTGGATACTTATGGCGCCGATGCAATCTTCAACAATCCTCAATTGGCCCAAGTAAAAGCCGTGCAGGAAGGACGCGTGTATTCTTTCCCGTCCAATATCGACTGGTGGGATTATCCCGCTCCCCATCATGTGCTGGGCGCGGTATGGGCGGCTAAAACCTTATATCCTGATAAGTTTGCGGATATTGACATGACCAAGATAGCTGATGAATTCTATACCAATTATTTGGGCCATTCTTTTACCTCTTTGGGGGGCAAACTGTGAACTAATGAAAAGACTGCACTATTTGGCGTTAACCGCCCTATTTATTGTCGCTCTGGTAACGTCCCTGAGCGTTGGACGTTATCCCATCGGGCCTGTTGAGGTAGGCCGAATACTGCTGGCCGCTTTTGGGCTAAGCGACGGCTCTTCTTTGCCCCCGGCCGAAATGCAGCAGGTTTTTTGGCATATTCGCCTGCCGCGGATTATACTAAGCTTTGCCATTGGCTGCGGCATCTCCATTGCCGGGGTGGTCTACCAGGGTTTATTTCGTAACCCGCTGGCATTTCCCGATATACTGGGAGTAAAATTCGGCGCCAGTTTTGGGGCTGCTCTGGTTATCACCTTTTTTAGCGAGGCCGCAATAACAATTCAGAGCAGCGCCTTTTTCTTCGCTCTATTGGCGGTATTCTCCGCTTACCTGATTGCGCTGAAGAGTTGGGACCAGTCCCCGGCAGTGCTGGTAGTAGCGGGTATAGTGATTTCAGCTATTTTTCAGGCCGGCCTGAACATAGTTTTCTATCTGACGGATTCCCGGGATAAATTAGCCCAGATTATCTTTTGGATAATGGGTACTTTTCAGGCATCCTCTTGGGACAAAGTATGGACTACTCTGCCGGTTGTAGTTACCGGTTCCCTTGTACTGTATCTGTTTAGCTGGCGGTTGAATATTCTGACTCTCGATGACGAGGAAGCTCTGTCTTTAGGAATTAACATTAGGAAGTGGCGGGTATTTTATATTTTGCTCAGTACGCTGGTGGAGGCGGCAGCTGTTGCGGCGGTGGGCGCCATCCAGTGGGTCAGCTTGCTCGTCCCTCATATCGCCCGCTATTTGGTGGGCACGGAACATAGCCGGCTGATTCCGGTCGCCGGCTTTATCGGCGGAATTTTTCTCTTGTTTATGGATACTCTGGCGCGTTCCTTTCTGACGTCGGAAATTCCCATAAGTATTGTAACATCTGTGTTTGGCGCGCCGTTCCTGGCTTACCTTATTATAAACAGAAAAGGAGGCGCATTGGGCAGTGACCGTGCGAGTGCATGAAGTAACGGCCGGCTATGGCAATTCACCTGTACTGATAAATGTCAGCCTGTCTGTCAGCAAAGGACAGGTCTGTGCCTTATTGGGGCATAACGGGTCCGGAAAAACCACACTAATGCGGTGTATTAATTCTATCCTTCAACCTACCCGGGGACAAATACTGGTTATGGAGGAAGATGTGACCCGCATTGCCAGAACCCGTATTGCCAGACTGATCAGTTTTGTGCCGCAAAACAGCCAGACTGCCTTTTCTTTTTCCTGCCTGGAAATGATTTTGATGGGCGGCGCGTCCCGCCTGAGAATGTGGTCATCGCCGGGACCCCGGGAACGGAAAAAAGCCCGGCGGCTGTGTGAAGAACTGGGCATAGACCATCTGGCGGACTTGCCGTTCAACCAACTTTCCGGCGGTCAGAAACAATTAGTCATTTTGACGCGGGCGCTATTTCAGGAGACACCTGTTATGCTGCTTGACGAACCTACCGCTCACCTTGATTTTGGCAATCAACATAAGATGATGAACTTGGTGCGCAAGCTGGTGAAACAATACGGCGTAACCGCGTTAATTACCTTGCATGACCCTAATCTGGCCTTAAATTACTGCGATGATGTCATCATGCTGAAACAGGGACGGGTCATCGCCCAGGGCCCCACCCATTTGGCCTTTAATGATAGCAACCTGCGGGAAATATTTGGCGACAACATTCGGATTGAGTATACAAACACAGGCGCCCAGGTGGTTGTTCCCAGGTTTATTCCCCAGTATATGCCCGAAGGGAAGGAGTGCTGTACATGAGATGCAATTATTGCGAATGGCGTTGTGAACTTAATGGTGAGAACTACGGGATTTGCCACATGTATTGGGAAGAAGGCGGTGTAATCAAGGAACGTTTTCCCAACCGGTGGTGCGCTTACAGCATGTCGTCCATCGAGTCCATCCCCTTTTATCACGTTTATCCCGGGAGCCGGTGCATGACCATTGGCACTGCCGGCTGCAATATGGATTGCCGCTATTGCGCCAATGCTTATGTAGCCAAAGAAAACCCGGCTAAGCTCCAAGCCCAAATGTATGAGTTTACTCCCGGCCAGCTTGTCCGTATGGCTGAAAAACTCGGTTGTCACAACATCGTGTTCAACGTAAATGAGCCTACGGTATCATTGCCTTCGCTGCAGGAAATGGCGCTGGCGGCTAAAACGGCAGGCATTACTATGGGCTGTCTAACCAACGCTTACATGACCGAAGCGGCAACGGAAATTTTCGCTTCCGTCTTTTCCTTTATCAATATCAGCCTGAAAGGCCTAGCGCCGGACTTTTGCCGGAGTTATCTGGGTATTCCCGACAGCCGGCCCATCCTGCGCAATATTGCGCGCTTGGCTGCCACCAATCATGTGGAAGTGACCACGCCGGTCATCCAATCGGTAAATGACCACGAGCTTGACGAAATCGCATCCTTCCTCGCCGGTGTTGACCGGGAAATCCCGTGGCATGTGTTCCGGCTGCTGCCGGAACATAAAATGAAAGGCACTACTTACCCTAATGTGGGAGACATCAACACCATCCTGGAGAGAAACCGCAAAATCCTCCCCTATATCTATTTTCACAATTTCATCGGCTCTGACTGGGTTAATACCCTTTGTCCCCGCTGCGGCCGGGAGGTAGTGGAACGAATCAGCCTGGGCTGCGGCGGCGATAGGCTGAATCATTGCCATTGCCGGGAAAATATGTGTCCGGAATGCGGCTATGAGATCAGGATGTATGGCAGCCGGGTGTACTGGAATTCCAGGGAGGGCGCCCTATGAGTGTGGCTGTTGTTGATGTAAGAGAATGGCAGAATGTTCTGGATCTCAAAACCGGCAAAAAGACAGTCAACGACACCATAGTTGTTGCGATGGTAAAAGAGGTATTGCAAAGGCATGCTTATCCCGGCGACACAGACCTGCAGAGTAATCGCTGGGTGACGGATACCGCTCTGGATCTAATCGCCCATTATGATCCCCAACTGGTATTTATAAGTTATGCCCAGCAATATTTTTCAACTCGTTTTACACTTCTGCCGGAGATTACCAGGCAAGCCATGTACGATGCTGTCTTTGCCGAAATTGACCGCTTTAAAAAGCAGTCAGGATTTCCCGTTGTGGTGGTAGGCACGGGGGACATGATCCCTGTCGCCGGCAGCATTGATCTCAGCAAGCTGGACGGACTCGCCATATCCAGCAGTTGGGCCACCCGTTACGCCGGCCTGTACGGGATCAGTGAAGCCGATATGGATTACATAAAAAAAATTGATCAGATTGAAAGAGTGGTCGGCAAGGAAGAATTTCTCTCAATATTTCACGGCAAGCCCGAAGATGGGGAACGGTTGCCGGATTACCTGGCAGTGTCCCGCCAAGGGTTTGCCTTTAAGTCTCACTACCTGCGGCAACTGGTGATGGTTCCGGCCTATAATGATGTTATTCCCGTCTCGGTGATATCGGAAGACATTGCCTCCATTACGGATATAAGCAATCATATTCTTACCAGATTAAACAACGGCAAAGTGGCTCTCGTTTTGGTGGAAGGCATCGGCGCCAAGGATTTCCGCATTCCCTATAAGCTTTGTGCCAATGGCAGGGGCTGGTTTTATTACGAACCCGGCGAAGCCCAGTATTTAGCCATTACCCAGGGTAAACACCAGTTTTTTGCTTATCCTCCCGGTTACCGGTACTACTTGGAAGATGATGAAAACAAAAAATACCCCTTTTCCGGCTACTTTAGCACCATCCCGGACAACACCCTGGGCAGCAGGTTTAGCGGCAGGAGCATTGCAGTAGGCAACCGAAGCATGTTCATGCATACCACAACCGGCACAGACATTGCCATTGAGTGCTTTGCCCGGAATTTGTACAACCAGGGCTGTCTGGGGGTGGTGCACAGAGACGACAAATACGAAATGACTGCCTCAAAGGAATGGAGAGCTTTATGAACCCTTTTCCGGCTAACTAAAAATAAACCCCGGGCAGCAGAATCAAGTTTTTGCTGACCGGGGTTTACTTCGTGATTAACGATAGCAGTCCGGGGAATCCCACTTCTAAAAAATAACAGTTGCCGTTTTTTACGGCGATAGAGAAAATCACTTTTAAAAAATGCAGGGATTTATAAACTTATATGGAAAGATGTATCACATTGAGCACAACGTTTTACCTGAATACGTAAAAGAGAACAACAGGGGGATGATTTCAAATATGCGTAAAATAAAGTTATTGTCAATTATAACAGTGCTTTGTATCATGACCTTGTTTTTTTCGGTTTTCAATTCCAGCGCTTCCTCGCCGGTAACGGCAACAGATCCCAAAGAAACTGTGGCCAAAGCCTATCAGAAGTTTCAGAGCCTGAAAAGTTACCATATGACCATTGACTTTACATCGGTCCTATCCTTTCGCGGCAACAATATAAATACCGTCATGAAAGGCGAAGGGGATGTTCGGGTAAAACCAATGCTGGGTAAAAATATCATGAACATTACTATGGATATTACTTCGGATAATGCTCCCAAAAAAATTGAGCGACAGCTTGTACAGTACTTTGAAGAAACCGGCAATCAAATCACAGTCTATTCCAATATTGATAATCAATGGATAAAACAGTCCACACCCAATTATTATCCGCTTAATGAGTATGATAATTATATAAAAGCCATTACAAGCGTAACTCAAATCAGCGAGGATGCCAATTCCACTATTTTTGAGGTTATAGCAAGCGGCAGCTACTTACAGGAAAATCTTGAACGTTATATGGCTTCAGCCGGCATGAAAAATATGAAGGTGACTGCCGATCTGCTGCAGGATTTGGGTGACTTCAAATACACTATCGCTGTCGATAAAAAAACTTCGCTTATTTCCAGGATGGATATTGACCTATCCGACTTTATGCCTAAAATTGCCAATAAGCTGGTTGAATCCCAAAACATGCCTGCTGATCAAAAAACGGTCATTAAGGAGATGTTTGATAATATGAAAATTATTACCACAGTTGCTTTTTCCGAGATTAACAGGGGAGAAAAAATCACTATTCCTAAAGAAGCCAAAGAGGCTAGGGAGGTTGTTCCCAACCCTATGATACAAACAAAACCAAGTAAAGCTGCAGGATTATAGAAGCTGTCTCAAGTTTTATCCTCTTATCCTATCTTGGCTTAATATGCTGATGGATGGTATAATTAGTTACGGCAGGAAAGGATGAACAGCAGTGACAAATGAAGAGTTTCAAAATCTCATGATTAAGCAAATGGCTGAACTTAAAGGCGATGTGGCCGGAGTAAAGGGAGACATATCTGAACTTAAAGGCGATATGGCCGGAGTAAAGAGAGACATATCTGAACTTAAAGGCGATATGGCCGGAGTAAAGGGAGATATATCTGAACTTAAAGGCGATATGGCCGGAGTAAAGGGAGATATATCCGCACTTAAAGGCGATATGGCCGGAGTAAAGGGAGATATATCCGCACTTAAAGGCGATATGGCCGGAGTAAAGGGAGATATATCCGCACTTAAGGGCGATATGGCCGGAGTAAAGGGAGATATATCTGAACTTAAAAGCGATATGGCTGAAGTAAAAGGGCAAATGCGGGAGAACACCGATATTATTAAAGCACTGATGCATCGTACGGAAGAATTAGATGCGAAATTCGACGGGTTGCTCCACAATACTGTAAGCAAAAACATTCTTGAACGTATTGAAACCAAGATTGACATCCTGTCTCATCGTATTCTGGCCCAAGATGGGGAAATTCAACTGCTTAAAAAAGTAAGCAACAATTAACCGGTTATTTATGAGCATAATTACTAAAAAATGGCTTATCCGCAAAATAGGGATAAGCCATTTTTTTAAATACTTTGCTGTTAACGCCGGGGATATTTCTGCCCCAAAATTATAAAAGAGTAATATGCGGCATTGCCGGTTTCTTTAACTGTTTGCACCAGTTGATAACAAGGCTGGGCGGAATCGTCAGATTATGGAGGCGGTTTTCGTTAAAATATCGTTATAATAGAGCCACTCGGTGAATTCATAGTAAAAACTATTTTTATTTCGTGTAAAATAGTAAAATATAGTAGAGTAAAACGTATGTTTTTGGATGCTCAAAACAAAAATAAGGAGCACAAAAAATGAAATATGAATGGAAAAAAGAAGAAAAAAACCTATATTTCCCTAAATCAATACCGGAATTAATTACTGTCCCCAAACAAAAGTTCTTTATATTAAAAGGGAAAGGCAATCCCAGTAGGGAAGCCTTTGCAGAAGAGGTAGGAGTTCTTTATTCTCTTGCTTATGCAATTCGAATGATGCCCAAACAGGGGTATTGCCCAGCGGGATATTTCGAATATACGGTGTATCCGTTAGAAGGAATATGGGATTTCACAGAGGCGGGAAAAAGGCAAGAAACCTTAAACAAAGACGAGCTGTTATATACGATTATGATTCGTCAGCCTGAGTTTGTAACGCAAGAGGTTGCCGAAAAAGCAATTGAAATCGTAAAAAAGAAGAAACCTCATCCACTACTCGCTGCAGTATCATTTGAAATGCTGGAAGATGGATTATCCGTACAAATGCTCCATCTAGGCCCCTATGATACTGAATCCCAGAGTTTTAAACTGATGAATGAGTTTATAGCAAACCATAACTTGGAAAAGAGAGTATTTGCCCATCGGGAGATATACCTTTCCGACGCGAGAAAAGTTCAGCCTGATAAATTAAAAACTGTTTTGCGATATATGGTGAAACCGATTTTATAAAGGAAATTATGTTATAGAAATAAATACAAAGCAGGAGAGGTAACTTAATAAATTCATTTAGGTGAGGAGAAAGGAACTTGAATGATAATGATTTAGCAAAATTTAAAGGAATCATTCATTCCGGCGGTGCAACAGGAGCAGATCAGGCATTTGGTGATATTGGAATCTTCTACGGATATAAGGTAATCCACCATATTTTTAAGGGATATGAAATTCATGGTGCAGGAATTCCGATGATTCATACAAAAATGGATATGGATGTTGCTTCAGCTCCATTGAGAAAAGCATCTATCGCCCTAATGCGGCCTTATCCTCCGGCAACTGAATATGAGCACATGTTACTTGTACGTGACCATTTTCAGGTTAAAGATAGTGATTTTATTATTGCTATAGCTCCCTTTGCGAAGGAGAATATAGTTTCCGGGGGTACGGGTTGGACTGTTCAGATGGCAGTAGATTTAAAAAGAACGGTTTATGTTTATGACGACTGCCAAACATATAAATGGTACACATCTGAAAATGGCAGTGGATTCACTTCTTTTGCCGGGAGTATTCCCAATACCGGTGTTTTTGCAGGAGTAGGCAGTAGAAAAATCAGTTTAAGGGGAAGATCGGAAATTCAAAGACTTTTATCAATTGACGGATAAAATCAGGGCAGCGGAGCGACTTATTAAAAATATTAATGAAAGAGGATGATTATGGCTCGATTCCTTCCTTTTACCTTAATCCTTATACCTATCAGCTTTGTTTCTGAGATTATGCATTGGGATCCTGTCCCCGTCTTTATGCTGGCTTGCCTGGCAATATTACCTTTAGCGGTTTACATGGGTTTTGCCACAGAAGAACTTGCACTTTATACCAATCCCCAAGTCGGCGGTTTTTTGAATGCAGCCTTTGGGAATGCAACCGAATTGATTATAGCTTTTTTTGCTCTGCAACAAGGCATGTTTGACGTTGTTAAAGCATCCATAGCCGGATCAATTCTGGGGAATTCCCTGCTCGTTCTCGGTGCAAGTATGCTTGCCGGCGGTTTATGCAACAACGTCCAGCACTTCAATAAAAAAGCAGTAGAATTGTCATCCACGCTTTTGACCTTTGCTATCATCGGACTATGCATACCTGCAGTCTTTCTCTACACTGTCAGACCCGAGTTGTTGGACAGTTGGGAATATGAACCGCTCAATCTTTCTATTGCTGCAGTGATGCTGATTATCTATATCCTAGGCATGTACCTTTCCTTTAGAACTAACAGGGATGTGTACGGTACTAAGGGACATGGAGAAATTTTGCCGAAATGGTCACGGATGAAAGCGATAGCTGTTCTCTTAGGTTCTACCGCTCTTATTGCCTGGGAAAGCGAAATTTTAGTCGGAGCCATCGAACCGATGACCAAGGCTTTAGGCATTAGCCCGTTTTTTGTGGGAATTATTCTTATTCCCCTAATCGGTAATGCGGCCGAACACAGTACCGCTGTCTGGATGGCTATGAAAAATAAAATGGATATTGCCACGGAAATAGCCATTGGTTCCAGTCTGCAGATAGCATTGTTTGTTATGCCGTGTTTGGTTATCGTAGGGGCACTCATCAATCGAACAATGAGCCTGGTGTTTAATATTTTTGAAATTGTTTCTTTGATAGTTTCTATTGTCATTGTTAACCGAGTAGCAGGCGATGGTGAATCCAATTGGCTGGAAGGCCTTCAGCTCCTGGCTGTTTATTTAATAATTGCCGCTTGCTTTTTAACGATAAGATAATGGTATAAAACAAAAAGGCCGGCAGCCAAAGCTGCCGGCGAAGCCCGCGAATGCCTAAGCAATTTTTAGCCTTTTAACCATCTGTCTGCGCGATCATAATTTTATTTGCAGCCTTATTCTGCTGCAGATATTCATCCACACTGTATTTTCCCGGGCCGACAAAAAACGCTGCCAGAAAGCTAAAGCCATCCTCCAATGATTGGGATGCTTTCATTAACCCTTTTCCGCCAATCATCTGACTAGCAAAGGCAATACTTAAATTAAAGACCAGCAACAGGCAAGCCAAGCGGTAGAACAAGCCTAACGCAATCAGCAAGCCGCCAAAGAACTCAGCAAAACCACTCATAAATCCCCAAAATGCCGGTACAAAATGAATTCCAAACATCCCCATGGTTTCTCCTAGGGCAGTCCATTTTTCCATCCCGCCAAAGATTTTGGGAAATCCATGCCACATAAACATACCGCCAAGTCCTAGCCGGAAAATCAATAACCCGATATCTTGATAAGACTTTATCGCCTGATTGAAATCAACATACCAATTTTTCATAGTTGCCAACCCCCTAAAAAAGCTATGGTAAATGTTTTCTTGGGATAAATATACTATAATAGATATTGTTTGTCAATATATATTAATTATTTATAAATAATTAATATATATAAATAATACAATCGGAATTGAACCTTCCTAGGGAGTCAGGCATTGACTTGTTGACTTAGCAGAAGAAGGTATTTATTCTAACCATTTGACCTTTCGTGTCAAATCCGGATCCAGGCGCGGCCGGGGTTCAGGAATGACTGCAGGATAACCTATTGGGCTGATGGCGACAACTTCCCTGTCGTCAGGAATTGATAACACCTTGCGCAGATATTTTTCGTCCGCCAGGGGCCCGGTCATCCAACAACCACCTAATCCTAAAGCGGTGGCCGCCAATAGCATATTTTCCATGGCCGCGCTGGCACTCTCGAGAAAAGCTTTTTGATAATTCGGATCGTCGTGAGTCTCGGCTAATACTATAATTATTACCGGGGCGCCGCCGTAAATATTGGCGAATTGAATAAATTCACTGCGGGGCATAAATGCTTTGTCGGGAGCTTCGGCCCAATCCTTCGTGTAATTGTCAACAATCTTTCCGTAGTTACTCCCCAGCTTATTTTTCTTTTCCCCGGATACTACCAAGAACTCCCATGGTTGCAAATTTAGGGCTGACGGGGCCCAGTTAGCTGCATTTAATATTTTCAGTATATTTTCTTTATGGATAGGATCCGGTTTAAATTTACGAATGGATCGCCGCTTGTTGATTACATCAAAGAATTCCATGTGTATATCACTCCCGTTGATTTTATTATTTAGCTTTAATAAAAGATTATCGTTATATAAACGTTATTGCAAGTACGCACATTTTTATTATATACTACTAATAATAGTACTATTGGAAAGGATAAATGAATGATGGCAAAGTTGCATTACCAGGAAGGGGATTGCCCGGTGTTGGCTGTCCAAAACCTTATTGCCGGTAAATGGAAACTTCCGATTTTATCGCAATTAAGTAAGGGAACCAAACGGTTCAATGAGCTGCAAAAGTTATTGCCGGACATTTCCCAGGGAATACTCACCCACCAGCTGCGGGAACTGGAACAGGACGGACTGGTTCATCGGGAAGTATATAAGGAAGTCCCGCCCAAAGTCGAATATTCATTAACCGGAATCGGGCAAAGTTTTATTCCAGTCTTGCAGGTTGTATGCGACTGGGGTAAAGATTACCTGAAAAATCAATTGAAATCATGAGACTATGTGAAAATTATTCACCCCGATGCATTAAGTGAAGAAGCTCTCCTTACCTAATAAGGCCGGAGAGCTTCTCTTCTATTATAATTTCCCTAAACGCGCCTTCTCCAAGGCAGCTAAATTAAACTTTTCCATTTTCAGGAAAATATCCGTTGCTCTTCGAATTTCAAATGGTTGTTTTTTTCTTTCTCAACTTATACTCGTAAATTTTGGCTGGAAATAAAGTGATTATGATGGTAAAATTGGGGACAGGCATTGACTTGTTGGGCTTAGTGGCAATGTCAAAGTACGGAAACATTAACAAATATTTAACATTCAGTTTTTAATTATTTGCTATTATTATAATAAATAATAACGAATTTTAGCGATTTATCTCGATTTTTGCGGTGAGAGGGAAGTATATGAGGGGTTTATTACGTATAAATAGCTTGAAGTATTTAGCCTTGGTCGTAACCAGCGTCTTAATCCTGGCAGGATTTATGGATTACGGGTTTCCCAAATCCCAACCAATTCACTCTGAAGTGGCGTTACCTGTTTTAAGGGTTGGGGCGGTTCCCGCTGAAAGTAAAGAGAAGACCAGAGACCAATTCGAAAAGTTTATGAATTACTTGGGGCGCAAAACGGGATGTATCGTGGAGTTGTATGTTGCTGATAATTATGAGGGTATTATCGATAAAATGAGACAAGGTGATTTGGATATTGCCTGGTTTGGCCCTTTTTCCTATGTAATCGCTGCTGAAACCGCAGGTGCCAGGGCGTTTGCCATTGACGATAATATTAAAAACGGCACGGTATATCATAGTGTCTTTATCACTCATTCTGAAAGCGGCATTGATTCCATTGAAAAGATCAAAGGCCATACATTTGCGTTCGTAGATCAGGCCTCAACTTCCGGGTATTTAATACCGAAATCGATTCTGCAAAGACACGGCATTGACCCTCTTCGTGATTTTGCCAAAGTGGAATTTGCCGGAAGCCATGATGCCGCTATTCTCGCAGTGAAAAAACGGCAAATAGATGCCGCGGCAGTTTCGGATGCGATTTTGGCTAGTCTAAGCGAAAAAGGGATTGTGGGCGAAAAAGAGTTGCAAATGATTGGTTCTTCGGAAGCAATCCCGACTTCCACCTGGGCATACCGCGACGGGATAGCGGCCGAACTTTTGGCCAAGATACGGCAAGCCTTTTTTAGTATAGCCGCAGAAGACAGAGAAGCGCTTGGAATGTATGGAAATGATCTTGTAAAAGGTTTTGTTCCCACGGACGATAAACAGTATGATATCATTCGAAATATAGCTGAGAATTTAGGATTAGGCAGTAATTAATCTAATTACCATCATTTTACCGGCATTTATGAGATGAGGATAAAAATGGCTGACTGGTTTTCCAAAACATCTGTCCGCTTCACTGCAGCGATACTTGTATTGCTATTAGGTTTTGGCGTGGGATTATCCGTTTATCTGCGAGCCTTTTCTGAAGACAGTTACCTAACTCGCAAAAATGAGTTACAGCACATTGTTTCACTTGCCCGGAACGTTATTGAGCCTGTCCTTGAAGAAAAAAAAGCAGGTAAACTGACAATCGGTCAAGCGCGAGTAACGGCGACAGATATCCTCAATCACTTCGTTTATTCAGATGATTGGGGCCCTAATTTTGTTTTTTTGGCTTCTTATGAAGGATATATTCTGGTTGAGCCGTTTAAGCCGGATGCGGTTGGAACTTACCAGATGCAGCGCCGGGACATTAATGGCACTGCGATAACTCAGGAACTGCTGCAGACGGCCAAGGCCGGCGGAGGTTTTGTTTTTTACCATGAGCCGCGAATGGAAGGTGCGCCGCCCCAGAAGAAATTGTCTTATGTTACAGGCATACCGGAGTTAGAATGCTATATAGGCACCGGAATGTATGTAGATGACATTGATCGCAGCATAAATATACTGATGAAACGATTTCTGCTTTTGGGTTCTTTTATTTTAGTGATAATTTTAGGGCTGCAATATTATTTTCTTCACCCTTTACTGCATTGTTTTTTCACATTGTCTAACGCGTTTAAAGAATTTGGCCGGTATCCTGCATCTTTACCCCGTATTACTTCACAATCATCGCGAAAAACGACCGACACGGCGAAACTGATCGAGAACTTTCAAACCATTATTAACATGTTGAAAGAAGACCGCATGGCATTAAAAGAGCGGGTAACTGAGATTCAGCGGTTAGCATATTTCGACCCGCTTACTAATTTACCCAATAGGGCATCGCTGGCAGAATGGTTTCAAGCTGAACTGGAAAGAGCCGTAACCGGGGAATCCCGTGGTGCCATTATGTTCCTTGACTTAAATGATTTTAAGCGGGTTAATGATCTGTTTGGTCATTCGCGCGGTGATCAGCTGTTGGTGCAAACAGGCAGCCGGATTGAGACGGTGCTGCGAGATAAGGGAAGAATATTCCGCCTGGGCGGAGACGAATTTATTATTATCATTCCCGGTCTTAACGGCGAAGAAGCGGAAAAACTGGCTCAAGAGATTTTGCGGGAAACGGCTTGCCCATACGTTTTCCAGGGTGAGAGCTTTTATGTTACCGGCAGTCTTGGGATTGCACGATATCCCGAAGATGGCTGTGATATGGATAGTTTGCTAAGCAAAGTTGATACAGCGATGTATTATGCTAAAGAAGCCAAGATGAATGGATATTCCCGCTTTGATTCATCCATGCACGAAGCTATGTTGCAGCGCATTAAACTGGAGAATTCGCTGGCCAAAGCACTGGAGAGAAATCAGCTGGAATTATTTTATCAGCCGCAATGGGACGTTGCTCTTAACAAACCGGTGGCAATAGAGGCTTTGCTGCGCTGGAACCGGTCTAATAAAGGACGAGTTTTTCCCGGTGACTTCATTCCCATTGCCGAGGAAAGCGGGTTAATTATTCCAATCGGGCGGTGGGTACTGTTGGAAGCATGTAGATTTTGTGCCTACCTTCATAGTCTGGGATATGACGATATATATGTTACGGTTAACCTATCGGCCAGACAGGCGGAACAGCCCAATTTAGTTGACAGTGTCAGAGAAACGCTGGAAGAAGCCGGATTGGAGCCGCGTTTTTTGGAATTGGAGATAACCGAGTCTCTGTTCATGAACTCCCTGGAATCATGTAAAGACAAGTTTCGCCAGCTGCGTGGGATGGGGATACGTTTGGCGCTGGACGATTTCGGTACAGGGTATTCCTCGCTTACTCGTCTGCGTCTTTTGCCTTTTGACGTGCTAAAGATAGATAAAGAGTTTTTACGAGAGATAAACGCCGAGCAGTCGGAAATAATCAGAACGATTATAAAATTGGCACACGTTCTAGGGATGGAGGTCGTCGTTGAAGGCGTGGAAACTGTCGAACAGGCAAAATTTGCAGCAGATGCGCTTAGCGATAGGGTCCAAGGCTATTATTTTAGTCAGCCGCTGGCAAGGGAAAATCTGTTAACCTATATGGCCCGTGTTTATTAAAATGGAACTTTGACAGGGACTTGACGAGGACTTGACAGGGAAGAGAAAAATTAGCTATTATTAGTTTGACGATTATCGAAGTATCATATTGCTATATAGGAAGGTGACAAATTTATTGGATACGATAAGATTAGCAAAAGTCTTAAAAGCGCTTTCGCATCCGAAACGACTAGAATTATTTTTTAAAATTGCTGAAAAGAGTGAAACCGGCTTTGAAACGGACTGCGAGTGTGAATGTTTTGTTACCGATATAATGAATTCCCTTAAAATTGGCGCACCTACTATTTCGCATCATATTAAGGAACTTGAAAACGCTGGATTAATTATTACTGATAGAAAAGGAAAATATCTGACGGCCAAAGTCAGGGAAGAAACCTTGGCCGAAGTGAACAAGATTTTTGATCAATTATGCAAAAAGTAAATTTTTTCACCTCAACAATTCGATGATTATAAAATCATAAAATACTAATGGTCGATTATCAAAATGAACCGCAAAATTACATTTATGATTCATGCAAAGTGGGATTTAGCAGGATACTATATGTATTACGGCGAAAATGACAACAGTATATTTTGTGATTGGCTGGATGCAATAAAATTTATGTGGAGCGTGTCAAATCACCGTATTAACGGATTCTGATGAGCGGAAAGGCGGCATCTAATGAAAAAACCATTATTTATAGGCTCGGCAGTAGCTATTGTAACTCCCTTTACTGATAACGGTGTTGATTATCAAACATTAACAGAACTTATTGAGTTTCAAATTAAAGGTGGATCAGATGCCATTGTAGTTTGCGGCACTACAGGAGAAGCCTCTACCATGCCGGATAATGAGCATATTGCCGTTATTAAGTTCGCGGTAGAAACAATCAACAAGCGCATACCGGTTATTGCCGGCGCCGGCAGCAATGATACCCGTCATGCGATAGAATTATCAAAAGCAGCAGAAGCAGTTGGCGCTGATGGAATATTATCAGTCACTCCCTATTATAATAAAGCCACGCAAAAAGGGCTGTATGAACACTTTAAGCTTATTGCCAATAATGTTAAGATACCAATAGTTCTGTATAATGTACCCGGCAGAACCAATTTGAACATAAATTCTGAGACTATAAAAGCATTAGCGGCCATAGATAATATTATCGCCGTTAAGGAGTGCAACCTCGGACAAGTTGGGGATTTAGTAAATTTATGCGGGGAAGATTTTGCCGTGTATTCCGGTGATGATAATACAGTCTTGCCGGTGTTGTCTCTTGGCGGCAAAGGTGTCATTTCCACCATGGCTAATATCATCCCCCAGGACACCCACAATATGGTTGTGAAATTTTTTCAGGGTGATATTAATGGCGCTATCAAGCTGCAGCTTCAGACACTAAACCTCATAAAAGCATTATTCAGCGAAGTAAACCCTATCCCTGTTAAAGCAGCTGTAAACCTGTTGGGCTTTAAGGCTGGGCAATGCCGTATGCCGCTAACGGAACTTAGTGACGATAATCTTGAACTGCTTCGGGCCGAAATGAAGGCTTACGGACTGATATAACGGCGGCGGAGCTCCGCTTTTATCAGATATTTTGCTAAATAGCAGGCAAGTATTAGCGAGATTGAAATAAAAGGAATGAAAAGCAGGGGGGATTGGCGCCCCTTGCTTTTCATTCCTTTTCTCTAACCAAATGCCAATAATAATTCCCCTAATAGTATAATTGCCGCCGCAATCATACGATGTTTAAATTCATTTTCAGACAGCAGCCTCACCCCAAGTATTATCCCGATAAGCACGCTGATTTCCCGGAATGGCGCGATGTAACTTACCGGGCTGAACACCATAGCGCTTAGGACCAGTATATAAGACAGGGGATTTAAAATAGCAACACCTAGTACCTCTTGGCGGTGTTCGCGCCACACCTGCATGACTTGTTGCCAATGGCGCCAAGCGTAGGGTACGAGTACCATGGATCGTCCGAAGTTTATCGCCCAGTTGAGCAAAAGCGGCGGGATCAGAAGGGTGCTTACCGAATATTTGTCCCATAACGTATAAGCGGCAACAGACACACCTGTCAGCAAGGCGTAGATTATTCCTTTTTTCGCCATAGGATCGTGAAGTATTCGCGGATTACGCGCCAGGCATATTATACCAAGGCTAACAAGCATGGCGCCGATAAAAGCAACCGTGGTAGGCTGTTCACTGAAAATAAGGATAGCTGCTGCTGTGGCTAAAACAGGCCCTGTACCTCGGGCAAGCGGGTACACCAAAGAGAGGTCGCCGACCTGGTAGCCCTTTTCTAACAACAGATAATAGACTAGGTTGATGATGGCGCTGCCGGCCATAAATAATATTTGCACTAACCCAATGTGGGATTGCTGCCAGGCAACAACTACTGCTAACGGGGCATAGATAATGGCTGAAAAGGAAGCGAACAGCCAGACAAAGGCAGTACCGCCACACGCCTTTTTTAATAGAAAATTCCAGCTGGCGTGGGCAAAGGCGGCTACTAAAACAAGTGTCATCGCCAAAGTAGTCATATAAACAAATCCTATCCTATTAATATTGTATTTTAGCAAAAAAATCTTTCATTTTTTGTAACCCGTTAGAAATATCCTCTTGGGAAATGGCATAAGAAATTCTAATACAATTCCCATTGCCAAATGCGTCTCCGGGCACTACTGCTACATGCGCTTCTTCCAAAAGCAGCTGGGCGAGAATATTGACATCGGCAATAAAGGTTTCATGGTACGTTTTCCCCAATAGCTGCTTAACATTTAAAAATACATAAAAGGCACCCTGTGGGACCACGTAGGTGACTGCATCCATTGTATTGATGATTTCTAATGCGGTATCCAGCCTCTGTTTGAGCAATTTCCTGGTATTTTCAACAAAACTGTTATGGTTTGGTTCAAGCGCCGCGAGAACTGCATGCTGAGCAATGCTGCAAACGTTGGAAGTCATGTGCCCTTGCATCTTTTGTATTGCTTTAATTATTAGCGACGGAGCGCATACATACCCGATTCGCCAGCCGGTTAAAGCGCATGATTTAGAAAATGAGTTAACGACTATTGTTCTTTCTTTTACTTCTTTAACTACTTTTACGATATTGTAATGTTCATAGGGAGAATGCACCAAGTCGGCATAGCATTCGTCAAAAATGATCCAGAGATTATTGGCGATAGCCAATTTTGCAATTTCCTGCAAAGTTTCCCAACGATAAACGACGCCGGTTGGATTATTGGGAGTATTCATGATCATTGCTTTGGTTTTTGGCGTAATTAAGGTCTTTAATTGTTCAATATCAATCTGGTAGTTGCAAGGCTCAGTGTCCAAAAAGACAGGAGTAGCCTCCGCTAACCGGACTTGTGCCGGAAAGGTTACCCAATAGGGAGATGGAATGATGACTTCATCGCCGGATTCAAAAAGTACCATGGCTGAGTTATATAGGGCCTGTTTAGCGCCGACAGTAATGCCAACTTCCGCCGCGGTATATACAACGCCGGTTTCCCGGGTGATTTTAGCGGCAATACCTTCTCTAAGCTTTTTAATTCCCAATGTTTCGGTGTATTTGTTATATCCTTGCGCTATTGCATTTTGGGCAGCGGTTTTGATTGCTTCACTTGTATCAATATCTAATTCACCGGCGGCAAAATTCACAACCGGGATTCCTTGCTCCTTCAACTTTTGCGCTTTGATTCTCATTGCGGCAGTATGGGATTCGGTAATTAATTGGTTACGGGCTGCCAACGAGGTGGGCCCGCCGCGATAACCTTTTTGCGGTAAATAGAGTTTCTCCGCTTCCCGTAATTCGTCGTCATTTACCAGATCGAATATATCATCCACACTGGCAATGTTTTTTTCTGCGTTGACAAGTGATTGTTCTTTTTTTATTTTCTGACTGATTTGTCGCATCATGCTGATACAAGCGCGCAGGTTGTGGTTTGCCCAAATAATCATGGAAATTTTAGCTTGGCGGAAAACTTCCGTGGGCGTAGTATAGTATTTAGTCGGGACGATTACAAGCGGGCAGCGGTTTGCCCAGCGCCGGGCAAATTCTAACACTTCGGCCGCGGTCGGTTGCTTGGAATGGATGAGAATGGCATCCGCCCCGGCCTGGTGGTATGCTTCCGCCCGTCGTAATGCTTCATCCATGCCGGCGCCGGCTATCAAAGCTTCCACCCGGGCGATTATGGAAAAATGCGGGTCGGTCTTGCTATCTTGGCCGGCTTTAATTCGTCCGCAGAATTCATCAATGTCGGCAAGTTGCTGGCTGTTTCCTATGAAGGAATTTGTTTTGGGAAAAAGCTTATCTTCAATACATACAGCGGCAATACCACGTTGACATAGTTTTTTTACTAAACGGCGAACATTATTGAAATTTCCATACCCGGTATCACCGTCTACTAATATGGGGATGGAAGTTGCGTCCGACATAAACTCAAGAATTTCTAAAACTTGCGTCCAGGAAGCCTCATTGCTATCCCGGACACCTAAAGATGCTGATATCGACAGTCCGGAAGCCCAGATACCGTCAAATCCCGTTTCTTGAACGATTTTAGCCGACAGGCCGTTATGAGCTTCCATTAAAAAAATTGTTTCCGGCGAAAATAGATGCTGGCGAAATAATGCACTTTTAGAAATAAAGTTATTTGTCGTATTTGACATAATGTTTTACCCTCCCTTTTATCAGTGTATTCTTATGCCAAAAAAGTGTGAATTTAAAAACAGTGCTGCCGGGGGATGGCCAGCGCTGTTTTTATTGGTAAAATTTTTCATTTCTTGGCAGGAATTTTTATCCAACTTGTCCAATTGTCTATTAATCATTCTTATTAGTCATTTTAATTTTTTATTTTACCGGTACGGGGAGACGTGATAACGATGCGTATTAATGGCAGTATTATGACCAGGCAAGTTTATTTCTTAAATATCGTTTTGATTACTCTAGCCGCAATATTATTTTTATTTTTTTATGCAAGACAGCAAGAGCATTTTTTATTTCAAGACAAACTGATGCAACTATTGAATGTCGCTATTTCACTTGAGCAAGAAATTGATAATTCATTATTAAGCAGGGAAATTACCGATATAAATACATCGCCAATTAGCGAAGACGATAAGGTATTAGCTTTAAACAAGTTATTTCAACTGCCTGTTGAGAAAGTAAGCAGCGTGTATCCTGCCTTTGGAATGGGTTTATATTCAAAGGAATTGGGCAGAGTCATAGCTATTGGTCCCGAACTGACGCCTGAAAAGCTGCTAAGCAAAAATTATGCGCAAGAGTTCCAAGAGTTCTTTGAAATCTATAAAACGGGTAAGTGGTCGGCAAGCATAACCGACAATATTGGCGGGGACGGTTATTCAGTATTAAACTTATCGTATCCTATTTATAATAACGGAAAGCTAATAGGTCATATTTGGGCCAATATGAAATATGGGGATGTAAGCAGAGAAATTCATACAGTATTAATCCAAGGGTTTCTTTATGTTTTCTGTGTCTGGTTACTCGCTATGGTGATTTTAAGATATATTTATGTCCGGTTAACAGGAGGCTTACAAAAGCTGGCGTTGCAGATCCAAAATATTTTAAATAGAATCAACGATGGTTTTTTCGCCTTGGATAATGAATGGCGTTTCACTTACATTAACCCCGTTGCTGAAAAATTCGGATTTGGCAATAAAAATAAATTATTAGGAGTAAGCATTTGGGAGCTAATCCCTAACGTGCAGCCATATTACGATCAATATCATCGTGCCAAGAAAGAAAACGTTGCTGTTCATTTTCAAGCGATAGGAGTCGGTACTGATAGATGGATAGAGGTGCATGCGTATCCCTCGCCGGAAGGATTGTCCGTTTATTTTCATGATATAACCGCAAAAAAACAACTTGAAAAGGAGATGACACGTCTTGAAAGTCTAAATGTTGTGGCGGAATTGGCAGCGGGAATAGGCCATGAAGTACGTAATCCCATGACCACGGTGAGAGGATATTTACAATGGTTTCAGCATAAGTACACTGCCCATAATCCGCAGTTTTCGACAATGATAGAAGAGCTGGACAGAGCGAATTTTATTATTACAGAATTTCTATCTTTGGCGAAAAATAAAGAGGGAGAAATGAAACCCGGTAACTTAAACAACATAATAAAAATTATGTTACCTTTATTGCAAGCCGACGCACTCCGCAACGGACACGAATTGCATGTGAACACAGGGGACATTCCCGATTCTATTTTTAATGAAAAAGAAATACGGCAATTAATCTTAAATTTAGTTCGAAACGGATTTGAAGCAATGGAACAACACGGAACAGTAACCGTTACAACTCATCAAGACAATGATAATGATGAAATAGTACTGACTATTCAAGATACGGGTACGGGAATACCGGAAACAGTTTTAAACCATTTAGGTACTCCTTTTTTAACAACCAAGGAAACCGGAACTGGATTAGGTTTGTCAGTCTGCTATAGAATTGCTCGAAAACACAAAGCTAAAATCGAAGTAAAAACTTCCTCGCAGGGAACTATATTTTTGGTGAAATTTCCGGTAATCATGTAATTTCACAAAATTACATGACAGAAAGAGAACTAAGCCTCTTCGAATTAGGAAGAATTTCGGTAGAAGTTTGATAGCCCCGTGAAAATAGTTTTAGCTCATTTTTCGCACCCTAATGTAAGCAATAAATAGTAATATGGTCGAGTAATTCAGAAGAGCTAAGGAATGTGCATCACAGACTTTTTTTTATAACAAGGGCAACTTGAATAAGCCCATGCTTGATGAGCCAATCACGAAATTTTCCTGGCACTATTCAAATTGAATGCCAAGTAGATCCATCCAAATGGGAAACGCTTTCAAATCTTCGTTACTTTGACACTCACACCTGTAATCTGGCCCTTCCCGGATCAGCACATAGGACTTGAATAGTATCAGCAACATCTCGGCTGTTGGCTGGGTCAGCTTGGCCCGATTCATCCCGATTCTCGGAGTCTGCGAATATCCTGCCAGTTGCTGACGAACCCGAAATTGCATCAGTCCTCGAATCAACAGCGCCACGGACAATAACATTAACAAAGCATCGATACGTCCTGGTTTCTTGAGAAATATCTGTGCCGCCAGCGCGGGTTCCTTGAGCGTCCTAAACTGTACCTCAACTCGGTGCTGCTCCTTATATTGGCGCAACACTTCGCGGTCAGACATCGCTTCTTCGGCTACGTTGGTAATCAAGACAAAACTCTCATCTTTATAACGGAGTAGATCGCATTTGTCGGTTTTCTCTCGGAAGATCTTGCCCTGCACACGCCAAGTCGTTTCTGTGATTGGAGGTTTAGGTGTTTTTCCCGGATTGCCACGTGATCTCTTTTCCACCGTGGTAGAGTCCAGGTTCCACTCCCATTCATAACAAGAATTCTTATGTTCCTGGTCGAATAACTGGGCTGCTTTACGGGCATCTGCTTCACAAGCAAACGGTCGATCCGCCAGAAGGGCTAGGGCCTTCTCCAAGGAATTTCGGTCTTTGGCTAGAATCTTGTCTACCCGCTCCCGACCGGCACTGGTTTTGACTACGATTAGACGGTATACCGATCCATCTACCCATTCTCGAAATCCTTGTGTCTGGTACTGGGCGCACTGTTTGCCTTCTCCAATCGCACCTTGAGAAACCCAATTTCCATCAGACTCAAATGCCAGTCGTTTTACCCGAACCGCCAGTTTCCGATAGAAAGCATCTGGACAGCGAGAAATGAACTGGACAGGGGTAGGCCGCTCTGTAAAAATCTTCAGGGTTGGCAAATTAATAAGCTTGGAATCGGCAATGTAGACCATCTTCTCAAGCCGCTCTCCATAGGTTTCCGTTAGAATATTGAGAGCCAAGCGGTTGAATTCTGTATCGGATGTATTGCCATCAAGCGGTAGACTGACCAGCGGAATTCCATGCTCATTGACGACTTTGCCCAAAACGACTTGTTTAAGATCCGGACGATGATCTTTACTATACCCATGGCAGACAGATAAACCTTGATAGTCTTCCTCCTCACATTCTTCGTAAGCACCAGCCAGAGTGATCGACGTAGTATCACAATGAAGTCTGTCTACAGGAACATCATAGGCAGCAAGACCCGCCAGACTAATCCGGCTAAACAAGGTTTCCGTACCGAAGGCACTGATTTTATCGAGAGTTCGAGCAATGGCATCGTCGGAAAAGTCTTCTGCCGCTAGACCTTCGCCAAATAGCATCGCAATATCGGTTCCGTAGAATGTTTTCCAGATGCGATAGAGGGGAGTGCGTGTATCGGCAAATGTTGATAATACTACACTCTTGGCCAAAAGACCGGGAGAAACTTTACATTGTTTCGAATCCCATTCTACGGATCGGTTAATGGTCTCGACGAACCCTAATTGATTCAAGTACTGATTTGCGACAACCGGAGCAAACGGCGTCTGTTGCTGCCGTTGCTCCAGGCTTGATGTTCCTTTCCAGCCCATGGTGTTCCCTCCATTTCCTTGATATGGACAGATTCGCCATCGGCCTTTGAAAACCATTTTCTTTTTGTATTTTCTAGAAAAATTTTTGTATTTTCTCACGAGACTGCGAAATATGGGTTTTAGCTGATACATAATCTTTCCAAAAAAAAACCAGTATCTTAAATATAAGTACTGGTTTCATTTTTTCAGTCTTCTTATAATTTTTAAGTTCCTAGTATATTATTTACCCGTTTCAAGTTATATGTTAAAAAAGACAAAGTTATCAGACCATAAATGTCCGGGAAAGCCGCTGCATCATTTTAATCCTTGTCTTCTTTAGAAACTAAGGCTGGTTCCCTGCCCGGTTTTTCGGCATTGGGTTTGGGCTCCCGCTCGATGCAATCAGAAAGGGTGCGAACAAGCACTTGTTGGTTTTGCAGTACCTTTACCAGGATATTTAAGACTAATTTTTCCGTAAATGTTTGGAATACATTTTCAAAAGGCGCACCCTTCACAGGTATTTGCTCCAGCTCGATGTCTACCTCGGTAATACTTGCAAATTCCAATTCACAGAAAGGTTCTTCGGTGAGAAATTGAAAATCTTTTAAACGCTGTTCTTTGGTATTGGGTCCCAAGCCGTTGGGATGTAAGAAATTCAATTCAGTTTGCGCCTGTTTTGGCAGGACTGGAATATTTGGGGCGGTAAATTTTATTTCAGTGGCACATTCAAAAGGAATGGAAACTGTGGTATGGCGGATATCCCCGCTGATTATACTATCGTCAATGCATTTAACATTGGCGTATTCAATATTTTTGCGAACCAATCCTGCCAAAAACAGCTTACTGTCAATTGCATTACACTGTCTACCGACGGGTACCACCAGTTTACATTGGGTTATCTGGATGCTTTTTTTTATGCGTTTAATTTCTAAGGCAGGTTCCTCCAACCGAATCGTCGATTCCACAGGGATTTGTATAAAGACTTCTTTCAATTCAACAGGAACCTTAATGGATCTTATACCGTTTTTATATATTGTGGGTATCTCTTCATTATGGCACTCCTGCAAGGTTTTGGTTTCCAGGACCTTAGCTTTACGACCTGGTTCTATACGTGGCAGCTCAGGGACTACTATACCATCTCGTGGCATGGAAAAATCTCGTAACATAAAAAAATTTCCTCCTTTTGTAGTTTTGGTAATTAACCCTAATATAGTGTATGTTGAAAGTGGAAGTATGGTTACATAAGTAATTGGTTAACTTCGCTTTTAATGGAAAGTGTCAAAGCTCATACTCCGGCATGATAAACAGCCGGCAACAGCCAAGCTGGAAAGTTATGTATAATGAAGTACAGAGCGAAATCAGTTAAGTTAAATCAAGAAAAATTTATTGATTATAACAAATTTCGGAATTTGTTATAATTATTTTATGAAGTTGTTACCAAATTGTAACAAAAAGCATGTACTCTATAGTTAGAGTTTTTCTTATATGTTTATGCTTATTAGTCCATTAGTCACAGAGATTCTAGAGAAGCAAACACTTCTCTATTTACATAGATTGTCCCCTCATTATAAACACTTTATCTCTGCCCTGTAACTTGTGTTGCCGGGCATCCTTTTTTATTGTCTGCTTTCGGCTGAAGGATTTATGCCGTGATTTTATCTTGAAATTTTTATTACAGGAAGGGGCGGAAAAACCGATGATTAGACATATGTTCTATGGTGTTGGGATACTGGCAATTTTGGCGGTGATCTCAGTGGGATTCTTTTTACATACCTATTTTATGTTACAATATATGTAATACAATAATTACAATTATTTATAAAATTTTGTTAAAATCATTAATCATAACGATCTGTCCATGGGAAACCGGGATTCCGTTGCTTTGTGGTAAAGAAGGAATATAGTGGCCATTTATAGAATATTAGAACTAATAGGCAGGGAATGGGAGTGTCCTAGACGTTAATACACCTGGAGGTGGAGAGGTGCAAAACCAGCTAGGGAAAAAAATATTGGTTATTTTCCTGATTGGTTTCATCCTGATGGTGCCGGTATTTGCCGGTAGCACCAGAGGGGCAGCGGCAGCTACCTTTACCCAAGAATTATTATATGGCGCTGTGGCTTTTTCGTATATTAGCTGGCAATTGAATGACCTTAATGATAAACGCCAAGCCGATATGCTTAAACAGACCCAAAGTAAAACCGGAGTTTATAAAGATGAACAAGCAAATGGGTATGTACATAATATAGCCGACCGGTTAATGTCCAACGGACTGATTAAGGACCATTATGAAGTATACATAACCCCTGCTAAAGAGTTCAACGCTTTTTGTACACTGGGACGGGTAATTGCCGTTAACAAAGGCACGGTTGATTTACTGGATGAAGATGAACTTGCGTCTGTGCTTGGGCATGAAATGAGTCACGGGGAACATAAAGACCCTGTTGAGGGCACAAAAAAGATACTAGGACTCAGCCTGGTGGTGGATTTATATACGCAGAACAACCCGAATCGGACCAGCGAAGTTCTTGGTGTTGTTGCAGGGAACTACGTCGCTAATGAGGTAATTACGATGAAAGAGGAGTGGAACGCAGATAATTCAGGGTTTAACAATGCTGTTGCCGCCGGCTTCAACCCAGGCGGCCCAGCTGCATCTATGGTCAAGCTTCGCGCCCAGGCTGGCGAGTTATGGCATGAAGGACTAAGTAAAGTTATTAATCCGAATAATCACCCGAAGACATCGGATCGCATTAATAATTTTGCAAAACGCCTTACGGATTATAGTAAAGGGCACATTACGGTTAAAAACGACCAGACGGTTCAAATTGACAACCAAGATGTTGTAACGCCAGTTAAGACCAATAGATATTTGGCTGAAGAGAGAGCATACTTAATAGCCGGTAATCTCGCCAAGTTATATCACAATAATTCTCTAAACACCGCCTATGTCGGCGATGATGGTGCGGTTTATATCGATGGGCAGCTGATTATGACTCCTGTCGATAATGATGTCGCGGGCTATGAACTGGCCGACAGAATCAATGCCATTACCGGCAAATGAATCAGTGTACAAAAAAAGTAATCAGGCAATTTTGCCTGCTTACTTTTTTTGATACGAGCAATTCGCTGTTTGTGTTAACTGTAAATTAAATTATTGTTAAATTACTTGAATTAAATTAAAAAAGTGTTACAGTGGAATTGCGGTTGACAAATTAAATCATTATACTTCAAATTATGACAATTTTATATAGTGGCAAACTTATCGAAAGATAAGGACGCAAAGCTATGGGTCTAAAGGAAAAGCCTATGATCGCCAGGTTGCCGTTTGGTATTACGGCCAAACGCCTCATAAACCAGCTGTGGGGCTGGTTTTATTTCGTTGAGAGACTTAGAAAGAATTGTTTTTGTGTAACTGGGTAATAACTGATTTGAATGGAGTGGTTAATTATGGCAAGAATAGGATTGCGTATTTTCTCGCAGATAAATCGACCGCCAAAAGCTTTAATTGACAGTTTTGCAGGAATACCGGCGGCCTATATAGCAGACAACCTGAACCATACGTCGTGCATGGATGCCAAAATTCGCCCAGTCAACGACATTCCCTTACTTGGACCGGCTTTTACCGTTAAGTTACGCCCAGGCGATAATCTTATGCTTCACAAGGCGCTTGATATTGCCCAGCCTGGCGATATTGTGGTAGTTGATGCCCAAGGTGACCTGACTAACTCGGTTATGGGAGAATTGATGGTTTTGTGGGCCAAGCAAAGAGGTATCGGGGGTTTCATTATTGACGGTGCTATTCGTGATATAGGAGCACTGAAAAAAACGGATATGCCTATCTATGCGGCAGGAGTCACCCCGGCCGGGCCTTATAAAGATGCACCCGGCGAAATTAATGTTCCCGTCGATTGTGGGGGAGTACTTGTTCATCCCGGCGATATCTTGGTCGGGGATGAAGACGGCATTGTCGTCATTAACCCATGTCATGCCCCAAATTTGTTAGAAAAGTCCTTAGCTAAATCCTGTGCCGAGAGAAAAGCAAAGGGAGACATAGCCAGCATGGCCTGGGACCGCACGTGGCTTGATCAAGCTCTTAAAGAACGGGGCGTTATAATTGAAAATCGAAATTTTCCCCGAACTAATGTTCATGCGCCGGTGAAAATCATAGTGAATGAAACAGATCATCATATTGATGCCCTCGCGATTAATATCAGTATGGATGGAATATTGCTGCAAGCTGAGCAGCAATTGGAGCCCGATTTATCAATCCGGCTGTGTTTGCCCGAGGAGTTAGGAAACATTGATGTCGCAGCAAAAGTCACCTGGCAACAAGGCAATAACATTGGCTGCAGGTTTGTGGACCTGTCTGAGGATAATACGCGGGCCATATTTGATCTTGTTTTATATTTACATTTGCAGCGAAATCCAGGCTAAGCCTGTTCCCGTACAGGTTCCTCGGAGTCCTGTTAAGTCATACGAACTATGTCGAATAAAAATGATAATTGTAGAATTTAGTATTGCAAATTCAGATTATTATGTTATAATATATTATATTATATTATATTATATTATGTTATAATAACATTAATTTTGTTGACAATTTTAAAGTGGGCAAACTTATCGAAAGGTAAGGACGCAAAGCCGTGGGTCTAAAGGGAAAAAATACCTATGATTGCCAGGCTGCCGTTTGGTGTTAACGGCCAAACGCCTCATAAACCAGCTATGGGGCTGGTTTTATTTGTTTTTGTGTTAATTATACCGGGGCAAGGATATAAACTAGCACATGAATTACCTTCGCTAAAAAACATAAAGGGTGAGGCTAATCAAATGTTAAAAAAATAGATAGATTAATTAAAGGGAAGGAGTTTTGAAATGCAGTGGAAAGTATTACAAAAAAAAATACTGGACTACATTCAGGCTAACGAGATGAGTACAACGGAAGTGGCCGATGCCATGTATAAAACCGGAGAGTTAGATCCCAAACTGCAGGTTTTATTGCCTGGAAGCAGAGTAGTCGGCGTCATCCACTATATTCCTGCCTTTAACGGTTCGAATTACCATGTACATAATTATGCCCGCAATACGCCAAAAGACAGTGTAGTGTGTATTGATGCGCTTAATTGCGACGGGAAAGCAATTTTTGGTGACCTTGTAGCCAAATATTTATTTTCGTATCATCAAGTCCGAGGAATCGTCGTCAGAGGGTTGATTCGCGATGTTCAGCAACTAATCAAAGAAAAATATCCCATTTGGTCTTATGGCCGGTCGCCAATCGGTTGTATCAATGCAGATACCGGCTTCGACGAGGATTATTATATAAAACGCAGGCAGGAATTGGACGGCGGAATTGTTGTTGCCGATGACAGTGGTGTTGTCGTAATCAAAAAAGACCAAATTACCGAACAACTACTGGAACGACTTGATTTTATTGGACAACAAGAAGTTATTTGGTCCGATTGCATTAACCGGTTAAGATGGGATACATTCGATACTATTTGTCTAAAAAAATATGCTAAAGTAAAGTGCTGACGAAACGGAAAACCGAAAACCATGGGTAGGATGTGAATAAATGAATTGGGACAACATTCCTCTATTAATAATTTTAGCATTATCTATGATCGGCAATAATCATACAGTATCTGTATCTGCATTGGTGCTGTTACTAATTCCCAAACTGGGTCTTGAAAATTGTTTTCAGTTTATAGACAAGCAAGGTATAAACATTGGGATTATCATTCTGACGATTGCTGTTCTAAGTCCGGTTGCGCAAGGGCGTATAGCCATGAACGAAGTCTTGGATGTCTTTAAAGCGCCGGTAGGCCTTCTGGCGGTTGTTATTGGGATTTTCTTGGCCTGGGTAGCCGGCCAGGGAGTGGTTTTTATGAAAGAATCACCGGAAACAGTAACGGCTCTGGTCGTCGGCACAATTATCGGTGTTTGCTTCTTTCGCGGTCTGCCTGTCGGTCCGCTTATCGCCGGCGGTTTGGTGGCTCTTGTAGTAAATGCGCTGGGTTTATTCAAAGGATGAACAAGCATACATTTTGATATAAGGAGCTATTGATTGATGAAAAAAAAGTTAATTATTTTGCTGCTGATTATTAGTTGTGTTCCATTACTCGGGGCTTCCCTTTTCTCCTTTTCATTGTTTAATAAAACCCTAAAAAACGATTTCTACTCGCTTAGTTCCAGTGAAATTGAGGTTTTACAATCTGAAACCAAAGATTATGTAGACAAACACCTTGAGGTGCTAAGAGGGCTTGCCCAAACCGCCTCGGTAAAAAATTACGATCTCCCGGCTGCCAGCCAACTGCTGGGTGATACCCAAAAAGTATTTACCGCCCTTGCCATGACTGTTGATGATGACAAAGGCAATCAGCTTGTAAGAGGCGATAATGCCAAACTGGTAAAAGTGGGCGACCGGGCTTTTTATCAAACAGCTTTAAAAGGAAACGATGAAGTAGTTTCTGAAGTGTTGGTTAGTAAGACAGACGGCAACCCTGTGGTTGCTATAGCCACGCCAATACGCTCGGCCAACGGAACAGTGACCGGCGTTTTGCAGGCTTCTATCAATCTTTCTTTCCTTAAAGACTTCGTTGTTAAGCGGTCGCAAGCTGGAGTCACCGCCTACATACTTGACCAGGATGGAAAAATTACCGCTCATCCCAATGAACAGGTTTCAAACGAGCGCAAGGACATGAGCCAGCTTCCCTTTGTCCAGAAAGCGATGAAAGGCCAAAGCGGCATAGAAGAAATCAGCGGGGATGATGGTGTCCGAAAGTTAGTTAATTATGTATATGACCCTAAAACACGCTGGATTATTTGTATGGAAAAATCCTTCGATGAATATAATGCCAGAAATAATAGTCTGTTGCTGACAAATCTGGCTATTTTGTTGATTACCGTTCTAATGGTAGTTTTCATAAGTGTTTTTGTCTCTAATCGCGTAACCAAACCTATCACCCAATTGGTAGAAGCCACAGAAACCATTAAAACCGGCAATTTGAACATTGAAATAACCAACCGGCAAAGTGATGAAATCGGCAAACTGGCGCAAAACTTCAATGCAATGGTTAGCGGGCTTAAAGACTTGCTTGGGCAAGTATTAGTTACTGCCAAAGCAGTTTCATCGTCTTCTGAACAGCTAACGGCATGCGCGGCACAATCTGAAGTTACAGCAGGAGAAATAGCCGATTCAATTGCGAATATTTCCCAGTCCGTTAACGAACAAGTGGCTACGCTTGAGAATACCACCGCGCTTGTCACCGAGATCGTTGCCAACATTCAACAAATTGCTTCCGATTCAACTATTGTTGCTTCCGTATCGGAAAAAACCGCTCAATCGGCCGAAGACAGTGGAAAAGCAATTGAAAAAGCAGTTGCTGAAATGCAAAACATTGAGGCAAACGTTGCCGACTCCGCAAGACTTGTAACAAAATTGGACGAACGTTCAAAGGAAATAGGCCAAATTCTTGATACTATTTCAGGAATTGCCAGTCAAACCAACTTATTAGCATTGAATGCGGCCATTGAGGCGGCTCGCGCCGGCGAACAAGGACGCGGCTTTGCCGTTGTTGCCGATGAGGTGCGTAAGCTGGCCGAACAATCGCAAATGGCAGCCAAACAAATCGGCGACTTAATTGCCGAAATACAGGCAGATACCCATAATGCTGTTGTAGCTATGAACAAAAGCAGCGACGTAGTCCAACAGGAAGTCGCTTTGGTTAGCAGTGTGGGCGGTACGTTTAATGAAATTATCGCCATGACCAATCAAGTATCCGGCCAAATCCAAGGTATTACTGCCTCCATAGAAACCATAGCGCAGAATAGCCAGCACGTCTTGTCTGCTGTCAAAGATATTGATTCCATGAGTAAAAACACCGTAACTCAGACAATGCAGGTTTCGGTTGCTACAGAACACCAGGTCGCCGCTATCGAAGAGGTGCAAGAAGTATTGGTTGACACGGCTGGCTCCCTTCAACACGCAATTAAAAAGTTTTCGTTATAATTCGTTATAATTCAATGTCAACCATAGTATTCTTCGAATCCTGAACCTTTTTTACAACGGTACGCCATTCATCGGCAGTCAGAAAAACCTGCCCGGGCACTGCTACTTCAGCAGGCACCCGGAAGTTTTCAGTATTTCCGAAGCTGGCGCCGGAAAGTACGCGTCCATATGCAGCAAGCGATATGCGCTCGAAATCAACGATAGGGAGGACTTGACCGAGGAAGAAAGCTTTATTAACTCTTATTTTCATGAAATTGACTCCTTAATTACTCTAATTACTCCGGGAAATTGATTACGCCCAGGCTAGCCGGCCAATTCTGCACTCTGGCAAGAAGATTACACCATTGGGTTGATGTCAAAAAAACCTGCCCGGGTTCTAAAACATGAGATGGCATCCGGAAGGTTTCCGCACTCCCGATACTGGTACCGGCCAATTCCCCGCCATAGGCAGAGAGTGTAATACGTTCTATTTTTTTGATGGGGATGGTTTGGCTTAGAAAAAAGTCTTTACTTACGATTGCTCTCATAGCAATTACCTCCTTGCTTTGTTACTATTTCCGAAATTGATCAAAAGGAATTATCCTGACCGGATCCTCCAGATAGTCTTGCATAGTCTCGCGCAAATGAATTATATCTTAAGTATAGTAAAAATAATTGCATTTGTAAATAATTATTATAAAATAATAATTATTTATTATAATAAGACATACATAGTTTTGCATATGGTAAGATTATTCAATTATGCTGTTGACAAAAATGTCTTAAACCGATATACTAGTAGTAATAAAATATCCCTCTAAAGGGGAGTAGCTGTCTGACATAATCAACAATTCTGCATGGGTGCATGTGCATGCATGGTTATGTCACTGGATTTAGTTCAGTAGCCAGACCTTTAGTATATAGTTTATACTAAAGGTCTTTTTAATTTTCCATTTATGTTTAGTATTAATGAATAAATAATAACGGGTAAGAAAGGGGTATTTCGGTGGAATTTTTGGTTGGTTTAGGAAGTATTACTTTGATTGACCTGATACTTAGCGGCGATAATGCGGTGATCATAGCTTTGGCAAGCAGAAACCTTCCCCGCGAACAACGGAAGAAAGCAATAATCTGGGGTAGTGTCGGTGCTGTGGCGTTGCGGATCCTGTTAACCACTGTTGCGGCAATTCTGCTTACCATTCCTTACCTCCAACTTGCCGGCGGACTTGCGTTGTTATGCATTGCTATAGCTTTATTAGCTGAAAAGAAGGATGTCGTCTCGTGCGAGCAGGCAAGTACCTTGACGGAAGCAATTAAGACGATCCTGCTTGCCGATGTAATTATGAGCATGGACAATGTACTAGCTATTGCCGGTGCTTCCGGCGGTAATATCATTCTTTTGGCCGTGGGTCTTGTTATGAGTATTCCGTTAGTTGTGTTCGGTAGTGGTTTTGTAATGAAACTGATGGACCGTTATCCTGCTATTATTTACCTTGGTGCGGCTATTTTAGGCTGGACTGCCGCCAAGATGGTAGTTAAAGATGGGTTTGTAAAAGATGCCCTTGCGCCTTACGCTTTGGCGATCGAGCTTCTGCTCACGGTGGGAGTGCTTATCGTCGGTCATATCCTCAAGAAAAAGACATATTTTGGGTCAAATTGAATAACTCTGGCTAAAGTGATACAATTGGACCATGAAAGCAATGAGGACAGTTATTTCTGCTTCTAGAAGAACAGATTTGCCCTGTTTTTACTACGACTGGCTGCAAGCGGTGCTTAAAGCCGGGGAAGCTGAACTGCCTAACCCGCGGTTTCCGGCAAAGAAGTACAGAGTCGATCTCAAGCCGGATTCTGTTCATACCCTGGTATTATGGAGCAAAGATTTTCGGAATGTATTGACTCATCCCGGATACTTAGAAAACTACAACTTATATTTCCAATATACCATTAATAACTACTCAAAGTTGCTTGAGCCCAATGTCCCTTTATACCGGGATTCTTTACAGACTCTGGCCGGTCTGTTGCGGACGTTTAGTCCGGAACAATTTAATATTCGCTTTGACCCGGTCCTCTTATCCACAAGGGGTGAAGCGGATCCTACCCCATTGAAACCGGGGCAAGCCCGTCTTAACGCCTTCACTCTCTTGTGCAAGGATTTGGCGGCACTGGGAATGGAAAAATGCAGGGTTACGACATCGTATGTATTTCTTTATGAGCATGTACGCCGCCGGCTTATCAAGGCCGGTGTTAATATGATTCACTTGGATGAGGCTAAACTAATCCTGTTTTTTGAGCGGCTGGCGGAAATTGCGTCAAGATATGGGCTTTCCCTTTATTCTTGTGCTTCCCCTCTGGTGGAACAGGTGAAGGGAATACGGCGGGGAAGTTGCATAGACGGACATCTTCTGGAGAACTTGTTCGGGGGAAGAGTGTCCAAGGCCAAAGACCATGGCCAAAGGAGGGCCTGCGGTTGCAGCAAAAGCTCGGATATCGGCAGCTATGATAAAATTTGCCGCTTTCAATGCGTGTATTGCTATCAGCAATTTACTTATCTAGCAAACTAGCCCGAGTCAGAATAGCAGAGCCGAATCTATCCTTCAGCATGTCCACTACTTCCGACACCTTTTCCCGTTTTTCGTTTGTTTCGTTGAATAAAGACATCTGACAAGTATTGGAAAGAAGATTGGAGGCAGTTACACCCAGGAGGCGGACGCCTTCTTGCAATTCCACTTTATTAAACACATTCAGCGCTGTTTCATAAACCACTTCATCCAGATGGGTTGGCTCAGCCAACGTACTGCTTCTGGTAATAGTTTGAAAAGAGGAATATCGAATCTTGACTGTAATCGTTCGGCATACATAGCCTGATTTTCGTAAGCGCCGCCCAACTTGAACAGCCAAAGCCAGCAGATTGAGCTGAATGTCTTCCCGGTCATGAAGATCCAGCGAGAAGGTTGTTTCGTTGCCGATGGACCTGGCTTCCCTGTCACTCACGACTGGACGATTACCCTGCCCCCAAGCCAGATTTATCAAGTCTTGGGCTATTTTTCCAAGGTGTTTTTCAAGAACTTTCGGATCAGACTGCCGCAATTGGTTTACATTATTAACTCCCAAACGACGCAATATTTTGGCGGTTGTTTCGCCCACTCCCCACAACTGGCGTAAAGGAATATTATTAAGGAAAGCCAGCTCTTCGCCGGGACGAACGATAACCAATCCGTCCGGTTTCTTGAAGTCGGAGGCCAATTTGGCCAGAAATTTATTGGGGGCTGCGCCGGCTGAAGCCGTCAGGTCTGTCTGGCTTTTAATACGATTCTTGATTTCGCGGGCGATATCAGCAACATCAGCATACAGCCATTCCATGCCGGAAACGTCTAAAAAGGCTTCATCAAGGGAAAGCGGCTCAATTGTTGGCGAATAACAAGCCAGAATTTCGCCTATTTCGTTAGATATGGCGGCGTATTTTCGGTGATTGGGAGAAAGAACAATGCCCTGAGGGCAAAGACGCCGGGCGGTTATCATCGGCATAGCGGATTTTACGCCAAATTTGCGGGCTTCATAAGAAGCTGTAGAAACTACTCCCCGGTTGCCGATTCCGCCTACAATAACAGGTTGACTGCGCAAGGAGGGATTGTCCCGTTGTTCAATTGCCGCATAAAAAGCATCCATGTCGACATGGATAATCCAGCGTTGCATAAAAAATCACCGCCGCAAACATACGTTCTGTACTTAGGATAGCATGTTACCGTGGAATATGCAAGCTGGCGGTAAGCTGTCAGTGGAGGGGGCAGACCAATGGGAGCAACCGGATTTAATACAAAAGGTACGGCAATCATAACAGGTCTCTACAGGGAATTAGTCAAGTTCTACATAAATTTGCCGCAACAAGGACGGCGGGACGCAAGACTTGTACATGATGTTGCTTGCCGCATGATTATTAAAATGTTAATTATACGGCTTTGCCGGGAAAAAGGTTGCTATAAAGATAGCGATTGGCTGGATTTCATGGTAAGGCATAGTTTGTTTCAAATTTCCAGAATGTTTGCAGGCGGCATTCCCGTTCCGGACGAAGACCCTAGCGCGGATTTCTTCCAACTGGAGCCGTTTATCCGGCAGTTAGGGAAAAAGCTTGATCGGCTGGATTATTGTTTCGCAGATGATTTTTTCCGGCATCCCGCTCTCTTAGGCGAAATTTACGAGCAAATTATGGAACGGGCAACCCAAAAAGCGGCTGGGAGATACTACACTCCTAATTTTGTTATCAGTTACATATTGGAAAATACGTTGTCCGCGGCTGATGTGGTTGCCAATCCTTTTGTCCGGGTGCTCGACCCTGCCTGCGGTACCGGCAACTTCTTGCTGAGTGCTTATGATTTATTAAAGAAAAAGTTCGCCGCCGCTCTGCCGGCTCTTCAGGCAGCCTATGCGGATCAAGAGTATGAAGTGGAATACGGTAACGGGCAAAAATTAATAAAGATGAAAGGCCTTTCCTACTGGAACGAGACAAACCTCCATTATCATATATTGCGGCATTGCCTGTACGGTGCGGACATAGATGGTTTTGCCGCCGAAATTGCCGCTGTTAATTTCCTGTTAAAAGGCTCATCGCCACCGGCAAACTTAAATATCATTGCCTGTGACAGCTTGTTACGATGGGAAAACGGAAGGGAAGACAGCGGGAATAACAGAGAAAATAATGTTGAAAAGAAACGCCGGTTTTGGAGTCAGCGATACGACTATGTGGTAGGAAATCCTCCCTATGTCAGTTTCGGGCTTAACCGGACCGGCGTCCTTAACGCGGGCTATACCGCCTACATCAGGGCGAATTATCAGCATTCCGCCGAGTATAAAATTAGTTATTACGCCTTGTTTATCCAGCGGGCGCTAGAAGTATTGACTTCCGGCGGCCGGTTGGGATTTATTACCCCCGACAGTTATCTTTTGGGACGGTATTTCTCCAAGATTCGGCGTTATATTTTAGATAATTGTCTGATAGAGGAAATTTTACTGCTGAGTCAGCCTGTATTTGCCGGAGCCACTATTGGTATTCCTACTATAAGTATCCTGACCAAAATTCATAAGCCGGAACAGAAAGAGACCCATGAAGTTAAAGTTGCCAAAATGCAGGAAAATGGACAAATTACAGCCTTCCGGTATAGTCAAACATACTTTCATACCCAGTCCTATTACCGCTTTCGCATGTTTTTTAATAAAATGGATAAGACCATAGTGGAAAAAATGGATCAGGCCGGCAACAAGCTAGGGGACTTGGCCAGAATTAAAACAGGTATGCGTTCCCTGACTTCCCAGCAAGAGATAAAAAGTCAGCAGCCCCACGGCCCAACTTGGAAGCGGGGATTGACCTCATCGGCGCAAGTCATCCCTTTTTTAATTGAATACCGGGGTGATTGGTTGGATGTCAATCCGGACAAATTGAATAAAGGAGGCTGGGATAAGGCCATTATCGAAAATCCTAAAATTTTGCTGCGACAGACTGGTGACAGCCTGATTGCCGCAATCGACCGAAACGGTTATTATCATCTTAATAATCTGCATTCTATTAGCCTATCAGGGGGTTTAACCAGTCTGGAATATATTGTATGCCTGTTAAATTCCCGGCTAATGAATTACTACTATCAGACTATTAGTCTGGAAAAAGGGCGCTCCCTGGCGCAAACAGATATTGAAACGTTGGAAAAGCTACCAATTGTCTTAAACCCGTTAATAAAAAAAGAGCTGGAGAGCATGACCTTATCATTGGAAGGATCCGCGGGACGGTATTTCCAATCGTCCCCAAGCTTTGAATTACTCTCTAGCTCAATGAATTATTTGATTTATGATCTCTACGGTCTTTCCCGGGCAGAGGTACAATATGTAGAGGAATCCGCGCAGTCTGCCCGGTTGCGCAAACGCGGCAGACCACCGTCAGCTGTGCGGCACTAACCGGGAACAGGTTTAGCTTACGTTTTTAAAGAATTGGCATAAGCTAAATCTTTTCTTATACCTTGAGGAGGGGGATTTCTTTGCTGTTGTCGAACCCATTGTCCGCATTGCTGACAAAGTACTTGGGCGCTAGGCAGCGTCCATACCAGCATGCGACCGCATTTTTCACATACAAAATGAACTAATTCAACTTCTTGTTTTTCCATTATATCTATATCGCCTCCTGCGCAATGTGTGTAGCCTTTTAATAAATTCCACATAATGTAAGAATATCCTTTTTTTATACTTGCTCATTTACTATTGACACTTTCGGGGCGTCCTGTTATTATAGACACAATTCAATAGTTATTTACTGGATAGAGGTGCGGCAGATCAAGAGTACGCGAGGAAGCGCGGCAGGCTATGAGTGCGCGGAAAGGGATGACCGCCGAAGTGAAAGTTCCGGCCGGGAGCTTTTGCTGGGTTTGTGCTGAATAAGCACAAGACTGTCATTCCGGGGTGCCGGAGTGGAGCGCTATCGTGCATAACATGTCAACTGGCATTTTTTACTTTGCTTGTGAGCGGTTTGCGGGATACAATAGCGCAAATCGCTTTATTATTTATACTATTCACTTTAAGTAGGGAACTGCTTAGAAACCGCCATCTGCGTCGTTGCTCCTGCGGTCCTCACTCCAACGTACCACCCAGTACGCCTCCGTTCCGGTCCTCATCGCGCCTAGCATCTGACGATTTCTAATTTTTATTTGGAAAGTATACTTAAATATATAAAAGGCAGGCGAAACAGCATGGTTGAGAAAAGATTACCATTTACGAAAGAACTATTAAACGAGATTATAAAGAAATATCCTACACCATTTCATATTTATGATGAAAAGGCGCTTAGGGAAAACACCCGGAAGCTGATCAGAGCATTTTCATGGGCCCCTGCGTTTAAGGAATACTTTGCGGTGAAAGCCAATCCCAACCCGCATTTACTGAAAATTCTGCGGGAAGAAGGACTGGGTGCCGACTGCAGTTCCTTGCCTGAATTGATATTAGCAGAAAAAGTAGGCATGTCTGGTGATGAAATCATGCTCACGTCTAATGATACTCCCGCGATTGAGTTTCAAAAGGCGCGAGAGCTAGGAGCCACTATCAATCTGGATGATTTCAGTCACATTGATTATCTGGACAAATACGCAGGCATTCCCGAAATGGTCTGCTTCCGTTACAATCCCGGACCTTTAAGGGAGGGTGGTAATGCTATTATCGGTAATCCGGAAGAGTCGAAATACGGTCTTACCAGAAAGCAGCTGTTAGATGCTTATCGCCTGATGAGTGCCCGCGGGGTAAAACGTTTTGGACTTCACACCATGATTATTTCCAATGAACTTGATCCAGATTATTTCATTGAAACAGCCAATATGATGTTTGATTTGGTGATTGAGATTCATAGAACTTTGGATATTAAAGTGGAATTTGTCAATTTTGGCGGTGGCATCGGAATCGCCTACCGTCCGGAAGAAGAGCCGGTAGATATCAATTATTTGAGCAAAGGTATTCAAACAGCATATGAGACCAAGATTGTAGCCAATGGACTGGATCCTCTTAAAATCGCCATGGAGTGCGGTCGTGTAATTACTGGTCCATATGGCTATTTAGTGGCCACAGTGTTGCATAAAAAGGAAATCTACAAAAACTATATTGGACTGGATGCTTGTATGGCCAATCTCATGCGCCCGGCGCTCTATGGAGCGTATCACCACATTACGGTTGTCGGTAAGGAAAATTGGCCCCTTGGCTATATTTATGACGTAACCGGCTCACTTTGTGAGAATAACGATAAGTTTGCCATTAACCGCAAATTACCCATGATTGATATCGGTGATGTTCTTGTTATTCATGACACTGGCGCGCATGGTCACGCCATGGGATTTAATTATAATGGTAAGCTGCGTTCCGCCGAACTTCTTCTTAAGCCTGATGACACTGTAGAATTAATTCGTCGCGCCGAAACAATTGACGATTATTTTGCAACCCTAAATTTTTAAGGGATTAATTTATTAAGAAAAACGCGAAACTGGAGACAATCTGAAAGGAGTCTTCAGTTTTTCTTGGTCTAACAGAAAGTATAATAACAATAAATAAGCATTATTTACATATAAATAAAAAATATCGATCAAAGAAACATTTTATACTTCCAATAAACAACAATAATGGTTTATAATGTTACAAGGTAACTGAATGCGCCATTTCCAGCAGAAAGGGTTGATAAAGACAAAGTGTCTGAAATTATCAATAGGGTCGAAGAAATTGAAACTCTTAGGGAGAAGCTTCATCGGCTGGTGGAACAGAAGGGATTCTCCAATCCGGAGGTAATCGCTGCAAGCCAGAAACTTGATAGGGTCATTGATCAATATCATAAGCTTGTTAAGGAGCGTCAGCACAATTCTTACGTTCATCCTGCTTGAAGATCTGGGTAGCCGCATTCAGTAATCCTTAATCTTTTATTAATTTGTGTTTTAATGCAAAATTATTAAATTATTATATAGATATTATGGAAAAGGTGATAAGATGATAAGAGTTTAACTTGCCTTAGGTTGGAGGGAGTTGGATTCAATGAAAGCTTTGTCTGATGCTTTACAGACCATTACGCCTAAATTTACACTCACTACAAGTATGTTGCATTCTATCGCGTCTGATTTGCAACGATCAATGATTGATGGATTGAGCGACAAGCCGAGTTGTTTAAAGATGTTGCCCTCTTATCTGGCCAATCCTGACGGCACGGAAAAAGGCGTATTTATTGCCATTGACTTTGGCGGTACTAACGTACGGGTACTTAAGGTATGCATTGCCGGACAGGGCGGATTTAAAATTGCTGACAGAAGAGGATTTCCGCTGAAAGATGCTGCTGCCGGCTACGATTATACTTCTGTGGAAACAAGTGCCGAAGATTTGTTTGACTTTATTGCCGGACAAATTGGTGAAATAGCGGCTGAAACAAATAACGGCGTTTATCCGCTTGGATTTACCTTCTCTTATCCTTGCGCCCAGCATGGAGCGAACCACGCTGTACTGATTAGCTGGAGTAAGGAAATAAGAACAACCGGCGTAGAGGGTAAAGATGTGGGCGACCTGCTTGAACAGGCTCTTAAACGCCAAAAAGTCGAGCATGTGCGGCCTGTAGCCATCATCAACGATACAGTAGGCACACTGCTAACCGCGGCTTATACTGACAGGGGCGCTGATGTGGGGTGTATATGCGGAACAGGGCATAATACCTGTTATCTGGAGCCGGCCCATCCCCTAACCGGTAGACCCATGATCGTCAATATTGAATCGGGAAATTTTGCCGGTGTGCCGCGGAATGAATATGATCTGATACTGGACGGAGAGAGTGAGCGGCCTGGTACTCAGCATCTGGAAAAAATGGTAAGCGGCCATTATCTGGGTGAAATTGTCCGCTTGACGGTGAAGGATTACTTGGGCGGTGACGCTCTGTCTTATACGCTGCAAGGCGGTGACGTGGCCGCTATTGTTGCAGATTTTACCGACGAACTTAGACATATTGCGAAAGTGGCTGAAGAACAACTCGGGCTTGGGGAACTTAATATTGCCGATTTGAAGTTTATTCAGGATGTGACTAAACTAATAGTTATCCGGTCGGCCAGACTGGTTGCTTCTATTTTGGCCGGAGTAATCGGATATCTTGACCCGGATTTGGATAAAGCGCATACAGTCGCTATTGATGGTTCCTTGTATGAAAAAATGCCTGGGTATGCTGACTACCTGCGTGGGGCTTTGGACGAAGTTTTGCCGGAAAACAGAGTAATAATTCGGCTTACCAAAGATGGTTCGGGAGTTGGGGCGGCGATAGCCGCTGCTACTGCTTGTGATTCGGTTGAGATATAACGCTTCTGGTTATAGTCCGGAGCCATTCTTGCCATTTCCCTTGGCAAGAACTGTAATTATTTTTTATGGACAATATGTTGACAATCCATGTTGTAAGTAATATAATATGCAAGTAGTTAATTCACAAGCGACTCCGTAGCTCAGCTGGATAGAGCGTTTGACTACGAATCAAAAGGCCGCGTGTTCGAATCACGCCGGGGTCACCATAGATATTTCAAGGGTTTTACGAGGTTTTCGTAAAGCTCTTTTTTGTTTCACAGCAGTTTTACAACAACGCGGCAGAAACTGCATTTTCTGAAACTTTAATTTAGTGGGAGCAAGCCACGGTTTTTCATATGAAGTGTCAGCCCTTACTGGGTAAAAGACTAGTGTCAGACCGGCCTGGGCGGTATTTTGCACAGCAGGTTTCTATTGACGTTGAATCCGGCAGGCTGGTATAATAAAACTATATCGAAATAGCGGCGATGGAGTTCGCCTGAACCCCGTGCAAACGGTAATGACTCCTACCACGTACGTGGTAGGAGTCTGTTTTTTAATGGCACGGTTGCTGGTTGGCAATAAGCTTTGTGCATAAACTAGATGGAAGAAAGCAAAGGAGGAATTCATCATGAGCAGCGAGATCGTCAATGTAAATGCGTTAGAAATTTTGGATTCGCGCGGTAACCCGACCATTCGGGTAAACGTGGAACTGGCCAGCGGCGTCCGGGCGTCGGCTTCGGTGCCGTCAGGAGCGTCCACCGGCGAAAATGAGGCGCTGGAACTTAGGGACGGCGACCAGGCCCGCTACGGCGGCAAGGGTGTTTTGCAGGCGGTGGCCAATGTGAAAGAGCGCATTGCGCCTAAACTCATCGGGCGAAATGCTGGTGATCAGGAGGGGATTGACCGGTTGCTGATCGACCTGGACGGCACACCAACCAAAGCTAATCTAGGGGCCAATGCCATTCTTGGCGTTTCCATGGCGGTGGCCCGGGCGGCGGCTAGCGACCAGGGACTGCCACTGTATGCGTACCTGGGCGGCGCGGCGGCAGTGCGCCTGCCGGTGCCGATGATGAACATTTTAAACGGCGGCAAGCATGCCGACAATAGTGTGGACTTTCAGGAGTTTATGGTTATGCCGATTGGTGCGCCGACTTTTGCCAAAGCACTGCAGTATGGTGTGGAAACCTTCCATGCCTTAAAAAAAATCCTGGGTAAGCAGGGCTATGCCACCAGCGTTGGCGACGAAGGCGGTTTTGCGCCTAACTTAAAGAGCAACGAGGAGGCCTGCGAGCTGATTATTGGAGCCATCCAGGCGGCGGGCTATGTGCCGGGCGTGGATATTGCCCTGGCTCTCGACCCGGCCGCCAGTTCGTTTTATGAGAATGGAAAGTACCATTTGACCAAGTCGGGGCAAGGTGTAAAGAGCAGCAGCGAAATGACGGCGCTCTACAAAACCTGGGCCCCCAAATACTACCTGGTTTCCCTAGAAGACGGCCTGGCGGAAAACGACTGGGAGGGATTTCGCGAACATACGGCCGCATTAGGCTATTATCTCCAGATTGTGGGCGACGATATTTTCGTCACCAATACCAAATTTATTGCCCGCGGCATTGAGGAAAAGACCACTAATGCGGTTCTTATTAAGCTCAACCAGATCGGCACGGTGACCGAGACTATCGAGGCCATCAAGCTGTGTCGCCAGGCCGGCTGGAATTATGTGATTTCCCACCGTTCCGGCGAGACGGAGGATACCTTCCTGGCCGACTTTGCCGTGGCCATGGGCGGCGGTCAGATCAAGACCGGTTCGGCTTGCCGCAGCGAGCGGATTGCCAAATACAACCGCCTGCTGGAGATTGAGGCTGAACTAGGCGATAAAGCCGTCTTTCAAAATTCCTTTGCCGCAAAATAACAAGTGGTAATAAAGGGAGAGTGAAAACAATGATTCCAGTACAGTTGCCCAATGGCAGACAGTATGAATTCCGCCATGTTGTGTTTGATTATAACGGGACGCTGGCCGAGGACGGGCGTATGGCCGATGAAGTACGGCAGTTGCTGGTCGAACTGGCGGCCAAAACCCACGTGGCGGTGATTACGGCGGATACTTTCGGCTTGGCCCGCCAGGAACTGGCGGCCGTGCCGGGGGTGGAGTTGATTGTGTTAGCAGCAGACCAGGACGGGACGGAAAAAGCCCGGTGCGTCCAGGAATGGGGAGGCGAGCACACCGTGGTGGTTGGCAACGGCGTCAACGATCAGCCAATGTTTTTCATTGCCAGGTTGAAAATCTGCGTGCTGGGACCTGAAGGCGCCAGCACCGGCGTGCTGGCGGCGGCCAACATTGTGGTGCGGTCGCCGGCGGACGCCATCCGGCTGCTTTTACAACCCAAGCGGCTGATTACGACCCTGCGGACCTGATGGGGTTTTAACGAGAAGGCTACGCGGGAGAGGAGGGGGCACTGGGTGCTTTTCTGTGGTCATACTCACCTGAGAAACTTATGCGAATGGCTTGACATGAATATATGGGTGTGATAGAATAAATTTCGTCGTCAGGCGGTAATGCCGGCGAGATGATATGGTGGCTATGGTGAAGTGGTCAACACGGCGGATTGTGGCTCCGTTATTCGAGGGTTCGAATCCCTCTAGTCACCCCAAGTTTTGTCAAGTTTTATAAAGGGGCGTAGCCAAGTCGGTAAGGCAACGGACTTTGACTCCGTCATGCGTTGGTTCGAGTCCAGCCGCCCCTGCCATTGTGACATTGTGACCCACTAGCTCAGTCGGTAGAGCACCTGACTTTTAATCAGGGTGTCCCGCGTTCGAGTCGCGGGTGGGTCACCATTTATTTCCTCTGGATTGACAGTGATATGATACTGTGCTATTATATCTCAAGCAGTTATACCCGATGCGGGAGTGGCGGAATGGCAGACGCACCAGATTTAGGATCTGGCGGGAAACCGTGGGGGTTCAAGTCCCTTCTCCCGCACCAATTATGAGAATTACCAGGCTCGCGGGATTTTGATCCCGGAGTCTTTTTAAACGTCTATCCGGCTGGCGGGTAGACGCTTATTTTTTGTTGCATATTGTTATGGCCAAAAATAAAATTGACGCCGCAAAATGGGCGTCAATTTTCTCAGTTTAGAAGGGGTAACACGGCCGCTGCCCTGTACGGGGCCAGCATTGGTTCGGGCTGCACTGACGGGGCGAGCACCAGCGGTCCGGGTTGCATTGACGGGGCGAGCACCAGCGGTTTGGGTTGCACTGACGGGGCGAGCACCAGCGGTTCGGGTTGCATTGACGGGGCGAACACCAGCGGTTCGGGTTGCACTGGCGGGGCGAGCAAGGACGATTAGGCGAGCAAGGGGTCCATGAAGGGCGGCAGCCTATTTGTCTTTCCTCAAAATCTATGTCGTCGTCCTCTTCATAATCCCATTCATCCATTTCCGGATCTTCCCATTTTGGAGCTTTAAATCTGTTGTCAGCCATTATGCTTTCTCCTCCCATTTTCCTTCATAAGGATTATATAGGCATTCTTGTGCAGGCGCCAACCAGCGTTTTTCAGGGTCCATGCCCTGAGCCAGCGGGCGGCAGTCAGGACAGGCGTAACGATATTCACAGTCCTTGCATTTCTCTATGTGGTCTTTGGTTGTGCACCAGCAGGCAGCTAGTGATTGCCTGTTAAGTATTTCTGCTAAAGGTGAATGAAGTATATTGCCGCATACCTGCTGTCTTGCAAATATGCATGGAATAACGTCGCCGCTTGAAGTAACAGCTATTTTTCCATGCAGGCAAGCGTGACGGATCTGTGCTGCCAGGAATGTATCCAAATCGGTATAAAATGGTGGCTTAATAGGGTTTTTTTTGAAAGTAGTGGGGAGCAGGTCTTTATCATCCCCCCGCCCTGTCGGACGGACCACATCCGGAGGCGAAGCTTCCAGACCCAATTCTTCATAAAGATGCATTATGTTTTCTGCTTCATGTTCATTTGCTTTCATAATGATTGAGGCGAGCCGAAGCGGAATACCGGCGGCAATAATTTTGCGGATTGCCGTCAAAGTTTTAGTGAAGCTGCCCGCGTGTTGAGTTACCATATCATGAACTTCCGGTTTACTGGCATAAATTGTGGTTGCAATACTGACATTATGTTTTTTGAAAAATTCAATACAGGAGTCGTTAATTAGGGTGGCATTGCTAAAAATCTCAATGACATCGTATTTTTCCTGGTACGCTTTCGTGACGAGTTCTTTCCAGGCTGGGTACATAAGAGGTTCACCGCCAATGAATTGAATCGCATCAGCACCTGCCTGCCGGGCCTCGGCAATTAGCGATAACCAGCGCTCGTGAGGAACAAGGTCGTTCTTTATGGTTGGGCCGCTGGATGAATAGCAATGCAAGCATTTGTTATTGCAGGAAGACGTTAGCTCTAGCCAAAGAAATTCCAGCTTATTAGGCGCTGCGGCAGGAACAGCCGGTTTAATCCGATTGGGTGGGTCGGTAAAATAGCCTCCCAATCCTTTGGAAGTCAGGCTATCAAAAAAAGACAGAAAACGTTTGTTTTCAGAGAGGCTAGTATCCAACAGATCATCTACAGGAGCTTCCTGGCAGGCATCTAAGAGTTCAACAGCTCCTTTGTTTATGGAATAGACCTTCCCTGATGTGAAATCATATATCGCGCCCCGCGAATATCCTTTTACCAGCGCACAATGGTCTTGCAGGCGGTAGTACAATTGCGGATCCCCCTTTGCTAGGGCTTGATGTCAAGCCGGGATATATCCTCATAAGGCAGAGGAAACCCTGTTAATTTTTAGTTTCTGCCTTTGTACATAATATGCTGAAGTGTTATCAAGTGTCATAAAAAAAACCTTCGATTTTGTAAATCAACTCCTATTTAATTGCTAAACTTACCAAGTTCGATAGAATAGTTTTATATTCGCAATTTATTGACAAAATGTATTCATAGGTGTATAATAACATTCGTTGTCGGGATATTGCATTTATTGCATTTAAATGTGAAAAGATATGCGGAAGTAGCTCAGTGGTAGAGCATCGCCTTGCCAAGGCGAGGGTCGCGAGTTCGAATCTCGTTTTCCGCTCCATATTAATATATAAACCCAGCAGAATAGCTGGGTTTTTTACATGTTATCTTGTTTTTGGTGTACAATTATGGTATGATATGATGCATGACATACTGCGGCTTCGTGGTGAACGTATTAGAGAAATATACGGGACGTTTTTAAAAGGACCAATGAAATATGACAATAATGGGTATACTGCTATGTATTGGCTCTTGGTTGACCTGGCCGATGTCGCACCTAATTTCATAAGGAGGATACAGTATAAATGAAGGTAACTGCGGAAAAAATTGACAATCATAAAACCGTGCTCAATTTAGAGATCCCGCAAACTGAAGTTGCGAAAGCTATGGAGAAGGCTTATCAAAAACTTGCTAATCAGGTGAACATACCAGGCTTCCGTAAAGGAAAAGCTCCGCGCAAAATACTTGAAATGCATCTGGGAAAAGAAGCAATATTGGATGAGACTTTTGAAATCCTGGCGCCTGAAGCATATGCCAAAGCCCTGCAGGAACAGGATATTGACCCGGTTAGCCGTCCGGAAATTGAAGTTGTCACTTTGGAAGAGAATCAGCCACTTATTTTTAAAGCTACAGTTGTTAAAAAGCCAACTGTAACTTTAGGTGAATATAAAGGTCTTAGCGTAGCTAAAACTGTTGTCGAGATCAATGAGTCTGACATCGCCAGCGAATTAGAAAAACTTCGTTTGCGGCACTCGAAAATGGTAGTGGTGGAAGACGCCGAGCTTACGCAAGGCGACTTGGCTATTATTGACTTCAAAGGGTACGTTGATGGAGTACCTTTTGAGGGGGGAGAAGGCAAAAGCTACCCGCTTGAGATCGGATCCGGCAGTTTTATCCCGGGTTTTGAAGATCAAATGGTTGGCGCCAAAGTCGGGGAAGAACGTGAAGTGATTGTAACTTTTCCAGCAGATTATTTTGTTGCTGATCTCGCGGGTAAAGAGGCTAAGTTTATCGTCAACATTCATGATATTAAACGGAAAGAATTACCTGAACTTGACGATGAATTTGCCAAAGAAGTCAGTCAATTTGACACCTTGGAGGAATTAAAAGCAGATATAAAGAATAAGCTAGAACAGGCTGCAGAACAAAAGGCTGATCGCGAGTTTCGGGCGGCAGCCATCAAAATGGCAGTGGAAAATGCCCAATTGGAAGTACCCGAGGTCATGACCGAGAATCAAATTGACAATATGATTCAAGATTTAGATATTAATTTACAAACTCGTGGCATGAAACTCGAGAAATATATGGAATATACTAAAATGGATATGGAAGGACTTCGGAATAGCTATCGTGAAGCTGCCGCGTACAACGTCAAGACCGATTTGGTTCTGGAAGCTATTGTAAAAACGGAAGACCTTACCTACTCTACGGAGGAACTTAACAGCGAAATTATAGCCATGGCTGATTCATACCGGACTACTCCCGAAGAAGTTGCCAAGGCAATTCGCGATACCGGGCGGCTTCAAGCGCTGCAGGCGTCTGTACTTCGCAAGAAAGCCGCTCAACTGATCATCGACAGTGTAGCTTAGTAAGAAATATTTTATCCGAGGTGATTTTCAAATGCCTTATGTACCAATAGTAGTAGAGCAGTCCAGCCGCGGTGAACGCGCCTATGACATTTATTCCCGGTTATTAAAAGACCGTATTGTATTTATTGGCGGTCCTATTGACGACAATGTGGCGAATCTGTTTATTGCCCAACTGTTGTTTTTGGAGTCTGAAGATCCTGAAAAGGATATTCATGTATACATTAATAGTCCGGGAGGAGTAGTAACTGCTGCCTTAGCAATGTATGACACCATGCAATACGTCAAGCCTGATGTAACCACTACTTGCATGGGACTAGCCGCCAGTGCGGGCGCTTTGCTTCTTGCCGCCGGCGCCAAGGGCAAACGCTTTGCCCTTCCCCATTCGCGGGTAATGATCCATCAACCGGCTGGCGGGGCGCAGGGACAAGCAACTGATATTGAAATACAGGCGCGTGAAATTCTCAGGTTGCGTGAGATTTTGAATGGGATTCTTGTTGATCATACCGGCCAACCTTTGGACCGTGTCCAACAAGATACTGAGCGAGATTTCTTTATGTCCAGTGAACAGGCAAAAGATTACGGTCTCATTGATTCAGTTATCGTACGTGGTGAGAGACAAAAGGAGACTCCCAAATAGAGAGGTGGTAATATGTTGAAATTTGGGGATGACCGGGGTCAACTTAAGTGCTCATTTTGCGGCAAGCTCCAGGAACAGGTAAAGAAACTGGTGGCGGGACCGGGAGTATATATCTGTGATGAGTGCATTGAGTTGTGCAATGAGATTATCGAAGAGGAACTAAGCGAGGATATTGAAGTAGAACTGCGCGATGTTCCAAAACCGAAAGAAATAAACGATATACTAGACCAATATGTTATTGGTCAGGAAGAAGCTAAAAAGACGCTGGCTGTAGCGGTATACAACCACTACAAGCGGATAAATCTGGGTGCCAAGATGGATGATGTTGAATTGCAGAAGTCCAATATTGTTATGCTTGGCCCTACCGGGAGCGGCAAAACGCTTCTTGCTCAGACTTTAGCAAAAATCTTAAATGTTCCTTTTGCCGTTGCCGATGCTACATCACTGACTGAGGCCGGTTACGTCGGCGAGGATGTGGAAAATATACTGCTTAAACTGATTCAGGCGGCAGACTATGACGTGGAAAAAGCTGAAAAAGGTATTGTATACATCGATGAGATCGATAAAATCGCCCGTAAATCAGAAAACCCTTCTATTACCCGGGATGTTTCCGGTGAAGGTGTACAGCAGGCGCTTCTTAAAATCTTGGAAGGAACGGTTGCCAGCGTTCCACCACAAGGTGGGCGTAAACATCCGCACCAGGAATTTATCCAGATTGACACTACCAATATATTGTTTATTTGCGGCGGTGCTTTCGACGGTATTGAGAAAATTATCGGCGCCCGTACCGGTAAAAAGAATATGGGTTTCGGCGCTGAAATCAAGAGCAAGGAAAAGAAACAGGTTGGCGAGATTTTAAAACAAATTTTGCCTGAGGACCTTCTTAGGTTCGGCCTTATTCCCGAGTTTGTCGGTCGTTTGCCTGTGATTGTGACTCTTGACGCTCTTGACGAAGAGGCATTAGTGCGTATTTTAGTTGAACCTAAAAATGCGCTTGTCAAGCAATATCAAAAATTCTTGGAGATCGACAACGTGCAGCTTGAATTTAAGGAAGAAGCTCTACGGGCGATTGCTCAAGAGGCATTGAAGCGCAATACCGGGGCACGTGGTCTTAGGGCCATCATTGAAGGCATTATGCGTAATGTCATGTATGAAGTGCCTTCCCGTACGGATATAGCGAAGTGCGTTGTAACCAGAGAAGTGGTAATCAATAAGGAAGAGCCCATGCTGGTTGCAGTTGAAAGAAAAAATAAGAAAAAAGAAGAATCAGCATAGATAATAGATAATAGATAGTAGAGAGGAGCCGGCCGGCTCCCTTTTTTTTCAGCTTTTTCCCAGGATAAAAACGTTTCGTTTGCCAATACTAGAGCTATGATAAGACACTTTTTAAGTTGTCGGGGGAAGGAGGTAAAAGAATTTTGGATTATGCCGTCAATATCATTAGTTTTATCCAGTTATTCTTCGCGATCGTTATCGGACTGTACTTTTGGAACCTCTTAAGGTCGCAGCAAGGAAACCGGGTGGCGGTGGAACGAGAATCCAAAAAAGAAATGGATAAGCTCCACAAAATGCGGGAGATTTCCTTAAGCGAGCCATTGGCGGAAAAAACCAGACCTGCTGATTTTACAGAAATTGTGGGCCAGGAGGAGGGACTTAAAGCCCTGCGGGCGGCCTTATGCGGGTCGAATCCTCAACATGTGCTGATTTATGGTCCGCCAGGGGTGGGAAAAACTGCGGCAGCCCGGCTGGTTTTGAATGAGGCTAAGCATAATTTTTTTTCTCCGTTTAAGATGGCAGCTAAGTTTATTGAACTGGATGCTACCACGGCGCGATTTGATGAGCGTGGCATTGCGGATCCTTTAATCGGAACAGTGCATGATCCCATTTATCAAGGTGCGGGTCAACTGGGGATGGCCGGAATTCCTCAGCCTAAACCCGGGGCAGTGACTAAAGCTCATGGTGGTATACTTTTCATAGATGAAATCGGTGAACTCCATCACATACAAATGAATAAACTATTAAAGGTGCTGGAAGACCGGAAAGTATTTCTGGAAAGTTCTTACTACAATAGTGAGGATTCCAATATTCCGCAGCATATTCACGATATTTTTCAAAACGGATTGCCGGCAGACTTTCGGCTCATCGGCGCTACTACCCGGATGCCCCACGATATACCTCCTGCCATTCGCTCAAGGTGTGTAGAAATATTTTTCCGGCCGTTGTTGCCTGATGAAATCACCCAGATTGCCCGGGGAGCAGCCCGGAAAATAAACTATGTACTGGATGAAGATGCTTTGGAAGTGATTACCAGATACGCAACGAACGGGCGGGAAGCAGTAAATATAATTCAGATTGCCGCCGGTATAGTTCAAAGCAGCGGGAATTATGAGCAACGGATCAACCGGGCTGATGTAGAATGGGTTATTAATTTCGGACAATACAATCCACGGCCGGAAAAGAAGATTGCCGGCAAACCGCAAGTGGGGGTTGCCAACGGCTTGGCGGTTTACGGAGCCAACATAGGGCTGCTGCTAGAGATTGAGGTATCCGTTGTGCCAAATGAATTGGGAACAGGAAAACTAATTGTTACCGGCGTTATTGATGAAGAAGAATTTGGCTCACCGGGAAAAACCATGAGGCGAAAAAGTATGGCTAAAGGCTCCCTTGACAATGTACTTACTGTACTTGCAAACAAGTACAATATTGACTGTCATAAATATGACATTCATGTTAACTTTCCCGGCAGTGTTCCCATAGACGGACCTTCGGCCGGCATTACAGTGGCTGCAGCCATTTATTCTGCAATTAATAATACCCCAATCGACAACACAATTGCTATGACCGGAGAAATATCCATACGGGGATTAGTAAAGCCGGTTGGCGGTGTGAGCGCTAAAGTAGTCGCCGCGAAACAGGCTGGAGCTCGTCGGGTATTGATACCCAAAGAAAACTGGCAGGAATATTTTGGCAGTATGGATATTGACGTAATAGCTGTAGAGACAATTGACGAGGTATTAAAATACGCAATGTCCTTCTATAAGGAAACGGTTCATTTTGATTCCGCTCCGGCAGTACCCAAGGTACTAGCGGCAGCGGGATTAGCCAGCATGGAAGCTAAGCCGGGATAATTCAATTCCCGGCTGTTTACATGTACGCATACATTTTATGATTTACGTGAAAGGATTTTTATTGGTTGGCTAAGAATATTTAGTATATGTGGTACCGAAAATACAACTGAAATTACAACTAAATTACCAGGTCATTGCACAGATTCAAGATTCGAAGGAGGAATATGAATGGCTAAACGCACTATTCCACTGCTGCCATTACGCGGTATTCTGGTTTTTCCATATATGATTATCCATCTTGATGTGGGGCGGGAAAAATCTATAAGTGCATTGGAAGAAGCAATGGTACAAGACCGGCTCATTATGCTGGCAACTCAGAAAGACGCTCAGAATGATACGCCTGAGCCGGAGGATATCTTTTCAATTGGTACAGTTGCCGAGATTAAGCAACTGTTAAAATTGCCTGGTGGCACAATTCGCGTTCTTGTTGAAGGATTACACCGGGCTGAAATAGAGGAATTTGTCAGCTTTGAGCCTTTTTATCAGGTAGCAATACAAGAATTTACTGAAGTTGAAACCAAGACGCCTGAAATTGAAGCATTAACCCGTACGGTTATTAACCAATTTGAACAATGGGTGAAGCTTAGTAAAAAAATACCGCCGGAAACTCTTGTATCGGTTGTAGTAGTGGAGGAACCGGGCAGACTTTCCGATCTGATTGCGAGCCACCTGTCTCTTAAAATAGAAGATAAGCAAGCACTCCTGGACGCTGTCAGCGCCAATGAACGGCTGGAAAAATTATGCGAAATACTCGGACGGGAAATGGAAATTCTGGAACTTGAGAAAAAGATTCATGTTCGTGTTCGCAAGCAAATGGAGAAGACCCAAAAGGAATATTATTTGCGGGAACAGCTTAAAGCCATTCAAAAGGAATTAGGCGAAAAAGACGATCGCTCAACGGAAGTGGAAGAGTACCGTCAACGTTTGGAAGAACAAAAGCTTCCTAAAGAAGTGGCGGAAAAAATCAGCAAAGAAATTGATCGTCTCGAAAAAATGCCGCCAATGGTTGCTGAAAGCGGTGTTATTCGCACTTACCTTGACTGGTTGCTGTCTTTGCCCTGGACTACCGAAACCAATGATAGATTGGATATCAATTTAGCTGAGGAGATACTTGAGGAAGATCATTATGGTTTGGAAAAAGTCAAGGAGCGTATCTTAGAATATCTCTCAATAAGAAAACTTACTGAGAAGATGAAAGGCCCCATTCTCTGTCTCGTAGGACCACCGGGGGTTGGTAAGACATCTTTAGCCCGTTCCATAGCCAGATCAATGGAAAGAAAATTTGTCCGTGTCTCATTGGGAGGGGTGCGAGACGAAGCGGAAATTCGCGGGCATCGCCGCACCTATGTGGGAGCGCTGCCTGGTCGTATTATTCAGGGAATGCGCACAGTCGGCACCAAAAATCCGGTTTTTCTGTTAGATGAAATTGACAAAATGAGTGCTGATTTTCGCGGCGATCCTTCCGCCGCTTTGTTAGAAGTGTTAGATCCCGAGCAGAACAATAGTTTCAGTGATCATTATGTTGAATTGCCATTTGATTTATCACGGGTACTCTGGGTAGTCACCGCCAATATTATGCATAATATACCCCGGCCTCTCCTCGACAGGATGGAATTAATTACGATAGCCGGCTATACGGAGGAAGAAAAAATTGAAATTGCGAAACGTTATCTGGTTCCCAAGCAGACTGCCGACCACGGATTAACCAATGAACAGATTATTTTTTCCGAAGGTACCATTCAAAAAGTAATCCGTGATTACACCCGGGAAGCCGGTGTACGTAACCTTGAACGCAATATTGCCAATTTGTGCCGTAAAGTTGCCAGACGTATTGTGCAAGGGAAAGGCACCAGTATCAAAATAACCGCTCAAAACCTTCACACCTTCTTAGGCGCGCCCAAATTCCGTCATACTCAAGCCGAGAGAACCGATCAGATCGGCGTCGCTACCGGGTTGGCCTGGACAGAGGTGGGAGGAGATGTTTTGGCTGTGGAAATATCCACCATGAAAGGTAAGGGGAAATTGACTTTAACCGGGCAATTGGGTGAAGTCATGCAGGAGTCGGCTCAAGCCGGGTTTAGCTACATCCGCTCCCGCTCAGCAGAACTGGGTATTGACGAAGAATTTTATGAAAAAATGGATATCCATATCCATCTGCCGGAGGGTGCTATTCCGAAAGATGGTCCGTCCGCCGGCATTACTATGGCCACGGCGATTGCTTCTGCTCTTACAGGCAAGCCTGTAAGAAGTGACCTGGCCATGACCGGGGAAATTACATTACGTGGCCGGGTATTGCCTGTTGGCGGTATCAAAGAAAAAGTATTGGCTGCTCACCGTGTCGGTATAAAAAAAGTTATGTTGCCTAAGGAAAACAAGCGGGATCTGGATGAAATACCCGCCAATGTTAAGCGTAGCGTTGAATTTATTTGGGTTGAGCACATGGATGAGGTTCTAAAAGCAGCATTGGTGAGCGAAGGATGAATGATAATGATACGGAGTCATTTAATATAGTAGATGCTCAGTACGTTGCATCCGCTGTAAAGTTTGACCAGTATCCGGAGGGAGAGTTAACCGAAATAGCATTTATCGGCCGCTCTAATGTGGGCAAATCCTCTCTCATCAATTCTTTATGCCGCAGGCATGGATTAGCCCGCATCAGCTCTACTCCTGGAAAGACACAGACCCTTAATTTTTATCGACTGTCGGCAAAAACTGGAGATTTCAGGCACGATTTCTTTTTAGTTGATTTGCCGGGCTACGGCTACGCCCGTACCGGCAGGTCCGCCAGGCAGGAATGGTCCAAGTTTATTCAGGAATATTGGCTTAAATCTACGCGGCTGGTTTTGGTGTGCCAATTGATTGATATTCGGCATCCGCCTATGGCAAGTGATGTCAAGGTTTATGAATGGCTTACCACTCATAATTTACCTGTTCAAGTAGTCGCCACCAAGGCTGACAAGATAGCTAAAGGCCGGATAAAGTCCCACCTTGAAATCATTCGCAAAGAAATTAAACTAACTGCTGCAGCTAATCCAATTATTGCTTTCTCCGCGGAAAACGGGCAAGGACGGGCGGAAATTCTTGACGTTATTAGAAATATTCTGTTAAAATAATAATCAAAATTATGCTGATGGGACGGCAAGGAAGCTGTCCCATTCCTTAGTTTAGCTGTTCGCCATATATTGGACACCACAAGGAATGAAAATGGAGAACGTTTACCGCAGAGGCGCAGAGGGCGCAGAGAAACACAGAGGGAATAATTATTTATGTTTTTTCAACGTTCTTGGTTATCCATTCTCTGTGTCCCTCTGTGTTCTCTGCGTCTCTGCGGTTCCTTTGCCTTATAACGTTTAGTTTTTTAGGATAGTTCGGGCATTTGATAAGCTTAGTAATACAACTTAATTACTAACGGAGGAATAACATGCGTATGCTTACGGATTTTGATAAACATTTGCTAAATTACATTCAGACGAATTTGCCGCTTACCAGCCGGCCGTTCGCTGAAGTTGCAAAAGAGTTGGGAACTGATGAAACTACTGTGCTGGAACGTCTTGCCTGGCTTAAGTCGCACGGTTACATCCGGCGAATTGGGCCGTTTTTTGATTCGGCCCGACTAGGCTATGTCAGCACATTGGCTGCGCTTAAAGCTCCGCCGGAATGTATTCCCGCAATAGCCGCGGCGATTAACCGATATCCCGGCATTACTCATAATTATGAACGGGAAGGCGAGTATAATCTGTGGTTTACCTTGTTGACTGCCGATCAAAATCAACAAGAAAAGATATTAGATGAAATTAGAGCTATGCCCGGAGTAAGTAAATTATTGAGTTTGCCGGCGATAAAAAAGTATAAAGTCAGTGTTGAGTTTCAATTATAAGGCGGTGGCGTATGCATTTAGACGAATTAGATAAAAGAATTATTGCGGCAATGCAAGAGGATTTTCCTCTAATCGCAGAACCGTATCAGCAGTTAGCCAAAAAAATAGGCATTACGGAAGAAGAACTTTTGCTACGGTTAAATAACTTTCGTCAAGGCGGTCAAATGCGTAAGCTGGGTGCAGTACTGCGCCATAGGGAAGTGGGATATAATGCCAATGCTTTATGTGCCTGGCTTGTGCCGGAAAATAGGATTGATGAGATTAGCAGGATTATGGTTGATAATCCTGCGGTAACCCATTGCTATGCCCGCGTGACCTGTCCGGATTGGCCGTATAATTTATATACTATGATTCATGCCCGTACCCGGGACGATTGTCACAATATTGCCGGAACACTTGCAGAACTGGCGGGTCTCAATCAGTACATCATGCTTTATAGTACTCATGAGTGGAAAAAAGCCAGTATGAGATATTTCCCGGAATACGCCGATAGTTAGAAGGTTGGCAGCAGATTGGCAGCAGATTGTGTAAACAAATAAAATATAATTTTTTGTAAAGACTAAACCATATGTCAATATGTCAAGGCGCTCACACGGAGTATATATAGTGGTACTAAAGGCGACTATCATCGGGAGGTGCTCTTATGGCCGAGGTTTCACTACAAGGTGAACAAAGAGTATTTATGACAGGTAATGAGGTGTGTGCATGGGCTGCTATTGCCGCTAAAGCAGACATTATGTACGGCTATCCAATCACACCGCAAAATGAAATTATGCACTATTGGACACGGCTTGCGCCTAAGTACGGCAAACGGTTCCTGCAAACGGAGGATGAGATCTCCGCCGGTTTTACTACCCTTGGCGGCGTTATTTCCGGTAGAAAAGCTTTTACTGCTACCGCCGGTCCTGGTAATGTATTAATGCAGGAATCGGCAGGCATGGCCGAAATGATGCGTCTGCCTATTGTTTACATTATCCAGCAGCGTGGCGGCCCCTCTACTGCAACTGTTATTTACGCGCAGCAGGAAACTACTCTTACAACCTTTGGCGGCAACGGTGAAGGTCATCGTATCGTATACTCCACCGCTACTCACCAAGAACTGTTTGATTATACGATTAAAGCTTTTAATGCAGCATGGACTTATCATTTTCCAGTGTTCATCCTGGGTGACGGTTATCAGGCTAAAATGCGTGAGCCGCTGACAATTTATGATCCGGAAGAGAAAGGCATAAAACTGGTAAAACCTGAAGCGATCTTAGGTGATACGGCCAACCCCGGCCGGGTTGTTAAACATATTCGCAACACTTATAACACCGAAGATGAACTTTATGAAGTTGTTATGGCCAACCAACGCGATTGGGAAGCTATGGCTGCCAAGGCTGTGGAGTGGGATGCGCAAGGCTGTGAAGACGCCGACGTTATCCTTGTTACGCACGGCATTGTTTCCCGTGCCGCCCTAACCGCTTACAACCAGCTTCGGGCTCAAGGCAAAAAAGTCGGCTTTTTTCGCCCGATCACTGTTCGCCCGTTTCCGGGTCAGCAACTCCGGGAAGCTAGCAAAGGCGCAAAGATTTTGTTGCTGGCTGAGTCTGCGTACGGTCAGCTGCTCAAGCTGGTACAAACCGAAATCTATGGCAGTAGTATCGGAATTGTACCGTTGCTCAGACCGGGTGTTGGTATCACCACCGAAGAAATTATCGCAGCATATAACAAACTGTAAGAGCAGGATGGAGGAACAATATGCAAGAATTGAAAGAAAATAATATTCTTCAGCCAGCCATGCCTAAAAGCTGGAATGAAGAAACGAAAGCACATAAATTTTGTCCCGGTTGTGGACATGGTATTATTCTGAAATGCCTGGGTGAGGTTATTGACGAATTGGGTCTTAAAGACAAAATGGTTTTCGGCTGCGACATCGGTTGCTCGTTGTTGGCATGGGATTTTTTCAATGTTGACACCGTACAAACCCACCATGGCCGTACAACTCCGGTAATCACCGGTATGAAGCGGGCCAATACCGACATTATCGGTGTTGCTTACATGGGTGACGGCGGCGGCTATGCAATCGGCTCCCAGCACCTTTTCAACGCTGCTGTCCGTGGGGAAAAGATAACCATTATTCTCTGCAACAACTGTAACTATGGTATGACCGGCGGTCAAATGGCTCCCACTACTCTGCCTGGTATGAAAACCGAGACTACGCCTTATGGCCGCGATGTGGAACAAGCCGGTTATCCCACCAAAGGACCGGAAATGGTTGCAGTTGTTGCTCCTGAGGGCGCATATGTAGCCCGCGGTACTATTGCCAACCCGCGGCAAATGAAAGGCTTTCTTAAAAAAGCTCTTCAAAATCAAATCGAAGGCAAGGGGATCTCTTTTGTCGAGTGCTTGTCCTCCTGCCCGACCAACTGGCGTACAAACGCTAAACAAACTTGGGAATTTATTGAGAAGGACATGACTCAATTTTTCAAAGTCGGCGAACTCAGAACACCGCAAGCAAAGGAGGGCTAATCTGTGGCAAAACTGGTTAAAATTGCTATAGCCGGTGAAGGCGGCCAAGGCGTTCAGGCCGTTGCCGAGATTTTGGCGGAAGCTGCTAATGAAGAGGGTAAGAACGCCTTATATATCCCCAACTTTGGTGTTGAACAGCGTGGTGGCGTGTCTATTGCTTTTGTGCAAGTCAGTGACGGACAGATTGGTGCTCCCAAGTTTCAAAAAGCCGATATTCTGATTCCGGTAAGTCCGCGGGCGGTAAAACGTACGAAAATGTATGCCGGAAAAGATACTATATACATTTACGATAACTCTCTGATCACCGAAGGGGAAGTAAAAGACAATATTGTAGGTCTTCAGTACTTTGACGTTACTCCGCCTTCCCCGACTGCCAGTGAGCCCAATGCCGACCTGCAACAAGATTTAATTGCCGGTGAGCCGAAGACTGCTTCTTTCACTCGTCCCGGCGCGGGCGTTGATCCTGCTGATATTCCGGCAATTAACAAAGTTATTGCTATTCCCGCTAACGATATTGCCAAAAATGAGCTGCAGCCGCGGGTATTCAACATCATAATCCTTGGTGCAGTTATCGCGGCCACTGAATTACTGCCTCTTGACAGTATTAAAAAAGCTATCGAAACTAGACTGGGAGACAAGTTTGAAACCAATCCGAAACTTCGTGATATGAATTACCAAGCTTTGGAACGCGGCTATCAACTTGTTAAGAGCGTAATGTAAGGAGGAGAAATAATGGCTAAAGTTAACTGGGAATCGGCAAAATATGACAGCGAGAAAGGCTTCTGGGCTGTTTTCCCCAGTCTGTGTAAAGGCTGCGGACTGTGTATGGAAAAATGTCCTGTTAAATGCATCTCTTGGTCGGAAGAGCTTGGTGTGTATGGTACGCCACGGGTTGAATCAGACATGGATAAATGCATTGTCTGCGGCATTTGTCAAATGATATGTCCTGACTGTGCAATTCGCGTGGAAAAAAACAAGCAAAATTTCTAGACTGCCGCCGGGTTATGGTGTATTATAGAGACAGACTTTGGTGTAGGTGATAATGTAGTGAGCAAATTCCCTAAAAATTTGTTGAAAATTGTTGAACCCGACCTGGCAGCAGTCGAAAAAGAATTGTCTTTAGTAATACAGTCGCCGGTAGATTTGGTTAATGAGATCGGGTTGCATTTGGTTAAGGCGGGAGGTAAACGCTTACGGCCCGCCTTATATCTATTATGCGCCCATAGTGGGCCCAGTGAGAGAAATGAGCTTATTCCGATGGCGGTAGCGCTGGAACTCATACACATGGCTACATTGGTACATGATGATGTAATTGACAATGCCAGCCTGCGACGAGGAAAGCCAACGGCTAATGCCCGCTGGGGCAACCACTCTTCTGTATTAACCGGCGATTACTTATGGGCCAAAGCCTTCTCTGTCGTTGCCACAACTGTGGATGTTAGGAAATTGACAATATTAACACACGTAATATGCTCCATGTGTGAAGGCGAGATCATTCAACTCCAGGAATCCCATAATCCTGACCGGACCGAAGATGACTATCGGCTGAGAGTGTCCCAGAAAACCGCCGATTTTATTGCTGCCTGCTGTACGCTGGGAGCCTTGTCAGCTAATCTTTCCAATAGCGAAATTGCTGCTTTTCAAGAATACGGCTATTCTATTGGTATGGCGTTTCAGATAACCGACGATATTTTAGATTTTGTTGCGTCATCTGAACAGCTGGGCAAGCCGGCCGGCAATGACCTTCGTCAAGGAATTGTAACATTGCCTATTATTTTTGCGCTCCGGCATAGCGTTGACCGTGATGAGCTTCGTGTCTTAATCAAAGATGAAAACATGTCGTATGATAAGGTCAATCGGGGCCTGGATATTGTTCTTGCAACGGGTGCGATTGAATACTGTTATTCAGAAGTTCAAAGATACCTGGAAACAGCCAAGAGCGTCTTGCCGCCTCACATTCCCGCCGGAGTCAGGGAAGCCTTGGTGGCCATTGCCGATTATATTGGTTTCCGGCAGAATTGATGGAGCGGGAAAGATAGTGAAGAGTGAAGAGTAAAGAGTGAAGAGTGAAGAGTGAAGAGTATAAAAGACGTATAATAATAAAGTATATTTTTCAGAAAGGAATGATTTATTATGTTTAGTTTCAGCGCACCGGAATTAATTCTAATATTGGTAATAGCGTTAATTGTATTTGGTCCCGGCAAACTGCCTGAGGTTGGCAAGGCTATTGGCAAGGGGATACAAGAGTTTCGTAAAGCCTCCAGTGAAATAGCCAACCCTAAGGAAGAGCCGGTAAAAGTCCAAGAGAAGGAACAGAAACAAGAAGTGAAGCGCCCGGAAGAAAAGAATTAACTTCCGGGCTACAAAGTGAGGCTGTCTAAATGCTTGAAACCACAAATGAAAAAGAAGCGGATTCTAAAAACAGTATGGACGATGATCCGGCGCTAGACAACCAATATACGGAAGAAACCCAAGAGACTGAGGCAGCAGTAGGCTCTATGTCGTTAATTGATCACCTGCAAGAGTTGAGACGGCGGTTGATCATTATGATTGCAGCGGTTGCTGTTGGAAGCACTGTATCCTATTTTTTTGCTAAGGAATTGGTTCAAGTTATTACCGCTCCAGCGGGAAAATTGTATTACATGAATCCGGCAGAAGCTTTTTTTGCTTATTTGAAAGTTTCCATTTTTGCCGGCCTTTTATTGGCTTTACCCATCGTTATGTATCAGCTATGGGCTTTTATTGTGCCTGCTATGACCAATAATGAACGTAAGGCAGGTATAGTTTTAGTACCGGCATCAATCTTGTTATTTTTTATTGGCTTAACTTTTTCCTACTATTTGGTCTTGCCTGCCGGCCTCAAGTTTTTTATGGGTTTCGCCACGGAAAGTTTGCAGCCGTTGTTTTCCCTGGGAGAATATTTGTCTTTTGTTATTTCCTTTTTACTTCCCTTTGGTTTTATTTTTGAGCTTCCTTTGTTTATCTTGGTATTGGCGAAACTAGGTATTATTAATTCCGTATTTTTGCAATCCAAACGAAAAATGATTTTGGTCCTGTCGTTTGTAATCGGGGCTTTTATATCTCCCACCCCTGACGTATTTTCCCAGACAATGGTAGCTATACCAATGGTTTTACTCTACGAAATCAGTTTATTGGTCGTAAAATATATATTACGTAAATAGCTAGCAGTTCACCGGTGCAATCTGCCGGTGACTTTTTGCTGTACTCGGGAAGTTGATGAAAAATGGAAGGAGAAGAAAATTTTGGCTTATTACGACCTGAGAGAATTTATCAGTGCGCTGGAGGAGCGGGGATGGCTGAAACGTATTCGCCAATCCGTGGACTGTGAACTGGAGATAACGGAAATAACCGACAGAGTGTCGAAAATGAAGGGAGACAAAAATGTCGCTCTTCTTTTTGAGAATGTCAAAGGTTTTGATATTCCCGTACTGATGAATGCCTTCGGCAGCATGGAGAGAATGGCTCTGGCGCTGGGAGTGGAGAGGGTTGACGATATTGCCCGGGAAATCAGAGAAATATTGAAACTGCCATATATATCACTGCAGAATAAACTGGATTTGGTAAAATTGATTCCTACCGCGAAGCGTGCTATTAATTTTCCGAAATACATAAAAAGTGCACCCTGTAAAGAGGTAATTATCAAGGATAAACCCTCTTTGAATAAATTTCCTATCTTAAAGTGCTGGCCGAAAGATGCGGGAAGATTCATTACCTTACCTTTGGTTTTCACCAAAAATCCCCACAACGGTAAACGGAATGTCGGTATGTATCGCCTGCAAGTATTTGATGAACAGACAACAGGCATGCATTGGCATATCCACAAGAACGGGGCGGAAAACTACCGGGCATATCGTGAATTAGGCCATGAGCGCATAGAGGCAGCCGTAGCCATCGGCGGCGATCCGGCCGTTACGTATGCCGCAACAGCACCGTTGCCCAGGGATATTGACGAAATGATTTTCGCCGGTTTCTTGCGGAAAAAATCGGTAGAGATGGTTAAGGGCGAAACGGTAGATATTGAGGTGCCGGCAACTGCCGAAATCATTCTTGAAGGCTATGTGGATATGAGTGAATTCAGGGTGGAGGGACCTTTCGGCGACCATACCGGCTATTATTCTTTGGCTGACAAGTACCCGGTATTTCACATAACTTGTATTACCCATCGTAAAAATCCTATTTATCCGGCTACCATCGTGGGCAAACCACCGATGGAAGACTGCTACCTGGCCAAAGCCACCGAGCGGATTTTTTTGCCTGTATTGCAAATGCATTTACCGGAAATAGTGGACATAAATTTGCCGCTGGCAGGGGTCTTTCACAATTGTGCGGTTGTTTCAATCAAAAAATCTTATCCCCAGCAGGCAAAAAAAGTTATGCACGCCCTCTGGGGTATGGGCCAAATGATGTTTACCAAGATGATTATTATTGTGGATGCTCATGTAAACGTGCAGGATATGGACGAGGTCTGGTGGCGGGTGTTCAACAATATTGACGCGCGGCGTGATATTGTAATGGTGGACGGGCCGTTGGACGTTTTGGATCATTCCTCGCCTTCGCCCAATTGGGGCACAAAGGTAGGCATTGATGCGACTAAGACTTGGCCGGCAGAAGGGCATGCAAGAGAATGGCCGGAAGAAATTTCCATGTCTGAGGATATCCGGAAAATTGTGAACGCCAAATGGAAGGAACTGGGCCTTGAATAAAATTAAAGCGCATGTGGAAAATATAGCCTTGTCGCACTCGGTATTTGCTTTGCCTTTTGCTTATATGGGAGCTTTTTTGGCTGCAAAAGGCATACCCAGCGCTCATGATGCGTTTTGGATAACCTTAGCCATGATTGGCGCCCGGAGTGCGGCATTAGCTCTTAATAACTTCATTGATTTGAAATATGATAAGGTACATCCCCGGTTTACCCATCGCCCCATGGTTACCGGGGCGGTTAAACCGCGGGAAGCTATAGGGTTTATCATTGCCAGTCTGCTGCTTTTTCTAATCGCTGCCGCTAACCTGCATCCCTTATGTTTGCGATTATGGCCGCTGGCGCTGATCCCATTGGTGGTCTATCCTTACATGAAACGCTTTTCCTCGACTTGCCACTTGGTATTGGGTCTTGCGCTGGCGGCGGCTCCGGTTGGCGCCTGGGTTGCCGTTAGAGGAGATATTACTGTGACAGCGGTTATGTTAGGATTGGCGGTAGGAGTCTGGATAGCAGGGTTTGATGTTATTTACGCATGTCAGGATGTGAATTTTGATAAATCCCAAAATTTGCATTCGATACCGGTACGGTTTGGCATAAATGGGGCGCTTATATTTTCCCGGCTGATGCACGGCTTAAGTATTATGGGTTTTCTGCTTGTAGGAATTATGGCCCGGCTTCACTATGTCTATTACGCCGGAGTTGTTCTGGTTACCGCCGTGTTGATTTATCAGCATTCTGTTGTCAGTCCGGGAGATTTAAGTAAAGTGACCCAGACTTACTTTATGCGTAATGGACTTGTCAGTATATTACTGTTATTGTCTTCGGTTGCTTCCTTAATTATTTAAATTATTTAATCCATAAATAGTATGAGAGACGTAGTATAAACAAACTATCTTTAAAGAAACGCTATATAATACTATGTTTTAACAGCATATACACAATATACTGAATAATTTTTTTTGAATAATGAAAAACTAGCAGGATTTTATAAAAAAAAAGCGAATTTTTTCCTACGGAGTTCTACAAAACGTATGTGAAATATGAGAAGTAACAAACCAGCTTCTGTAGACCTGTATAACTGTGTAGCTGTATCTAGCTATATCTATTGTTATTTCCCCAAAAAAAACGGAAGCAGATGGGAGGATAAAGGCTCAATGAGTATGGTGGATAAGTCTTGCTCCGATTTTCTGGAAGTATTGGCTTCCAAGGCTCCGGTACCGGGTGGCGGCGGTGCGGCAGCTCTTGGCGGCGCTATTGGTATGGCTCTTTCCAATATGGTCGGCAATCTGACTGTGGGCAAAAAGAAATATGCCGAAGTTGAGGATGAAGTCAAAGAACTAATCGCCAAAGGGGACAAGGTGATTGCCGAATTGAAAGCTCTTGTGGATGAGGATGCCAAGGTTTTTGAACCTCTTTCCAAGGCTTATGGCTTGCCTAAAGATACTCCGGAACAGATAGCATATAAAGAGCAAGTCCTGGAGAAATGCTCCAAGGATGCCTGTGACGGACCCATGGAAATTATGCGTAAATGTTACGAAGGTATCAAAATTCACGAACGTATGGGCCAGATCGGTACTAATCTGGCTATTTCCGATGTCGGCTGCGGGGTGGTTTTCTTAAAATCCGCGCTGATCAGTGGAATGCTCAATGTGGTGATCAACCTTAATACCATCAAGGACCAGGAATATGTCGGCAGAAACCGGGCGGAAATGGAACGATTACTGGCGGATGGCTCCAAGATTGCCGATGCTACCCTGGAACTGGTTCTAAGCAAACTTAAGAAATAGGATATTAGACTATATTCAGGTCATCAAATGCCTCAAACTGTTTAGAAATCGTCAGATGCTTCCGTTGTATACCTGAAGCTTATTGCAACATAGCAGGCTAAACTCTACCCACTGACATAGCCAGACCGGGTGTGACGACGATTCTGATCGTTAGTGTTATCAACGCGAGTTAACTTGTCGCAGATGACAGCAACGTAGTTGCTGCGGCGATGCAGTTGGCGGTTTCTAAACAGTTTCCCCCCCTTTAAGTGGGTTATATCAAACAGGAGGCTTGTCTATGCAAACTGGTGACACTACCGCCCTAAATTTGCAGAAAGGCTATCAACTGGCTTACGAAAAGGCTTGCGCCGAATTTGCAACAAGAATTGATGCAGAGGAAATTGCCCGGAACAGCGGTACCCGGTTTGACTATGGGAGAAGTACTTTCACAATCCAATATCTTAATGATGTCTATACTGTCAGCTACCTGCAGGGAAAAGTGTCCTATGCTGACAGGGAAGATGAAGTTCCAATCGCGGCAAAAGTTGTTATTATGCATTATCTGCTTACTGCCGGTGGCCAATCGCTGACTAATAAACTGATTTCTTTCAAAGAAATCCCTGGTGGTATGATTTATCTGCAACCGTTTTCCGGTCGGGTACTTGGCGGTTTCAAAGCCGCTTTTGGCAAAAATTCCCACCTGCTTGCGCAGGCTGGACAAAAAGTTGGCGGGCGGGCGGCAAAATTTGGTGATGCGGCTGTTACGCTTGATATTCTGCCGAATCTGCCCATTACTTATGTCATCTGGGAAGGAGACGAGGAGCTGCCGGCCAATGCAACAGCGCTATTCGATTCTACTGCCCAATATTATTTGCCTACGGAAGATTTGGTTGTGGCGGCTGCAGCCGGCGCCAGTCTTTTGAATAAAACGGCTAAAGTTTTGAAATAATTTATTTGACTATTTGAATTATATTGAATATCACAACTTGTTCAAAAGCTTATAAGAAAGTTTGTAGCTTGGGTTGTCAATTAATTTAAGTATTATAGGCGTAAAGGAGGTGAAAAATTGAAAATCGCACTCTCCGGCAAAGGCGGTGTCGGCAAAACATCCATTTCTGCCAGTTTGGCTAAACTGTTTTCCCGCGACGGACATCGCGTTTATGCTGTTGATGCCGATCCTGATGCCAGTTTAGGTCTTGCGCTGGGAATTCCCGATGATATTTTGGCTAAAGTAGTTCCTCTGATTGAGATGCAGGATGTGATTAAGGAAAAAAGCGCCGGTGGCGGTGCTTTCTATTCCCTTAATCCTGAAGTTGATGACGTATTGGATGAGTATTCCATTAGCGTGGGTAACATCAAATTCCTGCGTATGGGAGGCGTAAAACCAGGCGGTTCCGCCTGTTATTGCCGCGAAAACTCATTTCTTTACTCAGTCATAGATTCATTACTGCTCAATAAAGACGATGTAGTGATTTTGGACATGGGTGCCGGTATTGAGCATCTCACCCGTGGCACTTCCAAAGGTGTGGATCTTATGGTTGTCGTTACTGAACCGAGCAAAACCAGTGTTAAAACAGCCCGGGTGGTGATGCAACTGGCTGAAGATCTGGGCATTGAAGTAATAAAAGTAGTCGCTAATAAGATTCGCTCTCCAAAAGAAGAAGCATTTATCACGGAACAGTTTGCTGCTGACGAACTGCTGGGCATGATTCGTTTTGATGACGATCTGCTGGATGTTGCGCTGGGAGAAGGGGAGCAAGACATACTTACCGGAGCCTTTAAAGCGAGCATGGAAGAAATTTATTTGCGCGTCAAAGGCTGGAAAGACAAGAAGTGACGATAAGACAACTCTAAATATTTTGAGGAGGTATGTAGTTTATGGCATGGGATCCTAGAGAATTGAAAGACTGGCAGATTGCCGAACTAGCCGAAGCAGCCGGAGCAATCCCCACAACCGAAAAGTACCAAGAGATGATGGGACTGCAGAAGGATGAAATAATTCCTTATGGTAAAACTCCGAAAGTTGATTTCCTGAAAGTTATTGACCGCCTGAAAGATAAACCGAACGGTAAGTATATTGAGGTGACTGCCATTACTCCCACCCCGCTGGGTGAAGGTAAATCAACCACTTCCCTGGGCATCATGGAAGGTCTTGGCAAGCGTGGAGTAAATGTTGGCGGCGCTCTGCGGCAGCCTTCCGGCGGCCCGACCATGAACGTTAAAGGTACTGCTGCCGGCGGCGGTAACGCGCTATTGATCCCGATGACAGAATTCTCTCTCGGTTTGACTGGTGACATCAACGATATTATGAATGCTCATAACCTGGCCATGGTTGCCCTGAACGCCAGAATGCAACACGAACTCAATTACACCGATGAGGAATTATCCAAGAGGGGCCTGCGGCGACTGGACATTGATCCTAAGAATGTTGAGATGGGCTGGGTTATCGACTTTGCTGCCCAGGGTCTGCGCAATATCCTGATCGGACTTGGCGGCAAAAAAGACGGTTACATGATGCAGTCCAAGTTTGGCATCGCCGTTGGTTCCGAGTTAATGGCCATTTTGGCTGTAGCCAAGGACCTGGCTGATTTGCGCGAGCGCTTCAACCACATCGTTGTTGCCTACGACAAGCAGGGCAAGCCGGTTACCACCGCCGACCTGGATGTCGCCGGCGCTATGGCTGCCTGGATGCGTAATACCGTCAATCCGACTCTGTGCGCCACTGTTGAAGGTCAGCCGTGTTTCGTTCATGCCGGCCCGTTTGCCAATATCGCTATTGGTCAATCCTCCATCATCGCCGACCGCATTGGTTTGAAAACCTTTGATTATCACGTTACCGAGTCCGGCTTCGCTGCCGATATCGGTTTCGAGAAATTCTGGAACGTCAAGGCCCGCCTGAGCGGACTGACGCCGAATGTCTCCATTCTGGTAGCTACTGTTCGCGCGCTCAAAATGCATGGTGGCGGACCTGCCGTAGTACCCGGCCGCCCGCTGCCGGACGAGTACACCAAGGAGAACCTGGGACTTGTCGAGAAAGGCTGCGAAAACCTGGTACACTTGATCAACGTCATCAAGAAGTCCGGCATCAAACCGGTTGTCTGCATCAACTCCTTCTACACCGATACCCCGGCGGAGCATGCCCTGGTGAAGCGGATCGCCGAACAAGCCGGCGCCCGGGCCGCTGTATCCGAGCATTGGCTGAAAGGCGGCGACGGCGCTCTCGATCTGGCCGATGCCGTTATCGACGCCTGCAAGGAAGAAGTCAAATTGCAATTCCTCTATCCGCTGGAAATGCCTTTACGGCAGCGGGTTGAGAAAATCGCCACGGAAATCTACGGCGCCGATGGTGTCGATTGGGCTCCGCTGGCTGAGGAGAAAGCTAAAAAATTCGAGGCTGATCCCAAGTTCGCCGACTTCTCCACCATGATGGTTAAGACTCACCTGTCCCTGTCCCACGAGCCGACCTGGAAAGGCGTGCCGAAGGGCTGGAGACTGCCCATCCGCGACGTTCTGGTTTATGGCGGCGCCAAATTTCTCTGCCCGATGGCCGGCGCTATCAGCCTGATGCCGGGAACCAGCTCTGATCCCGCTTATCGCCGGATCGATGTGGACGTCAATACAGGCAAAGTCAGCGGCTTGTTCTAATAGAAACCAAAGACTTGACGGGAAATATAATATAATTCGATAATTGAATACCATAATCTGGTAATTAAAAATAATCCCAGCGTTTGCAGGTATTCGCCCTTTAAGGGCGAATACCTGTAAATTAGATTTGTGAAAAAAGCAACAAATCCCTTGGTCTGGTACCTCCAGGTACCTTTGGTATACCCAAATGAAATCAACTATGATGAACATAGGGAGGAAAAGAAGCATGTCCGAAAAGGAAAAAAGAACTGTTGACGTTGCCGCGGCTCAAATGCTGGATAAAGCCCAAGAAATTGGCTTTCTGACGACTTTTGACCGGGCCAAAGCCCAAGAGCCCCGTTGTACCTTCGGTAATACAGGTATCTGCTGCCGGATTTGTATCCAAGGCCCGTGCCGTATTCTGCCGAAAAAACCAGGCGGTAACAAAGGTATTTGTGGTGCTGCCGACTATACCATCGTAGCTAGAAATACCGTTCGTTATATCGCCGGCGGTGCATCCGCTCACTCTGACCACGGTCGCCATATCGCTGAAACTCTTCTCCACGTGGCTGAAGGCAAACTGAAAGATTATCAGGTTACCGATCCCGATAAACTTATGAGAGTTGCTAAAAAAATCGGGGTGGAAACAGAAGGCCGCAGCGTAGACGATATTACTAAAGATGTAGCTAACGCTGCTCTTGACGAATTCGGCCGTATGCATGAACAGGATCTGACCTGGATTACCAGTAATTGTATCGACAGCCGTCTTGCCGTTCTCCATAATACTACTATTATGCCGACCAACATTAACCTTAGCATAGCGCAGCTCCTCCACCAGACCCATGTCGGTAACGATGCCGATCCCGTCAACATCATCTTCGGCGGTCTTAAGACTGCTCTGTGCGACTATGACGGTATGGCTCTGGCTACCGACCTTTCCGACATTCTGTTTGGTACCGGTGTGCCTGTGGTAACTGAGGCGAATCTGGGCGCAATCAAAGCCGATAAAGTAAATATCGCCGTTCACGGCCACAACCCGCTTCTGAGTCAGATGGTAGTCAAAGCTGCCCGCGAAATGAACGACGAAGCTAAAGCTGCCGGCGCATCAGGCATCAACATTGTTGGTATCTGCTGCACTGGTAACGAAGTATTGACCCGTGAAGGCGTTGCTATCGCCACCAACTTTGCCACCCAGGAATTGGCCATACTGACCGGCGCTATGGATGCCATGGTTGTTGACGTTCAGTGTATTATGCCCAGCCTGCGTTCCCTGGCCGAGTGCTACCACACCAAAATCGTTACCACCATGCCGATCATGAAGATACCCGGATCCTACCACCTGGCTTTTGATGAGCATCACGCCATTGACAGCGCCAAAGAAATTATCCGCCTGGCTATCGATGCTTACAAAAACCGCGATGCCGCCAAAGTCAGCATTCCTGATGTTAAGAGCACGGTCGTCGCAGGTTTTACGCTTGAATCCCTGCTTAATATCTTCAAGAAAGTAAATCCCGATAACCCCATTCGGGTTTTGATTGACGCCATTGAAGCCGGTGAAATCAAAGGCGTTGCCCTGTTTGCCGGTTGCAACAACTTGAAAGGACCGCATGATTATAATCACCTGACCGTGGCGCAAGAACTGGCTAAGAACGACGTATTCATGGTCGCTACCGGTTGCGCCGCCCAATGCTTTGGCAAAGAAGGCCTGTTAAACGGTGAAGGTGTTCAAAAATACGCCGGCGAAGGTCTCAAGAAGCTTTTTGCCCGCCTGAATGAAAAAGCAGGCTTGACCACGGAACTGCCGCTGGTATTCCATATGGGTTCCTGCGTCGATAACAGCCGCGCCCAAGAACTGGTCACTCTGATGGCCAAGGAAATGGGCCTTGACAATGCCGAGGTCCCATATGTAGCTACCGCGCCGGAAGCAATGTCCGAAAAAGCTATAGCGATCGGTTCCTGGAACGTTGCCCTGGGTAACCCTGTTCATGTTGGCGTTGTTCCTCCCATTGTGGGCAGCACCTTGGTTAATGACATAGTAACCAAGATTGCTGAAGACGTATTTGGCGGGTTCTTTTTCTGGGAAACCGACCCGGTTAAAGCTGCCGGCAAAATGGTAGAAATTCTGGAGGAGCGCAACTGGAAAAACCGCATTCGCGCTAAGGCCCGTCAGGCGAAAGAAGCCCAATAATAACCAATAATAATTAATTAGGCGTCTTGTAATAACGATTATCTACCGAACACTGGTTTTTTAAGAAATTGACTCTACGAGGGAGGACGAAGATCAATATGTCTATCGAGCTTTTCAAAGGCGCCTATGAAGGCGCCGTCACCGCCACCAGTTATGCGGAAATTCTTCTGGCCAAAGCCATTAAAGAATATGGCCCTGACCGCCCGGTTAAATATCCCGACACCGCTTACCGGCTGCCGGTAATCACATCCCTGAGCGGTGAGGAAGTAAATAAAATCGGTGACCTTGCCCCGATACTCAACCGAATCCGTACCACCAACATTAAAGAAGAACTTACTTTTGAAAATGCCAAACTCAACGGCGAAGCCACCCTCTATGCTGCGGAAGTCATTGAAGCCTTGCGCTATGTGAGGGAAGAGAAGCCTGATAAATATCCGTACACCGGCTTTCTGACCGACCCCATTCTTCGTAAGTTCGGCGTGCCGTTGGTTGACTTCACCATTCCCGGCGTTGCCGTTATCCTCGGTAAAGGCAAAGACAGCAAGTCTGTCGCCAAAATGGTAAAAGATCTCCAATCCAAAGGCATTATGCTCATGCTGGCTAACGAAGTCATTGAACAATTAATCGAAGAAGACGCAAAAGTCGGCGTTGACTTCATCACCTTCCCGCTGGGCAACTTTACCCAAGTTATTCACGCCGTTAACTTCGCTTTCCGCGCCGGTCTGGCTTTCGGCGGTATCCCTGCCGGTCAGCGCGAAAAAGCTTTGGACTACCAGGCTCGCCGCGTAAGAGCGTTCGTAATCCAGCTCGGGCCTAACGATATTGTTAAAACCGCAGCTGAATTCGGCGCAATTTTCATGGGCTTCCCGGTTGTTACCGACCAGCCTCTTACCGAAGAAATTCCTGACTGGTATCAATACGAGCCGGATTATGAAAAAATTCCCAAGCTTGGTTTGGAACTGCGCGGCATTAAACTCAAAATCGTTGATATTCCCGTACCCATTACCATCGGTCCTGCTTTCGAAGGCGAGACCATCCGCAAAAAAGACGCTCACGTTGAATTCGGCGGCGGCCGTTCCACCAGTTTCGAACTTGTCCGCATGGTGGACGCCGAAGAGTTGGAAGACGGCAAAATCGAAGTTATTGGGCCGGAAATCGACGAGATGCCGGAAGGCAGCATCTACCCGCTGGGTATGATGGTTGACATCTTCGGCCGTAAGATGCAGGAAGACTTCGAAGGCGTGCTTGAGCGCCGCGTTCACTACAACATTAACTATGGCGAAGGTTTATGGCACGTCGCCCAGCGGGATATGTGCTGGGTGCGTATCAGCAAGGGCGCCAAGGCTGCCGGCTTTAAGATCAGAGACTTCGGTGAAATTCTTATTGCCAAGTATAAATCCGATTATCCGGCCATCGTTGACCGGGTGCAAGTTACTCTTATTACCGACCAAGCTGTTATTGAGGAAAAAATCAAAATTGCCCGCGAAAGATACAAGGCCCGCGATCTTCGTCTCAAAGGCCTCACTGACGAATCTGTTGACGTGTTCTACTCTTGCTTACTCTGCCAGTCCTTCGCTCCCAACCACGTTTGTATCGTATCCCCTGAGCGCGTAGGTCTGTGCGGCGCCGTATCCTGGCTTGACGCCAAAGCGTCCAATGAAATCACGCCGACCGGTCCAAACCAGCCAATCCCTAAAGGGGAATGCCTTGACGAAGTTAAGGGTATGTGGGCGAGCATGAATGAATTCGTATACAACGGTTCTAACCGTACCATCGAGGAAGTAAATCTCTATACCCTAATGGACCGCCCCATGACTTCCTGCGGATGCTTCGAAGCCATTATGGCGATACTACCCTTGTGTAACGGCGTTATGATAACCACCCGGGAACATTCCGGCGATACTCCCTGCGGTATGACCTTCTCAACTCTGGCCGGCACCTGTGGTGGCGGCACGCAAACTCCCGGTTTCATGGGCATTGGCCGCCGTTATCTCATCAGCTCCAAGTTTATTCCTGCTGACGGTGGCCTTGGCCGTGTCGTCTGGATGCCAAAAGAGCTGAAAGAGCACTTAGGTCAGGAACTGGTCGAAGCGGCTGTAGCGGCTGGCTTGGGTGAAGATTTCGTCAGCAAAATCGCTGACGAAACGGTTGGTATTACTGAGGAAGAAATTCTGCCGTTCCTGGAAGAAAAACAACATCCGGCCCTTACAATGGATCCGTTGATGTAATAACCACTTTGATGAATGCGGGACATATCCGTACAAAAAATAATATAGTTGCGGGTATATCCCCGTTCTTATATAATTTTTAAAAGTTTTTTTAATATGAAAGGAGTAGAGAAAATGGCATTAACAGGTTTGGATATTTTCAAACAACTGCCCAAAACAAACTGTAAAGACTGTGGATCACCCACCTGCCTGGCTTTCGCTATGGCGTTAGCTAACGGAAAAGCTTCTCTTGATCAGTGCCCGCACGTATCCGAGGCGGCAAAAGAAAATTTGGGTGCTGCTTCCGCACCGCCTGTGCGTACTGTTAAAGTTGGCGTAGGCGAGCAGGAAATCGTAATGGGTGATGAAACTGTTTTATTCCGTCACGACAAAACCTTCTATCATGAAACTGCCGTTGCTGTCCAAGTATCAGATACCCTGTCTGGCGCCGAACTGGACGCCAAGATTGAAAAAATCAACGGTCTGGTCTTGGAACGGGTTGGTCAGAAAGTTGCTATCAACCTCGTTGCTATTACCAATTGTTCCGGTAACGCCGCTACCTTCAAAGCTGCTGTTGAAGCAGTCGCCGCTAAAGCTCAATTCGCGCTGCTGCTGGTAAGCGAAGATGTGGCTGCTCTCGAAGCCGCTCTGCCGGCAGTTGCTGCCAAAAAGCCGCTTATCTATGCCGCTACTGCTGAAAACTGGGAAAAAGTCGTAGCTCTGGCTAAAGCTAATAACGTCCCTGTAGTAGTTAAAGGCAATGGCCTTGATGACACTGCCGCTTTAGTTGAAAAAGTTGCTGCTCAATACAAAGAACTGGTGATCGACTTCGGCAGCCGTCAACAAGCTAAAACCCTGGCTGAACATGTTAATGCCCGTCGTTTGGCCATCAAGAAAAAATTCCGTCCCTTCGGTTATCCGATGCTCGCTTGGACTAGCGCTACCGATCCCAAAGAAGAAATTCTGGAAGCTACCACTTATGTTGCTAAATATGCCAGCATAGTTGTTGTAAAGGCTGATGAAAAACATCACCTTCTCCCGCTGTTTGCCTGGAGAATGAACATCTACACCGACCCGCAAAAACCGATGGCTGTTAAAGCTACAATCTATGAAATCGGTGAAGTTACTCCTGATTCCCCTGTATATATTTGCACTAACTTTGCGCTTACCTACTTCGCTGTTGAAGGTGAAGTTTCCGCCAGCAAGATCCCCGGCTATATCGTGGCTGTTGATACTGACGGCGCTTCCGTTCTTACCGCTTGGGCTGCCGGCAAATTCGTTGCCGAGCCGATTTATGAATTCGTTAAGGACTGCGGCGTTCTTGATAAAGTTAATCATAACTCCATCGTTATCCCGGGTCATGTTGCAATCATCAGCGGCAAACTGAAAGAAAAATCCGGTTATGACGTAATTGTCGGACCGCAAGAAGCCGCTGGTATCCCGGCATTCGCTAAAGCCCGTTATCCCCAACTTATGAAATAGTTTAAGAGAAGTTGCTTTCAGCTTGCGTTGCACTGATCGCGAATTTAGCAGAAATTAACAGCCTTGATTGCAAAATCAGGAGGGTACAACACAATGGATACACGTTCCGTAACATTTCTTCCCGCAGGAGTTAAAGTAGCAGTTGAACCAGGTATCGATCTGTTGACGGCCGCGGGCAAGGCCAATATTGAAATTAAAGCACCTTGCGGCGGTGACGGCACTTGCGGAAAATGTGCTGTTATCATAAAAAGCGGTAAGGCGAAAGCGCGGCGCGAAAGTTATTTGGCGACGCGTTTAGCGGAAAAAGGGCTGAATTTGGCTTGCCAAAGTCTGGTTGAGGACGAGGATCTGGTTGTTGAAATCCCTAAGATATCAGCCATGGGCAAACATCAAGTGCTGGTTGAGAATGTTGCGCTGGGGGAGGGTGTTTCGGATGCCTTGCGGGAGTACCTGCTAAACGTTTGGCAATTGAAAGATCTCTTTAAGCAAAAGCACGAAGATCCCTTACACGGGTATCCGCTTAACCCGCTATGTCGTTGGGTACAATTGACAATGCCTGCTGCCAGTCTCCAAGACAATCGGGATGACCTGAGCCGACTTGTTTTGTCCCTGCGGAAAGAAACCAAGTGTACGGATATAAATATCCCGCTTTCTCTCCTGCGCAAATTGGGTGATACTATAAGGGTAGAAAACTTTAAAATATCTATATTGCTGTCTGAGGTTGGTGGCAAAGCTGAAGTCATTGCAATTGAACCCGGCCACCGTCATCAGCCTCTGTACGGCATCGCAGTCGATATTGGGACTACCACTGTAGTAGCGTATCTGTTGGACCTCCGTAAAGGTACTATTGTTGATACCGCAGGTACTCACAATCGTCAGGCTCGCTTCGGTGATGATGTAATCAGCCGTATTGTTTATGCTGTTGACGAACCCGACGGCATGAAGGATGTTCACCAGAGTATTATTGACACCATTAATACATTAATTCAGGATTTGTTAGTTAAGCAGCGCAAGATTAACGAAGCCGATATCCGGGTAATGATGACTGCCGGCAACACCACTATGGCGCATCTGTTTTTGGGAATCAATCCCCAATATATCCGCTTGGAGCCCTATATTCCAACCGCGAACTTTTTCCCGGTTGTTAAGGCGCAGGAACTGGGAATCAGGGTTCACCCCGACGCGCCGGTATTCTGTTTCCCGGCAGTGGCCAGTTACGTGGGTGGGGATATTGTTTCCGGCACTCTCTTCACCGCCATGGGGAAAGCAGATGCGCAGGTATCCTTACTGATTGATATCGGTACAAATGGTGAGATGGTACTGGGAGCAGGTGATTGGCTGGTCACATGTTCTTGCTCGGCCGGCCCCGCATTTGAGGGTTCAGGGATTACTTTTGGCATGCGGGCCATGCACGGTGCCATTGAGCATATGCAAATTAACCCGGAAACGTACGAAGTATCTTACGCGACCATCAATAACGGCAGACCGCTGGGAATATGCGGCACAGGATTAATTGACGGTTTGGCTAAACTGCGCCGAACCGGAATTATTGACCGGGCCGGAAAATTTCAGACGCACCTGCCGACCCCGCGCATGAGGATTGGCGAGGTCGGGCCTGAGTTCGTTCTGGTTTGGGCCGCCGATACCGAGATTGACCGGGATATTGTAATCAGCGAAGCCGATGTGAAGAATTTGCTTAGAGCCAAGGGTGCCGTATTTGCCGGCATTCGAACCTTGCTTAACGTAGTCGGGTTTGAATTTGGTTCTATTGAAACTGTCTACGTGGCCGGCGGTTTCGGCAACTACCTTAATATACCTGATGCTATCGCCATCGGATTATTGCCTGATTTGCCGGTGGAAAAATACAAGTTCATCGGCAACAGTTCAGCCAAAGGGGCCTGTATGGCGCTGCTGTCGGCTGAGGCTTGGGCTGAGGCTCAGGATGTGGCGGGTAAGATGACTTATATTGAATTGTCAGTGGGCAATATGTTTATGGATGAATTTATCTCATCACTGTTTATTCCACACACTGATTTGACCTTATTTCCCAATGTCGATCTCTAGGGTTGGGTGGTAATGAAAGGAGTTTACGGATAGACATGGCAAAACAAATCGCTGTGGCAGGAAAAGGCGGCTCGGGGAAAACCACTTTTGCTGCGTTATTAATTCGTTACCTCGTCAAAAACAATAAAGGTTCCATCTTGGCTGTTGACGCTGATGCCAATGCGAATTTGAACGAGGCTTTAGGTATGGAGGTTACTCAGACTATCTCCGAATTGATAAGCAGTACCAAGGACCCGCGAGCTATCCCTGTCGGCATGACGCAGGAGACGTATATTGAGTTTAAACTCCAGGCTTCTCTCGCCGAATCAGATTATGTTGATATGCTGGTGATGGGTGGACCCGAAGGACCGGGCTGTTACTGTTTTCCCAATAATCTGTTGCGCGGATACATGGAAAAACTGGGGAAAAACTACGGCTATGTAGTCATGGACAATGAGGCCGGACTGGAGCATATCAGCCGGCGTGTGACGCAAGACATTGACTATATGTTCGTGGTTAGTGATACCTCGGCCCGGGGTATCCGTTCCGCCGGCCGCGTTCGCCAGTTGGTGGATTCCATAAAATCCGATGTCAAAAACATTTATCTGGTTTTGACTAAAACTCAGAATGATGAGGATGTTGCCGCCTTAAAGAGCGAAATTGATAAGACCGGTCTGACCCTCATCGGTGTGATACCTTATGATCCCCTGGTCGCCAAATTTGACCTCTTAAGTCAGCCGCTGTACGATTTACCCGAGCAGTCGGCTGCTGTTCAGGCGGTTAACGCCATCTGCAAAGAAATACAAATCTAACTGTTTGGAAGGAGTGTAACTATGGCAACAAATATTTTGAAAGAAAAATATTCCAGCAAGATCAACACTGTTACCATTGGTGCTACCAAAGAACAAGGAGGTACTCGTACCAGCACAGTAACTGTCGGCGGTGACGCGTCAGCTCCTTTTCTTCATTATGAAGGCGAGATTCCTTTAAAGCCGGTTGCTGCTCTCGAAATCCAGGATATTGCTCCTACCGACTGGGATCCTATCCTGCAAAAGGTTTACGCAGAAGTTTCCGGTGACCCGGTAACTTGGGCTAAAAAAGCCGTAGAATTCGGCGCTGATCTGATTTACCTGAAACTTGCCGGCTCTCATCCTGATAATGGTGACAAGAGCCCGGAAGAGTGTGCCAAAATTGTTAAGGATGTATTGGCTGCCGTCGGTGTGCCCCTGATCGTCGTTGGCTCTGGCGTTGAGGAAAAAGACAATGCGGTTTGGCCGGTTGTTGCTGAAGCCGCCGCTGGTGAAAACCTGGTTATCGGCTCTGCTCAGCAGGAAAAATACAAGTCGCTTGCTGCTGCCTGCATGGTTTATAAGCACAAGCTTCTGGCTCTCAGCCCCCTGGATATCAACATTTGTAAACAGCTTAACATCCTGATCACCGAAATGGGTCTTCCCGCCGAAAGCATTCTTATTGATCCCAGTACCGCCGCTCTCGGTTATGGCATTGAGTATACTTACTCCATCCTCGAACGTGGCCGTCTGGGCGCTCTCCAAGGCGACAAAATGCTGGCTATGCCTGTTCTTTTACAAATTGGCTATGAAGCATGGCGGTCCAAGGAAGCCATTGCTCCGGAAGAAGACTTTCCCAATTGGGGTAACCAGGAAGAGCGTGCTATACTTTGGGAAGCTGTGACTGCTGCCGGTCTTTTACAGGGCGGCGCGAATATCGCGGTTTTACGCCATCCTGAATCGCTGCGTCTCCTCAAGAAGAATAGTGAAGAATTAATGGTTAAACCTGAACTCTAATGCTCCGGATAACTTTTTTGACTGTCCGATAATGTGCATGCGCTGTTGTATCCCCCAAATTTAAATATAACGAGGAGGATTTAAAATGATTATGATTGGCGAAAGAATTAACGGTATGTTTAAGGACATCGGTAAGGCGGTTCGGGAGCATGATCCCAAGCCTCTGCAAGAATGGGCTGTTAAACAAAAAGAAGGCGGCGCTCACTATCTTGATGTGAACACCGGCCCTAACTCTGAGGACCAAACAGTAGATCTTCCCTGGATGATTAAAGTTGTTAGGGAAGTTAGCGACCTGCCTCTCGCTATCGATACTACTGACTATAACGCTATGGAAGCGGCTCTAATCGAATACGGCAAACCCGGCGCAGTTATCAACTCTATTGGTTGCGAACAAGAAAAAATTGACCGGGTTTTCCCGATGGCCGCTAAATACCAGGCTGACGTTGTTTGCCTTTGCATCAGCAAATCCGGTATTCCCAAGAGTGCCGACGAGCGCGTAGCTTTAGCTATGGAATTCGTTGCCAATGCTGAAGCTTATGGTCTTCAGCCTGACAACCTCTTTATTGACCCAATCATCCTGCCGGTTAACGTAGCCCAGGAGCATGCGTCCGAAGCTTTGGAAACCATCCGCCAAATTAAACTCTTGTCCAATCCGGCGCCGCTGACAACCATCGGTCTTTCCAACGTTTCCCAAAAGACTCCCCATCGCCCGCTCCTCAACCGCACCTTTGCCGTTATGGCTATGGCTGTTGGTCTTGATTCCGCCATCCTTGACGTTAATGATGATCTGCTCGTCGACGCTATTGCGTCTGCCCGCATAATCCTCAACAAGGATATCTATTGCGACTCCTACCCGAAGGTGTTCAGACAGCGGTAATTCGCCGTTGGGCTCACCCAGGAAAGGAGGTCAATGATGTCAACGGTGAATCAATCTGCTAAAACGGGTAAGACTTCTTTTTGCCGGGAAATCGAGGGAAAGTCTCATCAGAACATCCAAGCCTGTTATCAATGCATGAAATGCGCTGGCGGGTGTCCGCTGAACTTTGCCATGGACCATAACAACTACGAGATTCTGCGCATGATCCAGCTGGGGGAAAAAGATAAGGTGTATAAGAGCAATACCCCCTGGTTGTGTGTTGGGTGTAAAACTTGCGCGGTTCGCTGCCCTAACGGTATCGATACGTCCAAGGTTATGGATACGATTAAAATGGAAACCATTGCCGAAGACAAAATTCCTGCCAGTCATTTCAATATTAAACTATTCTACGAGTTGTTTCTTGATTCCATGAAAGGATTCCCGGTGATCGGCGGCGAAGGCCGCGGTTATGAAGCTGGACTCATGGGACTTTACAAGTTTTGTACAGGGACTTTTCTGGCGGACATGGACCTTGCATTAAAAATGGGCATGCGCAACAAGATGCCAATACTACCTCATAATGCGCTTAAGCGGCGGAAAGGCGAGATTAAGAAAATATTCCAGAGAGCAAAGGAGAAAAAGGCACGATGAAATTAGGCTATTATCCGGGATGTTCACTTCACTCCACGGCGGAAGAGTATAATCTGGCAACTGAGGCCGTATTTAGCGCCTTAGGGCTGGAACTGGCCGAACTTCAGGAGTGGAATTGCTGCGGGGCTACCGCCGGACACTCCACCGACCGTTTTCTCGCCCTTGCTTTGCCCCTTAGAAATCTAGTCATCGCTGAAGCCGAACAGCAAAAGGAACTGGTCCTGCCATGCGCCGCCTGCTATAACCTTGTAAAAGCCGCTGACCATTATGTGCGCGAAGGCACTCCGGAAGCCAAGGAAGCTAACGAAGAGCTGAAAAGCATAATGGGATCGTCCTATAGCGGTAACGTCCATGTTACTCATCCGCTGGAAGTTATCATGAGAAAAGAATTTATTGGCAAAGTCGGCGAGAAGGTGAAAAAACCTCTCAACGGTCTCAAGCTTGTTCCGTATTATGGTTGTCTGCTTACCAGACCCACGTATGTTGCTTTTGACGATGTGGAGCAGCCGCAGGCAATGGATCAATTGATGAAATTGATTGGTGCCGACGTAAAAAAGTGGTCATACAAGACTGACTGTTGTGGCGGTAGCTTAACGATACCGCGTACCGACATCGTTTATGAGATAACCAAAAACTTGGTAACTGAGGCCCAGCGTGCGGGTGCCGACGCCATTGTAACCGCCTGTCCGTTATGTCAGATGACTCTGGAAACCCGGCAGAAAGAAATAGAAAAACCGATCCCGATATTCTTCTTCACCGAATTGCTGGGGATCAGTTTCGGACATCCTGACGCAAGAAAATGGATGAAGAAACATATTATTGATCCCATACCGCTCTTGACATCATTGCAGTTGTTGTAACCTTGCGGAGAAACCGGCAGAACTATCCATCATAGGTTTTGTCCGGTTTCTCTTTAGTTATATCGGCTATGTCTAAATTGCAATGGTGTGTGTGGTAGTAATAAAGATAATTTATGAAAGGCAGTGAGAGCCATGCAAAAGGATGTGCTCGTTATCGGCGGTGGCATTGCCGGTCTGCAGGCGGCTCTAGAATTGGCAGGTGCAGGATATCCTGTCCATCTTATAACGGATGAAGCAAACTTAGGTGGTAAACTGGTGGATTCTTCCAAGCAAGATAGTGAACCCGCCTGTGTATGGGGAGATCAGGTCAATATCTCCGCATTATATTTAGGCGGCAACCTGCATGCTTCAAGCACCGTTCTAGGGTCTCTGATCACCCGCGCTCACAATAACCCGCTGGTTAAGGTGTATACCGGAACCAAACTGGTTGATTGTCAGGGAGATGTGGGCAAGTTCCAAGTCGCCATTAGTGATGTCGCCACTGGTAAGCACACGCAAAAACTTTCGGTGGGAGCGGTAATTCTGGCAGCCGGTTTCAGCATGTATGACGTTTCCAAGAAAGGCGAATACGGATACGGATATTATAAGAATGTTGTTACCAGCTTGGAATTTGAGCATTTGCTTTCTGAAAGCCGTTATCGTTCAGATTGCATTAGACGTCCGTCTGACGGCAAGTGTGCCGAGAAAATCGCCTTTATTCAATGTGTGGGATCCCGCGATATTGTTTGCCAAGGCGACTACTGTTCCGCCATTTGCTGTATGTTTACCGCCAAGGAAGCCGTCTTGGCCAAAGAATACGATCCTAAGACCGATGTGACCGTCTTTTATCTTGATATTAGAGCCTGCGGTAAAAACTTCGACACCTTCCTGTCAAGAGCCCAGGAGCTTGGAACCAAGTATGTGCGGACCATGATCTCCGAGGTCAAAGAAGATCCGGTTACGGAAAAATTATCAATTAATTATGCGGCTGCCAGCAAGCCGGTCAAATCGGAATTTGATCTTGTCGTACTTGCCGCTGGCATTCGGCCTTCTATCCGGCTAAGTGAAACTGCCGGAATATTGGGAATTCCGCTGAATGAATTTGGGTTTGCCCAAGTGGATCCGCTTGATCCGGTGGCAACTAAGCGTTCAGGTATATACACTGTCGGCGGCAGCCAAGGACCGCTTGATGTGCCGGAAACTATGGCCCTCGCCAGCGCCGCCGCGGCTGCGACCGCCAAAGCCCTTGGCAAGCCGGAAAGACCGGCCCGCAAGCCTGTTGCCGAGCGTGATGTGAGCAAGGAAGCCGCACGGGTGGGGGTCTTCCTTTGTAAAGGCGGTCTGGCGGCAATGGACGCTGATATAGATGCGGCTATCAACGCTGCCAAGACGCAACCGGACGTATGTGTCGTGGAATGCGATCAATCCATGTGTCTGCCTCAATCCATTGAAAAAATGCAAAAACTGATTGCCAGCAAAGGGATAAACCGTATTGTTGTTTCCCCTTGTGTCTTAAAACACAACCTCAATCTTTTCCAGGACGCTGTTCAGGCAGCCGGTCTTAACCGGATGCTGGTGGAAATGGCGTCTGTTCCGCACAAAACCTGGGAAAATAATGCCGACAAGGCAACTCAGACAGCAATAGGACTGACCCGGAAAGCTGTTGCAGATGTTAAGTCCTACCAGCCTCTTCTGTGGCATACCGAAACGGTAGTTCCCCGGGCTTTAATTGTCGGTGGCGGCGTTAGCGGTATGGTAACGGCACTGGCTTTAGCCGATCGGGGTATCGCCAGTACTTTGGTCGAAAAGAGTGATGTGCTGGGCGGTTATGTACGGGACCTGACCGGAAGTCTGGAAACGGAAAGTCTGCAGAAAACTGTCCAGGACCTGGAAGAGCAGGTTAAAAAGAACAATAAAATTGAGGTGCTTACCAAAGCGGAAGTGGTTGAGTTTACCGGCCGCCAAGGACACTTTATTACTACCGTGGCGGTGGGAGAGGGAACTGTAAAAGCGACTCGGAAGATAGAACACGGTGTAGTTGTTTTGGCTATAGGAACTACTTCTTATGCCCCGTCTGAATACCTTTTTGGCCAGGATGCGCGGGTTATTACCGGCACCGAAGCCATGTACCGCGTAGGTGACAGCCGTTTACCCGCCAAGGGTGAACCCGTTTATGTATTTATCCAATGCGTTGGTTCCCGCAACGAGGAACATGGCTACTGTAGCCGAACCTGCTGTTCCGAAACGGTATACAGTGCGATGAAAATCAAAGAGCAAAACCCGGACGCCCGTGTATACGTTTTGTCCCGGGATATCCGGACCCCAGGCTATCTTGAGCTTAAATACGGGGAAGCCCGCAAAGCCGGCGTGATTTTCATTCACTATGACGAAACCGATAAACCCATCCTGGTTAAGGACAATGACGGCAGTCTCTCGCTGACGGTTGTTGATCCGGCTTCCGGTATGACGCTGTCGCTCCGGCCTGACAACGTAATCCTGGCAGTGGCGCAAACCGCTACGCCGGAAGCCAAGCAATTGGCTGATATTTTCCGGATTCAAGTTAATGCCGACGGCTTTTTGTCAGAGACTCACTCCAATTTCGGGACAATTGCCTTCCCCGGCGGTGGTATCTTCATTGCCGGTGCAGCCCATGGACCGAAATCCGTAGTCGAGTGTTTGACCCAGGCCAAAGGGGTAGCTGGCCGCGCGGCCCGTATTTTAAGTCAGCCTGTCCTGATGATGGGCGGTATTGTTGCCGAAGTTGAATGGGAAAAATGCGCTGCCTGCCTGACTTGCGTCCGGACTTGCCCGTATAATATCCCGCAAATTACCAGAGAGAAAAAGGAAATGGGTGCTGCTTACATTCCGCCGGCCGACTGCCGCGGTTGTGGCATGTGCGCTTCTGAATGTCCGAATAAAGCTATTTTCCTCCATCATTATAAAGATGATGAGGTACTGGCGCGGGTTGAAACTGCGTTGACGGAGGTGGGTTAAGAGTGAGTGATGTTAAGGTAGTTGGATTCGTTTGCCGCATGTGCGCACTGGTCAGCTCCGACCTTGGCCCACCGGCCGATGCAAATAGCAATGTCGCAATAGAAACCATTGAGCTTCCTTGTGCTGGTAAAGTTGACGTCAGGTTGCTTCTCGAAGCCTTTGAGAAAGGCGTCGACGCCGTGTTTGTCGCTGGCTGTCCCGAGCATGAATGCATGAACGTTAACGGCAGCTCACGCGCCAAGAAGCGTTTGGAGCATGCAAAAACTATTCTGGACCAAATTGGGATCGGCGGCGAACGTTTAGTAATGTATAATGTCTCCGGTACCCATGGTCCGCGTTTTGCCCATATCGCCCGGGATATGGCCGGACTTATCACAAAATTAGGTCCGAGTCCGCTTAAGGCCCGGAAGGCCTAGAAAGGAGACGAGTCAAGCGATATGATAGTTGCAGAAATAAAGCCAATAGAGGAAATCGCAGAGTCGATAAAGAACGCCAAAAAAGTGCTGGTTGCCGGTTGCGGCGGCTGTGTTACCGTATGTTTATCCGGCGGCCAGAAAGAAACCGATATTCTGGCCAGTGCCCTCCGCATGAAGCTGGAAGTTGACGGAACACCCAAAGAAATTACTACCGCAACTTATGAACGCCAGTGCGATCCTGAGTATGCCGCCAGATTTAAAGAGCATCTCAAGGATGTGGATGCGGTAGTTTCCATGGCTTGCGGCGTAGGCGTCCAGTATATGGCGGAGACTTATCCGGATGTGATTTTCGTTCCCGGACAAAACACCAAGTTTGCCGGCGCTGCTATTGAGCACGGTATCTGGGAAGAACGCTGCATGCTGTGCGGCGAATGTGTCCTGGCTAAAACTGGTGGCATCTGCCCGGTTATCCGCTGTTCCAAGAGCATTTTGAACGGTCCCTGCGGCGGTTCCCAAGGCGGCAAATGTGAAATCAGTAAGGACACTCCTTGTGGTTGGCAGTTAATCTATGACCGCCTTAAGGCTCAAAACCGCTTGGATCTTCTTAGTGAGATTCAGCCGGCGAAAGACTGGTCCAAGAACAGAGACGGCGGTCCTCGCAAAATTGTGAGGGAGGATGTACGGTTATGAGTGAAGCAGCAGCATTACGCGCACCTTCTTTAAAAACAGAAAGCAAATTAGAACAACTGTACGCCCAGGGGCACTTCATCGTTACGGGCGAGCTTGGACCGCCCCAGCATTCCGACGGTCACGATCTTGAGCACCACGCGCATGAACTCAAAGATATAGTTGATGCTTTTAACTTAACCGATAATCAAACCGCGATTGTGCGGCTGTCCAGTATTGCCGCCGGCGTGCATGTGTTAAAGGGCGGCGGTGTGCCCATCATTCAAATGACCTGCCGGGACCGTAACCGTATTGCTATGCAAAGCGATTTACTTGGCGCTTACAGCTTAGGAATTTGCGATGTTTTATGTTTAAGCGGTGACCACCAATCTTTTGGTAATCATCCCACCGGTAAGAATGTATATGATGTTGATTCCATCCAATTGATTTCGATGGTCAAAAAAATGCGGGATGATAAACAGTTCCTATCCAGTGCTCCCATTAAAGCCCACGAACCCCGTTTCTTCATCGGCGCGGTAGAAAATCCCTTTGGCGATCCCTTTGAATTCCGCGTGACGCGTTTGGAAAAGAAAATCAACGCCGGCGCCGATTTCATTCAAACCCAAGCGATTTTTGATCTGGAGAAATTTGCCCGGTTCATGGAAATGGCTGTGGCGCGTGGTCTGCATCAGCGGGCTAAAATCACAGCCGGGATTCTGCCGGTAAGGGCACTTAGAGCCCTGCAGTACATGCAGAATGATGTTGCCGGGATGGAGATACCTGACAGTATCATCCAAAGAATGAAAAAGGCTGTGGAAGGCAAGGATAAAGCGGAAGCCAAGGCGGCTGGCGAAAAAGAGGGTATCCAAATAGCGATCGAAATGTGCAATGAGCTCAAAAAGATTCCGGGTGTTGCCGGGATCCACATCATGCCGGTAGGCTGGGAAGCCGCTTTGCCGGAAATCGTCAAGGGCGCCGGATTCCTGCCGCGGCCCAAGGCATAAGGCGGGAAAAACGGTATTATAGAAAATTATTAAAATTATTAAGGAGGAAAATTAATTAATGGCCGCTCAGTTATTGTTGGGAAAACCGCTTGCAGAGAAGATCAAGGCTGAGGTTTCACAAGAAGTCGTTGACTTGAAGGCCAAGGGAGTGTCTCCCAGCCTGGTTGCAGTTCAGGTGGGACAGAACGATGCCTCGCGTGTATATACGAATGCCCAGCGCAAGGTTGCCGAGGCTACTGGCATCAAGTATGAACTTCAGGAACTGTCTGCGGATTTGACCCAGGACCAGCTTCTCGAGCATATCGCCGGCTTAAACAACGATCCCAATGTCACCGGCATCATCTTGCAGATGCCCTTACCGCCTCAGATCGACCCCAAAGTGGTGCAATGGAGCATCGCTTACGAGAAGGACGTCGAGGGTATCACCCCTACCAACATGGGCCTAGTGACCTTCGGCAAGCCCCGACTGGTTCCCTGCACCGCTTTAGGCGCTTTTGAACTGGCGAAATCCACCGGGGTGGACATCTACGGCAAGGAGGTAGTGGTTGTCGGCCACAGCGATATCGTGGGCAAACCGGCAGCGCTGCTGTTCCTGAATGCCTTCGGTACCGTTACTATCAGCCATATCGCCACCGGTCAACGCGGTTTGAGCGAGTACCACGTCAGGAGGGCGGAGATTCTGGTCGTTGCCGTCGGTGTGCCCCACCTGATCAAAGGCGACTGGATCAAAGAGGGCGCCATCGTGATCGATATCGGCATCAATGCAACCAAGGACGGCAAGATCATCGGCGATGTAGAGACCGAGGTCGCTGCCGAGAAGGCGGCCTGGATTACCCCGGTCCCGGGCGGTGCCGGCACTGCCACCACCGCTATTTTAATGAAAAACACGATCGAGGCAGCTAAGTGGCAGCTCGAGAAGAAGGGCTCGGGGATTATTACGGGCTGATCGGAGAACTGGACGCTGCAAGGCTCCAGTCCTTCTTCTGTTTTACACCACCGTACGTACCGTTCGGTATACGACGGTTCAATAGAATTAGTGTACTGATTCTTTCACTTATTGTGTTAATCGTCAAAATTTCATATCCCCCCAATAACCTTATAAGTCAGATTATTTGTTTAAGGAGCGGAGTCTCCGGATAAAATAATCTGACGATTTTTTTATGTTTAAATATTTCGATCTAAAAAGAGGCAAAAAAAAGATTAGAGGGATTTAAGCGCAAGTTCAGTAAGAATCAGATATTCGGGCTACATCAGAAGACAAAGAGACAAAGGAAATTATGGGTTAGGGTCGAAATAATGTAATGGTATATTGAGCTTGCCGGGCTAGGTTTTAACTTTATCCACCCGGCATTCACAACAATAACAGGAATAACAAGCCGAAAAATTATTTACCCGATAATCAAAGTACAGAATACCGGACATTATTGAAGGAGGTAGAGTCATGGGTAATTCGCGGGAAAAAGAGCCCGAAACGGAATTTGCCGACGGCGATGTAGACCTGTCCCTGCTTGCACCTGTTTTTAAGGAATATGCCGGCAAGCAGGGCAGTCTTATTGCCATACTGCAGAAAACACAGGAAATTTACGGATATCTGCCGTTGGCCGCTCTCCAGGCCATTGCGGACAATACCGGCAGTAAACGGGCGAAAATATACGGGATAGCGACTTTCTATTCCCAGTTTCGTTTAAATCCTGTCGGTAAGTATATCATTTTACAATGTCAGGGTACTGCCTGCCATGTACTTGGCTCCCAAGCAGTAGGCAGCGCAATTTGTGACGAACTGGGGATCAAACCAGGTGAGACTACTGCCGACGGTTTGTTTACACTGGAGAACGTTGCCTGTCTGGGATGCTGCAGTCTGGCACCGGTTATTATGATCAATGGCGAGGCCTATGGCAAGCTTACACCGGAGAGGGCGAGAAAGATATTAAAAGACATCGGTGAAGCCGAGAAAGGCGGTGTTGCCTGTGAAGCTTAGAGTGGGTTTCGGCAGCTGCGGTATTGCCGCCGGTGGCCGTAAGGTTAGGGAAAAACTGGCAGAAGAAATAAAAAATCATGGCCGGAATATCGAACTGATATCTACCGGCTGTATTGGCATGTGTTTTTATGAACCTATCGTGGATGTCATTGACAACGATCGCGTATCCACCTATGCCAACGTAACCCCGGAAATGGCGGAAGAAATATTCAAAAACCATGTTCTCGGCGGGCAGCCGCTTGAAAAATACATTGTATCGACTTCGGAAAAGCCCTATCCCATATTGGCTGAGCAGGTGCGGATTGCTTTAAGGAACTGTGGTATAATTGACCCGGAGAATCTTGATGATTATCTTGCCAAGGACGGTTATAAGGCTCTGGCAAAAGTCATTAAAGATATGACGCCGGAAGAGGTTATTGAGGAGATTAAGATTTCCGGCTTGCGTGGACGGGGCGGCGCCGGTTTTCCCACCTGGTTCAAATGGAATGCTGCCAGACAGTCCAAAGGCGATATTAAATATGTTGTTTGCAACGCCGACGAAGGCGATCCCGGCGCATTTATGGACCGGAGCGTGCTGGAGGGGGATCCCCACGCGCTGCTGGAGGGCATGATTATCTGCGGCTACGCTATCGGTGCGCGTGAGGGCCACATCTATTGCCGGGCCGAGTATCCGCTGGCAATCAAACGTTTGGAAATTGCCATTGCCGATGCCAAAAAGAAAAATCTGCTGGGCGATAACATCATGGGGACAAACTTTTCCTTTGACATGAACATCAAGAAAGGCGCCGGCGCCTTTGTCTGTGGTGAGGAAACCGCCCTTATCGCTTCCCTGGAAGGCGAGCGGGGAATGCCGCGGCTCAAACCGCCCTTTCCTGCCCAATCAGGTTTCTGGGGTAAGCCAACCAATATCAACAATGTGGAGACTTTTGCCAATGTGCCGTGGATTCTTTATTACGGCGGCAGCGAATATGCCAAATACGGCACCGAGAAAAGCAAAGGAACCAAAGTATTTGCCCTGGCCGGCAAAATCAAAAACGGCGGCCTGGTGGAAGTGCCGATGGGCATGACTTTGCGGGAAGTTATTTACGGTATCGGCGGCGGAATTCTGAACGATAAGGACTTTAAGGCTGTACAGATGGGCGGGCCTTCCGGCGGCTGTATACCGAAACAACTCCTGGATACTCCGGTTGACTATGATTCCATCAATCAAACCGGTGCTATTATGGGTTCCGGCGGTATGATTGTTATGGATGAGGACACCTGCATGGTTGATATGGCCAGATTCTTCCTTGATTTTACCGTAAAGGAATCCTGCGGCAAATGTATCTATTGCCGTATCGGGACCAAGCGGATGCTGGAAATATTGGAAAGAATAACAGCCGGTGAAGGCCGTGAAGGCGATATTGAGGAATTGGAACAACTGTCCATTAATATAAAAGACGGGTCGCTGTGCGGTTTGGGGCAAACTGCGCCCAATCCGGTATTAACTACCATTCGGTACTTCCGGGATGAATATGAAGCCCACATCAGAGACAAGAAATGTCCGGCTAAAACCTGTAAACCGTTATTGACTTATACTATCTGGGAGGATAAATGCAAAGGCTGCACTCTTTGTGCCCAAAAGTGCCCGGTACAAGCTATCACTGGCGAGAAAAAGCAACCCCATAAAATTGATCAGGCCTTGTGCACCAAGTGCGGCAGCTGTCTAGGCGCCTGCCGGTTCGACGCGGTTTGTGCCGGCTAGAAGGGAGTGATAAAAATGAGCAAAATAAGTATAAATGTAAACGGTAGGGAAATAGTTGCGCTGGATGGTCAAACTATTCTGCAGGCCGCTTCCGAAAACGGTATCGAAATACCACATCTCTGTTATGATGAAAGAATCAAACCCTATGGCGCCTGCGGACTCTGCGTGGTGGAAATGGAAGGAAGCCCTAAGCTTGTCAGATCCTGCGCGACTTTTGCCCAAAACGGGCAAGTAATCAAAACCAATACCTCCCGGACTGTCAATGCCCGGAAAACGGCGTTAAAACTGTTGGCAGTAGACCATCGCGGCGATTGCCGGCCGCCGTGCCATCAGGCTTGTCCGGCCCACACCGATTGTCAGGGCTATGTCGGGCTGATAGCCAACGGTCAATATAGGGAAGCGCTGAAACTGATTAAAGAAAAAATGCCCATTCCCTTCAGCATCGGCAAGATCTGCCCGCATCCTTGCGAGGAGGCCTGCCGCCGGGAATTGGTGGAAGAGCCCATTTCCATAGCTGCTCTGAAAGCCTTTGTTGCTGAGCTTGATCTCAAAGGGGAACCATATCTGCCGCCCATGAAAAAACCATCCGGCAAGAAAGTGGCCATTGTCGGTGCCGGCCCTGCCGGACTTACAGCCGGTTATTTCCTGGCCCGGGATGGCCATAAGATAGTTATTTATGAAGCTATGCCTTATCCGGGCGGCATGCTGCGCTATGGCATCCCGCAATACCGTTTGGACAAGGCCATGATTGACGCCGAAGTTGCATTGATGGAAAAAATGGGTATAGAGTTTGTTTACAATACCAAGATTGGCGACGATGTCAGCCTGGATCATCTCCGCAACAGTTGCGACGCTGTATTCCTTGGGATTGGTTCCTGGGAAAGCCAGGGCCTGCGCTGCAAGGGTGACGACATGGAAGGCGTTCTTGGCGGCATCGATTTCTTGCGGGAAGTCACCAGGAACGGCAATGTCGCTTTGGGCGGCAAAGTGCTGGTAGTTGGCGGCGGTAATACGGCTATGGACGTTGCGCGTACGTCTGTACGGCTGGGTGCTGACCAGGTCACCGTTGTCTATAGAAGAACCTTGGAGGAAATGCCGGCCGAAAGACTGGAAATTGATGAAGCCATGGAAGAAGGCGTTAAATTCCAGTTCCTGGTTGCCCCGCTGGAAGTGTTGGGCGAAAATGGCCGTGCCAACGCATTAAAATGCCAGGTCATGCAGTTAGGCGAGGCTGATGCTTCCGGCCGGAGAAAACCGGAGCCTACCGGCGAGACCGTAACATTTGCAGCAGACAGAATCATTGCGGCCATCGGCCAAAAAACGGTTATCGGCAATATCAACGGTATTGCCACCGACAAAGCCGGCAATATCGTTGTTAAAGAAGGCGCGTTTACCACCAGCCTTGACAAGGTATTTGCCGGCGGCGACGCGGTAACCGGTCCCAAGATTGCTATTGATGCTGTTGCTCAAGGCAAAAATGCGGCCACGGTAATTGACGGTTATCTTAATGGTAATCTGGCGCCTTATGCCGAAGAGAGAGTTATCATCCAGAAAGATCTCACTGCCGCAGCCTTTGCCGACAAAGAGAAAGTGCCCCGGGTGGCTTTAAGGGTGGCGGACGAGCATGTGCGGAATAAGAATTTCATGCAGGTTGCCGAAGTCTTTACGGAAGAAGACGCCTTGCGTGAAAGCAAGCGCTGTCTGGAATGCGGCTGCCGTGATTACTTTGAATGCCGGCTTCTTAAATATATTCAGGAATATGACATTGATACGGAAAAACCTGCCGGCATTGAATCACCGAAACGGCAAGTGATTGATAATCATCCGTTCGTTGAACGCAATGCCGACAAATGTATACTTTGCGGCTTATGCGTTCGCGTTTGCGATGAGGTTGTGGGAGCAACGGCTATCGGACTGGTAGGTCGTGGTTTCGATTCCGTCATTTATCCTGAATTTAAATTACCGCTCAGTGAAACTTCTTGTATCGCCTGCGGTTCCTGCGTTGATGTCTGCCCAACCGGCGCCTGCATGGAAAAACAAGCTGCTGCCAAACAAGTTCCCGCCAGCCTGAACAATGTATCGTCGGTTTGCGGTTACTGCGGCGTAGGCTGCCGTGTCAACGTTGAGTACAGAGGAGATGTAGCATTCAGAATTACACCTGATAAGACGCAAGGCGACGGCTGGCTTTGCCAGCGAGGAAAATTCGGCCTCGATTATGTTAATGACAGCTCGCGCCTGACGCAGCCGGTTATCAAACGCCACGGCCAATTTGTCCAGGCTGATTGGAATGAGGCCAATTTAGAGGTTGTTAAGGGGTTGCAGGCTATTGCTGCCATCCATGGTAAAGACAGCATTGGCGTGGTGGTATCACCGCGGCTGACCAATGAGGAACTGTTTCTTGCCGGCAAGTTGGCTGACGCTGTTCAAACCACGGTTAAGACTTCCTATACTGTCAATGGTGGCAGCGGTCTTGACGAGGTATTTGGTTATGATGCCTCCACCAACAGTTATGCCGAACTTGATAACAGCGATTTTGTTCTGACAGTCGGCGATGTAAAAGGCAATCATCCGGTGTTGGATTTCAAAATCAGGGTGGCCGAACTGGCTAACGCTGAATGGCCTCAATCCCTGACAAGCACTGCCGATGTCAAAGCATTCGTCAAAGCGCTGTTGGATCTGGGTGTGACTGATGAGAAAAAGGTGGCGGCTAAGGCCGAGGGCTTTGCCGAATTGAAAGCTTCCCTGGCTGCTGTTCAGGTCAGCGATGCTGCCAAATCTTTGGCGCAAAGATACAGTAAAGCGGCAAAACCGTTCATCCTTATTGATGAAGATACTGTTAGCAAAGAGGCAGTAAAACTGTTTGCTTTTGCGGCTGTGCTTGCCGGTAAAGTAGGCGCCGCCTATCGGGGCGTAATCCTTGCCCGCAGCAAAAACAACAGCCAGGGCGCGATTGATATGGGCTTTGTTCTGCCGGCCGACGCTGTGGCGCAAGGCATTGACAGCGGTAAAATCAAAGCTTTGGTAATTATCGGGGAAAACCCTGCGGTTTGCCCGGACAAGCTGGCATTATTAAAACGTCTTTCCTTCCTCGCCGTCTATGATATCTTCCTGACAGAGACTGCCGCTGCCGCTGATGTGGCAGTGCCGCTGGTCAGCGCTGTGGAGAGCGAGGGAACCTATACCAGGAGCGACCGCCGTATTCAAGCCGCACATGCGGCCCTCCAGCCGAAAACCGGTAAGGATAATCTGCAGGTATTGCTGGATACCCTGGGTTACTTTGGGGTTAAATACAATAATATTGCCGATGTCAGAGCGGCCATTGCCAAAGAAGTGCCGACCTATGCCGGCATAGGCGCCGCCGATTTTGATGCGGCCGCGGTTTACTGGCCGAATACGAAACAAAATGTCAGCGGTACAAACGTACTGTATACTGAAAGTTTTGCGACCGCGAACCAAAAAGCCGTCCTTGGCGCTGTCGGCGACGGACCGGCAATCGCAGTTAAGAAAAAATATGACACCGTTGAGCTGTATTCAGAAAATAAATTAAAAGTGCCTGTTGCCGCTAACTAAAAGGCATAAAGGGCGGGCCGGGATTATTCCTGGCCCTCTTTTTTTAGGATCAGAGTTTAATTTTTCGGGGTATTGATCTAGGGAGGGGGGGGAAGTTACTCCGCTTGCCCTTGGTTGGGGTGGCGCTATGTAACTTTCGGCGCGTTATGTGGTATAATGGGACGTAGTGAGATGATTTGTGAAGGTGGTGAGGGATTGCCACGGTTTGACATTCCGATTAAACGCCTGGTAGAACGCCGGGCAGCGGATTGGGTACGGTTTATTTACCCGGAGGCCAGGCCGGACAGTGTCCGGTCAATGGCAAAGGAGTTGACCCCGAAAGCGCAGTCCCGGCTAGACGAAGTGTTTGCCGTCACGACGCCGGCGGGAGAGGCGATTGTCCATTTTGAGATTCAGGGCTATCATGATCCGGCTTTTCCGGCCCGGATGCTCAGGTATCAGGCGGACATTTGGGAGCTATACTATGACCGCCGGCCAAGGTACGCCGCCGGTACATCAGGCAGCGGTGTTCTTTTTTCCGGAGCATGAGAATAAGATGCACGGATTCCAGACGGAGACGGTACACTATCAATATCAGGTAGTTCGCCTGTGGGAAATGTCGCGGGCTGATGTGATCGAGCAGGGTTTGGTGGGATTTTATCCGCTGATGCCGATGATGAAGGGCGACACGCCGCCGGCAACGGTGATGCAAGAGGCGCTTAGTCACATCGTCGCCGATGTGCAGGATGGTGCCTTGCAGCAGGATTTGATTGCGGTACTTGGGATTTTTGGCGGGGAAGTATATGGGCCGGAGGTTGTCCGGCAGTTTATAAGGGGGGAGATGCTAATGCAGTCGGAGGTTTATAAAGAGTGGATTGCCGAGGATATTCGAAAGGCTGAGGTGGCGTTGCTGCGGGAAAATATTTTGGATGTACTGACGGAACGGTTTCCTGTGGTCCGGCAGCCGCTACGGGATAAGATCAATGCGGTAGGGGATGTGTGGGTTTTGAAAGCCTTGCATAAATGGAGTGTCAAGGCCAGCACTCTGGATGAGTTTGAGGACCACCTAAACAAGATAATCACTGCATGAAAATAGCCGGCGGTAGCTGGCTATTTTCTTTGGCGGTGGGTTATAGTTGCGGTATAATAACTGTAACAGTTCTGTAACAACGCGATTAAAAAGATACGTGGCGATGAGAAACGAAATGTAGGCGAGCCGCAGGTTCCGTGAAGTTCCATAACGCTTTAAAACGAGTTTATTAGACTCGAAATCAAGTAGACGGGTAAATGTCTCGTGGGCTGAATAGAATAAATTTAGATGCCAAATAGTAACATGGCAACAAATGTGGTACAATAATGCCGGGAGGAATGAAAACATGATTGTAATGATCGATAACTACGATTCGTTTGTGTATAATCTCGTCCAATACCTCGGCGATATGGGAGAGGATGTGCGGGTATTCCGCAACAACAAAATTACCCTCGCCGAGATCGAAGAACTGAACCCTGATCATATTATTCTTTCTCCCGGGCCATGTACACCCAATGAAGCAGGTATCAGCCTTGCGCTAATTCAGCATTGCCAGGGGCGAGTGCCCATATTGGGGGTCTGTCTGGGGCATCAATCCATTGGACAGGCTTTCGGCGGCGATGTGATCCGTGCGCCACGGCTGATGCATGGCAAGACATCTCAGATATATCATGATGGCCGGGGCGTATTCAAGGGACTAAAAAGCCCGCTTACCGCCACCCGGTATCATTCGCTGATTATTAAGCGGGAAACCTTGCCGGCGTGTCTGGAAATCACAGCTGAAACCGATAAAGGAGAAATCATGGGCGTGCGCCACAAAGAATACCCGCTTGAGGGGGTTCAATTTCACCCTGAATCCATTCTTACCGAAGAAGGCTATGCCATGCTGCGCAATTTTTTGATAATGTCTATTCACCTTAAGTAGAGAACTGCTTATAAACCGCCATCTGCGTCGTTGCTCCTGCGATCCTCACTCCAGCGTACATCCTAGTACGCTTGCGTTCCGGTTCTCGTCGCGCCCGGTGTGACTATGCTGATTCATAAGTAATTATCTAGTTGGTTTTCAATAAGTCTTTTTCATATGCAACGGAAGCATCTGACGATTTCTAAGCAGTTCATGGCAATTAATGAACTGAGCCAATATGAAGGGAGATTACCAATAGTAACATGAAGCCGAGTCCCATCATTCATGAAATCAACGTTTCTCAGCCGCCGGCAACTATTTTTGCTCAATTTGCGAACGAGCCGTATAGTGTCTTTTTAGACAGCGGCATGGATCTAAACGGCATGGGCCGTTATTCTTTTATCGCCCGCGATCCTTTTTTGGTCTTTTCCAGTAAAGAAAGAACAATACATATCAAGACCCGGGACGGCAGCCGTTCCTTTGCGGGCAATCCATTTTCTGAAATAAAGCAGCTGCTGGCTGCTTACCGGACGGAAAAAATTCCGGGACTTCCTCCGTTTACGGGAGGAGTTATCGGTTATTTTGGCTATGACATGGGGTATCTGCTGGAAACTATCCCGGAATTTAGCGGCGATGATCTTGGCAACCCCGACTGTGTACTCGGGTTCTATGATACTGTCTTGATTTTCGATCACCATACCGGCAAGGCGTACATAGCTGCTAACGGTTTTCCCGCCAAGGAGGAAAATGCGCGCAAGCTAAGGGCAAAGCAGCGCATCAAAGAGCTAGCCGAGCTGGCAACGGCGGCAAAACCGCTGCCTGAGCCGGCGCCGCCAATTCCTGACGGCGATTATACGGCTGTCTTTACGAAGGAAGTATATTGCGATATTATCCGGAGAACCATCGACTATATTGCTGCCGGTGATATTTTCCAAGCCAACATTACGCAGCGGTTTTCAGCCAAGTTAACAGTACCCCCTTATGATTTATACCGTTATCTCCGACATATTAATCCGGCGCCGTTTGCATCCTATTTGAATTTTGTCGATGTAGTTGTGGCCAGCGCTTCGCCTGAGCGGTACCTGCTGGTTCAAGACGGCATGGTGGAGACGCGCCCCATCAAGGGTACCCGGCCAAGGGGGGCCGATCCCGAGTCTGACCGGCAGCTTAGGGCGGAGCTTTTGGCCAGTGAAAAAGACAGGGCCGAGCTCGTCATGATCATTGATCTTGAGCGCAATGACCTGGGCCGGGTTTGTGAGTATGGCAGCGTAAAGGTTCCGGATCTTATCAGGCTGGAAGCCTACCCGACGGTTTTTCATTTAGTTTCCACTGTTGTCGGCAAGCTGCGCCCGGATAAGGATGTTATTGACCTGATAGTAGGATCTTTTCCCGGCGGATCAATAACCGGGGCGCCGAAAGTCAGGGCCATGGAAATCATTGACGAGCTTGAACCGGTGCGGCGCAGCATCTATACCGGTTCAATCGGCTATATTGATTTTAACGGTGATGCCGACCTTAATATTGTAATCCGGACATTTGTCATTAAAAACGGTCAAGCCTATTTCCAGGCCGGCGGCGGCATCGTCGCCGACTCCGTGCCGGAACTGGAATATCAGGAATCGCTTGATAAGGCACGGGCCCTGATACGCGCACTAGGGTATTAGCTTGGAGGCTTAAAGGTGGGAACTGCTTATAAGCCGCCATCTGCGTCGTTGCCAGGGATTTCGAGGTCCTCAACGTACAAACCGTACGCCTCCGGCCTCGAAATCCCCGGCGCCTAGCATCTAACGACTTCTAAGCAGTTCGTGGCAGTTGGTGGGCTGGCGGATACAAGCTTACCGCTCGTTAAGGTAGGAAGCATCTGTTATGTTTCCAACGCTTTTCGTTATTCTTTCTCTGTGTCCTCTGTGTCTCTGCGGTTTCGGTTCCTTTGTCTTATACGTTTTAGATTTTCAGGATAGCTCTTGGCAGTTGATAATCTGAGTAAAGATACTTTTTTCTTTAGTTGGTGATGAAAATGATTTATGTGAATGGTAGATTGGTTGATGAGACTGAAGCGGTGTTGTCTGCTTTGGATCACGGTTTTTTGTACGGGCATGGTTTGTTTGAGACCATGCGGGCTTATAATGGGAAAGTATTTTGTCTGGATGCTCATTTGGAGCGTTTGGAGTATGGGATGCGCATACTGGGGTGGACGGAAATTCCCGGACGGCGGGATTTAAGTGAAGCCGTTTATGGTACATTGGCGGCGAATGGCTTAAAAGAAGCTTCCGTTAGACTTACTCTGTCACGGGGTATTGGGGCGCCGCGGCCTGATGCTGCTACCTGCGGCAGTCCAACGGTGGTGGTGTTCGCCGGACCGGTTGCGGCGCGGGCGTCGACTGTGGAGGAAGGATGGAAGGTGGTTACCGTCAGTCTGCGGCGTAATTTAAGTTCTCCGTTATGTAAAATCAAGTCCGCCAACTATTTGGACAATATGCTGGCCAGATCGGAAGCCAGACAGCAGGGAGCGCAAGAAGGTATAATGCTGAATACAGATGGGTATTTGGCGGAAGGTACTATGAGCAATATTTTTTTGGTTTCGTCAGGAAAACTGATTACGCCCGATGCCGGGAGCGGAATACTGCCGGGAATAACAAGGGATGTGGTAATTAAACTGGCGCGCCGGCTGTCTATCACAACGGAAGAACGAGCGGTTTTGCCGGTAGAGATGGATAAAGCCGACGAGATTTTTCTCACCAGCTCTATCATGGAAATTATTCCGGTTATCTGTTGTAATCAGCATTCTTTAATAAAAGGGAATATTACCGCTTTATTGGCTAAAGCTTATCAGGAGCATGTACTTAGCGTGTCCTGTGGTGAGAGGTGAACAAAAATGGACATACCGCGGGGAACAGCGCTGCATCAGGTCATAAAGCTTAACGGAACTGAAGCTGCGGCAGTGGAGGAGCCGGTAGTTGAGGAAGTTCCGCTTACCGTGTTTTTAAACGGCAAGGAATTAATCACTATGCTGGCTGCCGAAGGGGAAGAGAACTATCTGGTTACGGGTTTTTTGGCGTCGGAAGGCATTATCGAAAAGGCCGGCGATATAAAGTCCCTGGAACTTGATTCCTTGCAGGGGATAGTTAAGGTGGAAACAGTCGCCGGCGAGACAATATCCGAGAAGCTATTTTTGAAACGGTACTTAACTGCCTGTTGCGGTAAGGGCCGCAGTACTTTTTACTTTGCCAATGACGTGCTGACTGCGCGAACGGTTAACAGCAGTTTACAGTTGACTCCTGCAAGTATAGTAGCATACTCCCGGCTGCTGGAACAGCAATCGGATGTATTTCGGCTTACCGGTGGAGTTCACGGCGGGGCATTAGCGGCAGATGGAAAGTTAATTTGCTTTAGCGCCGATATTGGCCGGCATAATGTTTTTGATAAAATTTACGGTCGTTGTTTGCTTGAAGGTATTTCCACCCATGACAAGATTATCGTTTTTACGGGTAGGGTATCTTCGGAAATTATCCTAAAAGTCAGCAAGATGAATATTGCCGTTATTATCGCCCGCTCCGCCCCCACCGGACTGGCTTTGGATATGGCCGAAGAACTGGGGATAACTGTTATCGGTTTTGCCCGTGGTGAACGATGCAATATTTATACTCATTCCGAACGGATATTGCTGGCGTAATACGCTAATAGCCGGATACCTCCTTCCAAACGAGAGGCATCCGGCTATTATTTTGCCTGAAAATGGAGAACGTTTTAGATTTTCAGGATAGCCGTTGTAAAATTGGCTTCAATCCTGTGCTTGGGTTGTATATTTTTGCATTTCCTGTCCGTAAACCGTGAGTATTTTTTCGATAACTTCAGGGCGGGCGAGCATCTTGTGTTCATGGCGCATTGCGGCCATTTCGGCTTTGAGCCGGGTTGTTGCCGCCGGGTCGGAATGATCGGCGCGCAATTGGTTAAGCTTTATTCTGTACAATTTCGTCAATATTTCGGTGGCTGCTTCCATATTGGGGTTTTCTTCCGGGGTTCTATCCGGCATTTCCATAAATAAATCACTCCTGTCAATATATTTATTGATTTTTAAATAATGGGCTGGCCGCCGGCCTGATTATATTGGGCAAGCCAATGCCGAAAGGCAGACTGCAGAACGGTTAACGAGCTTGCGGCGCATTCAAAAAAACCGCTTTGTATTACGGCTCGCTCGCATTTTTCGATTACGCCGAATTTGCGACGGGTGGGCACCCAATTCATATTTTTATGGGAAACTTCCATCTTCGTGCATTTCTTAAAATCGTTCATCTCTTGCGTGGAATGCATAACATTTGTCACCAGCGGATTCGCGTTCTGAAAAGACGGCGCCACAACGGCGTCAAAGAGCTGTAAAGCGGCGTTGACACTTCGGTCTTGGTTCAGTTCCCCTATAATGCAGCCCGAATACATATCGGCAAACACATGGGCGTAGACCCGGCCGATGTCCCCGATTCCCCGCCCGAACAGCCGGCTGTATACGATAAGCTCGCCTGCGCGCCGGGAAGAAACATCCCGGTCGCGATATTCCGGCATTGCCCGTTCGATATAGCTGATTTGCTGCGGATTCAACGCCAGACCGGCGCGGTCGGCCAGACGGATCAATGTGTTGCAAATGGCTTCCCGGCTGTCAAGCCGGCAATCATTTTTTAATTGTCTTAACTGCTCTAAAGTAAGTTTTTGACCACGCTTCTGTAAATAACTTAACAAGCGGTAATCGTTCCAATAGGGATATTGCATACAAAGGGCTGCCAATTGGCGATGCAAAGGGGTTGACGGTATGTTGATGCTTTCCTGTGGCCGGTCCGGCCAACTTTTGTGCTGATTATAATAAGACAATTCTTCTTCCAGCATAATATATGGCAAGCCGGATAACGCCTGCGCTGTTTTTGTTGCAACCAAGACCGACATCCTGACCACCTCCAAAAAAATAGGCCGCACGGGTAGTCCCCGCCGGCACGCCATTGTGAAGCTGCTGTATTATTGATAATTATACAATTTAGTTTTGTTGATTTCAATAGTTTTATTAAAATTAAATCAACAAAATAAACAAAACTAAGCTGGTAAAAATAATCATAAATGATGGTTGGACACTGAATTTAATTGATTATGGCCTGGAAGTGCGTAAATTAGGCGGATTGAATTCAAATAATCGCAATATTATATTTTTATCAGGAGATATTGCATTGCCAAAATACTCGTGTTATAATTGCGATAACTAAAACATCTAAAACAACTATATCAACTAAAGCAACGAACGATGCTGTTGCCATTACCGGTAGATTGTTTTTTAGTTTTGTTTTATTTAAATGATTGGTTGATTTGTTTAAAAATATAACAAGTTAATCAGCTGTTTTTGAGGCAAAGCCGCCTATCATCAAATGATGGGCGGCTTATTATTTTGCACGGGAGGTGACCGCAAATATCGTTGCAATCGCCACAGGCTGTTAAATATTAAATTAAGTATCTTAAATTACGTATCTTTAGGAGGTTTTGAAAGTTATGAGAAAAATTGCGTTTTATGGTAAAGGCGGCATTGGTAAATCTACTACCCAGCAGAATACGGCAACAGCTATGGCTCACTTTTATAATAAAAAGGTGTTTATTCACGGGTGCGACCCCAAAGCTGATTCCACCCGTCTGGTGCTGGGGGGAAAACCGCAGGAGACTTTAATGGACATCATGCGGGAAGAAGGCGAAGACGCTATCTCCCTTGAGAAAGTTGTGAAAACCGGGTTCGGCAAGATTCGCTGTGTGGAGTCCGGCGGGCCGGAACCGGGTGTCGGTTGCGCAGGCCGGGGCGTTATCACCGCCATCAATTTGATGGAAGTATTGGGCGCTTATACGGAGGACCTTGACTTTGTTTATTATGACGTATTAGGCGACGTTGTTTGCGGCGGCTTCGCCATGCCGATCCGGGAGGGCAAAGCCGAAGAGGTTTATATTGTTGCCTCCGGTGAAATGATGGCAATCTATGCCGCCAACAATATTGCCCGCGGCATGCTCAAATATGCCGACCAAAGCGGTGTGCGGCTGGGCGGAATTATTTGCAACAGCCGCAATGTGGATAAGGAACTGGAATTAATGCAAGAGTTTTGCGAAGCATTGGGCACGCAGATGATATATTTTGTGCCGCGCGACAACATTGTGCAGAAAGCGGAGTTCAATAAAAAATCCGTTATCGAATACGACCCGAACTGCAACCAGGCTAAGGAGTACGCAAACCTGGCCGCCAAAATTATTGATAACGACAAGCTGGTCATTCCCACGCCCTTAAGCATGGATGAACTGGAATTGATGGTTGTTAAATACGGGCTTGTGGATTAATCATAAGCATTTAGGAAAGGCGGTAGATTTACAATGAAAATGATTCGGGCAATGATTCGACCGGAAAAAGCCGATGATGTCACGGACGGTCTGGAAGAGGCGGGTTTTGGCGCTTTAACCAAAATGAATGTTGTCGGCCGGGGCAAGCAAAAAGGCATTACCTTTGGCAACTCCCATTATGATGAAATTCCCAAAGTAATGATCCTGATAGTCGTCAAAGATGACGATGTGGAAGAAGCAGTAAATGTTATTACCAAAAAAGCGTATACCGGCAATTTTGGCGACGGCAAAATATTTGTTTCAGCGGTGGAAAAAGCCGTAACCGTCAGGACCAATCTGGAGGGATTGTAAGAAGTGCTTGTAAATTTACGAGGCAAGGCCCGCCGCGAACTGCGGCTTATTAAGCGGCAGGTGAACGGATAACGGGCAGGAGGTGGAGTTAATGAAAGAAATAGTTGCGATAATCAGGTCCAACAAGGTTAATGTTACCAAGGCGGCGCTGGATAGCATCGGCTATCCGGGGATGACCGGATTCGCGGTGTTGGGCCGGGGCAAACAGCGGGGAATCGCCGGCGAGTGCGGCTTCAGCATAGCCAGCGAAGTGCTTGCCAAGGCCCAAACGGCCGGGATGAAATTTATTCCCAAGCGGTTGCTTATCGTGGTGGTAGCCGACGAAGACGTCGACCGGGTTGTCAGCGCGATTGTTAGCGTGAATCAGACCAATCAGATTGGTGACGGCCGAATTTTTGTATGCCCCGTGGAAGAGGCTGTCCGTGTGCGGACTGGAGAAACAGGCGATAAGGCCATTTTGTAGCCGGCAAAAAAATACAGGAGGTTTGACATGCCGTTAAAGTTGTTTAAATGTGATGAAACAATTCCCGAACGGGAACGCCACTGCTATATAAAAGCGCCGGGTGAAGATACGACGCATTATTTACCAATCTCTAACGTCCCGACTATTCCAGGTTCCCTGTCGGAGCGGGGCTGCAGCTATTGCGGTGCCAAGCTGGTTATAGGCGGCGTTATCAAAGACTGTATTCAAATGATTCATGGGCCGGTCGGCTGCGCCTATGATACCTGGCATACCAAACGTTATCCCAGTGATAATGACAATTTTCAATTAAAATACGTATGGTCAACCAATCTTAAGGAAAAGCACATAGTATTCGGCGGCGAAAAACAGCTCAAGCAAAGCATCATCGAAGCTTTCGCAGAAATGCCGCATATCAAAAGAATGTTTATTTATACGACTTGCGCCACCGCGCTCATCGGCGACGATCCCAAAGCCGTGGCGAAGGCGGTGGAGAAAGAATTAGGCGACGTGGACATTTTTGTGGTTGAGTGCCCGGGCTTTGCCGGCGTCAGCCAGTCCAAAGGCCATCACGTGCTCAACATCGGCTGGATCAATGAAAAAGTCGGCACGCTGGAACCGGAAATCAAAAGTCCCTACACGATAAACTTTATCGGTGATTATAACATTCAAGGCGATACGTATGTACTGGAAAAATATTTGCATAAAATGGACATTCAGGTTATCGCCCACTTCACAGGCAACGCCACTTATGACGAACTGCGGGCCATGCATAGGGCGCAGTTGAATGTGGTTAACTGTGCCCGGTCGGCCGGTTATATCGCCAATGAGTTAAAGAAGCAGTACGGTATTCCGCGGCTGGACATAGATAGCTGGGGATTCGATTATATGGCGGAAGGATTGCGCAAAATCGGCGCGTTTTTCGGGTTGGAAGACAAAGCGGAAGAAATAATAGCGGAAGAAACGGCTAAATGGAAGCCAAAGCTCGACTGGTACAAAGAGCGGCTGCGCGGCAAAAAAATGTGCATATGGACCGGCGGTCCGCGCCTGTGGCACTGGACGAAAGCGGTAGAAGACGACTTAGGCGTGCAGGTTGTGGCCATGTCTTCGAAGTTCGGTCACCAGGAAGATTTTGAAAAGGTAATAGCCCGCGGCCAAGTTGGGACCGTTTATATCGACGACGGCAACGAACTGGAATTCTTTGAAGTGATCGAAATGCTGAAACCCGATATTATATTTACCGGACCGCGCGTTGGTGATCTGGTAAAAAAATTGCACATTCCGTATATTAACGGTCATGCTTATCATAACGGCCCGTACATGGGATTTGAAGGGTTTGTGAACATGGCCCGCGATATGTACAACGCCATGAATTCTCCGTTAATGAAACTGGCGCCAATTGATATCAGGGAGGTGTGATGCGGCATGATCGACAAAATTGAAGCCCTGACCGCATATGTGCAGGAACGGTGTTTATGGCAATTTTACTCCCGCGCCTGGGACCGGGAAGAGAATATTAACGGTGTTTTAGGCACGGTGGAAGTCCTGCTGTCCGGAGAAACGCCGGTCCTTGATACGGCGCAGGAAAAATGTTTTTACGCCGATGCCAAGATTTTGGCCGCAGAATTAAAAACCAAATTTTCCTGGCTGGGAAATATGGAGAAATCAGAAATTGAACCGCTGATCGCGGGGGTCAAACAACGCATCCGGGAAATTGCCATAGAAAAATCAACCAACTGCGAGCTGCATGTTCCTAATTATTAAACTTAAGCAATCATCAGCGCGCATACAACTGCAAAAGAGGTGACAAAATGTCCTGTTCAGTTAGCAAGAAAAATCGGACCGGCATCATCAACCCCATGTACAACTGCCAGCCGTGCGGGGCGCAATATGCCGGCATCGGCGTGAAAGACTGCATACCTTTAGTACACGGCGGGCAAGGTTGCAGCATGTTTGTCCGGTTGCTGTTCGCCCAGCATTTTAAGGAAAATTTTGATATTGCTTCATCGTCGGTCCACGAGGACGCAGCCGTTTTCGGCGCGGTGAAGCGGGTTGAGGAAGCGGTTGAAACGTTGATTCAGCGTTATCCGGATTTGCGGATTATTCCGATTATAACCACTTGTTCCACCGAAACCATCGGCGATGATATTGAAGGCGTAATCCGCAAAATTAAGCGCCATTTGCAAAGCAACCATCCCGACCGCCCAATCGAACTGATCCCGGTCCATACTCCCAGCTACAACGGCAGCCATGTAACCGGCTATGACGCGGCAATTAAGGCGCTGGTGAGCAACTTGGCCAAAAAAGGCGAGCCTAACGGCAAACTTAATGTGATTACCGGCTGGGTAAATCCCGGCGATGTAACCGAAATCAAGCATATTCTCTCGGAAATAGGCGTCGAAGGCAATATATTGATTGACATTGAAGATTTTGACTCACCCACTTTGCCCGATAAAGCAGTGACAATCAGCGGCGGCACCACAATCGAAGATATCGCCGGCGCCGCCAATGCTATTGGCACCGTCGCTTTATCCCGCTATGAAGGCGGCAGTGCGGCTGCGTATTTGAAAGATAAATTCGGCGTACCGGCTATTATCGCCGACACGCCGATCGGTATAAAAAATACCGACGTATTGCTGAAAAATATCGCCCAACTGACTGGCAAGCCAATACCGGAATCCTTGGTCAAAGAACGGGGCAAGGCGATTGACGCTCTGGCTGACCTGGCGCATATGTTTTTTGCCGACAAAAAGGTGGCGATATACGGCAATCCTGATTTGGTATTCGGACTGGCCCAGTTTTGTCTGGAAGTTGAACTGCAACCGGTTTTGCTGCTGATTGGGGATGAAAACGCCGCCTATGAGCGCGACCCGCGCCTTGCCTTGTTGCGGGACGAAGTTGATTTTGACATGGAAATAGTTTTTAACGCCGATTTATGGGAACTTGAGCGGCGGCTCAGGGACAAGGAAATCGAGCTTGACTTAATCATGGGTCATTCCAAAGGACGCTATGTGGCCATTGACTATGGCATTCCCATGGTGCGGGTCGGTTTTCCGACCTTTGACCGCGCCGGTTTGTACCGCCAGCCGGTGATTGGTTATAACGGCGCCATCTGGCTGGGTGAAACCATTGCCAACACGATGTTTGCCTCAATGGAACACAAGCATGACCGGGAATGGATTTTAAATGTTTGGTAGGAAGTGAGTCAAATGGATGACAGTATTGTTTTTCACGGGCCTTTGGGAGAACTTTACAGCCAGGTGAAGGCCGGCAAGATAAAAACCGCCTTGCAAGGCAGCCACACCCGGCCCTGCAAGTTCTGGACGGCAATGAAAATATTAAGCGGGATCAAAAATGCTGTTGTCATAACTCACGGGCCAGGCGGTTGCGCTTACGGCGTCAAACAGGCCTACAAACTGACCAACTGCCGCAACAGCGGCGCGCCTTACGAGCCGGTAGTCAGCACCAATATGGATGAAACCAAAATTGTCTATGGCGGTGAAAAAGAATTGCGGAGCGCCATCCGGGAAGTGGATGGCAAATACCAGCCAGCGGTAATTTTTGTGGCCACCAGCTGCGCCGCCGGCATTATCGGCGATAATGTGGACGCCATTGTCGATAAGGCCCGCCCGGAAATTAAGGCGGAAATTATGCCCATCCACTGCGAAGGCTTTGCCGGTGAATACCGCAGCGGCTTTGACCTGGTATTCCGCCAAATCGTCAAGCTGATGGACCGGCCGACACCGGAGCGCCAGCGGCAATTGGCCCGTTCGGTCAATATCGTCGGCAGCAAACTGGGCCCGGAACGCACAGAAGTTGATACCGATGTAAAAGAGCTGGTCCGCCTGATTGAAGGAATGGGCGCGCGGATTCATAGCATTATCGCCGGCAATTGCACCCTGGAAGAAATCAAACAGGCGGCCAGTGTGGCCGTTAACTGCACTCTTTGCCTGGATATCGGCTACGCCATCGGCACGGAAATGAGGGATGCTTTCGGCACGCCTCTTAATTCCACCATTCTTCCCTATGGGATTGCCGCCACGGAAAAATGGCTGCGGGGAGCAGCCGTCCATTTGGGCATGGAGCGGGAGGCCGAACTTTTGATCCAACGGGAATATGCCGCTATCAAGGCTGAATTGGATGAAGCCAGGCGGCACCTGGAAGGTAAACGGGCAATTGTCGAAGGCCACGACGCAGTCAAAGCCTTATCCATCGCCCATATGTTGGAAAGCGACTTTAAGATGCGACCGGTTATTTTCAATTTCCACCCTTGGAGCACCGAAGCCCGCCAGACCAGCATCGACTATTTGCTGGAAACAGGACTTGACCCGGAAGTTTTAATCACTAAGGGAACGCTCAAGTTCGGCAAGTATGAATCCATGCAGCAGACTGAAAGGGAACTGCTGGAATATTTGGGGGGCGTTGATCCGGCCTCAACCGTTTATTTCGGTTCATCCCTCAGTTTTCCGCCGGTGCCCCTTGTGGATTTGAACGCCATTCTCAACCGGCCGCGGTTTGGCTATCGCGGCGCATTGAAAGTGGCAAAATGCATTAAGACTGCTCTTGATTATGCGGCGCGGCCTCGCAGTTGGCTGACCAAACAGATTGTCTTTCCCCCAAACAGCGGCGGGCTGTCTTCCGCTCAATCCCTGACCAGCAAGCTGGCCCAGAATTTACCGGACTGCACGGTTTATGCCCAGAGGAGGAAAGGCCGATGTATGATGAACTGACTTTTGAAAACTGCCAGCACAGCAAAGATCCGGTTTTGAGCTGCGCCCTCGAAGGTGTCGCCGGCATTATCGCCGGGATCCGGGATGTAAGCATGGTGATCCATTCGCCCCAAGGGTGCGCGGCTACGGTCGCCATGGCTTACGATCATCACGAAATTGATTTTACCCGCCGCAAAATCGGCTGCAGCCGCTTGTTTGAAGCGGATATCATCATGGGTGCTTCCGGCAAGCTGAAAGCCTTGATTAAAGAAGCCGATCAGTCCTTTAAAACCAAAAGCATGTTTGTCATCGGCACTTGTGCGGCGGATATAATCGGCGAGGACTTAAACGGTCTGTGCCGCAATCTGCAGCCAGAAATCAGCGCCAAACTCATACCGGTCATGGCCGGCGGCTTCAGGGGCGACAGTTACGCCGGCGCCAACCTGGGGTTGGAAGCTTTGCTGCCGTTTATCGCCGCCAATCCTTCCCGGACAGCAAACACTGTCAACATTATCGCGCCTCAAATCAATCTGAACCCGACCTGGCGGGCGGACCTGGCCTGGGTAAAGACGGTCCTGAACTGTATGGGAATAACCGTACAAACGGTTGTGGCCCATGATATTACCCTGAGTGAGCTGGAAAATGCCGGAACCGCGGCGGCCAATATCCTGTTAAGTCATGACGTCGGCCACACATTTGCCCGCAAAATCCAGGAACGCCATGGCATTCCCTTGATACTTGCCGATATGCCGCTGCCCGTTGGCTTGAAAAACACCGCCCGCTGGCTGCAGGCTCTGGGAGCATACTTTAACGCGGAAGATGCGGCTGCCGCCTTAATACGAACCGGCGAGGAACTGGTGATTGACACCCTGCGCCGCCGGGCGCTGATGATTATTCCCCGCTACCGCAATTGTAAAATTGCGGTTGTGGCGGACGCCACTATCGGCATTGGTCTTGTCAGAATGCTGTATGAAGAATTGGAGATGATCCCGGAATTGCTGTTGATTAAGTCGGACTCGCCTTACGTCCGCAAACTGTTGGGGCAGGAATTAAACGCATTGGGCATCCGCCCCAAAGTAGTGTTTGGGGCGGACGGTTACCAGATTAAGCAAGCGCTGGCCACGGTTGAAGTTGACGCAGTGCTGGGATCGGCCTGGGAAAAGTATGTGGCGGAGGAACTGGGCATTAGGACGGCGTTTGATGTGCTGGCGCCGGCCAATACCGACATTTATCTTGACCGAGCGTATTTTGGCTATGAAGGAATGCTTAACCTGCTGGAAAGGGTTGGCAACTGCTGGGAGGCGGCGTTTCGTTCCAAAACCATCAACTGGGCGCAATATGAGCGGGCGTTTAATCAGCAGTAACGTAACGGATAAAATGCTCCAAAGTGCAAAAACGCTAGCTTGTAATTATTTATGGGAAGGAGGGTCTGTCGATGCCGTTGAAAACGCCCGAAGAAGTGGCGGCAGCCACTGCCAAACATCCCTGTTACTCCTGCGACGCCCAGCATAAATTTGCCAGAATGCATATTCCGGTTGCGCCGGAGTGCAATATCAGCTGCAATTATTGCAACCGTAGATTTGACTGCGTTAACGAAAGCAGGCCGGGAGTTACCAGTGAAATTTTGACGCCGGCGCAGGCTTGCGACAAATTTTTGCGGGTAAAAAGCAAATTGCCGAACTTAAGCGTCGTGGGCATCGCCGGGCCGGGGGACGCGCTGGCTAACTGGGAGCAAACGCGGGAAAGCGTCGAACTTATTAAACGGCGCTCGCCGGAAATACTATTTTGCTTGTCCACCAACGGCCTGATGCTGCCGCAGTACGCGCCGGAAATTGTTGCCTTGGGGCTCAACCACGTCACCGTTACCGTCAATTGCCTAAACCCGTCCATCGGTGCGTCCATCTACCGCCATGTCTGGTATCAGGGCCGTCATTATATACGGGAACAGGCGGCTGAAATATTAATCCATAATCAAATGGCCGGCATTGAATATTTGGCCGGCCGGGGAGTGCTGGTAAAAGTCAATATTGTAATGATCAATGGCATAAACAACAATCATATTGTGGAAGTTGTGAAAAAAGTCAAGCAGTTGGGAGCGGTGATGACTAACATTATGCCCTTAATCCCGGCGCCGGGCAGCGTGTTTGAAAATTTACCCCAGACCAGCATGAAAGATTTAACTATCCTGCGCGATATTTGCCAGGAGGACATAGCCCAAATGCGGCACTGCCGGCAGTGCCGGGCCGATGCAGTCGGATTGCTTGGCAATGACCAGGCCCACAACTTTCGCGCCGGCGGCGAACAAGCCGCGCCGGACGCCGCCCATTCCGCTAAAGTCTACCGAATTGCTGTTACCTCAAAGTATCGTAAACTGGTGGATTTACATTACGGTCATGCCGAGGAATTCCATATTTATGAAAGCGACGGCATTAACAATTTACTTTTGGAAACGCGTAAAACAGTGAAATATTGCCAAGCAAGCGACGACAACGAAGTTGCGTGCGAAAGCCAAAACAAAACGGTGCAGGCTATTGCTGACTGTGACGCCGTACTCACCATGCGGATTGGCTACGATGCCCAAAAACATCTTGCCCGAAACGGGATCAAAGTTGTCGAAGCATGCGGCAGCGTAGAGGAAGGTCTGCAACAAGCCTGCCGGTATTTGGATTTGCACCAGGCCGGCCCCAAAGACGCCGCGGCGGTATGAACGCCGTGCCCAGCCGGATATCGACGCCATGAGAAATCGTGATGAAAGAGGTGAAAACAGTGGATCCTAAAGTTGTGATGGCTGACCAGACTTTGGGCTACATCTTAGCCCGCCGGAAAATGAACCCGGCTGAGCTTCGCTGCATTAAGCAAGAAATAACGGACATGGCGCCGGTCATATTTGATATAACTTTGGATTCGTTGAACGACAAGCCGGCTGCTTTGTTTCACCGGCTGGAAGACATGCGTCCGGCTGTTTCGCCTGAGGAAGATCAAGTTGAGAAAGCGCACCGCTCAGGCTTCACCCTGCTGCAACTAAAGGGCGCCGACGCCGCTACGGGTATTTCCCCGGCAATAACCGCCGCCTTGGCAGCGGCCAGGTCTTTTGGCCTGCGGACCTCCCTCGCGGTTGATCCGTTTCTGGCAGAGGCAGTGGACGGTTTGGCCGCTTTACGCGCTGCTGCGGAAAAATATGGGATTTACAGCGTCATAGTGACTGATCCCTTTGCCCGGATGGCGCCGCTGGCCTTAAATAACGCCATTGTCCGTCTCAAAGCGGAACTGCCTTGTTTGCTGGAGTTTCACGGCAATAATGCCAACGGCCTGGCAACGGGAAACGCTCTCAGCGCCCTCAGCGGCGGCTGCTGTTGCGTGTCGGCGGCCATTGGCGGGGTGGGCGGCTATCCCCCGTTTGAAGAAATAATCATGGGCATGAAGCATTTGCTGGGCCTGACGGTGGATGTGCCGCAGGGCATTGCCAACCGTTGCCAACGGGTTATGGATTTGACCGGTCACAGTATTGAGGTGACAAAACCGGTAATCGGCTCGCAAATTTTTGCCCACGAATCCGGTATTCATGTCGACGGCGTCACCAAAAACAGCCGGCTTTATGAGCCGTTTTCCCCGGAAATGGTGGGCTTGTCCCGCAATATTGTCATTGGGCGGCATTCGGGCCTTGCCTCGATCCGCTATAAACTAAACCAGTTGAATATTTCCCTTCGACCGGAGGACGCCAGACACGTTCTGACTAAAGTCCAGAAACTGTCGGTTAAGCAAAAAGCACCTGTTTCCGATGCTCAATTTCGGCTGTTGGTGCAGGAGGCAGCGCTATGAACGTCGGTATCGTCGATACTACCTTGCGGGACGGCGAACAGGCCGCCGGACTGGTATTTTTGCCTGAGGAAAAAATTGACATTGCCAAAGCTCTCAACGCGGCGGGAGTTTTTGCCATTGAAGCGGGGATTCCCGCCAATGGCCCGGAAGAGCGGGAAGCGCTGACCGCGATAAACCAATTGGGATTAAACAGCCAGGTAATTGGCTGGTGCCGGGCGGTCAAAGACGATATTTTAGCCGCGGTCCAATGCGGCTGCCGTTTCATCCATATTTCGGCGCCGGTGTCGGATTTGCACATTAACTGTAAGCTGCGCAAATCACGTGCTTGGGTGTTGCAAAAGATCGGTGAGTCGGTGCGGTACGCCCGCAGTTTCGGCTGCCGGGTTCTGGTGGGCGCGGAAGACGCTTCCCGCGCCGATTGTGAGTTTTTTTTGCGGTTCGCGGCTACGGCTGCCCAAGCAGGTGCGGAGCGCATTCGTTACGCCGACACAGTTGGCCTGATGGAACCTTTGGGGACTTATGCCAAAATGCGCCGTTTGGTTGAACATTGTCCGCTGCCGCTGGAAATTCACCTGCACAATGACTTTGGCCTGGCGCTGGCTAACAGTCTTGCGGCTGTCCAAGCCGGAACGCCGTTCGTCAGCGTGACTGTCAACGGTATCGGCGAGCGGGCCGGCAACGTATCTTTGCAGCATGCCGTCCATACCTTTTCCACGTTTGCCGATTGCGCTACCGGCATTGAGCCGGAAAAACTGCCGACTTTGGCCGAATTAGTGTCAGCGGCATGCATGCATGGCCGGCCGGCCCCGGTTTCGCCACCGGCTGACTGCAGCCAATTTGCCCGTTAGTTTGTCCGGTGCATTCCGGCCGCTGACAATTGCCTGCGGCCGGGGCAGGGAATACCTCACGGCTTCGCTAGCGCTGTAAGTATTATGCTTAACAAAGGAGGCTTGCGATGAATAAAGAAATTGCCGTAATGGTCGGGTCAGACAATAATACCTGTTCAATCTTCGAGTTTGGGCAGATTGTTGTATTTGGCCGTCAGCATGGCACCTGGAGGATTAACCGCAAAATGCCTTGCTGCTTGGGCGATGGTTCAAACATGGCGGAAACTCGCCGGCGAATAGCCCAAATTGCCGGTTTTCTCGGCGAGTGTTCGGTATTTGTCGGATTGTCCGTTAGCGGTATCCCCTATTTTGAATTGGAAAAAATCAATTGCTTGATTTGGGAAATACCTGGGAAGCCGGAAGAATTCCTTGACGAATTATGGCATGAGGTGCTCTTGGAACGAAGCGACCGCGTACGACGCTCCCTGGCGCCAATTTTTTCCCTGCCTGAGCCCAAAGGCGACGGCCGTTACAGCCTGACGCTCAGTCCGGCGGAAGCAGCCAATGCGGTGTCCATGCAGCGCGTATTGGATACGGTTTTGCGCAAACGAAATTTTCGCGTATTGGAAATTTCCTGCCAAGAGCAGCCGGTATGGCTGGACAACGTATTGCAGGACAACGGCGACTTGCTGGTGGATTTAGCTAATTTGCCCAACCAGCGGATTCATATTATTAACCAAGGTTACACGCTTAACAGAACACGTTAGTTGGCGGACAAATTTATTGCCTGCTTACAGTTGCGCCGGCTATTAGTGAGGCAAAGAAGCCTGTCTATTCGATGAATGGAGAGGCTTTTTGTTGTTATTGAAGACGGTATGAATAGGAGCTGCTGATATGCCTGTAGACGATAAGAAAGCTGCGAATAAAAAAATTTTGCTGCTGCTGGCTGCCTTACTAATCATGTTCTTTTTGTCTTTTGCCTTAGGCCGGCACCCTCTTGCGCCTGATGTAATATTTACCGTATTAATTTCCAAAATAATTCCGATTAAGCAATCTTGGTCACCGGAAATAGAGGTTATTTTGACTCAAATCCGTCTTCCCAGGATTATGGCCGCTATGCTTGTCGGCGCTGCTCTGGCGACAGCCGGCGCTTCCTATCAGGGGATGTTCAAAAATCCCATGGTTTCACCCGGGATTTTAGGAGTCACGGCCGGCGCCAGCTTTGGCGCTGCGTTGGGCATACTTCTTTCTTTTAACCCTGTTGCCATTCAGCTTACGGCGTTTGCCTTCGGTTTACTGGCGGTTCTGGTCACGTATATAGTCGCTATATGGTTTAGCCGCCGGGGGGAAAGCATATTGGTGATGATTTTAACGGGCGTGATTGTTGGAACTTTGTTTACCTCATTTGTTTCCCTGGTCAAATATGTCGCCGATCCCAATAACACCTTGCCGGCCATTACGTATTGGCTGATGGGCAGCTTGGCTGCGGTTACGCTGGAGGATGTGAGAATGGCCGCTTTTCCGATCCTGTCCGGATTAGCCGTGCTTTATCTGCTGCGCTGGAACCTGAACATAATGGCCTTTGGTGAAGAGGAAGCCAAGGCGTTAGGGGTCAATACCGGCCGGCTGCGGCTTATTGTCATTGCCTGTGCAACGCTGATTACGGCGGCCGCCGTTTCCATCAGCGGCGTCATTAGTCTGGTCGGACTGATTGTACCCCATTTATCCAGGCTGCTGATGGGTCCCAACTATAAATTCCTGATCCCGGCAACGATTATGATGGGCAGCATTTTTCTGCTGGCGGTCGACAATCTGGCGCGCACGCTGTTTCCGGTGGAGGTGCCTTTGGGAATATTGACTTCTATTATTGGCGCTCCTTTTTTTCTGTATTTGTTGATAAATACGCGGAAAGGCTGGGCATAAACTGCACTGTAAAGGGGATGGGAACCTTGATACTGGAAATCGATGACATTACCTGCGGCTACGGGTCAAAGCCGGTAATCAGCGGCGTTTCCTTCGAGATTAAGTCCGGCGAATTTCTTTGTTTGCTTGGCCCGAACGGCGCGGGAAAAACGACATTGTTCAAGACTATTTTGCGGCTTTTAAAGCTGCAGTCAGGCAGAATCAGCCTGGACGGCGAGAATATTGAAAATTGGTCGCGCCGGCGCTTCGCCGCCAGGGTTGGCTATGTTCCCCAGGCGCATACGCCGCCCTTTCCTTTCAAAGTAGTGGATGTAGTGGCTATGGGAAGAGCGGCGCATCTTAGTATGTTTGGCTCGCCCACTTGCATTGATTTGGAAATAGCTGAACAGGCCTTGGACACATTGGCAATTTCCTATTTAAGAAACAGCATATATACCGAGATCAGCGGCGGGGAGCGCCAACTGGTGCTGATTGCCAGAGCTCTTGCCCAACAGCCGGAGATTTTGATCATGGATGAACCGACTTCTAACCTGGACTTCGGCAATCAAATCCGGGTTTTGGAATATATAAAGAAACTTGTCAACGAATCAGGCATCGGCGTCATAATGACAACCCATTATCCCAATCATGCGCTGTTTTATGCCTCGAAAGTCATGGCCCTTGGCAGAGACGGAATTTTCAGCATCGGCTTACCCGGACAGGTAATTACCGAGGATTATTTACGGCAAACCTATGGCGTAAGTGTGCAGATTATCGAGTCGGAACTGAAAAACGGCAGCGAGGTGCAGGTATGCATTCCATTTGCTGCAAACATATAATTACGCAGCAAATTAACATAAAATCCCAATGCAATGAAGTATTAACTGCGGAAATCCTGCCTGTAGTTACTTAGCATTCCAGGTTAATTAGGTTAAGAAATTCATTGTAAAGGAGGTGGGCTGGTGGTCAATATGATCGACGGTTCGTATTGCAAGAGTGCAGGAATATCACTGGCGGTTCATGGCGTCTTATTGATATATATCTTGTGTATTGGACAAACGACGCCGGCTGTGGTGCAGCCCCCCCGAGCGGCAATAGAAATAGTGCCGGCCAGTGTGCTGGAAACAGGCGCATTGACGGCTGCACCGGCCGCGGGGGCTGATGAGCCTGCGCCGGAAGCAGCGCCTGACGAGTCTGAGCCGGCGGCGGCGCCGGTGGAACAGCGCCGGCCAGCGCGGCAGGTGCAGGCGGACCGTACTGTGCCGCCGGTCCTTAAGTCGCCGGCAGGGGAAGCATTTTTGCCGCCATTGCCGCATACAAGCGGGAATGAGGCGGCAGAGCCGGCAGCCAGCCCTGGGGCTGAGGCGGCAGATCAAAATAGCAAGAGTCAGGGAGCCGGCGCGGTTCAGTCTGGCTCAGCCAGTGTCCTGCATAAAGTTTCGCCGGGTTATCCCAGCGCCGCCAGGAAGGAGGGATGGGAAGGGGCGGTAATAGTACGTGTGCTGATTGATGTTGATGGTTCGGCCAAAACAGTGACCGTCCGTCAGAGCAGCGGTTATGACATATTTGACGACACTGCCGTCAGAGCAGTGGCAAAGTGGCGTTTTTCGCCGGCAACTCAAGGCGGGAATCCCGTTGCCAGCTTCTATGACGTAAAAGTTACATTCCGCCTTACGGATCCGGAATGATTCCATGTTCACGTTAAGGAAAGGGGAAATGAATCTATGGTGCAGACGCTCGCAAGCGGCGGCTGGATTATGTTACCACTGGCATTATGCTCAATTATTTCCATTACCATTATTGTGGAACGCTGGCTGTTTTTCCGGCGGATCGGCAGGGTGCACCACGCCGACGACCTGCTGGCGCTGGTCCGGCAGGGCCATATGGAGCAAGCGCAGCAGAAAATTGGCGATGCCGATCTGCCGATCATCCGGGTATTGCACAAGGGACTTGACTGCCGGTTTTGTCCGGGCAAAGCCATGGAGACGGCGGGTATCGCCGAAGTAGCCGGCATGCGGCGGGGACTGGCGGCTTTAGATACCATTATAACCTTGTCGCCATTGCTGGGGCTGTTAGGAACGATTATCGGCATGATTGGCTCTTTTCAGATTATGGCTGCATCCGGTATAGGCCAGCCCCACGCCGTGACCGGCGGGGTGGGCGAGGCGCTGATTGCCACCGCCGCCGGCATAACGGTAGCAGTGATAACCCTGATACCCTATAACTACTTTCTGACCCGCGTGGAGCGGGAAACAGAAACCATTGAACAATATGCGACCCGGCTGGAACTGGCACTGCAGGAACAGGCCGCCGGCACTGCTTCATAGGGAGAGGATATTATGAAACGGCAAAAGCGCAATTTGAAACCGGTGGTCTGGGGCGCGGCGCTGGCAATTACTCTGACGCTGGGAATGCCTGGTTTGACCGGGGCGGAAGAGACGGCGGCCCCGCAGCCGGAGGAGGCTGTCAGCCAGCCGGCGGCAACCGGCGTCTTGCCGGCAGATGACGTTCCGTTGCTGGATGTGGAAGTAAAAGACACCAAGGCGCGTCCGGCTCCCGACGGCAGTGCGGCCAACGGCTACCGCGCCACTGACGTGAATATCGGCCCCCTGGGAAAACGGACGCTGCTGGACACGCCCTATACTATCAGTGTGATCCCTGGTGAACTCATGAAAAATATGCTGGCGGAATCGGCAGCCGATGCCCTGAAATATAGTCCTGCCGTGCAGAGTGGGACCGGCGGCAGCCGCGTAACTGATTATTATGTTATCCGGGGCATTACCAGTTCCATCTGGACCAGCAATGTTGCTGTTGACGGCTTGCGGGGCACGGCCGTTGTCGAGCCGATTGAGGACAAAGACCGCATCGAAGTCATGAGCGGCACCAGCAGTTTCCTTTATGGGGTGACTTCACCCGGCGGCATGATCAATTATGTGCTGAAACGCCCAACAAACACTCCGCTGGAAGCGGTGACCCTGGGAAACTACGGCGGCTCCCAGGGCTATATCCGGGGTGATTTCGGCGGCCCTGCCGGGAAAGACGGCAAATTCGCCTACCGGCTGAATGTGCTTGGCGTAACCGGCGGCGACACGGGCATTGATAAACAGAAAAACAAACGTTCTTTAGTGAGCGGCGCGTTTGACTGGCATCCGAATCCCAATACCGTATGGTCGTTTGATGTTTCTCACTTTGAACGGGACCTGGAATACGCGCAGGCATTTTATATGCGCAATGGCGCAACCAGTATACCAAGTGCTCCCGACGCTTCCATTAACTGGGGTTCCCCTTATTCCTTCGCCCGCGACAGAACTGACAGAATCGGCACTTCTTTTACGGCCAAGCTGGATGATACCCTAACATTGCGGGCGGCATACCGTTACAGCGATGTGGAGAGAGAGTACAGCACCTACCGGCGGCGGCTGGTAAACGGCAGTCCGCTGGTTTATACGCCCAGGGTGGATTATCAGGGCGCCTACCATACGATAGCCAATCAGGGCAGTATTTTTCTTGATAAAGAGTTTAAAACCGGTAAATGGAGCCACAAGCTGACATTGGGCTGGATGCAGGATTTAATTGAAACCCAATATCCGGCTGGCAGCGCCGGCAGTTATACCAGCAGCACGCAGTATCTGCTGGCCGACTCGGGTTATCCGCCCAATCCGGTTTTTACTTACAGCACTACTCCCTCGCAAAAGGTCAAGTATCAGTCGCTATTGCTGGCTGACCAGCTTACTTTCAGCAAAACCTGGTCAATGATCGTGGGCGGCAATTATGCTTCTATCGATGACCGGAGCTGGAATTCAGCCACAGGCGTAAGCAGCGGAACGCCTTACAATGAATCCAAGTTTACGCCCAGTGTATCCGTCCTATATAAACCGAAAGCCAATGTGACTGTCTATGCCTCTTACCTGGAAGCGCTGCAAAAAGGGCTGGTTTCCACAACGGCAGGCAATCTGGGCGAGGTTTTTGCCCCGTATGTGAGCAAACAGTTGGAACTGGGCGCCAAAGCCAAGCTGGGCGGAGTGGATGTCAGTGCCGCACTGTTCCGCATTAACCAAGCCGGTCAGTATACCGACTCGGCTACGCAAATTTCCACTCAGGACGGACGTAATTTATATAACGGCGGTGAAGTTATCATCAGCGGCAAGGTTAACAAGAACCTGACCCTCGTCGGCGGTTTCACCCAGCTTAACGCCAAAGTGGACAAAACAAGCACAGCCGATTTATTGAACAAAACCCCGCAGGGAGTCGCTAAATCCATGGCGCGTTTGTTTGCCGAGTACGATTTACCTTCAGTTCCAGGATTAACACTGATCGGCGGTATTTCCTACACCGGCAAACAGTGGGTCGACGCGGCCAATACCGTTTCCATTCCCGCGGTAGTTGTGGGCGATGTCGGTGTCCGTTATAATACCAAAATTAACGGCCAGGATATTACTTTCCGGTTAATGGTTGACAATATTACCGATAAAAATTACTGGACTACCCGCAGCGATCTTCTCTATCTGGGCAACCCGCGCACCGTAGCTTTTTCGGCTGAACTCCAATTGTAATGGCTAACCGAAAGCTGATCTGGCTGTTGATTGCTGCGCTGGCGGTCCTGGGTTTTCTCCGGCTTCTTTATCAACCGGCAGCGGAGCGCGCCGGGCCGGCGGCATCCGGCACCCGGGTCGTTGCGGACATGGCCGGCAACCGGGTGGTTTTGCCGGCCGAGGTTACCCGCATAACCACCAATGGCGTATCCTTGTCCTCGCTGCTGCTGCTGCTGGGGGCTGCGCCCAAATTGGTGGCAACTTCACCGGTTGTACAGGATAATCCCTGGTTTGCCAAAGTTTTTCCCGGCATCCGCAATATACCCGCTGTCTTTGCCGGCACTTTGCACCTGGAGGAACTGCTTAAAGTTAAGCCGGAAGTAGTTATCTTATGGTCCAATAATGATTTGCTGAAAAAACAGCTTGAGTCGGTGAGGATACCGGTATTTATCGTGTACTTCAGCACCCCGGCCGAATTTAAACAGGCAGTGACCCTTCTGGGGCAAGTACTGGGGCCCAGGGAGGCGGATAAGGCCGCACGTTTTTGCCGTTATTTCGACGGCATTGTCGGGCAGCTGACAGCCAGACAAGCGGCGGCTGACCCGAACCGCAAGCCGGGAGTCTACTATATTGCCGATCACCTGCTGAATACCGAGGGAAAAAATTCAGTTGTAACTTCCTGGATTGCTATGGCCGGAGGCGTAAATGTAGCGGCGGCCGGCGGCGTGGAAAGCGTCAGGGCGGACATCTCCATGGAAAGCCTGGTTAACTGGCAGCCGGATGTTATTATTACGCGGGACGCGGACCAGCGGGCGCTGGTTTTCCAGGATAGCCGGTGCCAACAATTGCCGGCGGTGCTCAACGGCGAGGTATATGTCAGTCCCAAGGGCGTAAATGCCTGGTGTACCAGGAGCGGCGAAAGCGCTCTCCAGCTTTTGTGGGCGGCAAAAATACTGCAGCCCGACCGGTTCCGGGATATCGATATGAATCAGGCAGTGCGGGAGTTTTATAAGATCTTCTATGATTATGAACTTAACGAAACCGAAGTGCAGGCCATATTGCATCCCCCAACTTAGTGACTTGCTGAAAAAGAAGCCGGGAAAAGAGACCGAGGAGGATGACAGTAATGCGAATACCGCGCAATCCGGCTAAAAAAGCCAGAATTGAAATTATTCCCATGATCGATACCATGTTCTTTTTGCTTGTGTTTTTTATGATGGCCACCTTGTCGATGACCAGCCAGTACAGTATGCCGGTCAACCTGCCCCAGGCCGCGGGCATGCCTGATCAGACGCGGCAGGTGGTAACGCTGACCGTAACCAAGGACGGCAAGCTGTTTTGGGATAAGGAGGCCATGCCTTCAACGGCCGCGGTGGCGGCTCGCCTGGCGCAGCAAAGCAAAGCCGGGGCGCAGTTGGCGGTCATCATTAATGCCGACCGCAGCGTGGAACACGGGCGGGTGGTCGAACTAATGGACGCCATCCAGCAAAGCGGCCTGGCGAAAATCGCCATAGCCGTGAATCATGCCGGCAGCTGAGGCGGACAGCAAATAAGGAGGCCGATCACAATCAGAAAAACAGCTGTGTTCTTTCTTCTCCTGGCAGCGGCAGCCTTGGTCACCTATGCAAGCGGCTGCGCCCGGCAGCAGACAGAAGCAACCGCCGGCAATGGGCCCCGGCGGATTGTGACCGATCTGGCGGGCCGGCAGGTGGCAATACCGGCCAGGATAAACCGGGTAGCCGCCCTGGAAGTGCTGGGTTATGAAAAACTTTTTTTGCTGGGGGAAAGCGATAAACTTGCGGCCATGGTATTAACCAACGCCCCGTGGATGCTTAAGACCAATCCCGCTGTGCAAAACATAGCTAAAATAAGCGGCATCGTAAACAAGGAAGAGCTTTTGCAGAAACAAGTGGATATCGTGTTTGCCCGTTTTGACAAAAAGCAGCTTGAGGACCTGACGGCTTTGGGTATACCGGTGCTGGTGTCCCAGCCGGTATCCGTAAGGCTGACCGGCAGTCGGGACTACGCCGAAGCCATGAAGCAGGCCGTACAGCTGTTCGGGCAGGTTATGGGCGAAGCAGCCGCCCAAAAAGCGGAACAATGGTGCGCCTATTTTGACGAGAAAGTAAAGTATGTAACAGCGCGGACGGAGAAAATACCCGCAAACCGGCGGTTAAAGGCTTACTACCTGCGGGGGCCCGGCGCGTTAAGCACCCAGGGGAAAAATACCAATACCTTTTGCTTTGGCGAGCTGGCCGGCGCCGATATGTTTGTCAGACATACCGGCCTTGACGGCAAAGGCGCCGTAGCCATGGAAGAAATCATTCAATGGGACCCGGATGTCATTTTTGTGGGCCGGCAATATTCTGTCGATTTAGTGCTTAAAGACGCCAGATGGCAGAATATCAAGGCGGTCAGAACCGGGAAAGTATATGCGGTGCCGGAAGGCGTCTTCTTTTGGGACGGCAGTACGGAAGGAGTACTGCTAATGGAATTTATGGCCCAGAAACTTTATCCGGAACTGTTTCCCGAGCTCAACCTGACGGCTGATCTTAAAGATTACTATGCCAGGTTTTACCACTATCCGCTCACCGACGACGAAGCCGCCAAAATACTGAGCGGCCTGTCGCCGGACGGCAGCCGGCTTAATTCCCTGAACAACTAACGACCGCTGCGGGGCAATTACATACGTGTAATACAATGAGGTATTAGCTACAGGATAACTGTATTCCTGGCAGCTAATTTTTTTTACTGTCGCAAACACCGATGAATGGGGGAATAAAGATGCACACCAACCCGAAAAGTATGAAACCGGTTATCTATTCGACCGCATTGGCGCTATTGGTGGCCTGGGGCATTGCCGCTCCAGCCGCGGCGGCGGAAACACAACCGGCGGTGCAGGACAGCCAGGCTGAAGTTCGCACCCCGCCGGACGGCGATGTTCCGCTGACCGAAGTGGAGGTTCAGGACGAGAAGGAACAAAACCCGCCCCAGGAGGGCAGCGCCGCCAGCGGTTACCGGTATCGGACCGGGCAGGCCGGTCCGTTGGGGAAGATGGTGCTCAAGGATACCCCCTTTTCTCTGCATGTCACTTCCGGGGAATTGATTGAAAATCGCGGCGCCCACACCGAATCCGAGGCGCTAAAGACCAATCCCACGGTAGCGACGCTGATGGAGTCCAATACGTATAGTTCCCTGTCACGGGTCATGGTCCGCGGGTTTACGGCCGCTGATCAAAGCGATTTGCGCGACGGTCTGGTCGACCGTAGTTTTACCTATGTGCCGCTGGAAAATGTGGAAAGAATTGAAGTGCTTAACGGCCTTTCGGGATTCTTGTATGGATTTTCGGCTGTGGGCGGTTCGGTCAATTATATAAGCAAGCAACCGGTTTCGCAGCCGTTAACCAGCCTGGCCACCGGTTTGTACGGAGGCGGGATTCAGTATATTCATGCCGATCTCGGCGGATCGGTGGCTGGTAACAGCCGTATTACCTACCGGCTTAATGCTTACCGGGAAAATGGCGGCACTTATATTGAGAATAGCTCCCAGGACCGCAGCCTGATTGCCGTAGCGGTTAATTATCAGCTTTCGCCGGCTACCTTGCTTAAAGCCGACTATTTTCACCAGGATGTAACCATGCGGGGGCTTGCAGCCTACATTCCGCTGGTCAACGGCCAGGTTCCCTCGGCCGACAGCTTTGATGCCGCCAGGCAATACGGGCAATCCTGGACGCACAATGATTCCGAAAAGACGTTAATGGGAATCGGGCTGGAATCTAAGCTGAACGACAACTTCAAATTGCGGGCCGCCTACCGGTACGGCGATATGTGGCGGCGCTACGACTACATTCAGCCTTCGGGCCTTACCGCTGCCGGCAGCTACCAGGAAAGATACGTCTATACTCCCACCCAGTACGAAGACACGCATTCGGCGTATCTGCTGTTTGATACCGCCTTTACTACGGCGAAGATCCGCCATGACATTACCTTTGGCTACTGGGGGACCAGCTTTCGCTATAAGCGGGGCGCGGATCAGTTCTATACATTAGGGCCTTCCAATATTTACGGTCCCTCAGCCTATTCGCGGCCGGCGGCTGGCGCCGATGTGTTTCAAAATCCGTCGGCCACCGAGTATGAAAGCTTTATGGTGGGCGACCGCATTACCATCAATCCCGCCTGGTCGGCGCTGCTGGGAGTCAACCGGGCCCGGCTGACCTACAAGACCTGGGACATTAATACCGGCAACCCGGTGAGCGGCGCCGGCTACACCAATTATAAAACCACCCCCAGCGTAGCTCTTGTTTATAAGCCCCATCCCAATGTCGCCACCTATGTTTCCTATATGCAGGGGCTGGAGAGCGGCGGTTACGTAAATAACGCCGGCGCCGTCAACAATGGGGCACTGCTGCCGCCGTATGTCAGTGATCAATGGGAGGCCGGCGTCAAGGCCACCATGGGCAATATGGATGTGACTGCGGCCCTGTTTAGAATGAATAAGGCCAACGGGTATCTGGACCCGGCGGACAGCATCTATAAACAGGAAGGCAAGGAGATCCATCAGGGGCTGGAAGTTACCGCCACCGGCAAAGTGAACGAACGGCTGACGCTGATTGGCGGCTTCACGCTGATGAAGGCTAAAATTATCGAAAACAAAAGCAATCCTGTCCAGAACGGCAAGGTTCCCGTCAATGTGCCGGAGCAGATGGCCAAAGCCTACCTGGAATATAAAATGCCCAAGGTAAGCGGAGTGACGGTTTCCGCCGGCGTGAACTACTTTGGCCGGCGGCCGGTGGACACCAATGCGACCCAGGCCTACATGCCGGGGGCAACCACCTTTGACGCCGGCATCCGGTATGTGACCGCAGGCAAGGGCCATAAGACCACGTACAATCTGTATGTCTCCAATATATTTAATAAATCGTACTGGTCCTATTACCGCAGCGGTGACGGCCTGCTGCTGGGCGCGCCGCGGATGGTGTCACTGTCAGCCAAAGTCGAGTTTTAACACTCGCGGGCAGGAGGTAAACATGAATAATAATTTGCGGGACTTTTATCAGGAGCATTGCTTTACCGGCATCTATTCCTCAACCGTTCCCCACAGCTTCAGCGTCGGGGGAAAAATCAGCGGCGCCCTGTTTGCCGCCGGGGAGATCAAGGATGCCATTCCCATCATTCACGGCCCGATCGGCTGCGGCTTCCATTACCGCTACAATGCCCGGCGGCGGTATCTGCCGGTGTATGAAGCCGAGTGCACCAACTTAAGTGAAAAAGACATTATCTTCGGTGGCGCCGATAAGCTGCGGGAAACCGTACTGGCGGTTTCCCGGCGTTATCAGCCGGCGCTGATCGTAGTGGTTCCCAGTACGGCGACCGATATGATCCATGCGGAAATCCGGGGTGTGCTGGCCGAGCTCCAGCCGCTGGTGGCCAGCCGGCTGATCGCCGTGGAATCGGAAGTGTTTTCCCACATTGACAAAAACACCAAAAAGAGATACTTCCGGCAATGGCTGCAACACTGGGATAAGCCGGAGACCCTCGGGCGGGAAATGGAGGAATACAAAGGCTGCGGCTTCGGCGAACTTATGTCGGCCCTGGTCAGGCAGGTGATGCAAGGGCAGCCGGTAGCGTCCCGCACGGTTAATATTGAAGGCTTTGCCTGGGGCGCAGGCGGCAACCTCGTTATCAAAGGCATGGTAGATACCCTGCGGGCTATCGGCATTCATACCAACTGCCTGTTGCCGAACTGTACCACCGCGGACATTGTCACGGCGCCCCGGGCGCAACTTAATATTGTCAGACGGGTCCGGTGGGCCAAGGGGATGCAGGCCCTATTCGGCACCGAATATTTTCCGGTGACCTGGCCGGCCGGTTATCAGGGGCTGCAGGGTATTGTCCGCCTTTACCGGGCCATCGCCCGGCACTTTGACCTGGAGGAACAGGCCACCGCCGTGCTGGAACGGCAACGGGAGCATACCCTTGCCCAGCTTCAGCCGGTGCGGGAGTTTTTGGGGCGTTACCGTTTTACCGTATATAGCCGCTCTTTCGGCAATATACCGGCCCTGCTGGACACTTACGGGCAGGACTACGGCCTGCCGATCCATTATATCTGCCTCGCCATTGACCAAAGAAGAATGCGGCTGGCCGGCTCGCTGCCGGACACGGTGGAGCTGGGCATTCGCAATATTTATAACGCGCTGGCGAAAAACGGCAGCAAGGCACAAGTGATCATCAACCCGTCGGCCGAGGAACTGCGGGAGATTATGGCGGCAACCGATTATGTACTGGGCGGCAGGGAACTGGCGGCGGCGTGGCCTGATGCCAGAATCCTGGCCGACGAGACCCTGTTTACCCCGTTTGATTTTGAAAATTATCGCAAAATTGCCTATGATCTGGCCGGCAAAGTAAAACAGGCGGCGCCCGCCAGAGGGCTGATGCTTACAAAATTCGGCTACAACCCGCTCACCTATCCGCTGCTGGACACGCCGGCGGTGACCTCGTCCCATATCCTGTGGCGGAAGATGTGGCTGTTGCGAGGAGCATCATCATGATTGCCGTGACAGGCTGCACCCTGTTTGGCGCTTACCGTACGGCCGCAAGCGTCAGGGATGCGGCCGTGCTGATCCATTCCACCATCGGCTGCAGCTGGGGGACAATGGCTTTTCATATTCCTTCCCGGCTGCAGGATGTCAGGCAGGCCAGCAGTGTGCTGTATGAGGAGGACGTGATTTTTGGCGGCGCCCGTTCGCTGCGGCAGGCACTGGCGCACAGCAACGAACAGTACGAGAATTCGCCCGTCATTTTTGTTATCACCGGCTGTGTGGCGGAAATCATGGCCGATGATGTGGAAAGAATTATCGCCACGGTTGCCACCGCCAAAAAGATTGTGCTCTTCAAAGCGGCCGGCTTCAAAGGCAATATGGCAGCCGGCATGCTGCATGCCATGAAGACCCTGATCGACACGATGACGGCCAAGCCGGTCCAACAGACGGCCGTCAATCTTATCGGAATTTTGGCCGATGATTTTAAAGCCGACGCCGACCTGGCGGAAATCAGGCGGCTACTGGGAAAGGAGGTGGAGATTAACGCCGTTTTCCCCTACGACAACTACGCGGCGGTCAGCAATGTGCCGGCAGCGGCGCTGAACATCGTTTTTCCCGGCTTTGAAGCCATCGGCGACTACCTGGCGGAAAAATTCGGCACGCCACAGGTCGTTGTCGACTATCCCTACGGCCTGGAAGGCAGCCGCCGGTTTGCCGCAGCCGTTGCCGCCGCACTGAGCCTAAGGCTTGGCAGCCATATTGGCAGCCAGGAGCGCCGGGCGACGGAGAATTTACAAGCCGCCTACGATTATATCCGTCAGTTGTACGCGCTGCCGGTTGCCGTGGGCGGCGACACCTGCCGGGCCCGGGCGCTGCAGATATTTTTGCGGCAAGAGTTGGGCATGCAGGTGCTGGCCGCCGGCAATGATTCCGAGGAGCAGCCGGCTGACTTTGCGCAGCAGGTCGTGGAATCAAACGCCGTCATCCTCTTTGGCTCTTCCTTTGACAGAAAATTGGCCGAGCGGCACGGACTGGCGCTTATTCGCTACACCTATCCGGTGTTTGATTCGATAAGCATCAGCAACCGCGGCTATGCAGGCTTTAACGGCGCCGTCAATCTGGTGGAAGAGCTGATCAATGCGGTCATGGCCATGGAATATCGACGCAAGGGCTTGTATGATCTCCAGGCAGAGCTTGAATGATTGTATTCCGGGGAGTAATGATAAATATTCCAATACGTACGGCAGTTATGGCGATGCGGCAAAATACAACTCCTGGGGAGCGGTGCTGCATAAACTGAAGGCCAACAATATTGCCGACGGGGTGGTTGCCAATATGGCGGCAATTAATCCGGAACAGCTTATGCGTGCCAATCCGGCTGTGATTATTCTTCCCGGACAAAACTGGCAGGTGCAGGGGGGAGACTGCGCTGCGGCTATTATGCCCAGGCGGAGCAGTCGCAGCGACTATTGGCCGCCTACATGAACCGTCCCGGCTGGGATTACTGGCGGCCGTGAAAAACAAACGGGTATATAGTGTGTTTCATAATTTTGTCGGCCATATCTTTGCTTTCGCCGGCATACAGGCGGTGGCCCAAGAGTTGTATCCCCGGGAATTCGCCGATCTGAGTCCTGAGGATAAGCTTAGGGAGTTTCACGCAAGATTTTTCCCGGTAAGCTATAGCGGCGTGTGGATGATGAAACTTGAGTAAAGGAAATCCCGCGCGCCGGATCCCGGGAATGCAAGAGCTGAGCAGTAAATTATTATAAACGGGGGGACAGACTTGGGAAAAAGGAATAATAAAAAAGGGGTAACCAAACAGGTATGCGGGACGGCGCTGGCCGTTGTCCTGGCGCTGACAGCACCCGGAGTCGCCGACGCGGAGGATGCCGCGCCGGAGGAAACTCAGACTACCAGTATTCCGGTGGCTGAAGTGGAAGTACACGATACGAAAGATAAGGCGGAAATAACCGAGACTGCACCAACACCCGAGCCGCTGTCCAGCCGGTTTGTGCTGCCCGAGAGCAGCACCGCCGTGGAAACCTTTACGAGAAAGGACATTGAGGACATACGGCCCCGGGATGTATATGATTTGCTGGAAACTGCCCAGGGGATCAGTATCCAGCGGCAGGGCGCCAGAGTTCACAATTTCGTGCAGGGACGCGGCGGCGGCAACAGCAATATTGGCATTATCGTCGACGGCGTATACATGTCGGCGACAGAGGCCCAGCGCATTCTGGGAGATTTGCCGGTGGAACTGATAGAATCCGTAACCGTTGTCAGGGATTCCACCGTGCTCACGGTGGGACCGCTGGCCGCGCCGGGCTCTTTCGTGGCGCCCAACCAGGGCTTTATCCTCATTAACACCCGCCGGGCCAAAGGTAGGGGTACGGAAAATAATGCAACGATCAGCTACAGCAGCCTCAATACCCGCAAACTCACTTTGTTCAGCGGCGGCACCATTAAAGACAAGGGTAAAGATAAAGGCTACTTTGGTTTTGGCTATTTCGGCACAAAATCCGACGGCAAAACCGACAAATGGTACGCGCCCTATAATACCACATCCTACGATCAGGGTGCGGCCGGCACCACTTATAAAGAGGTAGACGGCTGGAACAACGCCTATGAGGCAAACTCATTCCTGTTTAATGCCGGCTACGAGGACAATGGCTTCACTACCAGAATGTCAGCGTATGTCAGCAGGGGAGAGAGAGAGATCCAGCCGTTTATGGATAGGCTTACCCCTTACCCCTGGACGAAAAACGCCGCCGGCAAGTGGGTAACAAGCGCAACCACGCTGGCCATGTGGAAGTACGATCCGATTAATACCAGCCTGTTTTCGTTCAGCACCGAGAAAAAATGGAATGACAAACAGGCCACTTTGCTGAGCTATGGCCACACCGCCACGGACGGCACCCAGTACCAATACACCTACAATGTGACTACCGGCGCCATGAATTACGCGTTCCAGGGACAGCGTTACAAGGACAGCACTGATGACATAAATTTGATGCATACCATTACCAACGGCAACAATACGCTGAAATTCGGCACGCAGCTGATCGACTGGTATCAATTGACGGAGGGCAGCGTGACCGGCGCCGGCCGGGAAAAGTTGTACGGCTACTATCTGTATGATGAATACCGCGTTGACGGCAAACTGACGCTGGACGGCGGGGCCCGCCTGGATAAGCGCTATATCAAGGAGGGGACAGGCAAATACTATTATACGGAAAATGGCACGGAGTATACTGCCCGGACTGCCAGCGGCGTATGGGCCAATGACACCACCAGCTATTCGCTGGGAGCAAATTATCAAATGAATCCGGTATATAAACTGACCGCCAGAGTTTCCCACAACAAAACCCCCTATGCGGAGGCCTATGTTTCCAGCGACGGCTCAAGCCTGCCGGCGGAAAAACGGATGAAATATGAACTGGGTGTCAATGCTAAATATAATCCGGCATTTCATGTTTCACTGACGGCCTTTCACTATGATATAAAGAATGCCCTGGCATCAGACGGCGCCAGTGACCCGGCAGAGCGTTACATGTATGACACCGACGGCGTAACAAAAGTTGGCGTGCCGCTTTATAAAACCTTGCCGGCCAGCCGCCGGCAAGGGGTGGAACTGGGAATAAACGGCCGCTTGTCTGACACCTGGAGCTACGATTTTGGCTATACATACTATACTGCCAGCAATTGGGAGGAAGATGCGACAAACCCCAATAATAAATACTCTCTGCGCCTTAATTACAAAAAAGATTCTATCGACGGCGCTATCAGCCTTCTCCGGGTTGACCCCTATAAATACATCAGCGGCTCTTATCAGGCGCCGATTGGCGGGTTTACCGTTTTGAACGCCAGCATCAGTAAGAAACTGGATAAATATACGAAAATCACCTTATATGGGCAGAACCTGACTGACAAAAAATACGCCACTTTTTACAAAGGATACCCCGGTGGTACGGGAAAAGATGCGGAAGCAGGGTATTACTATGACGTTGGCCGCACAATCGGCCTGGAGATAAGCAGAAGTTTTTAGATTGGACAAAACGGAGGTTTTTAAGGGATGGTGCTAATAAAGGCAAAACATGTATTGGCAACCGTTATGATACTGATTGTGCTTGCTGTTGCCGGCGGCTGCGCGAAGCCGCCGGCGTCTCCGCCGGCGGGCGACGCCGGCGGGCACAGAACAGTAACGGATATGAACGGAACCGTTGTTACCTTGCCGCAGGAAGTAAAACGAGTTGCCGCCAATGGCGCTATGAACCAGTTTGTGATTATGCTGGCAGCCGGCGATAAGCTTGTGGCAACGACAAACGGTTTGAAAGACAATTGCATTTTGGCCAAGGTGTATCCGCGGATTCGCGAAATACCGGCGCCCTTTGATTTTCTGGCTGGTGAAGTAAATGCGGAAGAATTGGCGAAGACCAAGCCGGATGTTGTTTTCGGCGGGAATGCTAGAGGCAATAACAATAAATTGAAAGAAATGGGAGTGCCGGTAGTGCAGGTCAGTCTCAGTAACCCGGAAGAAATAATGCAGGCGGTCAGAGTGGTCGGCAAAGTATTGGGACCGCCGTCAGAGGAAAAAGCCGCGCAGTTTTGTGATTATTATACGGCCAACATCCGTAAAGTCACCGACAGGACCAAATCTCTTACCGCCGATCAACGGCTGAAAGTGTATTATGCCGGTAATAAGCCCATTAGTACCGATGGTAAAAATTCAATAACCGATGCCTGGATTGAAATGGGCGGCGGCAAAAATGTTGCGGCTTCAGGCGGGGTTGACGGTGTAGGCAGGGAGGTGACGGTGGAAAATATAATTCAGTGGAACCCCGACGTAATTATTGCGGCATCCCGCGATGCCAAGGCGGTGATAGAAAAAAGCAGCCAGTGGAGTCAGATTAACGCTGTAAAAAATAACCGCGTTTATGTAAATCCCAAAGGTGTTTACCTGTGGTCCCTGCGCAGCGCCGAGGAAGCGCTGCAGACCTTGTGGATTGCCAAAGTCCTGCAGCCGGAATTATTTGCTGACGTGGATATGGCTTTGGAAGTGAAAAATTTTTACCGGTCCTTTTACTCTTATGAACTGAGTGACAACGAAGTGTCAGAAATTTTGAATCCGGACAAATAAGTATAAGCGAGGCGAAAGATTATGAAGATTAGAGCAGATTTTGTTACTAACAGCAGCAGTGTAAGCTTTTTGCTTACACTGAAAAAAAACATGGCGGAGCAAATGATTGAACAGGCCGGGCCGTCGGGCAAAAGCCGGCTCATCCAATTTCTCCTGGAAAAACTGGAGCGCGAAGGCGAAACGATTACAATAAATAATGAGCCGGTACACAGTCTGGTGGTTACAACCCGGCCCAAAGAGATTAAAGAAGTATTGGCGGAATATTTTCAGGATGGCGGCATGTTCTATCATTGGCAGATGCCTGATGTCCGGCAAATGGATTTTAGCCAATATACGGATGAACAGCTGTGGGCTATAGTCTGTTCGCTGCTGCACAAGGGTAAAATCGGAGACTTGCAGGTTATTGGCGCAACGCCTGTCAGCGGCAAGCAGCGGGTGTACTGATATGGGATTGGTTCGCAGACATGAAACCGGTTATAATTTTATGGGGGATACTTTAACCGGAGCGACTTTCCGGTGGGGCGATACATTTGCCGCCAATCCTCTAATGGCGCCATGGCCTGAACTGGCTGATATCTCCATATCAAACTACTGCACCAATACTTGCCGTTATTGCTACCGGAACAGCAGCCCGGCGGGCGGTTTTATGTCCCTTGCCGATTACCGGTGCGTGTTAGAGCAGTTAACCGATAAGAAATACGGGGCAGTTTTCCAGGTGGCCCTGGGCGGCGGCGAACCGTTGCAGCATCCGGATATTATTGAGATTTTCCGCACCACCAGGGAAGATTACGCCATAATCCCTAATTACACAACCAGCGGCATTGCCTTTACCCCTGAGATAATAAAGGCAACCAGGCAATACTGCGGCGCCGTGGCAATTTCTTATGATCCTTACCGCACAGCTATGACTGGGCAGCAACTGGCAAAACTGGGCGCAAAATTGGCAGAAACTAAAATAAAGGCCAATATTCACTTTGTGCTGTCCGAAGTGAGTATTGACCAGGCCAGTGATATTCTCAGCGGCGCTTGCGATGAATATTTTACAAGTTTCAACTCCATAGTCTTTTTAACCTACAAGCCTTTAGGAATGGCCGGCGATGACGATTGTCTAAAACCGGGAGAGAAGCTGCGGCGTTTTCTGCAATTGGTGGATCAGCCGGCAACTAAAATAAAAATAGGATTTGATGCCTGTTTTGTGCCAAATTTGTTATGTAATACAATGGTTGATGCCGATTTTCTGGATAGCTGCGAGTGCGGATTTTTTTCCGTTTATGTTGATGAAAACCTTAACGTATTGCCTTGCTCATTCTGCAATGATGCACAATATTCATTCAATCTGCGGGAATATACTTTTGCTGACATTTGGCAAAGAAGGTTCCAAAAATATCGGGAAGCGGCAGCCGGCAACTGTACTGTTAATTGTTCGTCGGCACAACAGTGCCGTGGGAAATGCGTCTTTTTTAAACAATTGCAGTTTTGTCATACATCGGCTACGATTTCACCCATAAGCGAAGTATCATAACCGCCCATTCCGTCCACTTCCCGGCGAAATTCGGCGGAGCGCAGGATGGACATCATCAGCTTAAATTCCGGATTATCCACGTCTTGCCGCAACATAACCAAATCATACCGTTCTTTTTGCAGCGGAACAAACTGCACATTGGCAACTTGCATCGCCGCCTTTTCCGTACCGATGCCGGCATCGGCATCATCGCGGGCGACGCAACTGGCAACAGCCAAATGACTCATTTCTTTGCGGTTGTAACCTTTAATCAGGCTGGAATCAATATTAAGACGGCGCAGTTTTTCATCCAGCAACACCCTGGCGCCGGCGCCGGGCTCGCGATTGATAAACCTTACGTCCGGACGGGTCAAGTCACTCCAATCGGCAATTCCTTTGGGGTTGCCCAGAGCAACGTAAAAGCCTTCCATCCGGTAGACAAGATTAACGATGCGCGCCTTTTGGCCGGGAAGATAACGACGGACATAGGGAATGTTGTATTCGTCGCTGTCACTGTCCCATAAATGGGCGGTAGCGACGTTTACTGTCTGGTTATATAAAGCAATCAAACTGCCGATGCTGCCAATGAAGCGCCGAAAAACCCGGTTGCCCTGAAGCCTTGATTCCAGCTGACTGGCCAATACGTCGAGGACGGCATCCTGGCCGCAGAGAATAAGGCCGGACGGGGCGGAAAAGTCTTGGCTGTGGGCAACCGAATTCGGGGCGGCAGATGTGAGGGCTTGCTTGGAATTCTGTATATATTTTTCCAGTTCGACAGCTTCTATCCGCATGCTGCGGCCAATCCGGTAAGCTGGCAATTCACCGCGTTTAATCAGCTCATAAACGGTAAACCGGGAAATTCTCAAGGTTTTTGCCACTTCTTCCGGGGTATAGAGATCTTTGTCGGCCATAGCGTCTCCTATTCGTCACGCTTTACACATTAATATTTATCTTACACCAAATTTTTAGTTTTTACAATAGCTGCCAGGGTTGTTAATGGGTTGTTAACCGATCGACAACTTGTTGTGCCCCGTTAAATAGGATCAAGTAGGATTAAGTAGAATCAAGGGAGGAATAATATTGCGGCGGAGAAAATTTCGGCATTATTTTGCTTATGGAATTAACATGAACAATGAGCAGGTGCGGCAGATCGATATACACCCCCAGGTGCTGAACATTGCCCGGCTTCCGGGCTATCGCCTGGGTTTTTACGGCTATTCGGCAATTTGGGATGGCGCGGTGGAAACAATTGTGGCTGATACCGGGGCAGAACTGTGGGGGGTGCTCTATGCCCTGGATTTTGCGGAATGCGAACGGCTTGACGAATGGATGGATGCCCGGGTCGACGGCGCCGGCAATTATTTTCATTATCCGGTTACGGTTGTCGATGGCAGGGGGCGTATTGAAGATGCGTTAATTTATAAAAAATCATCTTTGGGCAACCCTAAGCCGCCTAGTGCCCAGTATTTGGACGCCATAATCCGGGGCGCAAGGGAGAAAGGTTTGCCGGCAGAATATGTTATGTCTTTGCAAAGTGTTGCCAGCCAGCCGGCGTCTTATACCGTGCCCCGTTATCCCTGGGCGGGCAAGGAGCGGGTACTTAGTGAGGAGTGTAAGATTTGCACGGATTTGATAGAGAAAAATAGGATGGCTTGGCTGGAGAGATTAGGTTAATATTTGCTATTTACGTGAAAAAATAATCGATTCAATAATCGATTCATCAATGGCAGGATTGAAAATATTTTGCGCGAAATAAATATTTGATTTATCACAAAATCAAGATTGCAGTTACTTATTTACTCATTTATTCATTCGGAACGGATATTGCCGGCATAATAATTCGGGGGACTCGGAGGGGGAATCAAGTGTCGTTCAAAAAAGTGCGGGTATGTGATGCTGTTGGTATGGTATTGGGGCATGACATGACAAAAATTGTACCGGGAGAATATAAGGGGCCGCTATTTCGAAAAGGACATATTATCCGGCAGGAAGATATACCACACCTGCTGGACATCGGCAAGGAACATATTTACTTGTTAGAACTAGGTGAAGGGCAAGTGCATGAAGACGAGGCGGCCAGACGGATTGCCGGCAAAGTGGCTGGCGCGAACACTTCGATTACAGAGCCGGTGGAAGGGCGGGTTGATCTTGTCGCCAAGCAAGGAGGGCTACTAAAAGTAAACCGCGCGGCGGTGACCAGGATTAATTCAGTCGATTATATCGTACTGTCCACCTTGCATGGCAACCAGCCGGTTAAAGCAGGGGATATTTTGGCCGGGATTAAAGTAGTCCCTTTGGTGGTGGAGGATGCTGTTATCCGGGCTGCCGGGGCTGTTGCCGACGAATATGAAGATATAATATCGGTAAAACCGCTAAACTCCCTTAAAACAGCTGTGATTGTTACTGGCAATGAGGTTTTTTTTGGCCGCATTCAGGACAAGTTCGGCCCTGTCTTAGCGGAAAAAATTAAAATATATAATGCAGCTTTCCATGGTATTAGCTCACAGCCTGATGATCAGGCGAAAATTACCCGCGCTATTCTCAATTTCGTCAGCGCCGGCGTTGATGTGATTGTTGTCACAGGCGGAATGTCGGTTGATCCGGATGATGTAACTCCGGAAGCTATCCGTGCTACCGGCGCCGAGGTTGTTACCTATGGAACGCCGGTACTGCCGGGAGCGATGTTTATGTTAGCTTATCTTGGCAAGGTTGCGATTTTAGGACTGCCCGGATGCGGTATGTTTTCCAAAACAACGGTCTTTGATTTGGTATTCCCGAGGATTCTTGCCGGTGAGAGATTAACGAAACAGGACTTTGCCGGTATGGGGTACGGTGGCTTGTGTCTAAGGTGTCAAGAATGCAGGTATCCTTACTGTCCTTTTGGAAAGTAAATTAAAGAGGGGTGGACGATGGCGATTAAGTTGGAGATAGCCCAGGAAATATTGTTAAATTCAGTAAACGTAATGCCAAAGGAAAGAGTAACGTTAAGCGATTGCTGGCACCGGGTTTTAGCGGAAACCGTAGTATCCGATATCGACTTTCCCCCTTTCGACCGATCACCTTTGGACGGGTATGCCCTTGTCGCGGAGGAGGTTGCCAATGCTGCGCCGGACAACCCGGTCGTCTTGCGGCAGATTGATAATATTCCCGCCGGCGGGCTTTCCCAAAAACCTGTCACCCCAGGAACAGCGTGCCGGATCATGACCGGGGCGCCGCTGCCGCCCGGGGCCACCGGCGTAGTCAGGTTGGAGGATACTGTTGTCGACGGTGAGATGGTGACTGTTCTTGAAGGCAAAGGGGCAAACAAAAACATATGTTTCCGCGGGGAGGAAATTTGCCAGGGAGAAGAACTTATATCTCCCGGTACTGTGATTAACGCGGGCGTAATGGGGATGTTGGCGGTTTTGGGAAAAGGACGGCCTTTTGTTTTCTGTAAGCCCCGGGTGGCGCTAATTGCCACCGGCAGCGAGATTGTTCCGGTAGATTTCCCGTTGTCTTTGGGAAAAATTCGTAATTCTAACAGCTATATGCTGAGTGCTCTGGCGTCGGAAGCAGGCGCACAAATTGTATTAATGGGCAACGCCGCGGATGATGTGGATCAAATTGCCCATCTGCTGGAAGCAGCCTCGGACTGTGATGTTTTCATGACAACGGGCGGAGCCTCGGTGGGAGATTATGATCTTATTGGTGAAGTTTATAAAAAATTAGGAATAACCGTACTCTTTGACCGGGTGAGTATAAAACCGGGAATGCCGGTTTTGGCCGGACTACGGGAAGACAAACTTTTTCTCGGTTTATCCGGTAATCCTGCCGCCGCCGCTATTTCATTCGAGCAACTGGTTAGACCGGTATTACTGAAAATGGGCGGACGTAAGGTTTGGTGGCGACCGCGGGTTAAAGCGGTACTTGCAGCTGCCTTCAACAAAAAAACCGGTGCTAAACGTTTTGTTTGGGCAAGGTGCTGGCAGAAAAATAATGATATTTTGGCTGAACCTTTATATTTTCAGAGTAACGGAATGCTAAAGTCGGCTATGGCGGCAAACTCGCTTATCGTCATACCGGAAGATACACCGCCGTTGCCAGCAGGGGCGGAGGTTGAGGTTATTCTGCTTAGCGATTAGTTGGCTTTAAGGGGGGAACTGCTTAGAAGCCGCCATCTGCGTTGTTGCTCCTGCGGTCCTCACTCCAGCGTACGACTAGTACGCTTCCGTTCCGGTCCTCGTCGCGCCTAGCAGCTGACGGCTTCTAAGCAGTTCGGGGCAGTTGGTAAACTGGCGGATACAAGTTTACTGCTCATTTAAGATAGAAACTGCTGAAAAACCGCCAGTTGCGTTGTTATTTCTGCGTGCTTCATTTCAGCGTACAACCAGTACGCTTTCGTTCCGGTTTTTGTCGACTTTTCATATACTTTATTTCATTCTTGTTACGGGAATGCGGCTGCGCATTCCCGTGATTTTATTCAGGGGCTTTGACTCTTTGAATGCAAAACTTTACAATTGAAGCAACTAAATCACTGCAGTATCAATATAAAGTAACATAATAATCTTGCCAATAGGAGCAACTGCCTATATAATTACAAAAGAAGGATTTTTGTCTAGTTTTGTTGTGTTTTTTTCATTCATTTTCATTTTAGGTATTATGTTTTTTATGCATGAGGAAGGGGGCGGTGATTAAAAGCTGATACCTTGCCTATAAATAATGGACAAGGGTGAAAAAAATTGATCTGGGAGGAATTGTTTATGAAGTTTATGAACAAGAAGATTCTAGTGATGATGGCATTTATGTTAGTGGTAGTGCTGGCTATTTCCGGCTGCGGCGGCGCCAAGCAGAGCCAGCAGCCAGCCCCTGCCGCCCAGCAAGAGCCTGTGGAACTTAATATATCTGCCGCAGTCAGTTTGAAGGATGCTCTTACTGAAATCCAGAAGAACTATCAAGTAAAAAATCCCAATGTGAAATTAGTATATAACTTGGGAGCGTCCGGCTCCTTGCAGAAACAGATTGAACAAGGAGCGCCCGCCGATATTTTCATATCTGCAGCGCCGAAGCAAATGGATGAACTGGAAGGAAAGAATCTTGTCAACAAAGCTACCCGCAAAAATCTGGTAGAAAACAAACTGGTCGTCGTAGTACCCAAAGATTCCAAATTGGAAATTACTACATATGAGGATTTGGCAAAGGATAGTGTTCAGAAGCTGGCGCTTGGTGAAACCGCCACTGTTCCGGCCGGGCAATATGCCCAGGAAGTGCTGAAGAAACTGAACATTTGGGATAAAGTACAAGAAAAAGTCGTATTTGCCAAAGATGTCAGAACTGTTCTCGCCTATGTGGAGACAGGTAATGTGGAGGCAGGCATTGTTTACAAAACCGACTCCCTTGCCAGTGATAAGGTTAAGGTGGCCGCTACGGCTCCCGAGGGATCGCACCAACCCATTCTGTACCCTGCGGCAGTGCTGGCCGGTACTAAACAGCAGAAAGCAGCGGAAGATTTTCTGACCTACTTATCCGGTGCGGAAAGCAAGGCCGTTTTTGAAAAATATGGTTTTACCATGGGAAAATAGGATTAGGGGTTGAATCAGGTCAAAACAGGATGGTAGCTTACGATGCACACAACTATTGAATGGCAGCCTGTTATTTTATCCCTTAAAGTAGCGGCAATGTCGCTTGGGTTCGTTTTTGTCCTCGGCATCTCAGCCGCATATTCGATGAGATGCCGGGACTTTCCCGGCAAGGCGGCAGTCGAAGCCTTATTTACCTTGCCGCTGGTCCTGCCGCCTGTGGTGACAGGCTTTTTGCTGTTGGTATTAGTCGGAAAAAATGGGCCTATAGGGCGTTTGCTAAGTGAATATTTTAATACACAAATCATTTTTACGCCCTATGCGGCAATTTTAGCCGGGATCGTGGTGGCTTTTCCCCTTATGTACCAAAGCACCAAGGCGTCATTCCAGGGAATAGACCAATCGCTGGAAGATGCGGCCAGAACGCTGGGGGCCAGTGAATGGAAGGTCTTTTGGACAGTAACGGTGCCGTTGTCGTGGCCGGGGCTGGTGGCGGGATTGGTATTGTCGTTCGCCCGGGCTTTGGGGGAATTTGGCGCTACGATTATGGTGGCCGGTAATATCCCCGGCAAAACCCAGACGCTTCCGCTGGCCATCTATTTCGCTGCTGAGTCAAATAACCTGACGCAGGCGGGATTTTATGTAATAATTATCAGTCTTATTACCTTTTCACTCATTGTCTGGTTGAATATCTGGTCTAAGTCCAGGCGCGGGACATTATCTGCAAGGGAGATATTCTAATGCTGCATGTAGATATAAAAAAAAGACTGGCCGACTTCACCCTGGACATACATTTTTCCGTCCAGAATAATATCGTGGTTTTATTTGGGCCTTCCGGCTGCGGCAAAACCACGACGCTTCGCTGCATTGCCGGGCTTATAAAGCCTGATGAAGGAACAATAATGAAAGGCGAACAAGTATTTTTTGCTTCCGAATCAAACCGGTTTATTCCGCCGCGCTACCGGCGTATTGGTTACATGTTTCAGGATTACGCCCTCTTTCCCCATATGAATGTACGGCGGAATATCTGGTATGGTGTGAAAAAAAACAACAGTAAAGCAAATGAACTGTATGCCAGACTGATGAGCCTGTTGCGAATCGGCCATCTTGCCGGCAGGTATATACACAATTTATCAGGCGGTGAGAAGCAGAGAGTGGCCCTGGCGCGGGCTTTAATGGCCGAACCGCATATTCTATTATTGGACGAGCCGTTATCCGCTCTCGATCATGATACCCGCCTTGAATTGCAGGTTGAACTGAAAAAAATGCAGCAAATCTGGGACATTCCCTTTATACTTGTTACCCATGACGCTAATGAGGCCAAAGCATTGGGGGATCAATTGCTGTTTTTGGAGCGGGGCCGGCAAATTCCCCCGCCGTCAGCATGGGATTCCTATCCGGTACAATGCTATGGCGTTAGCTATTAAATTTTAGGAGGAGGTTTAGGAGGAGGTTTACGTTACCATGATAACTACTTATCCTTATCCGCCGGATTTTCAGAAAGTTGTGGATTTTCACGGGCATGTTTGCCCTGGCTTGGTGACTGGTTACCGCCTGGCGAAAGCAGCCTTGTCAGCCTTAGGGATGAAAGATCCGGCAGAGGGCGATCTGGTTACCATTGCGGAAACGGATCGCTGTACGGTTGACGCATTTCAAGTGGTGCTGGGCTGTACCATCGGTAAAGGCAGGTTATTTATTGAGAATTGCGGCAAGCAGGCTTTCACGGTGGGATGCCGCAAAACCCAAAAAGCCGTTCGCGTGGTAACTAGGGCGGAAGCCTTTCAATATACGCCCGAAGGCAATGCTTTAACCCGCAAAGTTATGAGCGGCAAAGCTTCCAACGAAGAATACCTGGCCTTCAAAGCGGAGCAGGGGAAACGCATGGAAGAACTATTAACATTAAGTGATGAGACTATATTGAAAGTTTATCCGGTGGCTATGGTGTTTCCCGACCGGGAAACTATCTTCAATTCTCCCAGTTGTGAATTTTGCGGTGAACAAATTATGGAACCCTGGGTACGAATGCGGGAAGGAAGAATTGCCTGCATAGCCTGCGCTCATGACTAATGGGCAGGAACTATAAATAAAAAATAATAAATAGGGGTAGTAAATGGGGGGGAAAATCAATGGACAAAAAAATTATCCGCAATCTGGCAATTTTTAATTGTTTTTTACTGATGCTGCCTGGTTTGGCTTTCGCGGCGGAGAGCAGTCCGGCGCCGTCGGACACTACTTTAGAAGAGGTGGTAGTGAATGCAACCCCGCTGGAGAAATATCTAGTCACTACCAGTGTGATAACTGACAAGGATATTAAGGCCAAAGGTGCGCAAAATCTGGCGCAGGCTCTGGAGGATGTTCCCGGCCTGAACTTGCACCGGGGCAAAAAAAACGCTGAAACCGTGGATATCCGCGGGAGTCAGCTAACTTATACCAAAATTTATATTGACGGTGTTTTCGTTAATCCTTTTGCCAAAGTAAGTAGATCAGCCACGGTGGATTTAAATATGTTTCCCGTAGAAAATATTGCCAAAATTGAAATAATCAAAGGCCCTGCCCCGGTAGCTTATGGCACGGACGCCATCGGGGGAATAATTTTAATTACCACCAAAAACGGCAAGGACTATCCGGGCGGCAATGTTTCTGTTGTCGGCGGGTCCAATGGCACTCTGAACGGCTCTGTGAGTTATGGAGGAGGCAACGACAAGTTTAATTACTTTATTAACGCAGGCTCTGTACATAATGACGGATACGACTCTGAGTCCAATGCTACCTTGAAAACTCAGTATTTCAACACCAAACTGAATTGGAAATTCCAGGACAACTCCTCATTATCTTTTATCGGCGGGTATTCGACAACCGATTCCGGCGCCTCTTTACAAATGTATGATCCTTATGGCAAGCAGGTAAGTTCTACAAGTGGCTTTTGGCCCGGCTTGAACAACTGGCAATATAGAGACTGGGAAAAAACCCAGTTGGTTTTGGATTATGACAAAAAGGTCGACAGTAAATTTGATTATAATTTTAAGGTCTACCGTTATACTGAATCCCAAGGCCTGTGGGCCAACGGGGGCGATTATGACCGCAGCCTAGTAGGAGTGCCCGGAGGAGTGAGGCTCAGCGGCAATATCGCCGGCAACGGCGGTAACGCTTATGATATAACGAGGTGGAATGCCAGCCTTTGGGACACTTTTTTAAACGGCTGGGAATTTAAAGGCAACTGGAAGCTAGACTCTAAACATACGCTGACTTTCGGGACGATGTATAATAATATCGGCTGGAAATCCTCCAGTTCTCCTTCAACGGCTCCTAACGATCCTAACAACTATAACTGGGTTATGACGAACAGCAACCGGTTTGACTACTACTTGCAGGATAATATTACCCCCAACGACAGGACCACTGTCACGCTCGGCATCAGGCACGACCGGAATAAGCTAACGAATGCTGATCTAGCCACCGACACAGTCTCATCCACCGACCCTACCGTCAATGTGGTTTATCAGTTGGACAATCGCAACACGCTGCGGGCTTCCTACGGTCAAACCTGCAGTTTCCCTTTACTGAGCCAGCTTTTCGGCGCGAACGGCACTCCTGATCTAAAACCGGAGAAAGCCAAGAATTATGAACTGGGACTTAAGCATCAATTCGATGAGAATACGACAGGGGATATCGCTATTTTCCGAAATGATATTACCGATAAGATTGGCAGCGACCCCGGCAATCCGCAGAAATCTATCAATCTCGCCTGGGCGAGAATCAAGGGTGTGGAACTGAACCTCAACAAAAAAATTTCTCCCCGCTGGAGCAGTTTTTTCAACTATACTTATTTAGATACTGCCGCTGTGTATCAAAACTCCGACGGGACAACATACACCGCAGACCTGACCTACACCCCTAAGAACCACATAAATTACGGCGTTGATTACCAGGCCGGCAAAGGATATACACTCAGTCTTACCGGCCATTGGGTCCCCAGCGACAGGTTCACCAATGATACCGGCGCGAACGACAATCGCACTACGGTCAACGGGCAAAAACCTGTTTATTCTTACCTTTCCGGCTACCATACGCTGGATTTTCAAGTCAAGCGTCAAATTAATGACAAACAGGATTGGTACGTCACCATATACAATGTCTTTGACGCCCAATATGACGATGAATTATTCTTTCCGGCCCAGGGAAGAACCGTATTGGTGGGCAGTAACTTCAAATTTTAAAGCTTAAAAAAGCTTAAATCACGTAATTAAAAAAATAAAAAGTTGAGAAAATTTTCTCAACTTTTTATTTTTTTAATTAATATTAATATCTATTAAGTTGCACCCTAAACATGACGCAATACATTTTTTTCTAAAAATTCAGCCATGGGAGCGGCATCCGCCAAAGGAAAGTGCGGTACATCATCATAAACCACAGTGTCGGTAGCCATGGCCAGTAATTCGTCTCTAATACATAAAGGACTGTCGCAAACCTCCTGGCGAAATATTTCAATTTTAAATTTTGGCTTGGCTTCCCGTTTATAACCTTCCGTTAAGATGATATCAACACCCTCAATGTGGGCTACGACTTCATCAAGGGAAAGCTCCTGCTCAACTTTTTTTATCATTGCCATTTTTCCCGGCGAGGAAATACAAACAATATCCGCTCCTGCCTGGGCGTGCCGCCAGGTATCTTTCCCGGGTTTGTCCATATCAAATCCGTGCACATCATGTTTAATTGTCGCGACTTTATATCCACGCCGCTTCATTTCGCTGATTAATTTTTCCAAGTATGTGGTTTTGCCGCAATTTGAGCGGCCGATGATTGATATTACCGGGATAATGGTAATCACCTCATTAATTGTATATGTACAAGTTCATTATAAAATGGTAACATGGTAAATGGCAAGTTCGCAAATTATTCCCCCCATCGCCAATAAAATTGGTGAAAAAAATCTTCTATGTCATGTAGGATTTTTCACATGCGCAATGGAATATACTTCTATACTTCCGAATAGTCGAAAGATTAGTATTTTTGGAAATAAAAAAAGATTTAAGGTTAAACGCCTTGATCTATAATATCTCGGGTTTCCGGGAGAGCACAAAATATCTTAGGAGGGACAAACATTGGCAACATGCAATTGCGGCTCACAAGTAGAATCTGAAAAAGAAGTGAAGCTGCAGGAATTACTGGATCATTACCGTGATTATCAGGGCGCTTTGATTCCGGTGCTGCAAGAAACCCAGAATATTTACGGTTACTTGCCTGCAGACGTACTTGAAAAGATTTCCCAGGAATTACGGATTCCATTTAGCAAAGTCTATGGGGTATGTACTTTTTATGCCCAATTCCATCTGAAGCCTCGCGGGCGGAACATTATCCGCATGTGTCTTGGCACTGCCTGTCACGTTCGTGGCGGCGGCAAGATTTTTAAGGCTTTGGGGGATTACCTTGGCGTAGGCGATGGCGGAACAACCGAGGACCTGCGCTTTACCCTGGAGCAAGTGGCCTGTATCGGGGCTTGCGGTCTTGCGCCTTGTGTTATGGTCAATAGCGACACCCATGGGCGGATAACAGTCGGCGATATTCCCAAAATTTTGGCTCAATACGAGTAAGAGGAGGTGCACAAATGACACAAATGGCACAAATGAAGAATTTAAACGAATTGCGCCCCAAGTGCCTGGAAAAATACAATGCCAGGCTGAACAAGCCGCGTATAGTGGTAGGCTTGGGCACCTGTGGCATTGCCGCAGGCGGTCAGAAAGTTATGGATACAATTAAGAAAGAAGCGGCTGAACGCGGCCTGGATATAGATATTGATTTTACCAGCTGTATTGGCGCCTGTTTCAAGGAGCCGGTGGTTGAAGTATCTGTTCCCGGGTCGGCCGCTGTTGTTTATGGCGATATTTTCCCGGAAAAGGTAAGCCAACTCATCGATAGCCATATTGTCAAAAACGAACCGGTTACTGAGTGGGCAATCATGCAGATAGCCGGCGCAAATAAGAGTTATGCCGGCATTCCTGAAATGAACCGGCACAGCTATTATGAAAAGCAAGTCAGGAGTGTAACCTCCCGTCTTGGACGGACTAACCCCGAGAGCATTGAGGACTACATCGCCACTGGTGGTTATGAGGGTCTTGAGAAAGCTTTGACCATGGATAACCAAGCCATTATCGACGAGATCAAAAAGTCCGGCCTGAGAGGCCGGGGCGGCGGCGGTTTTCCCACCGGCATGAAGTGGCAGTTTGTTCGTAATGCCGTTGGCGACAAAAAGTACATTGTTTGTAACGCCGACGAAGGTGACCCGGGCGCATTTATGGACCGCAGTGTTCTTGAAGGCGACCCGCATTCGGTTTTGGAAGGCATGATGATCGCCGGTTTTGCTATTGGTGCGGATGAAGCGGTTATTTACTGCCGGGCCGAGTATCCGCTGGCCATTCGGCGCCTCAACCTGGCCATTGCCCAGGCCGAGGAGCTTGGCCTTTTAGGCGATGACATTTTGGGCACCGGCTTCAATTTCCGCTTCCGAATCAAAGCCGGCGCCGGCGCATTTGTTTGCGGCGAGGAAACCGCACTCATCAACTCCATTGAAGGCAAGCGCGGTATGCCCCGTGTACGTCCGCCCTTCCCGGCCAACAAGGGATTGTGGGATAAGCCCACCAACCTCAACAACGTCGAAACTTATGCCAATGTTCCGTTTATTATCCGCAACGGCGGTGACTGGTATGCTTCCATGGGCACCGAAAAGAGCAAAGGCAGCAAAGTTTTCTGTCTTACCGGCAAAATCAACAATACCGGTCTGTGCGAAGTTCCCATGGGTATTACCCTGCGCGATATTATTTTCGGTGTTGGCGGCGGTATTCAAGGCGGCAAGCAATTTAAGGCCGTTCAGAGCGGCGGTCCGTCCGGCGGCTGTTTACCGGAATCTTTGCTGGACCTGCCTGTAGATTATGATTCCCTTAATGCGGCAGGAGCAATTATGGGCTCCGGCGGTCTTGTAGTCATGGATGAAACCACTTGCATGGTTGACGTTGCCCGTTACTTCCTGAACTTCACCCAGCTTGAGTCCTGCGGCAAATGTGTTCCCTGCCGTGAAGGAACCAAGCGGATGCTGGAGATCCTTACCCGGATCACGGAAGGGAAGGGCAAACCGGAAGATATTCCTACCCTGGAGCGCCTGGGCAAAACGATCACGAAATCGGCTCTTTGCGGTCTCGGTCAAACATGCGCCAACCCTGTTCTGACCACCCTGCGTTATTTCCGTGATGAATATGAGGCGCATATCAACGAGAAGCGTTGCCCGGCCGGTGTGTGCGCAGCTCTGGCCACGTTCAGCATCGATCCGGAAAAGTGTGTCGGCTGTGCCGCCTGCGCCAAGGCCTGTCCCGCCGGCGCCATTACCGGCGAAGCGAAAAAACCCCATGAAATTGACCGCAACAAGTGCATCAAGTGCGGGGCCTGTGTGGAAAAATGCAAATTCCAGGCCATTATTAAGGCGTAAGGAGGTATAAAAATGGCGAATGTAACGCTTACTATTAACGATAAAGCGGTAACTGTACCGGCCGGTACCACCGTTCTCGAAGCAGCCAGACAAGCGGGATTTTTTATTCCTACTCTCTGCCACAGCGAGGAGAACCCCGGATTTGGCGCCTGCCGGATGTGTGTGGTAGAAATTCAGGGAGCCAGAAACCTGCCTGCCTCCTGCGTCACTGAAGCTGCCAACGGCATGGTTGTGGACACCGAGTCGCCGGCTGTTATCGAGGCCCGGCGTACCATTATCGAACTTTTGCTGGCCAACCATCCCACCGATTGCCTGACCTGTGACAAGAACGGCGACTGTAGATTACAGGAATATGCCTATCGGTACGATGTGAAAAAATCCAGCTTTGAAGGTCAGAAAAAATCTTACCCCATCGACGATTCTAATCCGTATATCCTCCGGGACAGCAACAAGTGCATTCTCTGCGGCAAATGCGTATCTATCTGTCAAGAGGTTGAAGGCCGGGCGGTTATTGATTTTGCCCACCGCGGCTTTAATACAATAGTGACACCGGCCATTGACCAGTCCCTCGGTGAATCGGATTGCGTCTACTGCGCCCGCTGTGTGGCCGTCTGCCCGGTGGCTGCTCTTACCTATAAGCCTATGGCCGGTAAAGGGCGCGCCTGGGAATTTACCAAAAAGAGCGTTACCTGCAAATTCTGCGATTCAGGCTGCAAGTTTAATTTGAATATAAAAGACGGCAAAGTTGTCGGCGTTGCTGCCCAACCCCCCGGCAAGAGCCGCCCCCTGTGCCTGAAAGGCCGGCTCGGCATTGAGTTGCTGTATGTTGACCAGCCCCTCGCGCCTATGTTGAAAAAAGACGGTGAGTTTGTTGAGGTAACTTGGGCTGAGGCGTTGAATCTTGATGACGTTTTGGAGAAATTGAAGGCTGTTGAGAAGTAGACACACCCATGAAAGAGAGGAGGCTTTATCTTGGCTGAAGTAACTTTAACCATTGACGGCAAACAAGTAACAGTACCCCAAGGCGCTACAGTTCTGGAAGCTGCCCAGAAGGCAGGCATCTTTATTCCGACTTTGTGCTATGATAAGGAACTCAGCAAGCCCGGCGCCTGCCGGATTTGTGTCGTCGAGATTGCCGGCTTCCGCTGCCTGCCTGCATCCTGTGTTACTGAAGCAGCAGAAGGAATGGTTGTAACCACAACTTCCGATGCTGTTGTCGAGGCCCGCAAGACAATTCTTGAACTGCTGCTGGAAAACCATCCCGAGGACTGCCTGACATGTTCCAAAAACGGCGAGTGCCTGTTACAGGATTACGCTTACAAGTATGGCGCCAGGGCAGGAGCTTTCGGCGGTGAAAAACATGCCTACCCGATTGAAGAAGACAACCCAGTTATTGTCAGAGATATGAATAAGTGCATCCTGTGCGGTCGTTGTATCAGAATGTGTGAAGAACTTCACGGCTGCAGCGTTATCGACTTTGCTTACCGGGGTTTTAACACCAAGGTTGCGCCGGCGCTGGATACCACTTATAAAGAATCCAGTTGTGTATTTTGCGGCAACTGCGTAGCTGTCTGTCCGGTAGGCGCGCTGGAAGAAAAAGCCATGATGGGTAAGGGCCGCAGTTGGGAAATTACCAAAGTTAAGACAACCTGTCCGTTCTGCGGCGTAGGCTGCAACTTCGACCTTAATGTCAAAGACGGCCAAGTAATCGGCGTAACTTCTAACCCGACCAGTGCGGTGAACGGCCGCCTCACTTGTGTGAAAGGCCGTTTTGGCACCGATTACATTCATAGTCCGGAACGCCTTACTACCCCTTTAATCAAGAAAAATGGCGAATTTGTGGAAGCAACCTGGGATGAAGCCCTGGATTTAGTTGCCAGCAAATTTAGTGAAATAAAAAAGAATCATGGTGGTGATGCCTTGGCCGCACTCAGTTCGGCCAGGTGCGTAAATGAAGAAAACTACCTGATGCAAAAATTTATGCGCGCGGTGATTGGCACCAACAACATTGATCACTGCGCCCGTACCTGACACGCCCCCACTGTGGCCGGTCTGGCCACCTCTTTCGGTTCCGGGGCAATGACCAACTCCATCAATGAAATACCCAGCAGCAAAATGCTGTTTGTTATCGGCGCCAACCCAACGGAAGCTCACCCTGTTATTGGCGCGAAAATGCGTCAAGCGCTTCGCCACGGTGCCAAACTGATTGTTGCTGATCCACGCGAAACTGAACTGGCCGGTAAAGCTGATGTTTGGCTGCGGCTGAAGCCCGGTACCGATATCGCCCTTGTTAACGGCTTGATGCATATTATTCTCAAATCCGGCTGGCAGGATCAGCGATTTATTGATTCGTGCACCACCGGTTTTGACAAAGTGGCTGAAGTAGTAGAGAAATATACCCCTGAATATGTGGAGGGCATAACCGGCGTACCCCAGCATTTGCTGCGGGAAGCAGCCAGACTGTATGCAACCGCCGAGTGTGCGCAGGCATTCTATACACTTGGTATTACCGAGCATGTTTGCGGCACGGACAATGTTATGAGTTTGGCCAATTTAGTCATGATGACCGGCAATATTGGCAAACCGAATGCCGGTCTCAACCCAATGCGTGGTCAAAACAACGTTCAGGGCGCTTGCGACATGGGGGCATTGCCCAATGTGTTCTCAGGCTACCAAAAAGTTACCGATGCAGCGGCCCGCGAAAAGTTTGAAAAAGCTTGGGGAGTAAAATTACCAGATAAAGCCGGTCTGATGATTCCCGACATGTTTGACGCGGCAATTAGCGGCGACTTAAAAGCTCTGTATGTCATGGGCGAAGATCCGGTAAAAACGGATTCCGATGCTCACCATGTACGAAAAGGGCTTAAACATCTCGACTTTTTGGTCGTACAAAACCTGTTTCTGACTGAAACCGCCAAATTGGCTGATGTGGTGCTTCCTGGCGCTTCCTTTGCCGAAAAAGACGGCACTTTCACCAATACGGAACGCCGGGTGCAGCGAGTCCGCAAAGCCATTGATCCCATCGGCAACAGCCGGGCGGACTGGCGTATTATTAGGGATTTGTCAAACAAAATGGGTTATCCGATGTCCTACAATCATCCCAGCGAAATTATGGATGAAATGGCATCGTTAAGTCCGATTTACGGCGGTGTATCTTATGACCGCATTGACGAGAAAGGCTTGCAATGGCCGGTTCCCCATAAGGACCATCCCGGTACCCCATATCTTCACGATAAGGGTAAATTCTCTTGCGGTAAAGGTGCGTTCCAGGCTATTGAACATCAATCGCCCGGTGAATCGCCTGACGCCGAATACCCCTTACTGCTCACCACCGGCCGTATTCTCTATCATTATAATGTAACCACTCCCGGCTATTCCAAAAATCTGACTGAGTTCCGTTCCGAGGAATTGGCTATGATCAATCCGGAAGATGCTGAACGCTTAAATATCAAGGATAGGAATATGATTGCAGTTTCATCGCGCCGGGGCAAGGTACAGGCCAAAGCCTGGGTAACGGACCGTGTACCGGCGGGAGTAGTCTGGATGTCCTTCCACTTTGCGTCAACTCCCACTAATGAAATTACCAGCGGTTCCATTGACAGAATAACCAAAACCTATGAATATAAAGTATGCGCAGTGAAAGTTGAAAAAGCTGGCTAGCAGTAAATAGCAATGACAAATCGGCTCCCGGCGGGGAGCCGATTTGTTTAACTATTAGTACCGAAATAGAGTATTCCAAGATTATACGGCCGGCAACTTGACAATACTAAAGATTGAGCATTATAATGGGACCAAGTTGGACTGCCTTGCGGAGAATGGTAATGATATTGATGGATAATAAACTGAACCTCTTTGCTTTAGGTCAAATTACCCCTTTTATTTTATCAGGGGGTAAAAGCCGCCGCATGGGAACGAATAAATCGTTTGTGAAACTTGGTAATCAACCGCTCATTGAGATAATGGTAACCAAGCTGGCGTCTATATTTGACAAAAAGCCGGTCATATTGACCAATAGCGAAGAAGAATACGCCTACCTTAACTGTGAAATGGTCGGGGACATTATTAAAAACAAGGGTCCTTTGGCCGGACTACATGCTGCCCTGACTTGGGCGCCAACTCAATACAGTTTTGTTTTTGCCTGCGATATGCCGTTTATCAATGGTGATTTTATCCGGTATATGGTTAATCGCCTGGCGGATGAGGACATATTAATTCCTTTCAATGGCGAAAGCGTCGAACCGTTACATGCCATATATTCAAAAAACTGTCTTGCCCCGATTGAATCATGCCTATTCCACGACCGGCGCAGTATAAAAGATTTTTTCCCTGCTGTTACGATTCATTATATTGGCGAAGAGGAATGGAAACAGTTTGGTACAGACTTAGACTGTTTTATGAATATTAATACAGTGGCTGACCTTGAGAAGGCCAGATCTATCTGGCATGTTAGGTAGCATATTTTTGCAGGCTGGCTTGACATTCATTGAAAACGAAAGTTATAATATAACCAATTCTATACAATTATCAGCGATGATTGGAAAAGTACGCCGGATACAGCTGTGCAGAGAAGAAGCCCCTGGCTGAAAGGCTTCTCGGTTTACCGGCAGAAGGTCAGCCAGGAGTTGCTGTACCGAAAAAAAAGTAGGTACAGCCGGATAGCCACGTTACGGTTTTGAGCGTCCGGCTTTTTACCGGAAATCAAGGTGGTACCGCGGAAGGTTGAAAACTCTTTCGTCCTTATAAGGGACGAAAAGAGTTTTTTTTATTGCGACTGGGGGGAAACTATGGAACAGAATATGTCAACAGTTTACGATCCTCAAGCAGTTGAGTCCAGGTGGTATGAATATTGGGAAAGATACGGATTCTTTCACGCTGAAGTGGAAACTGGAAAACAGCCTTTCAGCATCGTGATTCCGCCACCCAATGTTACAGGGCAGCTTCATATGGGGCATGCTTTGGACAGCACTCTCCAGGACGTCCTGATTCGTTTTAAAAGGATGCAGGGATATAATACGCTGTGGATGCCGGGAACCGATCATGCCGGCATTGCCACCCAGATTAAAGTGGAAGAGGTGCTGGCGCAAGAAGGCATATCCCGTTACGATTTAGGACGGGAAGCCTTTATTGGCCGGGTATGGGATTGGAAGGTACAGTACGGCGGCCGGATTATTAATCAGTTCAAGCGGTTGGGCGCTTCCTGTGATTGGCCCAGAGAACGGTTCACTATGGATGAAGGCTGTTCCAGGGCCGTTCGTGAAGTTTTTGTCACTTTATACGAGCAAGGATTGATCTACCAGGGCCACCGGATTACCAACTGGTGTCCGCGCTGCAGCACTGCTTTAAGCGACATTGAAGTGGAACACGAGGAAAAGCCGGGTAATCTGTATTATGTCCGTTATCCGGTAGAAGGACAGGAAGGCGAGTATATAACCGTTGCAACTACCCGCCCGGAAACCATACTGGGCGATACAGCCGTTGCCGTTCATCCTGATGACTCACGTTACAAGCAGCTAATCGGCAAATATCTGCTATTGCCTATACTTGGCCGCCGGCTGATTGTCGTTGCCGACGAATACGTTGATCCGGCTTTCGGGACCGGTGCGGTTAAAGTAACTCCCGCCCATGACCCCAATGATTTTGAGATGGGTTTAAGGCACCAGCTGTCGCAAATCATCGTAATGAACCCGGACGGTACAATGGCGGCTGATACGGGCAAATATGCCGGAATGGACCGTTACGAGTGCCGCAAGGTTTTGGTGAGTGATTTAAAAGAACAGGGCTATCTGGTTAAAATTGACGAGCACGTTCACGCCGTGGGGCATTGCCAGCGTTGCAGCACTGTAGTTGAACCTATGGTTTCCAAACAATGGTTTGTTAAAATGCAGCCCTTGGCTGAACCGGCAATTGAGGCCGTCACTTCCGGCAAGATCCAATTTGTGCCTGAAAGATTTACCAAAATATATACAAACTGGCTTGAGAATATTCGCGATTGGTGCATATCCCGGCAAATCTGGTGGGGTCATCGTATCCCTGCCTGGTATTGTGACTGTGGTGAAGTTACCGTATCCCGGGATGACATCACCTCCTGCCCGAAATGCGGCGGTAGAGTGGAGCAGGACCCGGATGTTCTTGATACCTGGTTCAGTTCCGCTTTGTGGCCGTTTTCTACCATGGGCTGGCCGCAGGATACGCCTGAGGTTAAACATTTTTATCCCACAAGTGTTCTGGTGACGGGGTATGATATTATCTTTTTCTGGGTGGCCCGCATGATTATGATGGGCCTGAAGTTTAAAGGCGATATACCTTTCCGCCATGTCTTTATTCACGGTCTCGTCCGTGACAGCCAGGGACGGAAAATGAGCAAGTCTTTAGGCAATGGAATTGATCCCCTGGAGGTTATTGATCAATATGGCGCCGATGCCCTTCGCTTCATGCTGGTAACGGGCAATACACCCGGTAACGATATGAGGTTTTATTGGGAACGGGTTGAAGCTAGCCGAAACTTTGCCAATAAGATTTGGAATGCATCCCGTTTTGTAATGATGAACCTTAATGGTTTTGATCCTGCGTTTAGGCCGGATGTTTCCCGCTATACTTTGGCTGACCGGTGGATTTTAAGCCGTTATGCCCGCACAGTCAGGGAAGTAACCCTCGATCTGGAGCGATTTGAACTGGGTGAGGCTGCCCGCGGACTATATGACTTCATTTGGGATGAATTCTGCGATTGGTATATTGAACTGGCCAAATCCCGCCTTTATAACAAAGAGGATACCGAGGGCCGCAATACAGCCCAGTATATATTGTGGTATGTTTTATCCAACATTCTCAAGCTGCTTCACCCTTTCATGCCGTTTATTACCGAGTCTATTTGGCAGAATCTGCCCCATGACGGACAAAGTATCATTGTTGCCCCTTGGCCCGGCGAGCAGGCCGGTCTTGTACAAACCGAAGCCGAACAAATCATGACTGTGCTGATGGATACGATCAAGGAGATTCGTAATATGCGGGCAGAAGTTAATGTACCGCCCGGCAGGAAAAGTCCGGTGCTCCTCAAAGTAACTGCCAACGAATTAGCCGCAGCGGTCAAAACCAATCTTCAGTATGTTAAGACCTTAGCTGCGGCCGAATCCGTAACCTTCTTGACTGATAATGATCCGAAACCGGAAAATGCTATGACGGCTGTAGCAAGTGGGATCGAAATCTATCTGCCGTTAAAAGGCTTAATTGATGTTGACAGGGAAACTGCCCGCCTAACCAAGGAACTGGAAGGGTTAGACAAAGAACTGTCCCGCATTGCAGGCAAACTCAATAACCCCGGTTTCATCGCCAAGGCCCCGCCGGACGTCATTGAAAAAGAACGATCGAAAAAAGCCGAATACGAAGAAAAGCAGACCGCCATCCGCGACCGCCTGGCCTATCTGGCCAAACTCTAATACGAAATCTTGGCTTGCCTCGAACTGCTAATTAGGCGTACCCACCCGTACGTCAACCACAGGTTGAGCGACGCAACTGGGTATTTAGCCCCTTCAATACTTAACGAGTAAGTAAACTTGTATCCGTTAATTCACGAACTGCCTCGAACTGCTTAGAAGTCGTCAGCTGCTAGGCGCGACGAGAACCGGAACGAAAGCGTACTGGTCGTACGCTGTAGTGAGGACCGCAGGAGCAACAACGCAGATGGCGGCTTATAAGCAGTTCCCCACTTAAGGAGGTATTTATAGTGACTTATGAAGAAACCATGGACTACCTTGTCTCATTGACCAAATTTGGTATTAGCCTGGGAATGGAGCGTATCAGCCGCCTGGTTGAGCTTATGCAGCACCCTGAACGCCGGTTTAAGTCCATCCATGTGACAGGGAGCAATGGAAAGGGTTCTACCACCGCTATGCTTGCCGCCATTATGACTGCCAGCGGTATAAAAACAGGTATGTATACTTCGCCTCATCTTGACGACTATCCGGAGCGGATGATTGTAAATGGCAAACAAATTGCACGGGAAGAGTTTGCGCAAGCCATCAATTATACCCGGAAATTTGTTGAACAAATGCTTACAGAAGGGTATGAGCATCCTACGGAATTTGAAATACTGACTGCCGCCGCATTTTATTACTTTGCCGCCGTGGGTGTAGAATATGTTGTTGTCGAGGTGGGATTGGGGGGACTCTTAGACTCGACCAATGTTATTGTGCCTGAAGTGTCTGTCGTTACCAATGTCACACTTGAACATACCGACCGTTGCGGCGGCACGGTAGCTGAAATCGCAACCCACAAAGCCGGTATTATCAAAGAAGGTATCCCCGTGGTAACCGGAGCCGGCGGTGCGGCGCTTGACGTCATTACCCGCACGGCAGTAGAAAAACAGGCCAAGGTCTACACTTATGGGAGGGAATTTTCCAATTCCTATCACGGCATGATGGACGGAAGGCAGAAGATCTCTTTCCAAAGCAGCACTCTGGGTAATATTGACGCACAAGTTAATCTCCTGGGGTTTCATCAGGTGGATAATAGTGCTATGGCCATTGCTACAGCTCTTGTATTAGCCCAAAAGGATAAGCGCATTACCTTTGACGCCATTCAAAAAGGTTTAAGGACGGTAACCTGGCCCGGCAGGTTTGAACTGGTGGCCGGGAAGCCGATAATTGTTATTGACGGAGCTCATAACCCGGATGGTGCCAGAGTTCTGCGTAAGAATTTGGACGAAGTATTTCCGGGAAAGAATATAACCTTTGCCCTGGGAATATTGCGGGACAAAGATGTTACCGGCATCATCCGGGAACTGATAAAACCTAATGACACAGTGGTTACTGTCCAGCCGCTGTCTTACAGAGCAGCTACCCCGGAAGAAATTGCGCAGGTGATAGAGGCAAAGCACGTAGAGGCGGCAGCTTCTATTGACGCCGGCATTGAAAGGGCCAAGGAACTGGCCGGACCGGAGGGAATTGTTTGTGTTGCGGGTTCGCTATATTTGATTGGCGAAGCAAGACAAGTCATCTACAAGTAGAGCATTTATAGACAAATGCAAGACTGTTGGTTATAATAATTACTGGCACTTGGCCAAAATTTCAGCCAAGTGCCGGTTTGGCTGAAATGGTTATAAAAAAAAGCATCAAAAAAGCATCACAGTATTATACTAATATTAAAACGAACCCAATAATAACATGTTATAGGTGACATAGTGTATATAACATATTTGTTTCGCAACCAAATTCAATATCGTTTGGAGTATTTAACCGAACACTGCATACTGGCGGTGGCCTTTTTTTTGCCGTTATCATTACACCTGGCTACAATTTTTTTAGGATGTGCAACGGTTTTATGGCTGGGTAAAATGCTGGCCAGCCGCAAAATTTTGTTCAAAAGAACTCCGTTTGACCAGTTGGTTATGCTGCTGGTGCTTATCTCCGCCGCTTCCATCGGGATGTCCCCGAATAAGGAATTTAGTTTTTATAATTACTATCATTTAATGGGAAGATATGTTTTACTTTACTATCTGGTAATCAATAATATTCATTCTATTGATCAGGTAAAACGCCTTGTCTTCTCATTATTAAGTTCAGCGGTGCTGGTTAGTTTATACGGTTTTTATCAATATCTGCATGGAGTGGATATTTCCGCTTTCGAATGGGTAGACGGAGAACAATTTCCCGAACTTAAAACACGGATATTTTCCACAATGGGGAATCCAAATTTATTAGCGGGTTTTCTGGTTATTGTCATGTCGCTAACTGCCGGTCTGGCTTTTCATAGCCAGAAAGCCCAGCTGAAAGTGCTGCTTTTTAGTATCGTAATCGTTCTCGGCGGTTGTCTTGTGCTTACTTATTCCCGCGGCGCTTGGCTGAGCATCCTGGTCGTCATCGGAATCTACGGCAAATTATACAACCGTAAAATTTTTGTCATAACATTATGTTTGCTGCTGGCACTAGTCCTGTTTCATAACGGAGTGTTGGAACGGTTTGTATCTATTGCCAGTCCTACCACCGATTCTTCATCGGCCTTGCGTATTGCCTTGTGGGAGAGTACATTGGCAATGATAATTGACAAGCCGATTCTCGGTATTGGCTGGGGCGCATACTGGATGGTATACCCGAAGTATGACTTTTTCCTAAGTGATCCCACTATTAAGATGTTTCATGCTCACAATATGTATTTACATATAGCCGCCGAAATTGGTATTCCGGGATTAATGGTATTTTTGGCTATATTATACGGGCATACCCGTAAAGCTATGACTGTTTTGAATCTTACCCAAAACTGCTGGGTAGCGGGACTAATGCTAGGGGTTGTTGCATCTATCTTAGGGATAGCGATTAGTGGCTTAACGGATTATATCATGTATAATATTCAAATGTCCATGCTGTTTTGGTTACTAAACGCCATTGTTGTTACAGTATGGCAATCCGATTGTCGTTATAACCGGTAGCCGGGTTTTCTAATAATTTGGCGAGAGTAAGAATAATGAGAGGGCAAAGGTAAAACAATTATTATAAATTTCATCTTAGCGGCAGGAGTTTTCAATAAAAAGTGAGAATTATTTATCCTGATAATGAGTCAAGACTCCCGCCTCTACAGGCGGCGTTAATTCAGGTGGAGTAGACTCTCCACCTGAATCCCCGATGTTTCAGCGATGCTGAAACGAGTTCACTGACTAGAGATAACATTTTATAGGTTATAGGGGAGAGTTATTGCATGAAAGAGAACAAGCAACATGTTGTTATCTCGAAAGCCACTATTGATAGGCTGCCGCTATACTACCGCACTTTAAAGCTAAGTCAGGAGGAGGGTGTTGCAATAATATCCTCAGAAGAGCTAGGACGTCGTATTGGTGTTACTCCTGAACAAATAAGGAAAGATTTATCGGCTTTCGGTGAATTTGGCAAGAAGGGCGTAGGTTATTATGTAAGCGAACTGATAAGGAATATAGGCGAGATATTAGGGTTAAACCGACAATGGAATATTGCCATTGTCGGAGTGGGGCATTTAGGATGGGCGCTGGCGAATTATGCGAACTTTGCGTCCCAAGGTTTTCAATTACAGGCTATTTTTGATGTGGACGCCAATAAAGTTGGGAAATATATTAATGACGTAGAAATTTTTGATTGTGATCGGATGCCTGAGATTGTCGCCGAACGGGATATTCAAATCGGAATTATAACCGTTCCGGCTGAATACGCCCAATCTGTGGCAAATAAACTGATAAAGTCCGGCATTAAGGGAATATGGAACTTTACTCCTGTTAAGATTGATGTTCCCGAGCGTTTACACATCGTGAACGAAGATTTATCCGTTGGTTTAAGTAGTTTATCCTTTCATTTGTCCCGAAGTTTGTGAAACTTCTCTCAATCGATAGATAAATAAATAATATTATAATCAAAATTAACACTAAGATTACATTAACATAATTTAGTTGGCAGGATTTTTTATTGCTGGTGTATAATATTGCTGGTGTATAAGGATGGTATAGTACTGATAGAGTGATGGCAGCAAGGGAGATATGTTCACTATTGCTAACCTTTTTGTGTGCAACTTAATAGCCGTTATGGACAGTATGGGCCTTGCGTCCACGCTGAAAGTATTTACACAAACATTGTATGCTTATTGTTTTTTGCGTACCCGGCAACAAATGGCTTAATAAGCACGCACCTGGTTTGTTTTGTTCAAGAGACAAAATAAGCTCGGGTGCTTTTTTTGATCATGCTTTCTTTGAGAATACTATTTCCATATCCGGTTATCATATCCGGGAAGCCGGTTCTACTGCTTCCCGGAGAATACCGGAGAAGAATTGTTGGTTTTATTTGATGAGCAAATAAGACGGCATGTTTTAGGAAAACGCAACGAAAGGGGTCAATTCTGCCAGATAGTAGCTGCCGTGCAGAAACATGAAAAAGACCCATACAGCATCGCTGACGACATGCTGATGCAGATTTTGCTGCGCTAGATGGATGATTGTGGTATAATTTAATTTGAGGCCTGGTTTTAATACCAGCCTAATAATAAAGGGGGTATAAAATGGAATAACGCAGGTTTAAAGTTCTGAAAGTTGATCATATTGGCATTGCTGTGAAAGATATGGCGTACTGGTTTATAACCAACCGAAAGCGACGGAGGGGTAATATGGCTACAGTCCAGGAAAAAATTCAAGAGTTAAAACAACGCCAGGAAAAAGTGAAGCTCGGCGGAGGTCAAAAGCGGATTGACAAGCAACACGCCGGCGGCAAACTTACCGCCCGGGAACGTATTGAAAAATTTCTTGACCAGGGATCGTTCGTTGAATTTGATCAGTTTGTTCGTCATCGCTGTACCAATTTTGGTATGGAGAAGGAAGAGGCTCCCGGGGAAGGGGTCGTAACCGGATACGGCACTATTGACGGCCGTCTGGTGTACATATTTGCCCAAGATTTTACCGTTATTGGCGGTTCTCTTGGGGAAATGCACGCGGCGAAAATTATTAAAGTACAGAAGTTAGCGTTAAAAATGGGTGCGCCGCTTATTGGTCTCAATGATTCCGGCGGCGCTCGAATTCAAGAGGGAATTGACGCCTTGGCCGGATTTGGCAAAATCTTCTTTCAAAACACAATTGCTTCCGGGGTAATTCCCCAAATATCCGTAATTATGGGTCCTTGCGCCGGCGGGGCGGTATACTCTCCGGCTTTAACCGACTTCATTTATATGGTCAAAAGCACCAGCCAAATGTTCATTACCGGTCCACAAGTCATCAAGTCTGTTACCGCAGAAGAAGTGACTACGGAAGATTTGGGCGGCGCCATGACCCACAACTCTACTTCGGGTGTAGCGCACTTTGTCGCCGAGAATGATGAAGATTGCTTGCGGCAGGTCCGCTATCTGCTGAGTTTCCTGCCCGGTAACAACTTGGAAGATCCGCCGGTCATTGCCAGCAGTGATGATCCCAATCGCATGGAGGACACTTTGACCACTCTGGTACCTGATAACCCGAACCAGCCTTATAACATGAAAGACATCATCAAATCAATCGTGGATAACGGCGAATTTTACGAAGCGCATACCCATTACGCGCAAAATATTATCGTTTGTTTTGCCCGCTTTGATGGGCAACCTGTCGGCATCATTGCCAACCAGCCCAATGTTATGGCCGGATGCCTTGATATTAATGCTGCCGATAAAGCTTCCCGTTTTATCCGTTTCTGTGATGCTTTCAATCTTCCTCTTGTCAACCTGGTTGACGTTCCCGGTTTTTTGCCCGGCACCGACCAGGAGTATGGCGGCATTATTCGCCATGGAGCAAAAATGTTATACGCTTATTCCGAGGCTACTGTGCCGAAAATTACTGTTATCATTCGCAAAGCTTATGGTGGAGCTTATCTCGCCATGTGCTGCCAAGACCTGGGTGCTGACCAGGTGCTGGCTTGGCCGACGGCGGAGATTGCGGTTATGGGTCCGGCCGGGGCTGCCAACATCATTTTCCGTGGCGATCCCGACGCTCAGGCGCAAACGGATAAATATGTTGCGGAATTTGCCACTCCTTATAAAGCGGCAGAACGCGGCTTTGTCGATCAAGTCATTGAACCGAAAGAGACGAGACCGCGTATCATCACTGCCCTGAATATGCTTGTAACCAAGCGTGAACAGCGTCCGGCCAAGAAGCATGGCAATATTCCGCTGTAATGTGGAATGTATTGGCTGCTTTGAGAGAAAGAGGGGGATGTTAACTTTGAGCTTATCTGATTTTTTGTTTGACAAGCCGAAGCCGCGAAAACCGCAAAGCAGAACGAAAGAAGATCTGCCTGCCGCAACTTTTTCGTATTCCGGCATGCAGGTGAAAGCGGACGGCATCAGTCCGGAAATAGTTGCTGTGATTACAGCCAGTGTATACGCCATGCTGGGCACAGCAAATCTAGCTGTAAAAATTAGCCATACCGGTAACCAGTGGGCCCAAGTGGGGCGGCAGAAACTGATGGATAGCCGCCAATTCGCCTAAATTGTATAATTGCCTAATATAGCTTTTGTGAGTGGTATAAACCGTCAACATGACCAATAAATGGAGGTTCGACAGGATGAAAAAGTTTAAGGTTACTGTAAATGGTACTATTTATGAGGTCGAGGTAGAGGAAATAGTCGGTGCCGCTTCTGCTGCCCGTCCGGCAGCGGCTCGCGCTGCTGCAACTGCTCCTGTTCCCGCGCCGACTCCTGCTGTTTCCGCGCCTAAAGATGCTGCTCCTGCCCCTGCCCAAGTTGGCGCCGGTGATACCCCCGTTACCGCACCTATGCCGGGAAAAGTAATGAAAGTTCTTGCCAAAGCTGGTGAGAGTGTTAAGAAAGGTGACGTAATTCTCATTCTTGAGGCTATGAAAATGCAAAATGAAATCGGTGCCCCCACGGCCGGAACTGTTAAATCAATCAACGTCGATGCAGGTCAAAGTGTTAAACCAGGCGAAGTTATGGCTGTTATCGGCTAATGCCTGCTTAGGGAAGTGCCTTAAATGTTTATATTGAGGATAAGAAAATTGGTGTTATTCTTATTTTTATTTATTCCCCACAGGTGGATTCCTGTAACTGTAACCACAGGGATTTTGGCGGCTTCCTTCCCATAATATAAAGTATTGTGCCGAGGCACCGTTTGGACAAGCGGTGCTTTTTCATGAGAAGGAAATTACTTTTTGGCGGCGAAAGAGATTTTTATTCGTTCATATAGGGAAAATATGGCTTTATAGCAAAAATTGAACTTTGCGATAATTTTAACAGTATGCGATAATGATGGAATGATAGAAATGATAGATAAATTTAAAATAATTAATTTTTCGCTAAATTTTGTACTAAATTTCACAAAATATATAGTATTTTTATGGGAAATCTGATATTGTTATACTTGAGCCAAAATTATAAAATTAGCAAATTGCGAGAATATTCAGCCGCAGAAAGTAATTTAAGCTACTCGGCAGGGGATTTATGGTTTCAGCAGAATATTAAAATAGTATATGCTGATCCCCAATGAGTATGCTACTTTTGAGGACCTGACAGCAGGAGGTGACCTTAGTTGGATAAGCAGCAAGAAGGAATTGTTTTAGAAATTATTGGTGATATGGCTAAAGTTAGGACAAGCCGGCATAGCGACTGCGAAAACTGTGGTGCATGTCCTGGCAATACTGCACTGGTACTTGACGCACGGAATCCTCTTGGCGCCAAAAAAGGCCAGCGGGTAGCCATAGAAGTTCAGGAAGCCAATATGCTGAAAGCTGCATTTGTAGTTTATGTTCTTCCTTTAATCCTCACCGTTATTGGTGTCGTTGCCGGCAGTTATATTGGCGGACAGTTTCATTTCGACCCGCTTTGGTTTCAAATTGGCGGCGGCGCAATTGCTTTTATTGCTGCCTTGTTTTACATTAAGTATTTTGATCGCAATGCCAGGTCAAATGTCAAAATGCAGCCGGTCATTACCCGGATTTTGTCAGAGTAGCCCAGGTTTAAATAGGCGATGAATTGCAGAAGCAAAGGAGTGAAAGTATGGCAAAAAGCTTTCGCGGGGGAGTTCACCCTGATGACTGCAAACGGTACACGGCTGCTAAAGCAATTGAAGTTGCGCCGATACCACAAAAATTGATCATTCCTACCAGGCAACATTTGGGCGCGCCGTGCGTACCAACAGTAAAAGTAGGGGATCTTGTTAAAAAAGGACAGATAATTGCTGAGGCGCAAGCCTTTGTTGCCAGTCCCGTTCACGCTTCGACTTCCGGCAAGGTAGTGGAAATTGCCGATTATCCTCATCCTGTATTTGGAACATGCCAAGCAATAGTAGTTGAGTCCGATGGTAAAGATGAATGGGCTGAAGGTTTACCGCTTACACGGAACTGGGGAACTCTTGACGTCAAGGAACTTAAAGAAATTATCCGGCAGGCAGGTATTGTCGGTATGGGAGGAGCAACCTTTCCGACTCATGTCAAGATGGCGCCGCCACCGGAAAAACCCATTGATTCCTTTATCTTAAACGGTGCAGAGTGCGAACCGTATCTGACCGCTGACCACCGTGTCATGCTGGAACAAACTGACCGGATTATCACCGGCATACAGATAGCCATGAAAGTTCTTGGGGTTAAAAACGGTTATGTCGGCATTGAGGAAAATAAGCCGGATGCTATTGACGCCGTGCGTAAAGCCTGCACCGGCTTAAATATCGAGGTTGTTCCCCTGAAAACCAAATATCCGCAAGGTGCGGAAAAAACTTTGATCAAAGTAATCCTTGACCGTGAGGTTCCGTCAGGCGGGTTGCCGATGGATGTCGGAGTTGTTGTACAAAATGTGGGTACTTTGGTGGCCATGGCTGATGCGGCGGAAAAAGGGATTCCTCTCATTGAGCGTATTGTTACCGTCACCGGCGGCGCTATTGTCCAGCCTAAGAACCTGCTCTTACGGATTGGTTCAACTTTTGCCCAGGCCATACAGCTTTGCGGCGGCTTTAAAGAACAACCGGCCAAAGTGATTATGGGCGGACCGATGATGGGTATGGCCCAGCGTACTCTTGATGTTCCGGTTATCAAAGGTACCTCCGGTATTCTGGCGCTTAGCGCTGCGGACGTTAATGAGGGACCGGAACGTCCCTGCATCCGTTGCGGCCGTTGCGTGGACGTTTGCCCCATGGGCCTTATTCCCAGCATGTTGAGCGTACTTGGCGAGCGCAGCGCCTTTGAAAAAGCTAAAGAAGAATATAATCTTCTGGATTGTGTGGAATGTGGTTCCTGTGTGTATGTGTGTCCCGCTAAACGTAATATTGTTCATTATATCAAATTATCCAAAGCACATAACGCGGCAAAAGCCGCTGCTAAGAAATAGGAGGTGGGCGGTATGAGCACGGAAGTAAAACTCGATGTTGGTACTTTAACGGTTTCGGCATCACCGCACATCCGGTGTGACGAATCAATTTCCAAAATTATGTGGGCGGTTAACCTGGCATTGGCGCCTGCGGCTATTTTTTCAATTTACCGTTTTGGTCTCCCGGCCTTTTCTACCATGGCCATTTGCATTATTGTCGCGATGGCAACCGAATATGCGGTTCAAAAATGGCAGAATAAACCAATTGCAGTGAAAGATGGCAGTGCTTTTCTGACAGGCCTTTTATTAGCTATGAACATTCCGGCGACACTACCTTGGTATATGCCGGTGTTTGGGACTGTGATTGCTATTGCCGTGGCCAAACACACTATGGGGGGCCTGGGATTCAATATCTTCAACCCCGCCCTTGTCGGACGGGCTGTCCTTCTTGCTTCCTGGCCGGTAGCCATGACAACCTGGCCGCAAATGGCGAGTAAAATTGACGGTATGACTGCGGCTACGCCGCTGGGTATTTTAAAGCTCCAGGGATATGAGAAGCTGGTACAGATTTTTGGGGACCAGGCAACCATGTATCAGTCGCTTTTTATTGGCAACCGTAGCGGCAGCATGGGCGAGACTTCGGCATTGCTTCTGATTCTTGGCGGTATATTTCTGATTTACCGCGGCTATATCAATTGGCAGATTCCGGTATTTATGATTGGTACGGTCGGCGTTTTAACCGCTGCATTCGGGCATGATCCCATCATGCATATGATGTCAGGCGGACTTATTTTAGGTGCGTTTTACATGGCTACTGATATGGTAACTATTCCTATTACGCTTAAAGGTCAGATTATTTTTGCCGTTGGAGCAGGTGCGCTGACTGTTTTGATCCGTTTATTGGGTGGTTATCCCGAGGGTGTTTGTTATGCTATCTTGCTAATGAACTGTGTGACGCCCCTCATTGACCTTTGGATTAAACCTGCAAAATTCGGGGCAAGGAGGTAATAACCATGGCACATGATGCACACGCACATGCAGAGGAGAAGAATGATAGCATTATTAAGACAGCTTTGTATTTGACTGCAACCTGCTTCCTTTCCGGGGTTATCCTCGCGGCTGCGTACACAATTACCGAGCCGGCCGCGGCGGCCCAGCGCGTTAAAGCGAAAGATGACGCCATGAAGGCACTTGTTAAAAATGCCGACAGTTTTAAAGCTGTAGAAGGCAAGGAAGGCTGGTATGAGGGTATAAAAGACGGCAAGGTTATTGCCTACGTGGTTCCTGCCAACAGTAAAGGTTATGGCGGTACTATTGAAATGCTTGCCGCCGTGACGCCGGATGGAAAAGCCGTTGACTTTAAAGTCTTGAAACATAATGAAACTCCCGGCTTGGGCGATAAAATGGTTGAAGATAAGTTTCGCAAGCAATTTGCCAATAAAGTTCCGAATGATTTGGAAGTAGTTAAAGTTCCCACTGAGAAAAACGTTCAGGCGCTGACCGGAGCAACGATTACCTCCCGTGCCGTTACTAAAGGCGTAAGGGAAGCTGTAGAAGCTGTTGCTGCGTATTCGGCCAGCCAGAAGAAGTGAGGTGTGCGAGTATGAAGTACTGGGAGATTTTTAAAAAGGGTATTTTCGAAATGAACCCTATATTCCGTCTTGCCCTAAGCCTCTGTCCGGCACTGGCGGTTACCTCAACGGTGTTTAATGCTTTGGGCATGGGATTTTGTGTTATGTTCATTATTACTTTAAATAATGTGGTCGTATCGCTTGTTAAAAATTTTGTTAATCCCAAAGTCCGCGTGCCGATGTTCATCACAATCATTGCGACGATTGTTACTTTGACAATCCTGATCCTTGAGGCGTATGCACCGGCAGTTTATAAGGAATTGGGACTTTACCTCGAACTGGTTGTGGTATTTGCCATTATCTTGGCGCGAGCGGAAGTATTCGCGATGAAAAATGGTGTAGTATCTTCCTTCTTTGATGGTTTTGGCATGGGAACCGGTTTTGCTTTGGCGATGTTGGTAATTGGTGCGATTCGCGAAGTGTTTGGCACCGGTATCATCCTCGCGGGAACTCCTTTAATGCTCCAGGTATTTCCTCCGACTTATAACGGTCCCATGATCATGATTCTTGCGCCCGGGGCTTTCCTGGTAATCGGATTACTGATAGGCTTGTTCAATGTTATCGGTGAGCATCAGGATAAGCAGGCTGAGGCAAAAAGAAAGGCCGTTAAACTTGCAGTGCAAAGGGGTGAGGCATAATGGAATATTTTACCCTGTTTATGGGAGCGGTAATCGTAAATAACTTTGTATTAACGCGTTTTCTCGGCCTATGCATTTTCTTTGGAGTTTCCAAGAGTTTAAGCGCCTCAGTGGGTATGGGTATGGCGGTAGCTGCCATTCTTACCGTATCGTCGGCTCTGGCCTGGGTGGCTTATAACCTCGTGTTAGTTCCCTATAATCTGGTGTTTCTGAAAATTGTGGTTTTCGTCGTGCTGATTGCCAGCTTCGTACAATTTCTGGAAATTGTCATTAAGAAGTTTGCGCCTGCCCTCTATGAAATGTGGGGCATTTACCTGGTGTTGATTGCTACCAACTGTGTCGTTTTGGGCGTACCGCTCATAAACGCCTCAGCCAATTATAATTTTATCAAGAGTGTCATCAATGCTTTCGGTTCAGGCGCCGGTTTCGCCCTGGCGATTATCCTGATGGCCAGTCTGCGGGAAAAACTGCAGTACGCGGATGTTCCCAAAACCTTGCAAGGTCTTGGAATTGCCTTTGTATTGGCAGGCATGCTTGCATTGTCCTTCTTGGGTTTTTCCGGCATGATTCCGCTATAAGACTGGTATAGAAAGGAGCGAAGAAAAGAAATGGAACAATCACTTATTCAACAGGCGATCGTAATACTCGCTGTTATGACTGGTCTGGGTGTAATCTTTGGGCTTGTCCTGGCTTACGCCAATAAAAAGTTTGCCATTGAAGTAAATCCTTTGATCCACATCGTGGAAGATGTACTGCCTAAAGGGCAATGCGGCGCTTGCGGTTATGCCGGCTGTATGGCTTATGCCGAAGCGGTGGTAATGAATCCGGATGTGCCGCCCAATCTTTGCATACCGGGCAAAGATACCGTGGCCAAACTGGTTGCGGATCTTACCGGTAAAGCTGCCGCAGCAGTTGAACCGCGTATTGCCCAGGTAAAATGCGCCGGTACCCGGGCCAAGGCAGTGAAGGCTAGTGAATATCAGGGTGTCCAAGACTGTGTAGCTGCCAATCTCTTGTTTGGCGGGCCCAAAACTTGTAAATACGGTTGTCTGGGGCTTGGAACCTGTGTGCGCAGTTGTCCTTTTGATGCCATGACTATGAGTGATGACGGCATTCCGGTCATCGATCCGGATAAATGCACCGGCTGCGGCAAGTGCGAAACAGTTTGCCCGAAAAGTGTTATTGCTATGATGCCGATCGGCGCTCACGTCCGCGTCAACTGTATGTCTCATGATAAAGGCGCAGTTGCCAAGAAGGCTTGCAGTGCCGCTTGTATCGGCTGCACACTATGTATGAAAGAATGCCCCTATGGCGCGGTTAAGATGGATAATAATCTTGCTGTTGTTGATGCCAAGGTTTGTATGGAGAAATGCTCCGATCCCAAGTGCCTTGCCAAGTGTCCTACTAAAGCCATCCGCAAGGCTGTTCTCGGCGTCGTTCCTGGTAATGAAGAGCCTATTTCGGCCTAAATAGTGGCAAATTTGGTTGCGAGGGGGCGTATGCCTCCTCGTATTTTATTTATTTGCATATTACTTTTTTTTAATGTAAAATATAATAGAATATGGACAAAATAGCTTTTAAGTTGACACGAGCTGATAAATGGTTAATCCTTTGCCTGATTGTTTTTTCCACTATGGGAATAGTGTTTAACTTAATTTTTTTTACCGCCAATGCCGAACAAAGGGCGGAAATAAGTGTTGCCGGCCAGTGGCTTAGAACCATACCTTTAAGGGATGGTTATCATGAAGAAATCCGGATTGGTGGTAAGGAAAACTATGACATTATCGAGGTGGATGGACGGAAAATACATGTCCGCGAAGCCGACTGTCCTGATCAGATTTGTGTTAAAACCGGCTGGATCAGTGTTCCGCCGCAGCAAATTGTATGTTTGCCGTATCGCGTTGTAATCAAGATTGTGTCTGCCAAAGCAACCGAGATAGATGATATTGTACGATGAACCGGGGATATTTAATGAGTAATACCAGGCGTATAGTTTTATTGGCCTTACTGGTTGCCATAGCTGGCATATTACATGTGATGGAAGGCTGGCTGCCTTTATTGCTTCCATTACCTGGCGCCAAGTTAGGTTTAGCTAACATTGTTTCATTATACGCTATAGTTGTGTTTACCTGGCGGGACGCTTTATACATAGCAGTTGTTAGGGTCATTCTCGGTTCATTATTTAGCGGGGCTTTGTTCGGTCCGGCTTTTGTAATGAGTATGGGGGGGGCCCTTACCAGTCTTGCAGTTATGACTTATAGTTACAACCGTTTCCGGGGAATGTTCTCGGTAGTGGGAGTTAGCATGTTGGGCGCAACGGTCCATAATATTGCGCAAGTTGTATTTGCGTCCATTCTGGTATCCAGTGCAAGCCTTCTATGGTATACACCGTATCTGATATTGTTTGCCGTTCCTACCGGTTTTTTTACCGGAGCAGTAGTCATTTACCTGTTGGACAAGGCTCCTATGCAGTTACGGCGTTAGTTATGTTATATCATGAGGGAGGTAGCAAAATTGAAAAATGATCGGGGAAATTCAAGCGGCAGTAAAAGCTGGGGAATGATGGCCTTATTTCTAATCACCGGGGCCGTACTGGGCGGTATACTGGGGGAGTTTGCCGCCAATTCAAGTTTTTTAACGGGTGTGGCGCCTTATCTGGTTAAACAGTTTCCCATTTTTGACCTTCCGCCTGTTACAGTTAATTTGTATGTCATTAAATTTGTCCTCGGTTTTGCTCTTTATCCCAATTTAATGAGTATATTAGGGATTATTGCCGCTATTGTACTATTTCGCCGGTTTTAAAATAAACAATAACTATGAATAACTATGAATAACTATGAATAACTATGAATAACTATGTAACTATTTGAAACAGCCTCTTTAGTAGGGGGTCCTTGTATGAAAATTATTTTGGCTTCAGCATCTCCTCGCCGGTATGAGTTACTTTTACAGATTGGATGCCAGTTTGAGGTAATTGCCAGTCAGGTTGAAGAGGACAATCAAAAAAAGCTGCCGCCTGCGCAACTGGCGGTATTTCACGCCAGGGACAAAGCCTTGGCGGTTGCGGGTCAAAAATTGGTCGCGGACGACGATATTGTTATTGGCGCGGATACCATTGTCGTACATAAAGGAAAAATCTTTGGTAAGCCGAAAGATAAAGAAGATGCTATTAACATGCTTACCGAATTATCCGGTCAGGAGCATCACGTGATTACTGGCGTTTCCGTAATCAAAGGGCGCCGCATATGGACTGATTTTGCAGTAACCCAAGTACATCTTAAACAGCTTTGTTGCCATGAGATAGAAAGCTACATCGCTACCGGTGAGCCGATGGATAAAGCCGGTGCTTATGCGATACAAGGTAAGGGTGCTCTTTTGGTGGAAAGTATCAGCGGCTGTTATTCTAACGTTGTTGGTTTGCCTTTGGTTACTTTAGCCCGTCTTATGGAGAAAGCCGGGGTAAGGTTCTTATGAGTTCCGAAAAGACATTGATGATGAAAGAATTGCCTCAGACCGAAAGACCCAGGGAAAAGATGCTGGCCAAGGGGGCTTACTCTCTGAGTGAGGCTGAACTTCTGGCAATTCTCCTTCGTACCGGAATGAAAAATATGCCGGTACACCGGCTGGCCGAATATCTCTTGGCAAAGTATGATTTATCAGGTTTAGGAAGTATCTCCCCCCAGGAACTTAGTAAAACTTTAGGAATCGGATTGGTTAAAGCCGTTACTGTGGTTGCGGGAATTGAACTTGGCAAGCGGCTAAGCAGCAAGGTTCCCGATGTACGGCCGGTAATTCGTTCGCCGAAAGACGCTGCGGAATTGATCATGCCCAATTTGCGTTATGAAGCTAAAGAACACTTTATAGCATTACTATTGTCAACTAAAAATCAGGTTATTGCCCGCTCTACCATATCAATTGGAAGTTTAAACGCATCGATTGTGCACCCGCGGGAACTGTTCCGCGAGGCAATTACCCACAGTGCAGCTTCAGTAATACTGGTACATAATCATCCTAGCGGTGATCCTACCCCAAGTCAGGAGGATATTGCTTTAACCAAAAAGCTAATAGAAGCGGGTTTGCTTCTTGACATCTCAGTTCTTGACCATGTAATAATCGGCGATGGTAAGTATGTTAGTTTCAAGGAAAAGGGAATAATATAATGGGTTTTGAAATTAAGGGGGTTGCTGATAATGAATTTATTTGGCTCGTTGTCACGGGACATGGGAATAGACCTTGGCACTGCCAATACGTTAGTGCATGTTAAAGGCAGGGGGATTGTACTTAGAGAACCATCCGTTGTTGCTATCCAGCGAGACACCGGCGAAGTGCTGGCCGTTGGTGAGGAAGCTAAGCAGATGATTGGTCGTACACCTGGTAACATTGTTGCCATAAGACCTCTTAAAGACGGAGTAATTGCCGACTTTGATGTTACCCAGGCTATGCTTAAGTACTTTATCCGCAAGGCCATGGATTCTAAGTCATTTATCAGACCGCGAGTCGTTGTCGGGGTTCCTTCCGGTGTAACCGAAGTTGAGAAACGGGCGGTAATTGACGCTACGATTCAAGCCGGAGCCAGGGAGGCCTATCTGATTGAGGAGCCGATGGCAGCCGCTATCGGCGCCGGCCTGCCTGTGCACGAACCAACCGGTAATATGGTTGTGGATATTGGCGGCGGCACCACCGAAGTTGCAGTCATCTCCCTCGGCGGTATTGTTACCAGTCGTTCCATTCGCCTTGGCGGCGATGAGATGGATGAAGCTATTGTTCAATATATTAAAAGGACTTATAACCTCATGATTGGTGAACGAACAGCGGAAGAGGTGAAGATTTCCGTAGGTTCAGCCATACCTCCAAACATGGACGAGCAGATGGATGTTCGCGGGCGGGACCTCGTGTCCGGTTTGCCGAAAACACTAACGATTAAAGCAAGCGAAGTTCAGATGGCGTTAAGTGAACCTGTCGCCGGTATAATTGAAGCTGTAAAAGTGACCTTGGAAAAAACGCCGCCGGAACTTGCATCCGATATCATGGATCGCGGCATTGTAATGACCGGCGGTGGATCGCTGTTAAAAGGATTGGATACCTTATTGAATAAGGAAACCGGCATGCCGGTGCACATCGCCGAGGATTCCTTATCTTGTGTGGCAATAGGCACAGGTGGCGCCATGGAAAGCATCGACCTATTGAAGCGGGTTCTTATGTCGCCTAAAAAACTCAGCTAGCCTGTAGCTCGCAAAGGGAGTGTACAAAGTTCATTTAACTATAGGGAATACATTAAAGAATTGAAATTATATCCGGGTATTAGGAACGCTTCGACGCTGTCGCTTAACCTCAGCTTATCCTATACCCGGATGTCAATTCTTAATGACATATATAGACAGGGGGGGCCGGATAGTGCAGTTATTTCACAAAAAGGCGGTCATCCTGATCGTGGCGGTGCTAACCGTCTTTTTGCTGGCAGGTTCGGTTGCAACTGGAAAACATCAGTTCTATTTCGTAGAACAAGTTATCATCACAGTGTTGGCACCGGTTGAATATGTCTTGGCAAAGGTTGGACACAGCATACGTGAAGCTGCTTCGTTTACCGGGGAAATATTTACGGTGTACCGGGATAACCAGACTTTAAAAGCACAAATTGAAGAGCTTCGTCAAAATAATATTAATTCCACTGAGGTTTTGGCTGAAAACGCTCGGCTGCGGGTTATGCTGGATTATAAACAGGCGGCTCCGCAGTTTGATTTTGTTATAGCGCAGATCATTGCCCGTGATCCAGGTACATGGACCAGTGTCATAGTATTAAATCGCGGCACAGCAGACGGTATAGCCAAGGATATGGCAGTGGTAACTCCCCAAGGTTTAGTAGGAAGCGTTGTAAATGTCTATCCTCATTCCGCCAAAGTTCAACTTATTCTTGATCCTCGCAGCGCTGTGGGGTGCCTGGTGCAGCGACCGGAGTCAAGAGTAGCCGCTATTGTTGAGGGTAATGGCGCAAACCCGTTAGCTCCCCGTATGGTTAACCTATCCCGGGACGCAGATATCATTAAGGGCGATAAAATTGTCACTTCAGGATACGGAGGAATCTATCCCAAAGGCCTTCTAATCGGCGAAGTGGGTGATATTGTAAATGAAGAAGGCGGTTTGCTAAAATACGCAATCTTGCGACCGGCTGTGGATTTTGACAAACTGGAAGAGGTCTTTATTATCACCCGGTCCCGTAAACCTATCCCAACGCTGCCGCCGCAAGGGGGGCAGACGCCGTCCCCTGTTCAGCCTAAAGGAGCGACTGGGCAATGAGAATGGCAGTGCTTTGGAGTCTTTTACTTTTAAGTTGTCTAGCCTTTCAGGCAGCTTTTCTTCCCCTATTTCTATCCTTCGGTGCAAGGCCTGATTTACTCCTTATTATCGTAGTATCTGCCGGACTTCTGCGCGGAAAAGAAATTGGCGTCGGCGTCGGTTTCTTTGCCGGAATCTTGCAAGATTTGGCTTCCGGCAACATATTTGGTTTGAACACTTTGGCGAAGATGGCTGCCGGATATATCGCCGGTCTGGCGGAAGGCAAAGTATTTAAGGAAAACATACTGCTGCCTTTACTTGCAGTAACAATGGCTACGTTTTTTAATGCTTGTTTTGTATTCACTCTAATATATTTTTGGGGATACAAAGTTGAATTTCTTTTTCTCGTATTTAATCAGGTGCTGCCCACATTGGCGTATAATTTAGCGTTTAGTATTCCCATTCATCGCCTTATTTTCCGGCTACTGCTCGGCCGCGGATAGATTAGATTATATCGCCGGAAAAAATAAGACCATTTCGACTGGGTTCCCATGGGAACCCAGTCATTTAATTCTTTAATCCTTCGCTTTTTGTTAAGATTTTATTCCTATTTTGAAGGAAAAGTGGTAAGAGAGGCGAATTTTAGTTGACATATAGATAGTATCATGTGGTAAAATTTAGGAGACAGTATGCGCGAAGATGTTGTGTTCAAAGGTAGCAAAGGTGGGTTGCAACTAATTCTTAATGCTTCTGCCGATTTTTCTCACATATTAGATCAACTCAAAACTAAACTGGAATCGGCTGCACATTTTTTCACCAGTGGTGCTACTGTCAATTTAACACCTGAATGTGGCGACTTAACTCCGGAAGAACGGTGGCAGGTGATTAATCTCCTGGCAGATTATGGATTATCTCCCGGTGAAATCATCGAATCCGTTAAGGCTGAGACGAAACTTGCGACAGAGGTTCCGTTGGAATACCAGCAGGAAGCGGATGGCAGTAAAACCCTAATTGTTACCAGAATGTTACGTAGTGGTCAAAAAATCGTTTACGATGGAAACGTAATAATAATGGGTGATGTTAATCCCGGGGCGCAAGTGGTTGCCGGCGGCGACATTACAGTGCATGGGACTTGCCGGGGCTTGGCGCATGCCGGTTCTTGCGGCAATGAAAAAGCCAGGGTTACCGCTACCAAACTTATGGCGGCACAATTAAGAATAGCTGGAATTATTGCACGGGCGCCGGATAATTCCGATGAACCGGATTATCCTGAAACAGCTCGAATTGCCCGCGGCATAGTAGTTATCGAACCGAGTGATAAGAAGGTGTGAGATGACAGGAGGAGAAATATGGGAGAAATAATTGTCATAACTTCAGGTAAAGGCGGTGTAGGTAAAACCACTGCGACGGCAAATATCGGGACCGGCTTTGCTCTCTTAGGCAAACGTGTTGTATTGCTGGACGCTGATATCGGCCTCAGAAATTTGGATGTGGTTATGGGACTGGAAAACCGAATTGTTTACGATCTTATTGACGTTACGGAAGGAAATTGCCGTTTAAAACAAGCACTCATTCGGGATAAACGCTATGAGACACTCTATTTGCTTCCTGCTGCTCAAACCAGAGACAAAAATGCAGTAACTCCTGATCAGATGAAACAACTTTGTCACGAACTGGCCCAGGAGTTCGAGTATGTTATTATTGACTGTCCGGCTGGAATTGAACAAGGCTTTCGCAATGCTATCGCCGGTGCCGACAAAGCAGTGATTGTAACGACGCCTGAAGTATCTGCAGTACGGGATGCGGATAGAATTATCGGACTTTTGGAATCGGAAGGAAAACATAACCCCAAATTAATAGTAAATCGTATTCGCCCGTTAATGGTTCAAAAAGGCGATATGATGGACATTGACGACATCATTGAGATTTTGGCAGTAGATTTGCTGGGTATTATACCGGAGGATGAGTACATCGTTATATCCACTAACCGGGGTGAACCGGCGATTGCCAATCCTGCATCCTTGGCCGGCGTGGCTTACAGAAATATTGTACGGCGGTTAATGGGGGAAAACGTACCTTTAATGACACTGGAGACCAATCAAGGTTTTTGGGGACGCTTCAAAAAAGCATTGGGATTTTAACCTTAGTGCGATTCATAAAAGGAGGGAACAGTGTGGTGCTTGAATTGATACAAAAGTTTTTTGGCAAAGAACCGTCCGGTTCGAAAGATATTGCTAAAGAACGCTTACGTTTGGTGCTTGTTCACGACAGGGTTAACGTATCACCTCAATTTATGGAAATTATCAAAGATGATATGATCAAAGTGATATCTAATTATATGGAAATAAATGAGAGTCAAATGGAAATTAATCTGACCAAAACAAATTCTTCCGTTGCTCTTATAGCCAACATTCCGGTAAACCGGATGAAACGCGGCGTTATGCCGACAGAATAAGGTCGTTGCATAAAGAGGCTGTCCCAAAAGTAAATGTTATATGATATGTCCCATTAAAGAATTGATATCCGGGTATTAGGATAAGCTGAGGTTAAGCGATAGCGTCGAAGCGTTCCTAATACCCGGATATAATTTTAATTCTTTAATGCGCCCCATATAGTACTGGACGCATTAGATAAATACTATTATAATATATAAGGCATTGAATAAACACAGGAAGGTTTGGGTGATAATGCTTAACCAGCGATTGCTGAGAAATTTAGATTTTGTGCTGATAGGTGTAACGCTACTGATCGTAGCGGTCAGTCTTATCATTATCGGCAGCGCGACTCATGTGAACAACCCCAGTGAAGACCGTTACTGGTATGTAGAACGGCAGGGGGTGTTCGCCGTGGCTAACATAATTATTGTATTTTTTATGTTGAACTTTGATTACCGGTCTTTGGAAAAGGTTGCCGGTTTACTATACATTATTAATTTGGGTATGCTATTAGCCGTAATGTTTGTGGGGCAGTCAGCTTTGGGAGCCCAAAGATGGATTCAAATTGGACCGATTAATTTACAGCCATCCGAGTTTTCCAAACTAATTATGATTATTTCTTTAGCGCAAATTTTAGATAAGCGCTCCGGCAGACTCAACTCTTTTAAGGAAATAATTCCAATATTTATTTACGTAAGTATACCATTTGTATTAGTTTTAAAGCAGCCGGACCTGGGAACATCCCTGGTGTTTTTATCCATCTTGTTTGGAATGATTTTTGTGGCGGGCATTAGTACGCGTTATTTAATGACTATTTTTGGCGCCGGCGCAGCCGTTATGCCGATCTTTTGGCATTTCTTAAAAGACTATCAGAAAACGCGCTTAACCGTGTTCCTTGATCCCAATGTTGACCCATTAGGCTCCGGTTATCATATCATTCAGTCTAAAATAGCCATTGGTTCGGGCATGCTATTCGGAAAGGGATTGTTTAACGGTACTCAGAGTCAGTTGAATTTTTTACCTGAAAATCATACCGACTTTATTTTTGCCGTTATTGGGGAAGAATTAGGCTTCGTTGGGGCAACTCTTATCTTATTATTATATTTCATTTTGCTCTATCGCTGCATTAAGATTGCCGGCGCCGCCCGGGATAACTTCGGTACTCTGCTGGGGACGGGAATTACGTCGATGCTTGCCTTCCATGTTCTTATAAATGTAGGCATGACCGCAGGAATTATGCCGGTTACCGGTATTCCCCTTCCGTTAATGAGCTATGGGGTAAGCTCATTAACGACCAATATGATTGGCATTGGGATATTGCTGAATATCTATATGCGACGGCAAAAAATATTATTTTAGATTCCAACAGGGATAATGTTCAAGGCGGGGCGGTGATCGTCCCGCCTTTTCTTGTTATATTTCATGTGGTTTGTCATATATATTCCATAAGAGTACTTAAGCCATTTATGGAGGTAAATATGGCACAAATATGGAATCGCATAGTATCTAATTTGAGGTCAAGATTCAGAACTTCTGATAAAAGCTCCTGGCAGTACTACTACTGCCAAAAAATTAATTACGGGTGGCTTAAGAAACCGATTGCGGCAGTTTGCCTTTTTGTCGTCCTATATGGGGCTCACCTATCCGATACCTGGCTTGGATTACAAACAGATAATGCCGTACGGTACATACTTTCCCAAAACGTGGATGTTGATTATTGGGCAGACAGAGCGGCCGAATACGGGTCTAAGTACTTCCCCCATGCCCTAAACTGGCCCAGTTTGCCGGTAGTAAAGCAAATCCGAAACACAATTGCCAAACCGGCGGATCCTTTGATGTATATGACTAAGCCGGTGGAAGGACAACTTGTGTCACCCTTCGGCTGGCGTAGCCATCCGGTATTGAAACAGGAAAACTTTCATGAAGGAATTGACGTCGCTGCTCCTGCGGGCGCGAGTGTAAAGGCTGCAGCGCCGGGAAAGATTAAATTAATTACGGAAAGTGCTCAGTTGGGGAAAGTATTAATAATTGAACACGGTCAAAATATTGAGACTTTGTATGGGCATCTAAATGAGGTATTGGTCCAAGATGGAGAAAACGTTAGCCAGGGACAGGTTATTGCAAGAGTGGGACAGACGGGTATGACCGATACACCGGTTCTATATTTTGAGGTGCGTGAAAACGGTACAGCGATAGACCCAATGACTCGCATCAAAGGGCAATTTCCCCAATCTGATGTCAACTGATTTAGAAGTCAGGAGTCAGAAGTCAGAGGGAGCGGCTGTCGCGAGTATTCCGAATTCTGACTTCTGAATGCTGAATACCTAATAGAACACAAGGGAGTGCTATATGAGGGTTGGTAAAGTTGCTGGTATTCAGATTATTCTGAACAACTGGTTTTTGCTAATTATTTCCTTATTTGTAGTTGCCGGCATGTCGGGAAAAGTTTTAATTGTTTTCAGCGCGGTCATATTCCATGAACTTGCACATGTTTTCATGGCAAGAAGCCTTGGATACAAGGTGAAGGAAGTGGAGGTCCTTCCTTTTGGGGCAATTGCCCGCATTGATCGTCTGTCGGAGAAAAGTGCGTCCAGTGAAATTGTGATAGCAGCCGCCGGACCGTTCATAAGTCTGGCTCTGGCGGCTGTCAGTTATGTCGGAATACTCAAAGCAGGCTTGTGGCAGGATTTTTATCGGTTTTATTTTGATGTTAATGCAATGCTTGCCGGATTCAATCTGCTGCCTGCTTTGCCTTTGGACGGAGGAAGAATTGTAAGAGCTCTTTTAGCTCAAAAGCAAGATTACCAAAAAGCAACAGCAACGGTAATTACTATAGGTAAAATGATCAGTGTGGTTTTGCTTGTTAGTGTGGTAGTAACTTATTGGCTGGATAAGACTATCAATATAACAATGATCGTTGCTGCGGTATTTTTATGTGTGGCCGCTAAGGCTGAGCAAAAACTGGCCGGGTTTCGCACTATGCGGGTTATGGCGCGCAAAAAAGCCGCGTTATCAGCCAATGGCTTACTGCCGACCAGTCATTTTACTGCCGTTCCTAATGCTGTCGTGGGGGATATCATTCGTCTTTTTGGTCCGGAGCAGTATTATATTGTGCTGGTTGTTGATGACAATTTCCGGTTATGCGGTACGCTGACAGAGACACAGGTTTGGGAAGAGCTGCCTGCGCGGGGGCTAAAAGCCAAAATAAAAGAGTTTTTATAACTGGTCAACTTAAAGGGGGGAACTGCTTAGAGACCGTCATCTGCGTCGTTGTTCCTGCGGTCCTCACTCCGGCGTACGTCCAGTACGCTGGAGTTCCGGTCCTCGTCACGCCTAGCAGCTAACGATCTCTAAGCAGTTCGTGGCAGTTGGTAAACTGGCGGATACACGTTTATTACTCATGAAAAACCGACATCTGCGATGCTTCAAGGAAGGAAAATGGAGAACGTTTTACCGCAGAGGCGCCGAGGGCGCAGAGAAACGCAGAGGGATTTATTTATATTTTTTAACGCTCTTCGTTATCTTTTTTCTGTGTTCCTCTGTGTCCTCGGCGTCTCTGTGGTTCCGGTTTCTTTGTCTTTTAGATTTTCAGGATAGTTCGTGGCAGTATATCATCTGAGTAAATAAGAATTTGCGCAGCATGTTGAAATATTTCTTGATATTTCCGGCGGGAAAATACATAATATTCCTGATGCTATGTTTGTCAGTAAATAGGATTCGGAAGTCAGGTTTCAGGATAAAAGAACGCTCGTCAAGATATATTCTGACTCCTGACTCCTGACTCCTGACTCCTGACTCCTGACTTCTGAATACCTGAATAAACAACCACTATCCATGAATCAGCGGAGGTAGATGATGAGTTCCATTGTTGCACTTAGCCCTGCTATTTTAAATCACGTTGCCAAACCTGCCCGATATACCGGAAATGAATGGAACAGCGTAGTGAAAGACCCGGCAGCTGTTATTGTCAATTTTGCCCTGGCTATGCCGGATGTGTATGAAGTTGGCATGTCCAATTTAGGACTGAAAATATTGTATCAGATTCTCAATAATCGATCAGACACTGCTGCGGAGAGAGTGTATGCTCCCTGGGTGGATATGGAAAGGGAGATGCGAGTTGGCGGCATCCCTTTGTTTACCCTTGAATCCAGGCGTCCTGTAGCGGATTTTGATGTAGTGGGTTTTTCTTTGCAGTATGAACTCAGTTATACAAATGTGCTCAATATGCTGGACTTAGCCGGAATCCCCGTTTTGGCCCGCGAACGGAATGAACGGCAGCCGCTGGTGGCATGCGGCGGACCGTGCGTGTTCAATCCTGAGCCAATGGCGGATTTTACCGATTTCTTTGTTTTGGGAGAAGGGGAGGAAGTAATCAAGGAAACTGTTGAAGTAATAGCTGCCTGGAAAAAACGGGGAAAACCAGGCGGCAAGGAGGGAGTGCTTAAAGATTTAGCCCGGCTTAACGGCATTTATATACCCGCCTTTTATGATGTTTCTTACCATAGTGACGGTAGAGTAAGCATGGTAAAACCATTGTCCCCGGAAGTTAAGCCGGTTATTAGCAAGCGGGTTGTTAGAGATATGGACGCCGTCGATTTCGCAACTAAGCCAATCGTTCCGTACATTGAAATTGTACATAACCGGATTATGCTGGAATTGTTTCGCGGCTGTACCAGAGGGTGCCGTTTTTGTCAGGCGGGAACCATCTACCGACCGGTCAGGGAACGAAAAATGGAAACACTCCTGGCCCATGCGCAGGAACTGGTGGACAACACCGGCTATAATGAAATTTCACTTGTATCCTTAAGTTCTGCCGATTATTCCTGTTTATCCGATCTAATTCATTCATTGATAGACAGGTTTAAAGATCAGGGAGTGAGTATTTCGCTGCCTTCCCTTAGAATTGACAGTTTTTCCATAGAGTTGGCCAAACAGGTGCAACAGGTCCGAAAAAGCGGCCTGACTTTCGCACCCGAGGCCGGCACTCAGCGTATGCGGAATGTAATCAATAAAGGAGTTACCCACGAAGATTTGCTGACTGCGGTTGGCGCTGCTTTTTGCGCCGGTTGGTCTTCGGTTAAGCTTTACTTTATGATCGGTTTACCAACCGAGACAGATGAAGATGTGAGCGGAATTGCCAACTTAGCCCAGGAAGTTATGAATCTGTATAAAGAGATCAAAGGCCGTCGCGGGGCTAAAGTTACGATTAGCGTCTCTTCATTTGTACCCAAACCCCATACCCCTTTCCAGTGGTTTGGGCAAAACCCGGTAGAGGAAATCGAACGTAAACAGAGACTGTTGCGGTCATTGATCAAAGACCGTAATATTACTCTGAATTGGCACGATGCTCGCACCAGCTTTTTGGAAGGAGTATTTTCGCGGGGAGACCGGCGTTTAGGACGGGTTCTGTATCAGGCTTGGCAGAATGGGGCAAGGTTTGACGGATGGTCGGAGCATTTTAAATTCGACGTATGGATGGAGGCGTTTGTTGCAACCGGCATAGATCCTGCGTTTTACGCCAACCGGGAGCGGCAGTTTGATGAAATACTGCCATGGGATCACCTTTCTTCAGGAGTGGACAAGTCCTTTTTAGTCCGGGAGTACGGACAGGCCCTGAGCGAATCTGTAACAAAAGACTGCCGGCGGGATTTGTGCGCAGATTGTGGCGTGTGCCCTGGACTGGGCGTTGATCCGGTTGACTGGGGGTGTAGGTAGTGGCGAAATTGAGACTTGAGATTACCAAAGGCGAAGCCATTCGTTACATATCGCATTTGGATTATGCCGGAACCATTGAACGCGCGCTGCGGCGGGCCAAGTTACCGGTTTCCTACTCAGAAGGGTTCAATCCGCACATGAAACTGGCTTTTGCGTCGGCCCTTGCGGTCGGGGTTACCAGTCTAGCAGAGTATATGGACGTGGAGCTTACCGGGGAATTAGATCTACAAGAAATAAAAAATAGACTGGAACCAATGCTGCCGGCAGGAATCTCATTCAATGAGGCAAAATATATCGAAAAGCATAGTCCGGCGCTTATGGCCATAGTCAATTTGGCTGCTTATCGGGTTGTTGCACCTCTTTCTAATGGTGAAGATAGGGAGAAGGTTACGAATTGTATTCGGCAGTTTAATTCGGCGTCCTGCGTTCCATATACGAAAGAATCGCCTAAAGGACGACGGGAGATTGACATTAAAGAATTTATGGGCGAGGATGTCAGGATCTCTGGGGATAATCTGTTGACAGACAGCGTCAGTCTTGATGTTGCTTTAAGGATTACTCCGCAGGGAAGTGTCAAACCCTCGGAGCTGGTTGATGCCCTAATAATTTCATTTGGCCTGCCGGTAAAAAAGGATGCTGTGTTGATTGAGAGGACCGGCTTATTTGTTACTGATGGAATGTTACGCTTTTCCCCGCTAAAAATGTGATAGAGGATTGTTGCATAGAAGATTGTTGATTTATTGACATAGCATTTCCGGTATGCTAAAATTAATGATTGTAGGCAAGTCGCCTGCGCCAACCGCTCGGAGAGGTTTTAAACCGATTCTAAACCGAATTCGTACCGTATCCGGCGAGTCTAGTAGTAGGGGAGGTGCAACAATGTACGCTATCATCGAGACAGGTGGCAAGCAATATCGTGTCAGTGAAGGCGATGTGCTTACGATTGAGAAACTTGAAGCGGCTGAAGGCGAGTCTGTGGATTTTGACCGTGTTCTCACCGTGGTTAAAGACGGCGAAGTGGTCATTGGCAAGCCGGTTGTTTCCGGCGCCAAAGTAACCGCTCAAGTGGTCGAGCATGGTAAAGGCAGGAAGATTCTAGTATTTAAATATAAAGCCAAATCCAATTATCGTCGTCGGCAAGGCCATCGCCAGCCATTTACCAAAGTTCGCATTGAAAAGATCGAAGCTTAAGGCTGCCGTATCTATTCAAATTATTAAATGCCTCGAACTATCCTAAAAACTAAAACGTCATAAGACCAAAGACCGGAACCACAGAGACGCAGAGGACGCCGAGGGACACAGAGAAATGAGTAGTAAGTAAGCTTGTATCCGCCCGTTTACCAACTGCCTCGAACTGCTTAGAAGTCGTCAGCTGCTAGGCGCGACGAGAACCGGAACGCAAGCGTACTGGTTGTACGCTGGAGTGAGGACCGCAGGAGCACGATTCTGATTTCGTTAGTATTATCAACGCAAGTAACTTGTCGCAGATAATAGCAACGCAGATTGTGCGGCGACGCAGCATGGCGGCTTATAAGCAGTTCCCTACTAAAAGGTGAATGGTTTGGTATGATTACAGCAGAAATTATGCGTAGTTCCCCTCATGATATCAAGGGATTCCGTATCACCGGACACGCAGACGCCGGCCCCCATGGGCATGATATTGTGTGTGCAGGTGTTTCGGCGTTGACGCAATCGGCAATTATGGGGTTGGAACGTTATTTACACCGTGATATTGAAGTTAAACAATCCAAAGATGGATTGTCCATAGAGCTTGTTGGGCAACCTGACCAGTTGACAGGTGCTGTGCTTGAAACAATGGTGTTAGGACTCACCGAAATAGCTAAATTGTATCCAAGGAGTGTTCGTATTGTTGACTACAGGAGGTGAGAAAACATGAAAGATCTGAAATTAAAATTTAATTCCTTTGATTTGCAGTTGTTTGCTCATAAGAAAGGTGTGGGCAGCTCCCGCAACGGACGTGACAGCGAAGCCAAACGCCTTGGTGTCAAGCGTCACGCCGGTGAAGTCGTAACTGCCGGCAGTATTCTGGTTCGCCAGCGCGGTACACATTTCCACCCTGGCCATAATGTAGGGATAGGCAAGGATGATACTTTATATGCCATGGTTGCCGGCAAAGTCTCCTTTGAGCGCAAAGGTCGCGATGATCGCCAAGTTAGCGTTTATCCGGCAGACGAAGCAATGTAATAGACAGACGTGCGTACCCGCGGCTAGATAAAGGCTGCGGGTATTTTTTTAGGATACATCAAAATGAGACAGGTATTTCACAGTGTCAGGGCGAAGTGAAGTCTAATTGTATCTTATAGAAGGGATTGATTACGCATGGGTAAACATGTCGAGTGCACAGATGTGGCGACTTGCGCTGAGGTAATGAAATTGCTTCGTGTTCAAAGGCATGACTTTCTCAATCATTTACAAGTGATTCATGCAATGATACAGTTGGGTAAATCCGACAAAGCTTTACAGTATATTGAAAAACTGGCTCAGGACCCTAAACTGGTAACCAATCCTTTGGCTGCTTATGAAACGGGTCAAACTACCGACGATTAAGAAAGCGGCAGGATATAGCAAGATACAAGAGATTAGTATATAGAAGTTATAAGATTTCCGACGGTCTATAATTATTTGAGTTAACGCATATATTACTTATTGTAGTATGAAAATCTCAGTATCTCAGATGTTAGGAGAATTCGTCCGCCATCTGGTATGGGAAGGTAAAGGGGAATATCAATGTTTATTGATAGAGCAAAAATAACCGTGAAGGCAGGCACCGGCGGAAACGGCATGTCTAGTTTCCGCCGGGAGAAATATGTGCCCAAAGGCGGACCCAGCGGTGGTGATGGCGGGCGAGGCGGTAATATAATAATAGTCGGCGACGATAGCCTAAATACATTAGTTGATTTTCGCTATAAGCGTTTGTTTAAATCAGACAACGGGGCAAACGGTCAGACTAGCAACATGCACGGACGGAGCGGCGATGATTTATATATCAAAGTTCCTCCCGGAACGGTTATCAAAGAGGAAGCAAGCGGACAGATCCTCGGCGACATTGTTAATCCCGGACAGGAATTTATTGTGGCTAGAGGTGGTCGCGGCGGGCGCGGGAACGCTCGTTTTGTATCCAGCACTCACCGTGCTCCTACTTTTGCGGAATTAGGAGAACCAGGGGAAGAAAGAACCTTGCTGTTAGAAATGAAACTTCTTGCCGATGTTGGTCTTATAGGATACCCCAGTGTTGGAAAATCAAGCATTTTGGCTAAGGTTTCGGCAGCTAAACCGGAAATTGCCGCCTATCATTTTACTACCCTGACTCCCGTCCTCGGGGTAGTTAGCATGGGAGAAGGCCAGAATTTTGTTTTGGCTGATATCCCGGGACTGATTGAAGGCGCTCATACGGGAGTTGGCCTTGGTCATGATTTTCTTCGCCACATTGAAAGAACTAAGGTACTTATACATGTAATCGACGCTTCCGGGATTGAGGGACGCGATCCAATCGATGATTATCATAAAATTAATAAGGAACTGAAGTTATATAACGAACGTTTAGCCAAACGGCCCCAAATTATAGCCGCAAATAAAATGGACCTTCCCGAAGCTAGGAATAACTATCCCCAAATTGCTGATTACATGAAAGAACTGGGCCATGAAATATATCCTATTTCTGCTGCCACTGGCAGCGGCTTACCACAGCTGATGCAGCGGGCGGCTCAATTGTTGTCCGAATATGTGGAAGAGCCGGAAGAAATTGAAGAAGTAAAAATATACGATGCTTATCCGGATGATGAATTTGTGATTACAAGAGATGACAGCGGCGCTTACCTTGTATCCGGACAGGGTATTGAAAAACTGGTAGCAATGACGAACTTTGCCAATGAGGAGGGCTTACGCCGGTTTCAGACTATTTGGCGCAAAATGGGTATTGAGGATGAACTTAAGGCCCGTGGTATTCAAGAAGGCGATACAGTTCGAATTCGGGATATGGAATTTGAATTTAAACAGTAAGTATTGTGATGGGGAGGGGGAAGATGCTTACCAGGACAAACTTGTTCAGTGTAAGGCGAGTTGTCGTTAAGGTGGGAACAAGCACGATAACGCACAGTACAGGTAAACTAAATTTACTTAGGATTGAAAAGCTGGCACGGGAATTATCCGATCTTGCCAACCAGGGAAAACAAATAATTCTGGTCACATCCGGGGCGGTTGGCGCGGGAATGGACCGCTTAGGCCTGAAAGAAAAACCTAAAACCATTCCGGAAAAGCAAGCGGCTGCGGCTGTAGGACAAGGCATATTGATGCATATTTACGAAAAAATGTTTGGCGAATACGGTCAGATTGTCGCGCAAGTGCTTTTGACCCGGGCAGACTCCGATAATCGACGGCAATATACTAACTCCCGCAATGCCTTGACGACCCTTTTAAGCCAAGGTGTCATACCCATTATCAATGAAAATGACGCGGTAGCTGTCGACGAACTTAGAATTGGCGAAAACGACACGTTATCAGCTATAGTGGCAGGTATTATTGATGCGGATTTACTGGTGATCTTGTCTGACGTCGACGGAGTATACACCGCCAACCCGCAAACATGCCCGACAGCCGAACTTATTTCGGAAATTACCGATATTACGCCGGAAACTGAGGCGTTAGCAGGCGGACCTGGTACCGCGCGGGGTACCGGCGGTATGTATACAAAAATACAAGCAGCGAAAATTGCTGTGAACTCCGGCATAACCATGGTCGTTGCCTCCGGCGTCCGGGATGGGGTTGTGCGCGACATTATCGGCGGAGCTGCTATCGGCACCTTTTTTGTTTCGAAGGAAAACCGTCTGCAGATTCGGAAACGATGGCTGGCTTTCGGTGCGCCGGTTAACGGTGCAGTAACTGTTGATTCAGGCTGTGAGCAAGCTATACTTACCTGCGGATCAAGCTTGCTGGCGGCAGGTGTGATTAAGGTGGAAGGAGACTTTGAGCATGGGAATACGGTGCGAATCGTTAATTTAGCAGGACGGGAAATCGCGCGGGGCATTACCAACTACAACTCGGAAGACGTATTGAAGATTATGGGAACTCATACTCAGGAGATTTCCGACATATTAGGTTACAAGCCTTACGATGAAGTGGTTCATCGTGATAATATGGTCTTATTGGTTTAGCTTGAAGAGACTGGTGAACCGTCTCATATAGGAGGAGGGAATTAGTTTGGACCAAAAGGATTACCTGGCTGAACTGGCACATAAGGGCATAACGGCAAAAGCGGCAGCACGGAGGCTGGCTACTGTGCCAACCAGTGTTAAGAATAAGGCTCTTAATAATATGGCGGATGCTCTGGAGAGAGAGAACTCTTGTATTATAGCGGCCAATGCCGAAGACGTTGCCAGAGGGAAAAAGAATTCTTTGCCGAATTCCCTGATTGACCGTCTTATGCTCAATGACGCCAGAATCAAAGATATGGCTGAAGGCTTGCGACAGATTTCCAGGCTGCCTGATCCTATCGGCGAGACAATTGCGGGGTGGCAAAGACCTAATGGATTAAAGATTAATAAAATTCGTGTGCCCCTTGGGGTTATTGGCATCATTTATGAGGCCCGGCCTAACGTAACGGTAGATGCAGCCGGACTTTGCCTTAAAGCGGGAAATGCGGTAATATTGCGCGGCGGGTCAGAAGCCATTGTCTCTAACACGGCGATCACTCAGGTAATTGCAGATGCTGCAAAAGCTGCGGATATTCCGGAAGGCGCCATTCAACTGGTTGCTACTACGGACAGGCAGGCGGTTAATGCCATGTTACGGCTTAACCAATATCTCGATGTTATTATTCCCCGGGGAGGAGCCGGGCTAATCAAGACAGTAGTTGAAAATAGCAGCGTACCTGTTATTGAGACCGGTACAGGAGTTTGCCACACGTTTATTGATGGCACCGCCGATTTAGATATTGCTCAGGAAGTGGCCTTCAATGCAAAAGTATCGCGTCCGGGAGTTTGCAATGCCATGGAAACGCTGCTGGTACATAAAGATGTGGCTGCCCAGTTTCTGCCCAGCATGCTGGAAAGGTACCACCAAGCAGGAGTGGAGCTTAGAGGATGCCCGGCGGCCATAGGGTATCACCCTTCCGTTAAAACGGCCACGGAAGAGGATTGGGCTACGGAATATCTGGATTTTATCCTCGCCGTCAAAGTTGTTAATAGCCTTGATGATGCCCTTGAGCATATATCGGCCTATGGTACCCGTCACTCAGAAGCCATTATTACCCGGGATTATAATAGCGCAAAACGTTTTCAGAATGAAGTGGATGCTGCCGCAGTATACGTTAATGCCTCCACCCGGTTTACTGACGGTTTTGAGTTTGGTTTCGGCGCCGAGATTGGTATCAGTACGCAAAAACTTCACGCCAGGGGGCCGATGGGGCTGCCTGAGCTTACAAGTATCAAATACATCATTGATGGCAATGGGCAAATAAGATAAATCCTTACCTGCTCCTTACCCTGATAATACATTAAGATTTCTTTTACCTGGTTTGGCACTGACAAGTCTTATTTTATAATAAACTGGCAAGAGATTGCATTTAAATAGAGTAGAGGGGCAGATAATATGGCGGTTCATCAAAAAATAAAAATAGGAATCATGGGAGGAACTTTTGATCCCATTCATATCGGGCATCTGGTTACGGCGGAGGCGGTACGCATGGAGTATGATCTCAGCAAGGTGCTATTCATTCCTGCCGGCAATCCGCCCCATAAACAAGGTTCTCGTGTGACTCCCGCAGTTCATCGTTATACTATGACCGTTATGGCTACTTATTCTAACCCATATTATTATGTATCGGCAATTGAGCTGGAACGTTCCGGTCCTTCCTATACGATTGATACCATAAGAGAATTAATTAATCGTTACGGGGTGCAGGCAGAGTTCTATTTTATTACCGGCGCGGATGCAATCAGAGATTTATCCACATGGAAAGATATCGACCAATTGCTGGATTTATGTTACTTCGTTGCTGCTACCAGGCCGGGGAGCATTAGTTATATTGATCAGGTGATAAAACAATTTGGTGTCAAAGGGCGCCAGCGAATTCAAAGACTTGCGACTCCAGAACTGGAAATATCTTCAACCGATATTCGCGAGCGGGTTAAAAGAGGACTATCCATAAAATATATTGTTCCCGAAAGCGTTGAATGTTATATACTAAAAGAAGGTTTATATCTGGATTGAGCCTTTTCTCAATAGCGGACGGACGTTCCAAATAAAGGCAGACGAGACTGGGCATAAATAAAGCAAATTTGCAGATAATGTTAACGTAAAATTTTAGTTCTCAGTATCTTGATCACGGAAAGAGAGGTGATTTCTCTGATGGCAAAAACTCTCTACGTCGGTAATCTGCCTTGGAATACCACTGATACCGCCCTTGCCGAGGCTTTTCGTCCTCATGGTTCGGTTATTTCCAGTAGGATTATTACTGATAAGGAAACGGGTCGGTCGCGAGGTTTTGGGTTTGTGGAAGTAGAAGACACCGATGCGGAAAAGATGGTTGAGGCCATGAATGGCGCCCAAGTAGGCGGTCGCCAAATTGTTGTAAATGAAGCTAAGCCGCGGCAAGGTTAGAAAAGTGCTGCTGACAGCTATAGGCTGTATTATAGTTCATTCATAGGATGAAGCGAGCGTTGTTTAGATGTGCTTTGATGCATCAGCCTCCTTATATAAGATATAAGGAGGTTTTTATTTTCCCGCTTAAAGGAAAATGACCATTTTTGGCGAACCTTTAGAACTGAGAAGATAGGTGATATACATGATTTTACAAAAGAATACAGAAAAACTGGCGGCAAAGTTGTCGCCCAAGCGTTTTCAGCACTCGCTGCGGGTAAGCGAAACGGCGGCTATCCTGGCAAAGCGATTTGATGCTGATGAAGAAAAGGCACGCGTTGCCGGACTATTACACGATTGTGCAAGAGACATAACTGACAAGCAACTATTACAATTAGCTAAAGATTTTGCAATAGTGACGACTGATGTCGATATATACCACCCCACGCTGCTTCATGCTCCGGTCGCCTCGTATTTAGCTCAAACTGAATACAATACAGATGACCCGGAAATACTGCGGGCCATTTCTTTGCATACTACCGGCGGACCAAGCATGAACGTACTTGATAAAATTATTTATCTGGCTGACTTCATCGAACCTGGACGGAATTTCCCAGGGGTGGACAAGTTGCGGAGTTTGGCGGCAGCGGATCTGGATACGGCTGTGCTGGCTGCATTTGACCAGTCGCTGCAATACATAATAGCCCAAGGTAATCTTATTCATCCTGCTACAATTGAGGGGCGTAATTGGTTAATACGTCAATTACTTTAAGCAGGGAACTGCTTAGAAGCCGCCATCTGCGTTGTTGCTCCTGTGGTCCTCACTCCAGCGTACGCCCAGTACGCTGGAGTTCCGGTCCTCGTCGCGCCTAGCAGCTGACGACTTCTAAGCAGTTCGAGGCAGTTGGTGGGCTGGCGGATACAAGCTTACTGCTCGTTAAGATAGAAAGTGCTGGAAAACGTTATCTGTTATGTTTTTTCAACACTCTTCGTTATCCATTCTCTGTGTCCTCGGCATCTCTGTGGTTCCGGTTTCTTTGTCTTATAACGTTTTAGCTTTTCAGGATAGTTCGTGCATATGATAGCTGGGTGGATACAAGTATAAGGAAAGGAGTTTTCCTAGGATGCGAGATATGAATTTGCGAGCCAGGGGCAGGCGGCGAAAGATTAGATGGGATCGAGTATTCTTGGTGCTGGTACTGTTCCTGCTGGTGATTGCATCGTTGGCCGGCGCTTCAATATATGTCTATACAATTCTAACGCGCGAGCCGGCTGCAAGAGTGGCGGCAACGGCAGAAAGACCGGTCCAGACTCTGAATAACAGAGTGAATATTCTCATCCTCGGCTTAGATGATTTGGACCGCGATAATCCCGGGAATACGGCCAGACGCTCTGATTCCATGATAATAGCCAGCTTCAATCCGGAAGACGGGACAATGAATCTGCTGTCTTTGCCTCGTGATACAGAAGTGAGCATTCCAGGCCATAAAGGACTTGACAAACTCAATCATGCATATGCTTACGGCGGGCCGGAACTGGCTCGAAACACGGTTGAACAATTTTTGCGCGTTCCGATTAATTACTATGTGGCACTGGATTGGGAAGGATTCATAAAGATTAGTGATATTCTCGGCGGTGTCAACTTATATGTCGAGCATGATATGAACTATGATGACCCGTATGCAGACTTACAGATTCATTTAGCCAGAGGGTATCAGCATCTAGATGGGAACAAAGCCGGGCAATATGTGCGGTATCGCAGCGACGAACTTGGTGATATAGGGCGGGTGCAGCGTCAGCAGCGATTTTTAAAAGCTATTGTTAAAGAATCAATGCAATTTGGTAGCATTTTTAAAATGCCTGCATTGGCATCTGCCGCCAAACAGCACATTCATACCGACATGTCGTTTTTTACGTTGTTCAAATTAGCCATCAACCTGGCAAATTTTAAAACTGACAGCGTACATGCTGAAATGCTGCCTGGTAACTTTGCAACAATTGACGGCTCAAGTTATTGGATTTTGGATAAAGACCAGGCTAAGCTAATTGTCGAAAAGATGTTATTATCTACGAATACAAAAATGAGTGGAGTTTATCAGAATGGGTCCGGTGGTGCTTCAATTCGGAAAAATTGACATGAAAGTCTGCAGCAGGACTCGCGGCAGGCTTTTCCATTATTTTTGCAGGAAAGACACAAGTCAAATAGAATAATTTCATATAGAAAAAGCCATATTGTAAAAATATAATAAAGACAATAAAGGCATGGAGCACATGTTCAGGAGGTCAGTTGATGAACCATTTTAAGGTCAACGAATTAACGCAAGATATTGCCCAGGCTGCCAGTGACAAAAAGGCCAGGGATATTTTGATCATGGATCTTACGAATATTTCCCCTGTTACCGATCACTTCGTGATTTGCAGTGCTGGCTCTACTACCCAAGTGAAAGCCATTGCTGATCATATTGAGGAAAAACTTGCCGCGAAAGGTATAAAGCCGCTGCACAAGGAAGGTTATCGCGAATCTCATTGGATTTTATTGGACTACGGCTCTTGTGTGGCCCACATCTTTGTTGAAGAAGACCGGCAGTTTTATCAATTGGAACGTTTATGGAACGACGCTAAAGCGATAGTCTTTGAGACAACGGCCCAGGATGTAGTATGACAAACCGGGCAGCAGCATATAAACCGGGTGAGGTAGTTACTCTAACAGTTGCCAGGGTATCCGAACTAGGCGCTTTTTTAGATGCCGGGACGGGTAACAGTAATGATGACATTTTATTGCACAAGGCTCAACAAACTGATGAAGTAGCCATCGGGCAGCAGATAAAAGTTTATTTGTATTTAGATCCCAAGGGCCGTTTGACAGCCAGTATGCGTTTACCGCAAATGCGGGAGGGGCAAGTGGCGAAAGTAACTGTAATAAACACTTCGAAGGATGGCGCCTTTGTCAATATTGGCGCCGAACGGGGAGTATTTATGCCTTTTGCCGGCATGCGCGGCAAGGTGCGAAAAGGAGATAAAGTATGGGTTAAGCTGTATCGGGACAAAACGGGCCGCCTGGCAGTCACTATGGAAGTGGAGGATGAACTCAGGCAGGCGTCCAAACCGGCTGAGAATGTCAAGGTGGGAGATCTGCTGACCGGATCGGTCTATAACTATAACGATCAGGGCGCGTTCCTCTTTACTCAGGAAAGATATATTGCCTTTTTGCATAACAATGAGATGATCAAAAGACCTCAGGTTGGCGAGGAACTGACAGTCCGGGTGACGTATATCCGGGATGACGGCCGGGTCAATGTATCTATGCGCCCGCAAAAAGAAGATGCTATTGAGACGGATGCTGCCAACATAATTGATTTTTTATCAAAACGCGGCGGGAAGATGCCTTATAGCGACGATACTCCGCCGGAAATTATTAAGGAAAAGTTCAATATTAGCAAAGCAGCCTTTAAACGGGCTATAGGCCGATTAATAAGGTCCGGTAAAGTGGAACAGAAAGAAGCCTGGACGTATCTTACCGGTGATACAACAAAAGAAGAATAACCAAGAGAGTATTTGACCCTCTTGGTTATTCCTGCTTTTATACTGACTTTAAGTGGGCAGAGAATTTTTACATGGCATATGCTTTTTGCCGCTGCCCTTTTCATTTACGTCATTATTTAATGAGTTGGCGGCGCTTTTATCTTTTTTTTCAGTTGAGGATTTCCATAAATCTTTATCTTTCGTTGCCATATTATCGCCCCCTATATAGAAGTTTGGCGGTAAGTTACCAAGAAGTTTAGAAACTGGAAGTTTCGAAGTTTAGTGGTAAACTACCGCTGAGTTAGCGGTCATTTTTTTCGCAGATCATCTGCCGACAACGTATTGTTGCTAACGTCATGTTTCGATTCCGTTTGTTTTTTATGCGGTCTTTCGCTTATCAGTTCGCGATTGCCGGCATTAGATTTATTGGAATCGGCTTTCTTATCAGGCATTATGATTTTCACCTCCATTCCTATAATAATTTTAGTTTTCCCAATGCAATAATGAACAATGTTTGTCAATAAGAGGAAAGAAAATGTCTCTCGATGAGATCACCGTCTTGATCAGCCAGATCGGCCCGTGACCGCCTTTATGCTCATCCGCACCGACAGGCGGCTGCGTTAGGGTACAACTACAGAAACATCGACGGAATTGCCGTCAGCTTCAACCCGGAGTGCAACTACATTATCGGGGGAGAACAATCTGGGGAAGAGCAATTTTCTCTCCCTCCTCGGCACTGTGTGCAGCGGCAAGGGATTCGACGAGAAGGACTTCGCTGATTTCGAGAAACCCATAGAGGCTGAACTGGAAATCCGGCTGCTGCCAAGCGAGCAGGGTTTTTTCGACGACAACTTCTCGCCGGATGACAAGATAAGCTGGATCGAACCGCTGGCCTCTTGCATGCCATTCAAGCGCTCTCCTAATATATCGGGTGTGCTATCCCACAAGCGAGAGGATATTTGATTTTAAGCATTTTTAAGTCAAAAAGTTATCGAAATAATATTGTTTTTAACTTATAGGTCAAAAACTCTTGACTTGCTTATGATATTCGTATATCATCTTCGCAAAGGAGTGAGTTTGATGATACCAAGAAATATCTATATGGATACACTGATGTCTTTCAAGGATAAGGACATAGTCAAAATCGTTACGGGCATCCGACGCTGCGGTAAATCCACCCTGCTGGATATGTTCTCAGACAATTTATTGGAGTCCGGCGTCCCTGTGGAGAATATTATCTGTCTGAACTTTGAATCTCTGCAGTACGAAGCAATCAAAGACTACCGCGCCCTGTATAAGGAGGTGTCCGGCAGGATATCAAAGACCGGCAAGAATTACATTATACTTGACGAGGTGCAGATGGTGTCAGGCTGGATGCGCGCGGTCAATTCCTTCCGCGTGGATTTCGATGTTGATATCTACATCACCGGCTCTAACGCCTATTTGCTTTCCTCTGATTTTGCAACGTTCCTGTCTGGTCGGTATGTGGAGATAAAAATGTTGCCGCTTTCCTTCAAGGAGTTTCTTGACTTCAATACCTTTGAATCGGGGACGAGCGATGAGCAGAAGTTTGAAACCTACCTTAAATATGGCGGTATGCCTTCTATTGCCGCCTATGATTTTCGACAGCGAGATATCAACGCCGCACTTGACGGTATTTATTCCTCCGTCATCCTTCGCGACGTCGTTGAGAGGAATAAGATAACCGATCAGGTGCTTCTTCGTAAGCTCATACTGTTCATGGCCGACAATATCGGCAACCTCACATCTCCCAACAATATTGGAAATGTATTGGTGCATGAGGGAGATCTGGATGAAGGCAAGCGGAAGAAGAACCCTGCCAGTAAAACCATAGCGGGATATATCTCCGCCCTTGAGAAAGCCTACGTGTTTTATGGCGTTGGCCGCTATGACATCAAGGGAAAGCAATACCTTAAAACGCAGAGCAAATATTATATGGTGGATACAGGTATTCGCAATATGCTCTTGGGCTATCGCGATGTGGACAGAGGACACATCCTTGAGAATGTTGTGTATTTTGAACTGCTCCGGCGCGGATACGATGTTTCCATCGGTAAAGCCGGGGAAAAGGAAGTTGACTTTATCGCCATCAGGCCCGATGAGAAGGTGTATTACCAGATTACCGAAACCATAACCGGCGGGCATACTCGGGAACGAGAGCTTGAACCGCTGCGCGGTATTAACGATAACTACGAAAAAGTCGTATTGTCAATGGACAGAAGCTTTGTAAACTCATATGAGGGCATCAAGGTGAAAAATATCGTAGATTTCCTGCTTGAGAAATAAACCTGATGCGATGGTATTGATGAGTTGATTTCTGCATGAAAATAATGAAAATAGCCGGCGGCAGCCGGCTATTTTTTTTGGAGATCGCCGTAATTTTATAAAACGCAACGCTTTATTATTTCTGTTACTGTACGTTGATTTTCCCCGCTTTCGCGTCCTCAATCATCCGGTCGAAGCCCGGACGGTGAAAACTCGTTCCCGAAACTCCGTCGTCAATGTATCGTCAAGTGACCGATTGCTCTGATGTCATCATAAAATTTCTGCTCCTTGTCGCCGCCTTCGGCGAGGACTACAACGACGTCGAAATGCTTCGGGAATGCGGTATCAGCGTGGCTGTATCCACCGCGATAGACGAGGTTAAGGCGGTAGCCGATGACATATGCGGTGATTGCGATGAGGATGGCGTGGCCCGGTGGCTGGAGGAGAATGTATTATGATGCAACAAGATGAACGGCTGTATAATAAACTCGTTCGAGATAATATTCCGGACATTATACTATTCTTTCACCATCCTCAGATACTCCCGCATCCCGTCCTCTTCCTCCTGCCGGTAGATGAAATCGAAATGCGCCGCTACCGCCAATGCTATCGTGTGGAACAAATCGCACATCACATCAACCGCTGTCCCAATATCGGTATAATTACTACCGGAATAGGTCGCAGCGTATTGCGCGTAGAGCTCCGGTGGCAGATATTGCTTAAAATACTTGCCGTTCTTGCCAGTAGAGAGATTGAAGCCATGTTGTATGCCGATGTACCATTCAATCATATAATGCAGCTCGGCGCGAACCACCTCGTTCAGCATGTGCATGACGTAAGGAAGTTCATCCCGCGCGATACCTTTTGCTACGTTGTTGAGGCACCACCAGAAGTTATTGCAGCAGGAGTAAAAAAAAGAGTGGCGAGGGCGGCTTGATATGCCAGTGCTTATCGCCGGGGGCAGGCAGGGTCTGCAAAAACCCGCTGCCGTTGTCTTTATCAAGCAGAACAACAGCAGGCTCTCCCTCATCTATGTAACTTGTAAACTCAAACCTCAAGTCAATGCGATTTCCATCGGGATAAATCATCATATAATTGAAGCTGCCGTCTCCGGTCGGATAACGCATAGCTTCGGGCATCTGCATAATCAGCGGCTTGCCAAAGTGAGCTTCCACCCAGGCGGGATTGTTGTAAAAGGGCGCAATGTCCGCGACAAAATAGGTGACGTCATAATCCTGGTAGCTGTCCTTTGGCACGGCAGGGTTCGCCCGCGAACCGCTCAGCAATACTGCGCGAACGCGCTCATCAGCCTTGGCTACGCTCAAAATCAAGTCCATCATTTCCTGCTCGGTTCGCATGATTTTCACCCTCTCTTAATCTCTGCCAGACGGTCGGCTTGCCATCTGTAAACTCCACTTTACCAATTGAGTCGTTGACAATCTGCATTTGCGGCGGAATACGCCCAAACAGCCGCCCTTGTCCGGGGTATTCCCCGCAAATCCAAACCTTGTCATTCACAACGATGTCACTTTGTCCAGCGGGAGCAGGCTCATTATTGCAGACGGGGCAATATTTTTTATCCGCTTCTTTGATAAATTCGAAATAGCGATAGTGAAAGCTCCCGCCGCGCTTCTCGCTCGATAAGTCCGCTGTCATGCGGCAAATAGGCAGATTATGTAGCCCCACAAGGTCGCTTTCGGTTTCCACAAAGCCGAAATTGCGGTATAAGTTTTTTGTCGGTATGCCGGGAGCGTAGCCTTCAGGAAAGGTTTCTACCGTGATAAAATATTATTTTTTCTCAACGGGTATCCAGATTTCACTGACATAATTTATGTCATCCATATTGCCTTCATAATACGCCTCCAGATCAATTCCATGAGCTGGGCGGTACTCCGAAGTCGGGAAGAATTCAGTGTAAATTTGGCGCCACAAACCTTGAACGGCTTTCGGCATAGCACCGACGCATCTGAATACCACCCATGTATATTCGGGGATTTCCTTTACTGTATAGCCTTTAGGAATATCACCGCTCTCATATGTTGTCGCAATCAAATACGGGAATTGGTGTGCATTGGCTGAACTATCTTCGCAGCAGACTCCGAAAACCATGCCGCTGTTTTGAGTATTCCGTGACAACTCATAAAGCGTTTTTACTGTTCCGTCTTTATGGCATCTGCTCCAGAACTCAGGGATATCAACTCTGTTAAACTCATCCGACGTATCGAATATTTCCGATTTACCAATGACCTTGAATTCGCGTTTCTTTTCAATCCTATAATCCATAATATTACCGCCTTCCAAAGATATTTTGATTGACAGACGGCTGAAGGATCTTAAGTTTGCTCCCTGCTCGCGCGCAGCAGATGGAGTGATGCCATGAAAGCGGGTAAATGCTTTGGCAAAGCTGTCTGGCGATTCATAGCCATATTTCAACGCAACATCAATGACTTTCATGCTGGTCTGATTCAACTCAGCAGCGGCAAGCGTCAGACGCCTGTTGCGAATATATTCGCCGAGAGAATAATTGCACATAATGCTAAAGATACGTTGAAAATGAAAGCTCGACACACATGCCTTGGCAGCAATCTTTTCATAATCGAGATCATCCATCAGATTTTCCTCGATATAGTCAATTGCTTTTTGCAACCCCGTTATCCAATCCATTCTATCGCCTCCTGTCTATCTATAAAATATCAAAATGCTCAGAAGCTTTCCCGACATTGTCTGCTTAGTTTCGCCGGATTTGAATTTGTACCAAGTGCCCGGTCTTGTTGGGTATGAAAAAACCACAAGGTTTTTGGCCTTGTGGTTCATTGTTATTGGTGGAGATAAGCGGGATCGAACCGCTGGCCTCTTGAATGCCATTCAAGCGCTCTCCCAGCTGAGCTATACCCCCATGATTTCCGGAATTGTTCCGACAATTGTTATTATACTCAGTCCAAAATTCTATGTCAAGATAAAGAGTAAATAATTTTAAAACGCTAATTTTAAGCAAAGGGGGGGGAATCCACAGTTCTACATAGAAAATATACCTAATAGGAATGAATGCAGCTTGGAAGGAGAACGGATCATGTTGGTAAAGGCAGGATTACTGATAGACGGTACGGGAAATGAACCCCAGGCGGATGCTTGTTTTGCCGTAGAGAAGGGGCGTATTATAGCTATAGGGAGAATACGGGATTTTTCCAGTGAGCAAGTTGCGAATGCCGTAGATTATTCCGGTTTTACCGTATTGCCCGGGTTAATTGATACTCATGTGCACTTATTCTTGGAGGGGATATTTGATCTAAAGGAACGGAGCCTGCGGTGGAAAGATGAAAAAGACATTACCCTGATCAGGGCAGTAAAGAATATTGCCAGAACCATTCAACATGGGGTTACCACCATTAGGGATTTAGGCGGACCGCATAATATAAACACTGTGTTAAAACAGGCCGTTCGACGGAGCGTAATATCCGGGCCCCGCGTGCTAACCTGCAATAGGGCAATCTCGATTACCGGCGGTCACTTTCATTACGCAGGCGGACGGGAAGCGGACGGAGCAGAAGAGATGGTTAAAGCCGTCCGGGAGCAAGCAAGAGCCGGGGCGGATTGCATAAAGGTCATGATGACCGGCTGCGTGGATTTTAACCGGCAAGACGCCGGAACGGTCGAGCTATCCCGAATTGAGGCTGAAATGCTGTTTAAAGAAGCGAGTAAATTAGGCAAACCGGTAGCCGTTCACGCTAACGGCATAGAAGGCGTCCGCCAAGCGCTGGCCTGTGGGGCAACGACTGTGGAACACGGAGCACTTCTGAAGGAAGAGACAGTTGAAGAGATTGTCAGGAGTTCTGCTTATTGGATTCCGACATTAATACCTTTTCAGCGTATGCTGGATTATAGTGAAGAGTATAACACAAAATCGCTGCCCTATGACGGGATTCATACTGTCTATGCCCGGCATCGGGAAATGGTTGGCCGGGCTGCAAAGATGGGAGCAAGAATTGTTGCGGGGACAGATGCCGGCGCTTTAGGGGTTGAGCATGGAGACTTGTGGTGGGAGATCAGCCTGTTAATTGAATGCGGCCTGTCTGCCGGTGCGGCTATTCATGCCGCTACCGGTTTAGCCGCTCAAGCCATCGGAATTGCCGATGAAGTGGGTACTCTGGAGGTTGGTAAGCGAGCCGACTTCATTGTGGTTAACGGCAATCCTTTACAGGAGATCAAAAACTTAAACAAGATAAACAAAGTATATAAAGACGGCCATTTGGTGTATCAGTGAGCCTTGGTTTGGCATCTATCGCGAAAAATTCACAATCATATTGATATTGTTTTCTGGAGTTGGTTAAAATGACAGACGCCATTGAAATTATGAAAAAAAAATTAGGCGACAGCGGCTATCTAGCGGAAAATGTTTTGGTTATGACTCTTTTTCTGGCAGAACAGATGGAAAAGCCTTTATTGCTGGAAGGACCTGCCGGTGTTGGTAAAACGGAACTGGCCAAAGCGTGGGCCAGGATGGACGGTCGACGTCTGATACGACTGCAATGCTATGAAGGATTGGATGAAAGCAAGGCCTTGTATGAATGGAACTACCAGAAACAACTCTTGTATATACAAATAGAGGCTCTGTCTGATAAGGGGTGGGAAGCAGGGCGTCAACATATTTTTACCGAGGAGTTTTTACTGCGGCGGCCACTGCTGGAAGCACTGACAAGCCCTCAGCCTGTTGTTCTCTTAATCGATGAAATTGATAAGAGTGACCCCGAATTTGAGAGTTTTTTATTGGAAGCTCTGTCCGATTGGCAGGTAACCATTCCGGAACTGGGTACAATCAGTGCGGTAACCAAACCTCATGTTGTATTAACAAGCAACAGTACCCGCGAATTAGGCGATGCCTTGCGGCGAAGATGCTTGCATTTTTATATAGATTACCCCGATTTTGAGCGGGAAATGGCTATTGTTGAATTGCATGCTCCCGGACTTGAACGAAAATTTATGGAGCAACTGGTAGAATTCATACAAAATATACGTAAACAACCGCTGAAGAAGCCGCCCAGCGTTACAGAGAGCGTGGACTGGGTGAGGGCGATGAGTCTTATTGGACAGGAAATTATCCCGGACAATGTGCGTATGACTCTGACAGCGCTGCTCAAGTATACCAAAGACCGGGACTATGTAGTAGAGAAGCTGCCTTTTTTGCTTAAGTGAAACGGAAAGCTTGAAGAAGTTTAAGAAGTTTAAAAGGATAAATGACATGAAACATCTGATAATTGAATTTGTTCGTCTCATGCGGGAAGCCGGGGTTTCCGTAACTACCATGGAGGCGGCCGATTGTCTGACCGCCCTTGAATTAGTTGGCTTTCGCCTGGAGCTTATCAAGGCTGTCATGGAGACAACCCTGGTTAAAAGTATGTGGGAGCTCCCAATTTTCAATACGTTGTTTGACTTGTTTTTTGACCTTGCTCCTGACCATCAGCCGGATTCTTCGAAGGATTGGACCGATCCTCTTATCATCCGGGCCGGCACCGCTGATGGCAGCGGACGTGGATCTTCAGGCGCCGGTGGCGATGCCGACGGATTATTAGAGCGGATCGAAAGCCAGCCGCCGCCGGTTTTGGAGGAACTGGCCCGGAATTTTATAATGCAGGTGAAACTGGAGTGTGCATCACCGCAGGAGATATCGGTGAAACTCAGAGAAACTCAGGTTGGTCTCCGCTGGTTTGAGGCTGTAAACCGCGTCGAACGGCGATATCTCACCGGTCAGATAAAAGAATCGGTATTTAGAGAATGGCAGAATGCTTTTAAACTTTTAGAGCAGAGCATGCGAAAAGAGCTTGAAAAAAAAGCCGTTCGGCAATTTGGACGTCAAGCTATTTTGCCTTTGGTCGAATTTGCCAATATCCGGCGACGGGAGTTTGGCGAATTGTCTTTGGTTGAGGTCGGCGCGATAGAACAGGAAATCACTAAATTAGCCAAAAAGCTGGCCGAAAAACCGGGCATTCGTCTTCGCCGGGCCAAACGGGGCAAAGTAGATCTTCGCCGTACATTTCAAGAAGTTGTTAGAACGGGCGGCTATCCAATTCGTCTAAAATTCCGCGACAGAATAAAAAGTAAAGTTGATTTATGGCTTTTCTGTGACGTATCAAATTCCGTTGAGCAATTTAGCCGTTTCATGCTCCAGTTGGTTCAAGCTGCGCAAAGGCGATATGCCGCCGTCCGTTCTTTCGTCTTTATTGATGAGGCTGTTGAAGTAACAGAATGGTTCCGGCATCAGGACGTAAAAGATTTTTTAGAAGCCAGACATCTTAGAGACAGGTTTAGTCGCCGGGTAGGACTTTCCCGTTACGATTTGGTACTGGAGCAGATCGTTCATTCTGAATTGTCAGCCATATCATCAAAGACGAAAATTATTATTTTCGGTGACGGTCGAAATAACTGGCGAGCAAGCGGGGCTGACGAACTCGCCAAGATCGGAGAAAGAGCGCAGGCCATTTATTGGTTGAATCCGCTGCCATCTGATCAGTGGCTGCAGGGAGATTGCCTTATGAAGGAATACCAGCCTTATTGCCGCCAAATATTCGAATGTCGCAATTTAGAACAGTTAACAGAAGTAGCCAACCGGATATTATAATTATCCGGTTGGCTGCTTTTTGTAAAAAGTTTCGTATTGGAGGTACATCAAATATCGTTAAATATCATTGAATATCGCCGAAGGGTTAATATATTATGACTGTGATGGAATACTATATATTGAAATCGCGTATACTGGGATGGAGGTTGCGGCATGGATTTGTTTGTTTCTTTAATCAGCATTGTTACTGTCAATCTTCTACTCAGCGGTGATAACGCCTTAGTAATTGCATTAGCCAGCCGGAGTTTGCCCCCGGCGCAGCAACAGCGGGCTGTCTTTTGGGGTGGAGCAGGTGCTGTTGTTCTAAGAGTCGTGCTCACACTCCTGGCAATTATTCTGTTAAACATTCCTTACCTACAGTTAATAGGCGGATTCGCGCTTTTATGGATTGCCGTGAAACTTTTAGCCGGGGAAGAGGAAAAGCATACGGGTCTGGACGCGAATCCAAATTTGTGGGGGGCGGTAAAAACCATCATTGCTGCTGATTTGGTAATGAGTATTGACAATGTCATCGCAATTGCGGGAGTAGCTAAAGGAAATATTGTTTTATTAATTATTGGACTGGCTATTAGTATTCCGATTATCATTTGGGGAAGCAAGGTCATTCATATTCTTATGGCCAGATGGCCGGTCGTCATTACAATTGGGGCAGCGTTCCTGGGATGGACAGCGGGAGGCATGGCAATAACAGATCAGAAACTTCAACCGCTGCTTGTTTCATATCCATGGCTGGACTGGGCTATTCCGTTGACATTTGCCGTTTTTGTCATCCTATTAGGTGAGATGTTGTTACTAGCAAAAGGGGAGGAGAATATATAGGAATAAATGTATGTAAGAACGGTTAAGCAATAGCCTATATACCCTTTATCGAATAAATTCTGCTCATCGTGTTATAGTGTTAAGGACAAGATTTTACAAAGGATGTTTCATTATTTTGCCGTAAGTGTGAATGTAGGAATCATAAGGAAGTTCATCCTGATCGAAGAGCACTATGGCGCTGTGCATAAATTTAGACCGGAAAAAATAACGTAAGTCATAGATGCAAACTTGCTTTTCCATACTTTCGCCGGTTGTTTGTTCAACATAATAGCTAAACGGAGTGAATGCGGCGAAAAATTCGCCTACAGCTGTTTTTTGTGCTTCCAAGGTAAGACTGGACACCCTTTGTTTGATTAGATGCGCATGGATGTTTATTATCGGGCGCATGGCGCCAACTTGACCGACGAAATAATATTGCTCGGTTTCAATAACAAAATCCCAGAAGAAGATTCGCGTTAATGACGGCATCATGAGCATACGGCCGATTTCATCAGTGGAAAATTGCTGTTTCAGCCACTCTGCCGATCGTTTGCGTAAATGATATCGCAGGTAAATATATACAGACAAGATGACAAAAACCGCAATCGAAGTCTCGCCGGGAGTCCATCGCTGGATAAAGACCATCAGTAACAAAGCTAGCAATAATGGATCGAAAACATTTAAAAGATGCGAACTAATTCGGCTTTTTGATAATGGCCAAATAATTGCGGCGCCATGGGCGTTAAAATAATCCATCAATATATGGGAAACACCACCGGCAAACGCCCAAAAGAATACTTGCAGTAATGAAACCCCGGGCATGACAAGATAAAATGTTCCCGTTATAAGCGAAGCCCAAATGCATAACCCCGGCACTGAATGGGAAAAGGCGCGATGTTGTTTTAAATAGGTCACATTGCCTCCCAACTGGGCAATAATATCAAAATCGGGTGCTTGGGCGCCGATGAGGGAAGCCAGATAAATGGGGTTGCTGAGAGAAAACGGTTCTCCTGATATTCCGGCTACGGCTATGCCCACTAAGGCGTGAGTAAGTGTGTCCATAAAACGCTCCCATCTTGATTTAGTAATTAACATAAGGTATCAACGATTATACATTATACCATATAGGGTAGCCGGAGGCTCAAGGTAATTATTGTCACCCTAACGGACTATAGGGTGGAAAAGACATTTTAAACGAACCGCCTGCCTGTTGCTCATGTCTTCAAAGATGTATGGGTAAAATTGAACTTGTGGCAATATTTCCAAGTGAAAAAAAGTAAAAGCTGAACCAGGGATGGTTCAGCTTTTTAATTTACTGATTTGGTTTATTAATTTATTAATTGCTATACAACGGTTTAATTTTCTTTTGATCTAAGGCCAATTCTTTCCGCATATCTGCCTTGACGAATAAATAATATAATTCCTATTAGAATTACAGTCAGACTGGTAAGCTGAGCCGACTTTAGACCAAATATCAAGGTCCCGTAGTCACCGCGCAAGTATTCCAAAAAGAAGCGGGCAGTTGAGTATAATATGGCGTAAAGGATAAAGACCTGGCCTTTGGCGTGGTTGGTAGTCCTAAAAATGAGAAGCAGAACAAAAATAATTACGTCAATTTGACCTTCCCAGACTTCCGCCGGCCATAAGGGTTGATTTCCGTAAACCTGATAGGCTAAGGTGGTTGAAGGATAGAGAATGCCGAAATTACCGCCGGTCGGGTGGCCAAAAGCGTCGCCGTTCATTAAATTGGCCATACGTCCGATCGCCTGTCCCATAATAATTGCTGGTGCGGCTACGATATCGGCGAATGCCCAGGTATCAATTTTGTGGATTTTCGTATAAATAACTCCGGCAATGACTCCCAACAATACTCCGCCCTGTATGGCCATCCCCCCTTGCCATACAAAAGGGATTTCCAGCAAATGGTGCTGATAATAATTCCAGTCAAAAAAGAATACATCCCAGAGACGGGCCCCCACAATTCCTGCCAGACCGCAATAAATCCCCATATCAGGAATATGCTGATGCCAGCGTCCGTCTTGCTTGGCAAAAAAATAGGCAGCGCCTGTAGCTAAAATAATACTCAGACTGAGAATAAGGCCATAGGCCCGTACCGGAAAATCGCCGATATAAAATAGATATTGGTGCATATTTGATCCCTCCTGACAAAATAATTGTTTATTACGTAAAGGATAAAACTTAATTTTTGCGAATAATAATTTATTAATGTTGACTGGTGGCGGAATCACGAATTAAGGAGGAACAGATGATGAATAAGAAAGTTATCGTTACCGGGGCCGTTATTGTCGTAATTATGGCTATGGCCTATGGAGCTTGGAATTGGGCTATACGTAACCCGGAAAGTTCCCCAATATCCAATTCAGCAAAGGTTTCGACTATAGAAACCGGTATCACTGTTGGTAAGATGATGCCTCAGTTTTCTTTGATGTCCCTTGATGGTCAAAGAGTCACAGTTGCAAAATCAGACCAGGTAATAGTGCTCAACTTCTGGGCTACCTGGTGTCCGCCATGCCGGGAGGAGATGCCGGAACTTGAGCAGTTTTATAAACGTTATGGTTCAACAGTCCAATTTTACGCAATTAATATTCAGGAACCTGCTGACAAGGTAGCAGGCTTCATGAAAGATAATCAATACACATTCCGTACGGCAGTCTTATTAGATGGGGATGGGGCTGTGGCAAGGACCTACCGGATAAATGCCATTCCCACTTCGATTGTAATTGATAAAGCCGGGATTATTAGATACAGAACAGCCGGCACGGTAACGTTGGCAGAGTTGGAAGGAGTACTAAAAGGCTTATGAGCACCAGCCTTACGCTTGTTGCTGTTTTTGGTGCGGGCGTTGTATCCTTTTTGTCTCCCTGTGTTCTTCCTTTACTGCCTACCTATACAGCTATGCTGGCAGGAACCGGAATAAATACCAGCGGGAAAGGCAGCCAGCGGCGACTGATAACAAACACGTTATGCTTTCTGTCCGGATTCATCGTAGTGTTCATGATTATGGGGGCAACCGCTTCTTTTTTGGGACAGTTGTTTTTTCATTATCAGGAAGTTATACGAAAAGCAGGAGCTATTTTCATGATCCTGATGGGGATACATCTGTCAGGAATTGTAAAGATATCTGTCTTAGAACGGGATTATCGCCCGCTGCTAAATGAAACATTTGAAGGTTCAGGGGGGGCATTTTTTCTCGGCATCGCTTTTACCAGCGGCTGGACGCCCTGTATTTCGCCAATCTTGACAACCATTCTCCTTTATGCCGGCGCAAGCAGTACGGTCGGTCAAGGTGCGTTTTTATTGTTTGTTTACGCAATGGGTTTTTGTGTGCCTTTTTTGGCTGCGGCTCTCTTGCTGAACCACGTGCTTCCAAGAATAAAAGGTTATTATAAGTATTTAACTGTAATACGGCGCCTTTCCGGCCTGCTTATTGCTATTATCGGCACCATAATGTATCTGGATTTAATCCCCAGGATTTTGGGATTCCTTACAGATATTCTTTAGATCTGAATTCTGACTACTGAGTTCTGAATACCTAAATAGTTACCTACTGTCTAATTTTGATTATAGGTTATATCTGGTTTTTTTCAAGTAGGCAACTTGTGTTAAATAACTCTTTGGATACCAAAATTGAGGGCATCACAGGACACTAAGCAATAGTCAACGCCATTAATAATACCGGTTGCGGCAGTAGATACAGCTTCACCATGCAAATGACCGAATACACATTTTTTTACTCCGTACTTTTCAATTAAGGAGGTAAATCCGCCCTTGGCTTTATTGCCATAAAATGGCGGATAGTGAAGCATTAGTATGATATTGCCATAACCGGCTTTGGTTGCCTGGGTCAGAGATGATTCAACCCTGAGTAGCTCGCGCTGGAAAATAGGCAAGTCGGTATCACAAAATAGAGGATCCTCCGGGCAGGTCCAGCCCCGGCTGCCGCATATTGCCCATTCACCGGCCGGTTCAAAAGAATTATTCAAAAAAGATAACTGGCCTGCTACTGCTTTGGTCATCTTGCTTACTGTCTGCCACCAATAATCATGGTTACCCCGGATCAGTATTTTTTTCCCCGGCAGCCTGATAATGGTGTTTAAGTCAGTCAAAGCTTCGTTTAGTTTCATTGCCCAGGAAATATCGCCGGCCAGTAAGACAATATCGTCTATGCAAACCTGTTCTAGCCAAGCCGTCTTTATTTTACTCCAGTGATTAAGCCAGTTAGTGCCGAAGACTTCCATAGGTTTTGCAGGAGGATTCCCGGACAAATGCAAATCGGCTATGGCGTAAATTCTCATAGTATATATATCCTCACAACTTATATCCGATATGTAATCCTTGGAACACTATTTTATCCCAAATTGATTGGAATAGCAATCTTTTTGGAAAGTGGCGGAACTGGATAGGTCGCAGTTAACTGGAATTCCTGATATAGTGTTATACTATAATTAAAAAATGAGAGGAAGATTGTTTATGGGATTGAAAGACCTTGAAAAGCTTTTAAAAGAAAAAGGAGAAAACAAAGGTAATAATGTTGAAATAGACTGGGAAGCAGAGAAAAATAAATGGTTAAATGCAGTTGCTGATTTTTTTCATGATATTGAGTGTTGGGTAGGAAATTTACCTAATTTAAAAATTGATTATACGCCAATTACGATTAAGGAAGAATATATAGGTCATTATGAGACAAAAAAAATGATTATTACCATGCTTAATCAAAATGTAACCTTGGAGCCTATTGGTACCAACTTGATAGGCGCCCATGGGCGAATAGACCTAAAGGGAAAAAAAGGAACTGTAAAATTCGTTTTAGTTCCGAAAAAATCTCAAGGACCAAAAGTAATTGTACGAATTAGCAATGAAGGTGAAATTCCTCCATTGTTACCAGAAACTGAAGAGGCAGGCAATAGCGAATTAGTATGGAAAATAGCTACTCCAGCCCCTAAAGTGAAATTTTATGATATTGATGGGGATGTTTTTTCTGATGCTTTAATGGCGGTGTTATAATGGGAAGAAGGGTGAATCTTTCCAAGCAAAATAAAAACATTGAAGATATACTTGAGTGGTATCAAATCACTAAAAATTCTTTAGATGAAAATGAAAAGTTGATTATTTCCAATAAAAATACTACTCTTAAACAATTTATTGGATTAACAAAACAGGAAGTAGAAGAGTATTTTAAATATGTAAAAGACGAACTTGAAAAAATGGTTTGTTTAGATTTATTGGCTGCTATTGAAGCGGCTTTAAAAATAGATTATTTTATACGAGCAGAAGGCAAAAAGAGAGAAACCATTAGTAAATTTTTTCGGGAAGACTATAAAAAAACTAAAGGGAAAGTTTCTTTGGATGGGACTATTTTGTCTGCTTGGAAAGAGTTTTATCCTGAGTATAGACATAAGATAGGGGCTTACAGGGGGTTTTTGAAATATAGAAATTGGTTGGCTCATGGGAGAATCTGGGAAGAAACAGTGCTGTGCGATGTTGACGTTGTGTATCAAATTTGTGATGATATAATATCGAATCTTCCTTTAGAAACATAATTATTAATTATTGGAGTAGGATGATTTAATTCATTCTTGCAGCTTCTCAAGCACCTCATTTCGGGTATTATTAACTTCCGGTCCCCGCCATTCTTGGCAAGTTCACGATCGAAAGTTACGTATGGTTTTGAACATCTTGGGAATCTATCCATTCCTTTAGTTTTTTCAAAACCTCTTCACGCGCTAACTCGCATTCTTGGCCCCGCCATTCCTGACCAGTGTCACTGTCAAACCACAAATCTTTTTGGCAAAAGGTTCCCATTGGAAAAAACTTTTCTTTAGAGGCGGCATAAATGCCGTCTAATAAGCTTTGTTTAATGGTTTTTCTTACTGAACGATAGCCGGTTTTTTCAGTCGTATTAATTTCAACGCCTGTATCGCCGGTATCGATTTCTACATGACTTAGTAGCTTGCCATGCTGGCCGGCAGTAGTAATGGCCTGTTTGGCAAGTGCGGTCGCCTGATCACGACTGATATTATCATCTGTTATCGTTACCTTAACATTACCTATAATGAGTTTATACATAACGCACCTCCTTAAGAACTATTTTATGATCAGTTCCCAGATATAGAACTTACTTTCCCCGTAACAAAATGTATATGGAAAATATTTGAGAAATTACAATAATACTTGTCATTATTGTAATTTTTTTACAAAAATTACAATACGAGGAAGGAAAAAGATCATATGACCGCGAAATAAGATCGCAATACAAATGTACGAAAATTAATGAAAGGCAGGTTTGGCGAATGGTTGATTTACTCAGTATAAAAGAGATATCACAGAAATTGGGAATTCCTCAAAGTACCCTTCGATATTATCGGGACATATTCATGGACTATTTGCCTTCTTCCGGTGAAGGCAAAAAGAAAAGATTTTTTCCTGAAGCGATTGATGTTTTTGCTGCAATAGCCAAAGGTATGCAGCAAAACAAGAATGCCGAAGAGATAGCGGCTGAGCTGGATACAAAATTTGCCCGTTTCATTGAAGTAAATTCAAATACAGATGCAGAACAAACGCAGGATGACGGCGCAACATATCCGCAAAATGACGAAATGAATGAACCACATGCTTTAGCTTCTATTTTGCCGCAGGATAATGCTACAATATTGGCAGTTGTTGCAAAGCAAAATCAGGCAATGCAGCAGATAGCAGCGACTGTGAGCATGATCAACGCGCAACAGGAGGAATTGCATACCTTAAAGGACGAGATATCAAAATGGGAAGAACGTTTTGAGAATCAATTGACTGAACATTATCAGTTAGTTGACAATAGACTTAGACAAATCATGGAGGCGAAAAGGTCCGGGTCTATTTGGCAGAGATGGTTTGGGAAAATATATTTTACACGATAAAAACAAACCGGATAACGTAAATTTTTTTGAGTAATGTCTTGTGGGCGACTTACGCGAATGCTATTAAATGTTATAATAAATCCAACCTTAAATTTGAATGTGATTGCAAGTTGGGGTCTATATTTGAGTCCATGGTGCTAGATCAGTATCGTCAGTATGCTGAGCAGAAAAACTGCAGGCCAATAATTCCGAAAGGAATAACTTGGCTTGCAGTTTTTTTATCATAAAAACATAAAAACAGAAAGGAGCTTTACAATGGCAGTAAATCTTGCCCTTGACAACAAGGATCTGGCAAAAACCTATGACGAGGTAAGCAATACACAGTTTAACAGCGGGCTCATTCTGATTGAAAAACTGGGAGTAAAGCCCGGCGATTCGGTCTTGGATATTGGCAGCGGCACAGGCAGACTGGGCCGACATGTTATCGGGATAATCGGCCCGGCCGGCAGGTATGTCGGCATCGATCCGCTGGCGGAGCGGGTCAAGCTCGCCAACGAACAGAACGAACATTCAAACGCGGTGTTTCGGATTGGCAACGCTGAGGACCTCAGTTCCCTAGCGGATAACAACTTTGATGCAGTGTATCTGAATGCGGTTTTTCACTGGGTACTCGACAAGGAAACCGCTTTGAAGGAAATATTTAAGGTTCTCAAACCGGGAGGAAAGCTTGGGATTACGACAGGCGCCAAAGAACTGAACCTGGTTTCAGGACTCAGTTTGCTTACAGAAAGTGTGCTGACGCGGGAACCGTATGACAAGTTTGTACGCTTGGAGGATAGTGTCCAGAAGCAGCATGGACTGACGACTACTGCACTTATAGAGCTGCTGACGAAAACCGGTTTTAAAGTAAAAGACATCCAAATAAAGGAGATCAAGCGAACTCATCAGACGGCAAAGGATGTTATCATCCACAGTGAGGCGAGTTCCTTTGGCAATTACCTGAATCATGTCCCCGACTCCCTGCGGGAACAGGCCAAGGCGGATGTTGCAGCAGAGATTGAAAAGCATCGAACCAAAGATGGAATAAAACTTAAAGGATACACCATATTTGCCATAGCCAAAAAAGGGCAACAGGGATTCTGAAAGCTTTATCTGCCATATAGTTGCTAATTGAACCTGGTCAAAACTACCGAATAAATATCTTCAAGCAGCTTAAGCCCGCCGCCATAACCCACATAGGAACTGTTAATAACCAGTCTTTCATTCACAGGCCAGGAAACGGCCAGGTAATGGGCCTGAGTTTTCTGCGCCACGGTCTTTTCCCATGAGCTGCCGATGATTAACGGATAGCCGGTGAAATACGTATCCTTGATTTCATTCTGTATTAGATAGCCATCCGAGAGAAAAGCCACCTCCGCCTCAATACCGTAATTCAATTTTTTAAATTCCTCCCGCACCTGCTCCTGATATTCCGTTGGCGTGTTATCCGTAATATACTGCTTGGAAGGGAATAAGCCCACATCATTGACCAGGAACTTGGTTATGGACAAAGCATATTGGGCATCGGAAACAACCACAAACCGTTTGGACATAACCCGGGTTTCCAGAAAGGCATCGGCAAAGCGTTCAATGAAATAATAATACTTTCTTTCATTCTCGGTAACAATGTCTTCCACCTTTTGCTTATCCACACCCGCAAATTCGCCCACTGCCTGTAAGAATTTGCTTGTCTCAAAGGAGCCGATGGGAAGAGTGGGAAGATGCAAATAAGGCGTGCCGAATTTCTCCTCTAAAAGCTTCACATTTTTCAGACCCACCCAGGGCGATACCAGCAGATTAAATTCCGCCGCCGGGATTTTATCAATATTTTTCATGCCCCGGTTATAACCGAAAATGGTATTCGGGGTTAAGCCGAGCTGGGCAACCAGGTTTTCCAGTTCGAATAAATTGCCATACCAAAAAGGGTCGTGCTGGGGAACACTGGCCCATATATTCACCAGCCCCTTGGTTTTTTGCGGCGCCGGCTTTAAATACTGCTCAATGATGGCCTGAACAACCCACTCATGTCCGGAAAAGTTATTTCCCTTAAATCCTGCCGTGGAGGCAAAAATTACCGGCTTTGCCGCCGCTTGGAAGGAACGGACCACCTCTTCCATATCATCGCCGATGATTTCGGAAGAACAACTGCTCAACACCACATAGAGGTCGGCATTGATTACTTTAAGAGCATTTTCAATGGTTTCCCTTAACCGTTCCGCGCCGCCGAACACCACGTCCTTTTCGTTGAGATTGGTGCAGGGAAAAATCCGGGGCGCAAAATGCCCGGAACCGCCGTAATTTCCTCCCTGCAGCTTATCGGCGCAGCCGGGACCTGAATGTAATATGGGCAAAGCTTTGGTGATGGCCTGGACTGTCTGCATGGCGGCCATGGCGCATTTATAGCGGGGTTGATCCAGTATCTTCGGCATCTATTTCCAATCCTCCTTATCCTGCTTCAGGAATGCGGCATTATCCTGTTTATACCACCAGTCGGAATAGGGCAGCGTAATGCGGGCGGCCAGATTTTTCTCAAAACTTCGGTTGCGGATGGTATCCAGGATTGTCTGGGCAAAATCCAAGGTGCCCCGATAGCCGAAAGACTTATATTCATCGGCGTGAAAAAAGGCCGGGATTCCCTGTTTAATGGCCCAGACCGTGGTGCCCGGGTGTCTGGCGATATAAATATCCGGTTTGTGGGTATGTAAGATATTTAGAATTTCAAAATTTTGCTGATCGCTGACACTTACTTTTAAATCCGGGTTATTTTTTAACAAATATTCCAGGTAAGGGGGGATTTCATTATTGTCATATTTCCTGTCAAAATGCCAGGAAGCCACCCATACCACTTCGATTCCCAGCTCTTGCAGGACCCGCGATACCTGAAAGGCAAAGCTTGCCCCCATTCCCAGGACGGCGCGAATGCCCCGGAGCTCTTTCTTTATTTCTTCAATCTTCGGCAGATAAAAGGCCCGTTCCCGTTCAATATAAGCCTCTACGGCCGCTTCCTGCTGAATTACCCGGCCAATTTCCCGCAGCCACGTTTCGAAGCCGACAATGCCTAACGGATTGATGGTCTTAATATAAGGGACACCGTACTCCTGCTCCAGCCCGTTGCCCAAATACGTCCCCAACGTGCCGCAAATGGACACGGTGGCCAGGGCTTCCGACAGATGGGAAAGCTCTTCAATGGTGGAATTGGCATAAAAGAAAAAGGGCTCAACACCAAAGTTAGCAAAGATATCGATGATTTCCCTGCGGGCGCTTTCATTAAAATTCTTAAAGTTAATCACATTTCTTTTCGTCTGCGGCGGCTTTACAATACTGGTAAGAACAGCATGATCGGCGGCGTCGAAGCCGGAGGCCCACACTCTTGATTTGAAGCCTTCGCAATGGACCGGCGCCAAAGGAATCGGCAGTTCGGCTTTCAGCTCGGCAATCACACTGTCCACATCCTCGCCGATGATCCCGGACACACAAGAGGTTCCCACGAAAATCGCCTTGGGTTTGTAGCGGTTATAGGTTTGAATAATGATTTCCCTCAGATCGGTGGTGGCGCCAAAAATCGTATCGGATTCATCCATATCCGTTCCCAGGAAAACAGTATCATAGGGCACGCCTCTTTTCGCCGCCAACTGAGTATGATTGACGATAACCGTGGAAGACATCGCCGTGCAGCCCGAGGGCGCGTGATTGATCACGGCCACATCGGTGATGCTGGCAAGCTGGCCCAGGGCGCAGCCGGCATCACAAGAACTTGACTGGCTGAAGCACCGCTCTTTTTCCTTGAGTGTTCCGCACTTGCTCTGGTTAACCAAGTCCTGAAGGTCGCCGGCATAGCCGGTAATGGATCCCAGCCTGGTTTCGCGGGTACCGGCCGAAGTAACAGTTAAGTTGATGGGCATAAAATCTCCTCCTCCGTCATTCAAAAATAAAAAAGGCTAATGAAACACCCCTCGAGTGTCTATTAACCTCGAGTGTTTCATTAGCCTTTAGTTCTTTAACTAATCAGCAATTTATATATTTCTTCTGCTTCTTCTATTATAATCGGCTATTTTGAAATGTGTCAAGAATTTTGCCTGAAAGGAGACCGGTTTAATACCCATGTCGCCGGCAACAGTATTTATAAAACACATTTATTAACGTATTAACTATTAACGTCCTTGGTGTTGCATATGCCCGGCAGGATGAGGGTTCCACCCCGTTATACCCGGATCGACCATGCCGAAAACCATTGCGATATGGGCAACGATAAGGAATACAATTATGAGTATGAAATGGATTTTCATCTTTTCGTCAACCGACTTACCTGCGCCAATAACGCCGATTTCCAATAACGCAATGCCGAATAAGGGGATTACGCCGCTGAGATAGGAACCGACTGCCAGTATGTCTGCTATGCCACGCCATTCAATATGGGGAACCACAGTGATGGTTAAATTAAGGAAAATCCCCAGAAAATAAAATCCCAAAACAGTTCCTAACCACTTATTCCAGGTTCGCCAACTGCCGGCATTGGATCCCCGCAAATAAACTGTAAAAAACTCTGTAGCGACGAGGGCCTCAGCTAACGCCACCGGGATAACCATATAAATAATCAGATTCCAAGGTTGGTTGGTCATTAACAATTCCATGTAATGGGTCATGCTCATATGAATCAACTCCTATTATTTAGTCGGTTTAGGGAGCATTATCCGGCAAAACCAGGCTTTCTCCACCTCCTCATCCCGTTGCAATAAGGTTATCTTTATTATAAAAAACAATTGTGAATAACTTATGAAGAACTTGTGAAGAAAATTTGAAATTTATAATTTTATAAGCCGCCTCTCCCAGATATATTTTCCGGAAATGTCGTCCAGGCGACTTGCAGTAATGTTATTAAATGCTATAATAAAATAATAAACTACTTTTTAGTAGAAGTTATATCAATTTTAAGTTCAATTTACAAAGTGCGCTGAGCAGGACCTGCTGCAGGCTGGTAATTCCGCAAGGAATGACTTGGCCTGCAGTATTTTTCATTATACGCGCGCGGATATGTGAATATTGAGAGGCCTCTTCCAGGAGTCAACTTGACGTAATTTAGGATTCGGAACATCTATTTAAAAATAAAGGGAGTGTTTTACATGGCGAAGCAACGTTACTTCTTTACATCAGAATCAGTCACAGAGGGGCATCCGGATAAGCTGGCAGATCAAATTTCCGACGGTGTGGTTGATGCCGTCTTAGCCCAAGATCCACTGGCGCGCGTCGCCTGCGAAACAAGTGTAAACACCGGACTGGTTCTGTTGACCGGTGAAGTTTCAACCCAGGCAAACGTTAACTTCAGCAAAGTGGCCAGGGATACGATTGCCAAGGTCGGTTACACCAAATCCGAATACGGCTTGGACGCTGAAACTGCTGCCGTATTGGTTTCCCTTGATCAACAGTCACCGGATATTGCCCAGGGTGTGAATCTGGCGCTGGAAAGCCGTTATGGCAGCAGTGACGAAAAGTGGGATGCCATTGGTGCCGGTGACCAGGGTATTGTTTTCGGCTATGCTTCCGATGAAACCCCGGAATTTCTGCCCACACCGATTGCACTGGCTCACCGTTTGGCCCGCCAGTTGGCGGCGGTGCGCAAAGACGGACGCGTACCCTATCTTCGGCCTGACGGCAAGACCCAGGTTACGGTCGAATACGAAGGGTTGGAGCCTGTCCGGATCGACACCGTGCTTATTTCAGCCCAACATGCGCCTGAGGTTGAACTGGAACAGATATATGCAGATGTGAAAAGCCTGGTAATCCAAGAAGCTATACCGGAGCAGCTTTTTGATGATAAGACCAAAATATTGGTTAATCCCACCGGGCGGTTTGTAATTGGCGGACCTCATGGCGATGCAGGTTTGACCGGCAGAAAGATCATTGTTGATACTTATGGCGGCTATTCCCGTCATGGCGGCGGCGCTTTCTCCGGCAAAGACCCGACTAAGGTTGACCGTTCCGGCGCGTATGCTGCCAGGCATGTGGCCAAAAATATTGTTGCCGCCGGATTGGCTAAGCGGGCTGAGATTCAAGTTGCTTACGCCATCGGTGTGGCCAGACCCGTCTCGGTTTTTATTGATACCTTTGGTACCGGAACACTTAGCAACGGGGAACTGATCGAACTGATTAAACAGAATTTTGACTTGCGTCCGGCGGCAATTATTGAACAACTGGATTTGCGCCGGCCGATTTATCAGCAGGTTGCCGCTTATGGTCATTTTGGCAGACTTGAACTGGATGTGCCGTGGGAACGAACCGATGTGGCGCTGCAATTAACTAAGGCCGCTTATAAAAAAGTAGGGGCATAATTGAGTATTGTTTTAAAAGAGAGGGCCATAAAAAAATGAGTTTTTGCGGATTGACCGAGCAGATGACCCCAAAAGAAAGGATAAAAGCCTTCAAAGAGGGAAAACCTTATGATCGCATACCATGCAGTTTGAATGTAGGCGCTCACGCGGCAAGGGTTATAGGAATAAAGGTCTCGGAATATCATCAATCAGCTGACAGGCTGGTTGAAGCCCAAGTCGCGGCCTATAAGAAGTACGGAACGGAATCTGTCGGGCTGCATCCGAATATTATCGCGGCCATAGGGGCTAAAGTTATCTATCCCGAACAGAGTACGCCTTATGTGGCGAAACAATGCTGTTGGGGACTCCGGCAGATGTGGCTGAAAATGTGAAAGAGTGCCTGGCAAAAACCTATGATAGTCCCAAAGGCCAGCTTTTACCTTATATGCAAACATACCGGTTGGGTTTTACCGGTATGTTTTGTTGTCCTCCACCAGGGGAAAATTGTTGAAGCCGGGATCCATAGTGAGCTTTTACGGCGGCAGGGTTACTATTGGCGGTTACATCAGTCAGGGATGCTGCTGCACGAGGAAGTCGGCTAGCCGGCTGATTTGTACATGAAGGAAAAGTCCACGGAAATGAGGAAGATAGGGGGAAAAACATGATGCTCAGTGATATTGTAAAGGCAAACCGCAGCTATAGGCGATTCTTTGAACAGGAAACGGTTACGAGAGACACTTTGCTTACGCTTGTGGATTATGCCAGACTGGTTCCGTCAGGCGGCAACAAGCAGGCGCTTAGATATTATATCGCCTGTGAACAAGTCCTTAACGGACAAATTTTTGCTGCTTTAGGCTGGGCAGGCTATTTAAAAGAGTGGGATGGTCCTGTTGCCGGCGAAAGGCCGGCAGCCTATATTGTTCTTGTTCAGGATAAAAGCTATAAGATGGTGACCGGTTTCGACGCGGGTATTGCCGCTCAGACCATCTTGCTTGGAGCAACGGAAATAGGGCTGGGCGGATGTATGATCGGCAATATTCAACATGCAAAATTGCAGGCGGTATTAAACCTGGCGGACAACTTTGAGATATTGCTGGTGATTGCGCTGGGCAAACCCAAAGAAACGGTTGTTATCGAAAAAATTGAGGCCGATGACGATATCCGGTATTGGCGTGATGAACACCAGGTTCATCACGTGCCGAAACGGCAATTAAAAGATATAATAATAGAATAATAGGTTAATTAACACTTATCTTCAAAATTTACGAATCTTAATCACCAGCCCGGCGGCAATTAAACAAAGTATTGCACCGGCGATAAAAGACCATTGATAACTGCCAAAAAAGATATGAAAAGCACCGCCGGAAAACGCGGCAACCGCTGCACCCAGTTGATGGATAGTCATCATCCAGCCAAATACAATTCCGCTCCGGTTTCCAAAAAGATCGGTGGTCAGACGTATCGTCGGCGGTATAGTCGCAGCCCAGTCTAATCCGTATAAGACAATGAAAATTGCCAGATTAAAGCCGGCTGACTCTAATTCAAACGGCAGCCAGGCGAGGGTTGTTCCCCGCAGAACGTAGAACCAGAATAACAACCAGCGATTATCGAATTTGTCGGAAAGCCAGCCTGCAGCCACTGCGCCCAGCAGATTAAAGATTCCGGATATCGATAACAGCCCTGCAGCGATAATTTCCGGCATTCCGTGATCCATACAGGCAGGGATGAAATGGGTCCCGATCAGTCCGTTGCTACTGGCGCCGCAGACCAAAAAACTGCCTGACAATAACCAGAAGTCCTTACGGGATAAAGCGGTTTTTAATCCTGTAAATACTAACGCAAACGTTTTATCCTTAGCTGCGGAATCAACTACACTTGCCGGCTCAGCGCCATATGGCAAAAGTCCAACATCACTCGGATTATTCCGCATAATCAAACCAACAATCGCCATGACAAGCAAAGCTGAAAAGGCAATGAAACAGGTTACGATTTGCCAGCTGTATATTTCGAGTAATCTTGAAAACAGTGGAAGAAATATAAGTTGTCCGGCCGATCCGGCGGCACTGAATACTCCTACAACTAACCCGCGGCGTTTAACAAACCACCGATTGGCGACAACTGTGCCCAGTACCGGCGACAAAAAACCGCTTCCGGTACCGATAACCATACCCCACAATACGGTCAACTGCCAAGCTGCGTGCATCCAAGGGGTCAGGCCGGCTCCGGCAGCTATTAAAAGCAAGGCCAAAGCCATGACGCGCCGAAGCCCATATATATCCATCAATGCGGCGGCAAAAGGGCCGCACAGGCCATACAGCAACAGATTTATCGCCAGAGCAAAACTGATTACAGCCCGGTTCCAGCCAAAATAATGTTCAAAGGGGACGATAAGCACGCCGGGCGTAGAACGGACGCCTGCCGCTATTATTAATACCAGTAGCGTTGTTAGCACTACAATCCAGCCATAGTGGACGGGACTATTAAATTTTATGAGCTGCGTATTGCCGAAATTCATAATGAAACTCCTATATCAAATATCAAACCGGTAATGCGGAACACTGAATTTCCGTAAAAATAAAACTAAAGACAAAACTACCCTTCGGTAATATTGCCTTTAGTTTAATACTAATCAGCAGTTATGGGGGGCGCCTATTCTCCCATTATATAGGATTTATATAATTCCGGACAATAGATTATGTAGTCAATATATCAGGTATTCTGAATACATAAAATAAAAAGAATCAACAGAGAAATTCAGACAGTGGATCAAGGTCCAATATTATACTTCGGCAAAGGAGGAGAACAGTGTGCTGTACAGACAAATTGGCAAGACCGGGCAGAAAGCCTCCATACTTGGTTTTGGCTGCATGCGTTTACCTGTAATCAACGGTAAGAACCACCTTATTGACGAAGAGAAAGCGACCGCTATGGTGGATTACGCGCTCCGTAATGGTGTTAATTATTTCGATACTGCCTATGTCTACCACTCGGAAATTCAATTTCATGCCGGCATGAGCGAAGTTTTTCTGGGAAAAGCCCTAAAACATGAACGGAAAAATATTTACTTGGCGACTAAGCTGCCCTCTTGGTTAATTAAGACCAGGGACGACATGGACCGTTATCTCGACCACCAACTGGAAAGGCTGCAAACCGATCATATTGATTTTTATCTGCTGCACGGCATGAATGCCGATAAGTGGAAGATTCTCAGTAATTTGGATGTCACGGGTTTTTTAGAAGCTGCCCTCGCGGATGGCAGGATAAAATATGCCGGGTTTTCCTTTCACGATCAATTCCCGCTGTTTAGGGAAATCGTGGATTCCTATGACTGGTCTTTCTGCCAGATACAATATAATTATATGGATGAAAACTATCAAGCCGGGCGCCAGGGATTGCAATATGCCGCGGCTAAGGATTTAGGGATAATCATTATGGAACCCTTACGCGGCGGAAGTTTAACCGCAAGACTGCCGGCAAATGTACAAAAAATTTGGGATGCGGCAGATATTGGAAGAACTCCTGCGGAATGGGCATTGCGGTTTCTCTGGGACAAGCCGGAAATTAATGTGGTGCTTAGCGGCATGACGGAAATGGAGCATGTCGTGGAGAATATCAGGATTGCCAGCGAAGGAATTGCCCAGTCATTGACTGATAAGGAACTGGCGCTGATTCAGGAAGTAAAAAGCATATACCAGGCCCGGACCAAGGTTGATTGCACCGGCTGCCATTACTGTATGCCATGTCCCCAGGGCGTGAACATTCCTATTTGTTTTCTGCAATTAAATAACGCGCTTATTTACAATGATCACAAGACTGCCAGGCTCCGTTACAATAACTTCCTGAAAGAACAGCAAAGAGCATCCAACTGTGTGAAATGCGGCCGGTGTGAAGAGGCATGTCCACAACACATTCCTATTAAGGATATGCTCAAGGAAGTTGTTTTGGAATTGGAGAATACAGGCTGACGCAGCGGAATAACGCGACTGTCATAAAATTTGCAACATGAGGGAGGAGTTTTCGTGGGGGATTGGAATCCGGACTCATACTTGAAGTTTGAGAAAGAACGCACGCAACCTGTTAAGGATTTAGCGGCGAGAATCGAAATAGAGGAACCTTCACGTATACTGGATATTGGCTGTGGTCCCGGAAATAGTACCAAAGAGCTTAAAATTAAGTGGCCCAAAGCTTATATTATCGGCTTAGATAATTCACCCAATATGATAGAAAAGGCAAAGGCCAATTTACCGGATATAGAATGGGTTCCAGCGGATGCAAGCACAGATTTAACGCATTTGGGGAAATTTGATATCGTTTTTTCGAATGCGGCAATTCAGTGGATTCCAAATCATGAAAGTTTACTTCGCAAACTGTTTTTCATGCTTAATGCAAAAGGAGTCTTAGCAATACAGATTCCCAATGTCAGCGAGATGGCAATCAATAAAGCGCTTAAAACGACAGTAAGTAATAAAAAGTGGGAAAAATACCTGGAATCAGCTAAACAGCAGATATTTTATTACTCGCCGCAATTTTATTATGATATTCTATGCAAATTAACGCCGGTGGTTTATTTATGGCGAACAAACTACTATCATGTCATGAGCAGCCACCGGAATATAATTGATTGGTATAAATCTACAGGAATGAGACCTTATCTTGATGAATTGCCAAACGATAATCTAAGAGCTGAATTCGCCAATGATGTGCTGAAGATTGTTGAAAAGGAATATGAAGTTCAGAAAGACGGGAACATATTATTTCCCTTTACGAGGATATTTTTTACAGCCTATAATTTAAAATGAAAAAGGAAGTCATATTTTAGGAATGCTGTCATGCTGTCTGCCGGAAGCACAAAGAACGTACAGTGAGAAGAGAAATGAAAAGGAGAGTTTTGCTAAACAGTTTCTTAAGTATAAAGGGAGAATTCCGATTACTTTTTGGAGGGCAGGCTGATGGTTAACTTGGATAAGCTTCTGGAGTTTGCATCTCCGTTTTACAGCAACAAGGATGAGATGCATAATCTTTCCCATATATACAGAATGATCAAAGCAGCTCAAAGTCTAATGAAATATTATAAAGGGCAGGTTAATGGAGATTTAATTATATACGGGAGTTATTTTCACGGACTTATTGACTGCCAGGAAGAGCCAATAAGAGAATATCTCGCAAGCCGAGGCATACCGCCAGAACAGGTCGATAAAATCGTTCAAGTTTCTTGGGAATCCAAAAAAGACCAGATCCCGAATTCTCTGGAAGGCAAGATCCTTCATGATGCCCATTTAATCGAAGGCGGGAAAACGTATTTGATAGTAAAATCGCTGATTACAGGCACTGTAAGGGGACAAAGTTTGGAACAGACCATTAAGTATATTGAAAAAAATATTTTGGGCAAGGCGTCTTGCTTTCTGCCGGAGGCACAAAGCATTTACAGCGAGAAGGAGGGTTTTGCCCGCCAGTTTCTTGATGATTTGCAAGCAGGGCTGTGAGGAGAGCTACGGTCAAATAATTAGCCAAGGATGAAATTTTCCGGCAAGTGAAGGAATATTTAAAGGAAAAAATAAGGAGGGCGCCATGCTAATTCGTAAACTCGATGAGACGGATTTTCCTGGTTATGTTCAATTGCAGGGAACCGCTTATCCCGGCTTCTATTCAATTGTGCCTTTCCCACATCAGGAGATGGAAGAACGATTCATACAGCTTCAGAAGGAGGATCCTATCCGAAAATTTTATGGTGTATTCCAAGACGGCGGTTTGGTCGGCGGCATGCAATTGTACGATTTTACCCTCCGGTTTCACGACACCAGAATCCCGTTGGGAGGCATAGGCTCAGTAGCTACGGATTTTCTCCATAAGAAAAAAAAAGTCGCCAAAGAAATTATCACTTTTTTTATAAATCATTACCGGAGCAAGGAGTATGTTTTGGCGGCACTGCACCCATTCCGGCCTGATTTCTATAAAAAAATGGGCTTTGGCTACGGCACCAAAACGAATTTATACCGGGTAAAACCGGAAAGTCTGCCCCACGGCCATACAAAGCAGAATCTAAGATTCTGCACCAAGCAGGACATCCCGTTACTGGTGTCTTGCCATAACCGTGTTTCTGCCAAGACACACGGCATGATTGAACAGGATTCCGTCATGATGGAGAGGTTTTTTCGTGATCCGGGGATTAGGGTGATAGGCTATGGACAAGATGGGCAGCTTCGGGGGTATGTTGCCTTCAAATTTGTACCGGAGCCGGGGAAATCCCCCATGATTTATGACATGGAAATCATCGAAATGATCTATGAAACCCCGGCAGCGACGCAGGAACTGTTTTCCTGTTTGCACAGTCAGTCCGACCAGGTACGTTCTATTTATTTACACACCCAGGATGAATCATTTCATTACTTGCTGGCTGATCCTCGCAATGGTACGGAAAATTTGCTGCCATGTATTGCTCATGAATGCAATAAGCAAGGATTGGGGATCATGTATCGGGTTATTAACATCAAAGGTATTTTTCAAGTGCTGCGAGAGCACGACTTTGGCCATCAGAGCTGTAAATTGAGAATTGATGTTGAAGACAACTTTTATCCTGCTAACTCGGGGGCTGTCATTCTCCACTGCAATTGCGGCAGGGCTACCGTTTCGGAAGAGAATGATTATGAGGTGGCCATGTCGCTGAACATCGGCGAATTCTCCTCACTTTTAATGGGCGCAGTCACTGTGAAACAACTTTGCCGGCATGGGTTGGCGGTGATTTCAGACCAATCCTATCTGGAAATAATTAATCAGATGTTTATGGTGGAAGAAAAGCCGGTTTGCACAGTTAGATTCTGATGCAAGGCTGCCGGGTCCACCTTATGGACAAAATTCTATGAAGATCTGACGTCTAATCATTGAAGTTCCATAAAATTCGGTAGGAAGAAAAGTTAAGTGGATCTGAAACATAGTTGAGGGGAGCTATCATTAATGAGTAAATACTGGAGTGGACTAGTTCGAAATATAGAGCCATATGTTCCAGGGGAACAACCCAAAGACAAAACCTATATAAAATTAAATACCAATGAGAATCCATACCCCCCATCGCCTAAGGTTCTGGAGGCTATGAAGCAGGCGGCAAATGAAAATATAAGATTGTATCCTACTCCTACCTGCGACGAACTGCGTTCATGTATTGCTCAATACTACGGACTGACTAATAAGGAACAAGTTTTTATGGGAAATGGTTCTGATGAGCTGCTGGCGTTTGTCTTTTTGGCGTTCTTCAACCCCGGTTCGCCTATTCTGTTTCCCGATATCACCTATAGCTTTTATCCTGTGTACGCCTCTTTGTTTCATATCGACTACAGGCCTGTTCCATTAGATGGAAATTTTTCCATTCCTATCAAAGAGTTTTTCAAGAAAAACGGCGGGATCATTTTTCCCAATCCCAATGCTCCTACCGGAAAATACATAACACTCGGATCCATTGAAGATATATTGAAGCAAAACACTAATCAAGTGGTTGTCGTTGACGAGGCTTACATTGATTTCGGCGGAGAGTCGGCAGTCAAACTGATCAACAACTACCCGAACCTCCTAGTCGTACAGACTCTTTCTAAATCCCGTTCGCTTGCCGGTTTACGGGTAGGGTTCGCCATGGGGCATGAAGATTTAATTGAAGGTATCAACCGAGTGAAGAATTCCATCAATTCCTATACTCTCGACCGCGTGGCGCTGGCCGGGGCGATGGCATCCTTTGCAGACGAGGAGTATTTTCAGAATACCCGGCGAAAGGTTATCGCTACAAGGGAAAAAACAATTTTTCGGCTGCTCGAAATAGGGTTTACTGTTATACCTTCGCAAGCGAATTTTATCTTTATCAGCCACCCGCTAACTTCCGCCGGCGATATCTATCAACAGTTAAGGGAGAAAGGTATTCTGGTAAGGTATTTTAACAAACCCAGGATCGACAACTTTTTAAGGGTGAGTATTGGTTCGGATGAGGAAATGGAGTATTTCTTGAAGGCGTTAGCGGAGATTATAGATGCTGTTTGTCCTTAACTTCAGGCCGATGCCGATGTACCAAGGCCGGTTCACTTACTGTCAGGAGGAGAAAGATGGATTCAAAACATTTAGAAACAAGAATTAAAAATAAGGCATATGAATTAGGGTATGACTTATGCGGGATAATTAAAGCCGATCCCATTGCTGAATATGTGACTGCTCTTGATGAGCGTATTGTACGTTATCCCGAATATCGGCACTTATATGACGATCTTTATGAGTTTGCTTACCCGCAAGACCGGGCTGCGTGGGCAAAATCTATAATTGTCTGCATCCGAAGATATGGTAAATACAAGATTCCGGAAAAAATGAGCAAATACATCGGTAAACTATATTTATTTGACAGCAGACTGGAATATTCACAGGAATACTCCAATACTAAAGCATTCGATTCCTTTTTGAAAGATGCTGGCCTGCTTATGCACAAAGACGGCGTTGCAGCGCGTTGGGCGGCAGTAAAAGCAGGCTTGGGTGTTTTTGGCAAAAACAATTTTATATACACCCAATTCGGGTCATGGGTACGGATAAATACATGGATAGTTGATAAGGAAATGGAATATGATGAACCGGCCAATAAAAGCAGTATCTGTCCGCCCAATTGCAGAAAATGCATAGATGCCTGTCCGACGCAGGCTTTGTGCGAACCGTTCATGATGAACAGAGGTATTTGCGTGGCAGAGCTCTCCTATTATCCAACTGGACTTACACCTGCGCATTTAAGGGTTAAAATGGGAACATGGCTGTATGGGTGTGATGTCTGTCAGAATGTTTGCCCTTTGAATAAGAACAGATGGGATGCTGGCAATACCTTTCCCAGGGTGGACGAATTGGCTGAATATATAACCCTGGAGAAAATCGCAGAGATGGATGAAGGAACGTTTTTCAGCATTGTGCAGCCGAGGTTCTCGTATATAAAAAAAGACGGCCTCTGGATTTGGAAATGCAACGCTTTACGGGCCATGGTGAACAGTAATGATGAAAATTATCATAAGTATATTATCAAGGCCTGCAATGACAGTAATGAAAATATTAGAAACATGGCTATTTGGGGCCGTGATAAATTAGGGTTGTAAATACACAAGATTGGAGACAGCCTTGGGAGACGGTATTATGAATGAGAATAAACTGCTGTATCAGGACCGCAAGCTAATCGACGGTTCAATCGAATAAGATACGGTCGGAAATACTCCTTGTGTAGCCTTCTTTTTTCTTGCGGGCGGAGGATCGAACCCTGACTTGAAAGAAATTTATAATATGGAGATGATGAGGTTTGTATTGGAAATCTGCAGGCGTTATTCATACTGAAAAAACAGTGGAATTAGCATTGCGAAAAGCTGAGGAATATGGCATCAAGTCAATTGTGGTGGCGTCCAACAGCGGCAAAACGGCTGAATTGTTTGCGGGAAAAGTTGAGAACGTGGTATGTGTTACTCATGCCAACGGTTTTAAAGAGCCGGGCGTACATGAACTGGCTCCTGAACAACGTGAGCTGCTGACTGGGAAAAATGTAAGAATATTGACAACCACTCATGTGTTATCAGGGGCAGAGCGGGGAATTAGCCGGAAATTCGGCGGGATTTATCCCGTTGAGATCATAGCGAATACGCTCAAAATCTTTGGCCAGGGGGTTAAGGTTACCGTGGAGATTGCCGTCATGGCCCTTGATGCAGGGTTAATTCCCTTTGGCGAAGACATCATTGCCATTGGCGGTACCGGTAAGGGCGCCGATACGGCCGTGGTGATACGCCCGGCGCATGCCGCCAATATATTGGACACTTACATTGCAGAAATAATTTGTAAACCGTAATCCCGCATGTGGAGGCAAGGCTGCCGTCGTCGACAATGGCTTGCGGCGGCAGCATTACGCTCAATCCAACAGTGACAATGTTGAAGCGGTAAAAACCTATTGCGACTAAGGAATAACTGATTTTTTATTTGCGCTAATAAACCGAGCGAGGCGGATTTACCAGGATAGGAGAAACGAGAAAATGAGTTCAGTTAAGTATAGAGAGACAACCATGGATGATTTGGATTTGTTGGTAAAATTAAGAATCGATTTTATCCTCGATATTAAACCATGTAATGATAGTCGTTTGATTGCAGAAGTAAGCCGCCTTACAAAAGATTATTTTTCCGGCCTTATTGCCAAAAATCAATATTTTGGCTTTATCGGTTTTATTGATGAAAAGACTGTTTGTGGGGCCGGATTGTTTGTTTACAGTTTACCGCCATTATATCAGCCAATAATCCGAACCCAAGGTCATGTATTAAATGTCTTTACTTATCCGGAATACAGGAGTAAAGGCTACGGCAAAGGACTAATGGACTTTATAATTGAAAAGGCCAAAGAAAAGCAAATAAGCAGGTTGTTTCTCAATGCAACAAAAATGGGAGAACCGCTATATGGAAAATGTGGGTTCGCCGAGCCGGAAGATAAGGCGATGATATTGCGCCTGATTTAATAGAGGCTTGAAGCAAGGGTTTTAGAGATTAGTACTGTGGTGGAGAAATTTGCCGCGAAACTTTTTGGCTGCTACTTTTACGGGGATAAAAAACTTTTTATTGCTGTTTCGCCATTGGTTGTTTTCTGTAATTTCCCAATGTGGGTGAATATGGAATACTATAGCTAGAATTAAAGAACGAACCTGCTGGACGAACCGGCAGGTGTTTTCTTTAAGTTTAATATTAAATTAACATTTAAAGCATAAAACTGGACGAAAGTCCTATAGAAACAGGATTAAAACTTTGGTATTATAAATAAAGTGATATTAGGATAATATTGGAAGACCTGTTATAAACAATGAATTCATGCATAATACGCTAAAATTCATTATAATTGCCAGGGAGGCGAGCATGAACAAGCAAGGATGCTGTGATGCAATCACCAGAATTTTAAAATCAAATAAGGCCAGGATGGCCCTGGCGGCAATCATCCTATTTTCTGTCACCGCTATCTGCCAGGCCAAAGAAATCGACCCTGCCGACAAGGAAGAACTGAAACGGCGTTCCCAAGCGGAAGCCTGGGAACGGCAACGCAAGGGACAGGAGAAAGACGTATTTCTACAACAGCAGTCGCCGGCTGAGAAAACAACCGTTTTACCCCCCGAGGAACCCAGTTTCCTCATCAACGACCTTGTCCTCGAAGGAGACAAGGTCGATCACTTTTCGTGGGCCAAAAACATCCTCAACCAATATCACGGGCAGCGAGTCGGCAAACAAGGAATCAATCTCATAGTCAAGCGCCTGACCGAAGCCTTTATTGACAAAGGATACGTTACCACCCGCATCGGCATCCCGGAACAGGACCTGTCAACCGGCACCCTCAAACTCACCCTCATCCCCGGTACCATCCGGCACATCCGTTTCGCCGACCCGGCCATGCGCGGCAACTGGCAAACGGCTTTTCCCACCCGTCCCGGCGATCTCCTCAACCTTCGCAACATCGAACAAGGCCTGGAACAAATGAAACGAGTACCCTCTCAGGACGTGGACTTCAAAATCGCCCCTGGCGGCAAACCCGGCGAAAGCGACATCCTCATCACCCTGAAACAGGCTAAGCCCTGGAAACTCCTCTTTGCCCTGGACAACTCCGGCAGCCGGGAAACCGGCAAGCTGCAATCCTCGGTCACGGCCGCCGTGGACAACCTGTTCGGCATCAATGACCTCTTCAACGTATCCTTCAACAAGGACGTCGACCGGGAAGACCAATTCCACGGCACGCGGGGCAGCAGCCTCTACTACTCCTTTCCCTACGGCTACTGGACCTTTACCCTGGCAGCCAACAGCTACAACTACCACCAAAACATTCAAGGATATAACCAGACCTTCACCTCCTCCGGCAAGAGCGACAGCCAGGAACTGCGCATCCAGCGCCTGATCAGGCGGGATCAAACCAGCAAAACCAGTCTGGAATTCCGGGTCAGCCGCAAAGAAACCAGAAGCTATATTGACGACACCGAAATCGAAGTGCAGCGCAAAAAAGTAACCGTCGCCCAAGCAGCACTCCTGCACCGCTTATATCGCGGCCAGACGGTCATCGACGCCGAACTGGCCTACAAGTGGGGCACCCCCTGGTTTCATGCCCAAACGGACCTGGAATACTTCCCCGAAACCACCCGTTATAAAATCTGGACTGCCGATATCAACCTGACCACACCGGTGAAAATCGGCAACCGGGAAGGGCGGTACTCCCTGGAGCTGCGCGGCCAGACCACCAGGGACACCCTATTTCCCTCCGAGTTCTTCAGCATCGGCAACCGCTACACCGTGCGCGGCTTTGACGGCGAACAGACTCTGACCGCCGAGCAAGGCTGGTACCTGCGTAACGAACTGGGAATGCCGCTCAACCAAAAAGGGGACGAAGTCTATCTGGGCTTGGACTATGGCCGGGTTTACGGACCCTACACCCAATACCTGGCGGGAACCGAACTGGCCGGTATGACCCTGGGCTTTCGCGGCCAAGTCAAGAACGGCAGCTATGACGTCTTCGCCGGCCGGCCGGTGAAAAAACCGGCCGGCTACAAAACCGAAAATCTTACCTTTGGCTTTAATCTTACCTATCTCCTGTAACCAATAAACAACAAAGAGGTGAAAACCATGCTTAACCCAAAACGTCCTGGCCACACATCCGCCTTCGGGTGCCAAAGCCTAAAAAAATGGCTGATCTGGCTCACCGCCATCCTGCAGCTGTGCCAGCCAACCCTGGCCGGCGCCAGCGCCATCGTTGACAAAAGCGCGCCGGGAAGCAACCGGCCCTACGTAGAATTCACCGCCAACGGCCTGCCGGTCGTCCAAATCACCACCCCGTCAGCCGCCGGCGTATCCCGCAACATCTTTCGGCAATTCGACGTCTTTTCCCAGGGACTCATACTAAACAACTCCCGCGACATAATAAACACCCAGTTAGCCGGCTATATCGCCGGCAATCCGTTCCTGCTCAAAGGATCAGCCAGAATTATCTTAAGCGAAGTCAGCGGGCCCCAAGCCAGCCATCTGAACGGCTATACCGAAATCGCCGGCCAAAAAGCCGAATTCATTCTGGCCAACCCTAACGGCATCTTTGTAAATGGAGCCGGTTTTATCAACACCAGCCACGCCACCCTCACCACCGGCGCCCCGGTATTCGGCGGCGACGGCAGCCTAAGCGCCTTCCGGGTAAGCGGCGGCCAAATCAGCATTGACGGTGCCGGACTCAACGGCGGCGACACCGACCGGGTGGACCTCATCAGCCGGGCGGTAACCGCCAATGCCGGTATCTGGGCCAACGAACTCAACGTCGTTACCGGCACAAATGAAGTCCAATACGACACACTCTATACAGATAAAATAAGCGCCGCCAGCAACAAACCCGCCGTAGCCATAGACGTAGGCGCTTTAGGCGGCATGTACGCCAACAAAATCTACCTTGTCGGCACCGAACAAGGGGTAGGGGTGAACAGCCAGGGAATAATTTCGGCAATCACCGGCGACCTAACCGTCACCGGTGAAGGCAAAGTCACCCTTGCCGGCAACACAACCGCCGGGGAAAATATCTATATTTCCGCGCAAGGCGGCCTCGATACCCAGGACCTAGTATACGCCGCAAAAAGCGTCAACCTTACCACCCCGGCCGGACTCACCAACGCCGGACTCATTGCCGCCGGAGAGCACACCACCCTTACCGCAGCTGCCGTTGACTCAACCGGCACAATCGGCGCCGGCATAAATAGCGACGGAACCATCGCCCCAAACGGCGACATCAACATCACAACAACCGGCAGCACAAAAGCCGGCGGGCAGAACACAGCCGCCGGTAATCTAACCATTCGGGCCGCAGCCGTCGACTTAAGCGGCGCCAACACCTACGCCGGTCAAAACATAAACCTCACAGCCCGGACAGGGGACATTGCCAACACCGGCGGGACAATACAAGCCATGGGCAGCCTTAACGCCAAAGCTAACGGAACACTCAACAACGACCAAAACCCCATCGGGACCAAAGGACAGCTCCAGGCCGACCAAATCACCATAACCGCCGGATCCGTCAGCAACATGGGCGGCGTAATCAGCCAAACCGGAACAAAAACCACCCTGATAACAGCTCAAGGCACGATCAACAACTCCCAGGGAGAAATTGGGACTCACGGCGACAAACTGACAATAGAGGCCGCAGAACTAAATAACACTACAGGGAAAATCATCCATGCCGGTGGACAAGAATTAACCATCCGGACAAGCGGCGACACGATAAACACCAGCGGACAAATCGGCGCCAACGGCGCCAACCTGACAATCGAAGCTCAAAACCTCATCAACACCAAAGGGTCAATCGTCCATGCCGGCGCCCAAAACCTAACACTCAAGACGGCAGGAGACACCCTCAACACCGGGGGACAAATTGACACGAACGGACAACTTACCCTCACCGCCCAAAACCTTGACAACTCCAGCGGCCAAATCAACAGCCAAAAAGACATGGACATCCGCCTCGGTTCCGGTCTAATCAATGAAACCGGTGTCATTCGCGGCGGCAGCGCGGTGAAAATAGCGGCTGCCGACACCGTCCACAACCGGCGGGGAACCATCGAGGCCGGCCAGGGACTGAATATAAGAGCCCGATCCCTGCAAAATGAAAACGGTCGGGTGGCCAACCTGGATAGCGGCCTGTTGACCATCACCGTCCGTCAGGACATCAACAATCAAGGCGGCCAAATCGGTAGCAACGGAAAGGCCGAGCTCACAGCCAATACAGTCAACAATCAAAGCGGCACCCTCACCGCCCAAAACAACCTAACCATCCGGGTAGGGGAAAAACTGGACAGTAATGAGGCCAGCACCATCGCCGCCGGCGGCGACCTTGCCATCAACAGCGGCGGCGTCATCAACCTGGCCGGCTCAACCACCGCCAATCAAAACATCACCCTCACCGCCCAAGGCGACATTCATAACCAAGGTACCGTCTACGCCGGCCGAGATGCAACCCTTGCCGCCCAAGGCGCCCTCACCAATACCGGCACCCTTGCCGCCCAAAACAACATAACCATCAATGTAGGGGAAAGACTGGACAGTAATGAGGCCAGCACCATCGCTGCCGGCGGCGCCCTTGCCATCAACAGCGGCGGCGTCATCAACCTGGCCGGCGCGACCACCGCCAATCAAAACATCACCCTCGCCGCCCAAGGCGATATAAATAACCAAGGTACCGTCTATGCCGGCCAAGATGCTGCCATTGGCGCCGGCGGCGCCCTCACCAATACCGGCGCCATCACCGCCGGCGGCAACACCGGCATTACGGCCAACACCGTATCCTCCAGCGGTACCCTTGGGGCAGGCGTTACCCGTGAAGGTAAACTTGGCGGCAGTGGCAATCTCACGGTGGCTGCCCAAGACACCCTCACCGCCACCGGCCAAAACCTAGCCGCCGGCAATATGCTCCTGCAAGGAACAGCCATTAACCTGACCGGGGCCGTGAACCAGGCAGGAGGCAGTGCCGCCCTTCGCGCCACAACAGGAGACATCACCCATACGGGCGCAAGCCTGGATGTGGGCGACAAGCTTGACATCAGCGCTGCCAAGACCTTTAATAATGACAAAAATGCCGGGGGAACCGCCGGACAAATCCAGGCGGGTCAAGTAACCATCACCGCCGCCAACATAGCCAACCGAGGCGGCAGCATCCTGCAGATCGGCAGCGAAGAAGCCGCCATAACCGCAGCCCATACCCTCGACAACAGCGGCGGTAAAATTGCCGCCAATGGCGCCGCCAAGATAAAAGTCGGCGAACTTATCAACCAGGGAGGCAGCATCCAAACCTCCGGGCTTGATAATAACAATCTGGTCCTTGATGCCCGCGGCAGCATCAACAACAGCCTATATAACGGACAGGCGGGAATCATCAGTGCCGGCGGCAGCACAACCATAACCGCCGACAGCCTCAACAACAGCCAGGGACAAATTACCGCCGGTCAAACCTTAAGCGCAACAGTTACCCAAGACATCACCAATACGCAAGGACTACTGGCGGCCAACCAAAACGCCGCCGTCAGCGCCGGCCGGATCCACAACACCCAGGGTACCATCGCCGCCGTACAGGGGCAAGCCGACGTCACCGCGGCCACCGGTATTCTTGATAACACGGCAGGGCGGGTGGAAGCCCAAAAGGAAACCCGCATCTTCGCCATTGGCTTAAACAACACAGAAGGTGTCATCCTCGGCGGCAGCCTGGACGTCAACACCAATAACCAACGGACTGACAACACGCGCGGCAGTATCGCCGCCGCCGCCGGCCCGGCCACCATCCGCAGCGGCATCTTTATCAACGAAGCCGGCCTGGTTCAGGCAGCAGGCGATCTCACCCTCGACACCGGCGGGCAAACCCTTGCCAACACCAATTCCGGCGCCACCGGCGGTATCATTGGCCGCGGCAGCGTCAACCTGCTCACCGGCAGCCTTACCAACCAGGCCGGCTACATTTACGGCGAAAATACACTTACAGTAAAAAGCGCCGACATCAACAATAGCCAGGGCGGTCTGCTGACCAGCGCCGGGGCAATGGACATCACCGCCGCCTCGCTAAACAACCAGGGCGGACAAATCCAGGCGGGTCAAGTAACCATAACCGCCGCCGACATAGCCAACCGAGGCGGCAGCATCCTGCAGACCGGCAGCGAAGAAGCCGCCATAACCGCAGCCCATACCCTCGACAACAGCGGCGGCAAGATTGCCGCCAATGGCGCCGCCAAGATAAAAGTCGGCGAACTTATCAACCAGGGAGGCAGCATCCAAACCTCCGGGCTTGATAATAACAATCTGGTCCTTGATGCCCGCGGCAGCATCAACAACAGCCTATATAACGGACAGGCGGGAATCATCAGTGCCGGCGGCAGCACAACCATAACCGCCGACAGCCTCAACAACAGCCAGGGACAAATTACCGCCGGTCAAACCTTAAGCGCAACGGTTACCCAAGACATCACCAATACGCAAGGACTACTGGCGGCCAACCAAAACGTCGCCGTCAGCGCCGGCCGGATCCACAACACCCAGGGTACCATCGCCGCCGTACAGGGGCAAGCCGACGTCACCGCAACCACCGGTATTCTTGATAACACGGCAGGGCGGGTGGAAGCCCAAAAGGAAACCCGCATCTTCGCCATTGGCTTAAACAACACAGAAGGTGTCATCCTCGGCGGCAGCCTGGACGTCAACACCAATAACCAACGGACTGACAACACGCGCGGCAGTATCGCCGCCGCCGGCCCGGCCACCATCCGCAGCGGCATCTTTATCAACGAAGCCGGCCTGGTTCAGGCAGCAGGCGATCTCATCCTCGACACCGGCGGGCAAACCCTTGCCAACACCAATTCCGGCGCCACCGGCGGTATCATTGGCCGCGGCAGCGTCAACCTGCTCACCGGCAGCCTTACCAACCAGGCCGGCTACATTTACGGCGAAAATACACTTACAGTAAAAAGCGCCGACATCAACAATAGCCAGGGCGGTCTGCTGACCAGCGCCGGGGCAATGGACATCACCGCCGCCTCGCTAAACAACCAGGGCGGACAAATCCAGGCCCTGGGCAATGTAGGCATCCAACTCGGCGGCACATTCCGCAATGCGCAAAGCCTGGTGCGGGCCGGTCAAACCCTCACCATCCGCGCCGCCGCCATCGACAACACCAATACCCAGGAGACAAACCAGGGGATCGAAGGCCGGTCGGTAAATCTTACCGCCGCCCAAATCGACAACAGCCAGGGCGCCATCCGGGCCAACGAAACCTTGACCCTGACCGGCAGCGGTCAGATCAACAACAGCCAGGGCTTGGTCTCTGCCGGAAAAACCCTTACCCTGCAAGATGCCAACCTGGACAACAAGACCCTGCAGATCAACAACAGCGGCGGAACATTGATCGCCGGGCAGCAACTCAATATCAACAGCGCCGGCCTCACAGGCGACGGCAAAATCGTAAGCCAGGGCGATCTTACCATTAAACTCACCCAAGACTATACCCACACCGGTGAACTGGAAGCCAACGGCGACCTCAAACTGGAAACCGCCGGCGCCTTCACCAACAAAACAGCCCTTCAAGCCGGGAACAGCCTTACCGTCATCGCCGGCAGCATCGACAACACCGTAGACGGTCAAATCAGCGGCAAAAACACCGCCGTTGCCGCCGATACCCTTACCAACCGGGGACTCATTGACGGCGGCACAACCCTGATCGAGGCAGGAACCCTCAACAATCTGGGAACCGGCCGTATCTACGGCGACCAACTGGCCATTGAGGCCAATACCCTCACCAACGATGTGGAAAATGGCACGGCGCCCGCCATCGCCGCCCGCAATCGCCTGGATATAGGCGCCCAGACCCTTGTTAACCGGGAACACGCCCTCATCTACAGTGACGGCGACATGGCTGTCGGGGGCAGCCTGGCGGCAGACAAAACAGCAACCGGCCAGGCAGCCGTAGTCAACAACAACAGCGCCACCATAGAAGCCCGGGGCAATCTCAGCCTCTTTAGCCATGAAATCAACAACACCAACGAACACTTCAGCACCGTCATAGAAAAAACCCAGGAACAACAAATGGAAGAATACCAAGGTAGCGGATCTCCTAACCGCTACCTTGCCGGCACCCCCGGCGTCTACATCTATAACGACGAATCCGACCATCTCCAAACTCCCGCAGGCGGATTTGAGAGCTGGCTGGCCTACCGTTACACCCGGACGACAATGGAAAGCAAAGTAGAAACCTCCGACCCCGGTCAAATCTTATCCGGCGGCGCCATGCAAATCATCGCCGACACCGTCACCAACGACAAGAGCAAAATCATCGCCGGCGGCACCATAAGCGGCAGCATTGGCGCCTTAAACAACATCGGCTTCGAGGGACAGCGCATCACTACCGACAGCGGCACCGTCACCTCCTACTGGCGCAACCACCGCCGCGGCCGCGATGATACCGGCAGCAGTTCAACCGGGTATAACCCGCCAGACGTGATTCAGAATATCACACTGGCGGAAGGGGAGTATCAAGAAAACGCGGCCCCATCACTAGACAGCGCCAAACCAGGCGACCGATCAAGCGGCAGCGTCCAGCAAACGGCAGCCGGAGCAAATCCTGCCGGTGTCGCCACTAACGGCGGCGCTGCCGTCACCGCCGGCGTCACTGCCGTCGCAGCCGGCGCCACAGCCGGCACCGCAGTCGTCACACCCGGCGGCGCTGCCGTCCTACCCGGCGTCCAGGTTACGACCCCTACCGGCAAAATCATCCGCACGGGCGGAGTTAACATCCAGCTAGCCAACAACAGCCTCTTTACAATCAACAAAAACCCCAACAACAACTTCCTGTTCGGGGTAGACCCCCAATTCGCCAACAACCAGCAATGGCTTTCCTCCGAATACCTGCTCAACAACCTTTCCTTCCAACGCGGCGACCCGCCCCCACGGTTAGGCGACGGTTTCTATGAACAAAAAATGATCCAGCAACAAGTAACACAACTCACCGGCAGGCGTTTCCTCAAAGACTTCACCAACGACCAGGACCAGTACCAAGCCCTGCTGAACAACGCCTTAGCCTATGCCCAAGACCACCAATTGACCGTTGGCACACCCCTCACCGAAGACCAGATGGCCGAACTGACAAGCGACCTGGTCTGGCTGGTGGAAAAAGACGTGATCCTGCCGGACGGCCAAACAACGCGGGCGCTGGTACCCCAACTCTACGTGTGCGCCCTCAAAGAAGGCGACCTAGCTGCCTCAGGAGCTTTGCTCTCCGGCTATGACGTAAAGCTCAACCTCAGCGGCGACCTCACCAACAGCGGCGGCATCGCCGGCAACAACCTGGTCGCTCTGACCGCCGAAAACATCCGCAACCTCGGCGGCAGCATCCGGGGCAACAACCTGGACCTGCAAGCCCGAACCGACCTTGACAACATCGGCGGGCGGCTGGAAGCCGTCAGCAGCCTTACCGCCCAGGCCGGCAGAGACCTCAATCTCGTCACCACCACCACGGCCGCGGCCAACGACAACGGCAGCCGCACCGTCATCGACCGAATCGCCGGCCTCTACGTCACCGGCAGCAACGGGCTGCTCCTGGCCAGCGCCCAACGCAACGTCAACCTCACCGCCGCCGAAATCAACAACAGCGGCACCGACAGCCAAACCACCCTTGCCGCCGGGCAGGACCTCAACCTCGGCACCGTCGGGCAAAGCGGCAGCAACCGCCTGGTCTGGGATGGCAACAACCGGCGCAGCGACAGCTTCAGCAGCGAAACCGGCACCACCATCCAAACCCAGGGCAGCACCGAACTGCAAGCCGGCAATGACCTCAACGCCAGAGCCGCCTACCTGGACAGCCAAGGCCCCCTCACCCTCACCGCCGGCCGCGACGTCAACCTGACAGCAGGCCAGAGCAGCGACAATGTGGAGGAAAACCATCAGCACAAAGGCACCAGCGGCTTCTTCTCCAGCACCACCTACACCACCCACGACCAAGTTCAGGAAACCCTAAGCCAGGGCACCACCCTTTCGGCCGACAGCATCAGTGTCCAAACCGGCCGGGACATCAACATCAGCGGCAGCAACGTAGCCGCCACCCATGACGTAACCCTGCAGGCCGGCAACGACATTACCCTTACCGCCGCCCAACAAACCTCCCAGGAAGAACACATGCGCCAGCAAAAAACCTCCGGCCTCTTCAGCAGCGGCGGCCTCGGCTTCACCATCGGCAGCAAAAGCGAAAAAACCACCCTCGATCAACAAACCATGGAGCAAGCCGGCAGCACCATCGGCTCCATCGACGGCAACGTCAACCTCATTGCCGGCAACCAAGTCAACAGCGCCGGGACTACAATTATCAGCGGCCAGGACACCAACATCAGCGGCAAAAATGTCACCATCGACAACACAGTAAACACCTACGACAGCCAGTACAAATACGAATTCAAGCAAAGCGGCCTGAGTGTATCCTTAGGCGGCGGCGTAATCGATGCTGCCACGGGTGCTTATAACGACATCCAGCGCTCGGGCCAGGTACAGGATGACCGGCTTAAAACGCTGTATGAGTACAAAGCCGTTAAAGATCTTGAGAAACTGAAGGACTTCAAAGGCAACCTGACAAAAGGAGTGGGTGTCGGCGTCAGCATCGGCAGCAGCCAAATGAGCGCCGAACAAACAACCCACGCCGAAACCGTCAACCCGTCCAACATCAACGCCGGCGGCAACGTCAACATCACTGCCACCGACGGGGATATCAACCTGATAGCGACAAACATCCATGCCATCGACGTCCTGCTCGACGCCAAGCAAAACCTCAACCTGGACGCCGCCCAAAACCAACAACAGATCGACGGCAAAACCAGTTCCTCCTCCTGGTCCTTGGGAGCATCCTTCGGCCTTGACGGCAACTTTACCGGCCTGACCGGCGGCTTCGGCTCCGGCCACGGCACGGAAAACGGCAACACGGTAACCCATACCGGCAGCGTCATCGACGCCGCCGGCACCGTAACCCTCAAATCCGGCAACGACACCAACATTATCGGTTCCCAGGTCAAAGGCGACAAAGTCGTGGCCGACATCGGCGGCAACCTCAACCTCGCCAGCACGCAGGACAGCGATGACTACACGGCGAACAATCAAAGCACCGGCATTGGTTTCGGCACCGGCAAGATCAGCGGTACAACGGGCTCCTTCAATACCGGCAAGACCAACTCCAACTATGACAGTGTCACCGGTCAGGCAGGGATTTTTGCCGGGGCGGAAGGCTTTGATATTTATGTGGGGAAGAATACCGACCTGAAGGGTGCGGTGATTAGCAGCGAGGCTACGCCGGATAAGAATAAGCTCAGTACCGATACGCTGACTTACTCGGATATTGAGAATAAGGCGGAGTATTCAGCAAGCAGCAAAGGTATTGGCTACGCAGCAGGAAAAGATGCGAATGGTAACGACGTAGAAAAGAAAGACCTGGGACTAACGCCTAATCTTGGAGTATCAGCTAGTGGGGATGCCTCAAGTACAACCCAATCAGCTATTTCACCCGGAACTATTGAAGTCAGGAGTAATCCGAATCAGGATCTGAGTGGTTTAAGTCGTGACCCCGCCGGTGCTTTAAATGCACTCGACCAGATATTTGATAAAAAGACAGTTCAGGAAAAACAGGAATTAGCTCAATTATTTGGCGAAGTAGCATATAAAGCAATTGGTGATTTGGCACTTTCACAATACAAAAAAGCAGCGTCTGATCTTGCAAATGCTACACCGGAAACGGACGCATATAACGAAGCTTTAGCCCGGAGAGATGCATGGGCTCCAGGTGGAGCGAATGAAATAGCTCTACACGCTTTAGCCGGCGGTATTATGTCTGATCTTGGTGGCAATAGCTTTGGTTCTGGGGCAGTAGGCGCTGGGGTAAGTGAAGCTATACACGGACAACTTCAAAATTTATCTCCTGATTTGCAGCAATGGGCCAGTGCGATCATTGGGGCAGCTGCATCCGAAATTGCAGGTGGTAGTGGTCAGACAGGCGCATCAACCGCTGTATCGGGTATCGTAAATAATGGATTGATGCACGATCAGCAAATGAAGATGTACAGTGACTTGTCAAATGCAATAGTCAAAGCACAGAATACAGGAAACACAGAAGATATAGTAAAAGCAATTTTAGATTGGAGTACGGTTAATACAAATAATAATCGTAATCCAAATAATTCAGGATTAGGCGAAGCAGCAGATAAAGATGCAGATACAATTAATATTTTAAATGCAGCTGCGCAACAACTAGGAATTGACTTTAATTATAATGAAGGTGGTAGTCTTTCTGATAACTTAGCATCATTTAGACAAGCTATGATTCCTTCTAATCCGGATAATGTTCCGACTATTAGTACTGGAACACTGTTAGCTGGTGCTGCAACTGCTGTAGTAGCTGGTGTGACGCTGTATTATGTAGCGGGTAACTGGTATAAAGCAGCGGCAACTGGTACTGTTACAGGTACAGTTTGGGACAAAATAACCCCAATAGCTAGTAATTTACCTGGTACGGCTATACCAGCAACATTCCAACTTCAAACTGCACAGAGGGTTCTATATGTTAATTCGAACGCTACGAAGCATATGGCAGAAAATATTAATAGGTTTGGCGCTGAAAGTTGGACAGCAGAAATAAGAAGTCAAGCGATGTTATCCAGTTTTAATTCAGCAGTTCAACAGGGGATGGCGAATTTGGCAACTTCAGCACCAGGAAGGTACTTCATAAATGTAGGTGGATGGGAGCTGGGCATTAACACCGAAACGGGGGTAATATACCATGCATTATATAAATAATAGGAGAAGAACATGGCATTAAAAATTTTAGGAATAGAAAAAAAGCCATCTGACGTTACAATTAATAGAGTATTCGAAGCGATGGGAGATAATTTGTTGCTAGTTACACTTGAGGTATTACCGTTAGGGAGTAATTCGCCACATCACTGGTTTCTAGAAAACAATAAGAAGCCTCCGTTTGACATAGCAATAAATCCACAAAACAGTGTATTAAATTATATAAAATTTTTCTTTCAAGATGAAAAACTATCACGAAAAAACAACACATTAACGTGTGTTAATAGCCAGAATGGATTGCCTATATTTGACATTAGTAACTATAGTGAAAAAGTATATCAGAGGTTTGAGGTGGGGGATGTTGAAGCATATATAGCCGATAATTGCTTATTCTTGATTTCTGGAGATGCTTATAATTGTAGTAGAATTTATATGGATGAAAAGAATGCGTTGTTGGTAGATTGTAATGGTACATATATCGGATTAATGCTTGGAAGTCTGTCAGAAGAAGAATTCAATGAATTAGCAGTAGCTAAAATATTGTAAATCCAGGGAACGAAGTTATTAATACCTTTCCTGGTTAAATCAAAAGGTCAGTGGACGTAAAAATCCGCTGACCTCTCTCTTTGTATCTCAGGTGTCGTCTGGTGAACAAATAATCGACTGGATAATATTACCTATTAATAATCCCTAAAAATCAAATCTAGTGAATCAGAAGGACTTCGATTCGTTACTGTCACAAAACGGACAACTACCTCCATAACCATTACCAGAACAATTTCCACAATAAGTAGCACCACAATCTTTACATTTTCTTAAAGCTCCCATACAAGGTGCATCACTATGACAATTTGGACATTTCCTCACATTATCGTACATATCAATAAAACCTCCTCAGTAATAATGATTTTAATATATCACCTGTCGGTGATGACGAAAACGGAGTTTTCGTCGCAGAGGTTCTTTTCCATGTAATTTATCGTAAATCCAGTAAAATCAATATCTCATTGAATCTGACTCCTTAAATAATAATCAAATAGGTATCAGTCTATCATCAGAGTTAATTCCGTGACTTCTGATGATTTTTTATTAATCGGTACAATAAAATATATTACCAGACAAAAATCATCCAACAGAGATCACCCGGTAAACAAATGACAATTCTCTGTCACATATCACGTTGTCACGGATAAAAAAAATTTTATAAAAATCACTAAAATGATGTTACACTTTCCCAGTTTTGTAATATTTAAATATTAAATTTAAAAAACGGAAAAACATATATTAATAGTTACACCAGCCGCCAATATATAAGGATTTTAAATAATTACAAAACATAAAAGGAACTAATAAAGTATCCCGTTCCTTTATAGTTCTCTTATAGTTCCCCACTTGTTCCTCTTTAGTTAAAAGAAACCTATTCATACCGCCATAAAATAATAATTATTTACGCACTCCAATACAATCAGAGCCATATTTCATAACAGTTGAGGTAATTACTTATCAAACGCCAACAGATAAAATAACATCCTATAATCTTCCATTGAGAAATAAACAACCCCAAATTGAAAATCAATCACCATCAAGTACCCTGGAGAAAAAATTCCCCAGGGTATCATTTTGTCATTATTTAACCAATATAATGAAATTACCTCAAATTTAAAAAATCACGATATCATTTAATCCAGACCCCTAAATAATAATCAAATAAGAGTATGAAAAACCGGAACAAGTACATACAATGAAACCTTCACTCCGTTCCGGTTTCCTCAGCGATTAACCGTTGTTTTTAGTTTCTTAATCCACTTGTTAATCTCTCTCTCAAGAAGCTTTGCTTCTCAAAAAACAAAACTTACCTGTGAGCTTGTCTCACAGACTATTGTGAACGTAGTGAACAATAGTATATATTTTAGAAAAAGATATTTTAGTAATAGATATTCTAGAGTCAACATAACAATTTCATTATTTCATACTCTTCCAATCACCAGATAAAATCACTCCATGATAAAACTTGCACTTTTTGGTGACAAACATTGCACTTTTCCGTGACAAAACTTGCATTTTCATAAAAAATATAAATTATCCATTATATTTCACCCCCGTTCCCGTATTATAAAAACGTAATAAATATTTAAACATTTATTTAAACTGACACAGGGGTGAAAGAATAATGGTAAAACAAATTTACGTCAACTATGAACACATCAAGCAATTAAAAGGTATCGCCCTCGAACGGGGAACCACATTACAAGTCATCACTAATGAGGCCATTAAACAATACTTACAAGGCGGTGTCATCTACAATGATTCAAATTCTAAAAATCCCGGAAACCGTCCTCAATAAATCCACTGCAGTATTTACCACCTATATCCATTTAATCGCCAACCGCTATAAACGCAGCAAAACCATTAAAATTCATTGCGAAACCTTGGCGGAGCAAATGAACATTCACATTCGCCATATAAAAACCTATCTGCAGGAATTAATGGATTCAGGACTTATTCAAATATCAGAGCCAAATCTTAAACAAAACGGTAAACTAGGAGCAGTCACCATTACCTTAACCACCAGCGATACATACTATGTGATTGTACCGTTAACCATTATGACCGATGAAACCATCCCCAAAACCTACCGCCAATATTACGCCAGACTAAAACGCATCATTGACCTTAAAAACTTTACCACATTCAAAAGTCCGCCAGAACTTCAACAGGAAATAGGCTGTAAGGAAAGAACCTACCGCGACTTTATTAATTTTATGAAAACGACCAAAATAGACGGACAAGCATTGATAGTGGATGAAAGTAGCAAGAGAGAATATAAATTCATCATGTCGTATGAAAAATATGTCGCCAATAATCATAAGGAAACCGACATTCAACAAGCTATCCGTAAAAATGACAAGGCAGCCAGTCAACATGAAAACCATACGACTACTCTTTAAAAACAGTCACAATGTGGTAACGATTTCCTTTGAGCAAATTATCCAGGACTGTCGGAGTAATCCGACGGAACTGGACATCATGAGGGTATTAAAAAAGATGGAACAAGATAACGAAATCACAATCATTCCCTTTCGCAAACATCGTTGAACCTCAATGACAAGATAATTATCATTTAGACTTTACAGTTTTCACATATCATAGAAAAAAATTACAACAACCGCAGGCGCCACAAAGGATGTCCCTCAAATCGCGGGACATTTTTGGTGGCACTTGCGAGTATCACACTTATCTTCTGTTACTTTGGGAAAATAATCACGAGAATAACCAGAGTATACCTTCGTATAACATGTCCAGCAAAACCGCTAGAATCCGTTTACGCTGAATGTAATACAATATATAATTAATTTACAAAATATTACATCCAATCTAGAGGTGACATTATGGAACTGGTGGAACCCATCCGTAATAAAAAACAAATAACAGCGTTAAAAAACTATTTACGAGGACAAAACCTAAGAGATTATTTATTATTCGTCCTTGGCATTAATAGTGGACTAAGAATATCGGATTTACTTAAACTCACCGTCGAAGATGTAAAACTGCAAGATAGAATTACTATCCGCGAACAGAAAACAGGCAAGATGAAAGACTTTCCTTTATCCGAAACCTGTAAAAAGGCAATTCATGAATACCTAAAAACAACAAATTTAACTGACGGTTATTTATTTACCAGTCGTAAAGGTAAGAATCCCATTACCAGAGTACAGGCATATCGCATTTTAAGTGAAGCAGCCAAAACCGTAGGAATTACAGAACCTATCGGAACTCACACCTTACGCAAAACCTTTGGCTATCATGCATACATTAATGGAACCGACGTGACCCGGATTCAAAAATTATTAAATCACTCAGCACCTAACATAACTTTATCCTATATTGGCATCACCAAGGAAGAACTGGACAATATTTATATTAGTCTCAACCTCTAAGACGTGGAAAGTATATTTTTTATACTGTTCTACGTCTTTTCATGTACTGGTGAGGTCATAACACCAGTAATGGCAATTTAGGTGTAACAAGTGTTAAAAAATCAGGAAAACAGATTCAGTTTACACTTCTTGATGTTATTAGTGTCGTCTGTCGTAATTTTTCATAGAATAGGTAATTTATATAAAACTCAATTAGAAACGGTGTCAGAAGTGACCCTGAGTGACTAAAAGATAATCCTATAACAACCAGGATTATCTTTTTAATATTGTAATGTCCGAAATCTCATCGACCACTTATAATAAAACAAATTATGGAAAATGGTATGAGGAGCAAAGAGGGATGAAGGACAAATACAAAAGCTATTATCAGGAAGTTGGGGAACGAATCACCTTTTATCGCAAGAGAAGGGGCATGACTCAACAAGAACTGGCACTACAAATCAACTGTAGTACAGAATACCTTAACCAGATCGAAAACTATGACATAAACAGTGACTTCTCCTGGCCACTTGATTTATTATTTGCCATTTCCGATGCATTGGAAATTGATGTACTTATATTTTTAGGTTGCCTTTGACTATAACCTCTGTCAACGCATTGACGAAGGTTATTTTTTTATAACAACCGTTTACGCGGGACACACGACTGGATACGATAAATTTATATATTTACATAAAACGGGAGTGGTAATCATGGAAACCGTAACTCCGCAATGTGGTATTTGTAAGAAATTTTATTCTGCTAATGACGATGATGGTTCAGGACTCTGTAAAACATGTAGACCCACTGTTAGTCAGCCATTGTTAAAACAAGAGTTAGTACAACCGGGAAAATTTGGTGTAAGTAATGCACAACTCATTCCCGCCATGAAACAGGCCATTCAGGAGCAATCCCCGGAACAATTGAGGGAACTAAAAGCCACTTATTTTTACATTTTTGAACGATCTATAAGATATCTTAGGAAAGACGAACGGGAATACATTAAAATGCACCTCGGAAGCTAAATAATAATCCATTAACACAAAAAAAGTGTTTACTCCTGTTGATGAATCCTTTCATCAGCAAGGGTAAGGACTTTTTGTCCTTATCAATCGATCACGTAAAGACATGGATAGGCTGCCGCACCCTTGCGGGCTAGTAATAGCTGACGCTCCACTATGAAGGTTGCCGGTATGATTTATGCTGATCAAGTAAAGGAGAGTGAGAACCATCCACCAACTGGCGTATTGTGGGATTGATACCCATAAACATACGCATACCGCCAAAGTCGTAGACTGTTGGCTCAACCCTTTAGGAGAAATCACTTTTGAGAATCGACCGGGAAAGTTTGACTCTTTTTTAAAAAAGATTAAACAAATTAGTGGCAATTTACAACCCATCTTTGGATTAGAGGATACCAGAGGCTATGGACGCAATCTGGCTGTGTATTTGACGGGACATAAATTCATTGTCAAACAGGTAAATCCTGCATACACCAGTTCCGCCAGACGCAGCGCACCTACTGTCTATAAAGATGACAGCTACGATGCTTTTTGTATTGCCAAAACCTTACGCGATATGAATAATAAATTACCCGATGCCAATCAGGAAGATATATTTTGGACCATACGTCAACTGGTGAAACGGAGAGATACCTTAGCTAACAGCGCCAAAATGCTGCAAAATCAACTGCATGTCCAACTGGTCAGCCATTATCCCAGTTACAAAAAATTCTTCACGTTGTTAACCTGTACCACAGCACTTTACTTTTGGGAGAAGTATCCTTCACCAAAGCATTTGGAACATATAACAGCGGAAGGGTTGGGCAAAGAATTGCGCCAGATCGGACGCAATACCTGCTCCACCAGAAAAGCGCAGCAAATTCTCTCTTTGATTGAATTAGACGGACAAACGGGAAAAGCATATCAATTGGAACGGGATTTTATTGTCCAAAGCATGGTGAAGGAAATTCGTTATAAACAAGAAGCCATTAAAGATGTAGATGAGCAATTAGCCATTATTCTACCCCAAACAGGCTACCAGTTAGAAACCATGCCAGGTATTAATTTAATTACCGCTAGTCGTATTACTTCCGAGATTGGCGATATTAACCGCTTTACGAGTGCTGATAAACTGGCACGATTTGCAGGAATAGCACCCGTGTTATTTTCTTCTGCGGGCAAAGGTAAGGAACAGCGCAGTAAACAGGGCAATCGCGTATTAAATGCTACATTATATTTTCTGGCTGTACAACTGTTATCCGTTAAAGGTGGAAAACCAAGGAATCCTGCATTTCATGAATACTTCCAGCGTAAGGTGAAGGAAGGTAAAAAGAAATCCCAGGCGATTATTTGTATCCAAAGACGATTGATTAACATCATCTATGGGATGATGAAAAACAAGACCGCGTACAAGCTATAAAGGATTAATTTGGTAATTCGTTGAAAATGATATAGAGAAACATCACGCTATATTTGTGTTCTCTGACAAGTAAAAGACTTTTATTTTGCTATTTTCTCTGTCTTATGAAGGGTGCGGTCATAGCCAGCGATGCCGACGCGGACAAGAATAAGATTAGTACCGATACCCTGACTTACTCGGATATTGAGAATAAGGCCGAGTACAGCGCCAGCAGTTCAGGATATAGCATTAGTATGAAAGATGGCAAGTTAGGTATGCCTACTCCTACTCCAGGTATGCCAGTTTCAGGCGATGCAGATAGTACTACTAAATCAGCTATTTCTCCAGGTACTATCACGATTACTGGTAATCAAACGCAAGACCTAAGTAAATTAAGTCGTGATCCGTCAGGATCATTAAACGCTCTTGGTAAAATATTTGACAAGAAAAGTGTTCAAGAGAAACAGGAATTAGCTCAGGTGTTTAGTGAAGAAGCAAATAAACTAGTTGGAGATATTGCTGATAGAGAAAAAGATAGAATTGCAAACAAGATTGTTAATGCTAAGAGTGATGAAGAAAGAGAAGCATTGAAAAAGGAATATGCACTTTGGGTAGAAGGAGGAACTAACAAAGATCTATTCCATGCCTTGGTTGGTGGACTGACAGCGCAACTTGGTGGCGGAAACTTCTTGTCTGGTGCTACAGGTGCAGGTTTCAATGAAATTCTACAGGGAGAACTCAAGAAAATTAAAGACCCTGCTTTACATCAGTGGGCAAGTCTTCTTGTGGGAACAGCAGCAGATAAAATACTCGGCGGTGATGGAACAGGTGCGTTTACTGCGCTAAATGGGACGAAATATAATTTCTTATCACATTGGCAAACTGGGCAAAGAGATGATGCTATTGCAAATGAAGATTGGGATAAAGTGGCTTATTGGGATCTTATTGATAAGGCTCAAGATCAAGTATGCAATGGAATGGGTATTAACCCTAATTCGATAAATTGGGAAGATCCAAAAAACTCAGAGTTATTGCAAAAAGTATCAGTACAGGCTCAAGAATTAGCTGCGGACCCAGCTTTCCAAACTTCATTTATTGAAAAACTTCCGATTGTTGATTCGTCAGTAGTAAAATATGCTGCTGCTACCGTAGTTATGGCAGGGGCTATAGTAGTCTTAATTGATGGAGTATGGGTAAAATATGCAAGTGCTGCATCGGGAAGTGGGGCTCTATTTACTGGCGGGGTTAATGCGTTAAACAAAATTAATATTGTTGATTTTACAATCAAAAGCAAGCATTTAGATATCTTTAATAACACATCTGCATGGAATAAATTCAACGTGGGGACTGTTGAAGAAGCAAATGCGATTGTTAATTCTGTACTTAATAGCGCTAGGGCGAATAGTAATGTGATTAAAAGTGTAGTAGATAACGGTGCGGGTTCTCAAGGTCAGCAGTCATATAAAGTGTGGATTGATGCAGGTAGGGTAATTGGAACAAAAGGTGAAACTGCTGTAAGAATAGTCTATGATGAGTTAGGAAATATATGGACGGTATTTCCTGATAAATTACCAAAATAAGGAGATGATATATATAATGGCTTTTAATAAAGATAGGTTTATTGAAAAGAATAATGAGTTTTTGTACCATATGCTTGAAGATTTTTTTAGAACTGAGGTTAATGAAGAAACCTTTTTAATGATATATAATTTTATTAAGTTCCAAAATTTTAGAAGTGGTGAGTATGAAGGAAATCAATATTTAATTAAAAAGGTTAATACTGGGGAAGTTATGATAATTGATATTGATGCCGAGAATTTTAAAAATGACTTCTCACAGACTAGATTTTGTCTTGGTATTGATGAATTTATCCAACTTATGGATGATTATAAAAACAGCCTATAATTTAAAAAGCAGGGGCAAGGACAAGATATAACTGACGACGTGATGAAAAATAACGGGTAAATAAGAAAATGAGGTTAGTGGATGTAAAATCCGCTAACCTCGTTTGTTTCTGAGTGCTCTCTAGTGATCATAATGTACTGGAATAATATTACCTATTAATCGGTAAACTTATGACAAATCTCTGTCACACTGTCACGGATAAAAAATATTTATATAAAAATCATAAAAATGATGTTACACTTTCTCGACTTTGTAATATTTATATATTAAATCAAAAAAATGGAAAAATATTTATATATAGTTGCACCAACCACCAATATATAAGCATTTTAAATAATTACAAACCATAAGAAGAACTAATAAATTATCCAGTTCCTTCATAGTTATCTTGTAGTTCCCCATCTGTTCTCTTTTAGTTAAGAGCAACCATTCATACTGCCACAAAATAATAATTATTTACGCACCCCAGCACAATCAGAGCCATATTTCATAACAGTTGAGGTAATTTCTTATCAACCGCCAACAGAAGCACTTAAAAATATTTTAAACAAAAGTGCAATTTCAATGTTATGCAAGAGTCGGGGGACGGTTCCGTGACTCTATGAAATTAGCAACATAGTCGGCACCAACGATGTCGGCCTTACCGCCGACGGCAACATCAACATCACCGCCGCCGATGAAACCGGCAGCGACGAACACTACCGCCAAGAAAAAATGTCAGGCCTCTTCAGCGGCGGTGGCCTAGGCTTCACCATCGGCAGCAAAAGCGAAAAAAGCAGCCTGAACGAACAGACCCTCGACCGGATCGGCAGCACCATCGGCTCGGTTAGCGGCAACGTCAACATCACCGCCGGCAACAATGTCAACAGCGCCGGCACCACCATTCTCAGCGGCCAGGACACCAACATCACCGGCAAGAACGTCACCATCGACAACACGGTGAGCACCTACGACAGCCAGTACAAATATGAATTCAAGCAAAGCGGCCTCAGCGTATCCCTGGATGGCGGCATAATTGATGCTGCCACGGGTGCATATAACGACATCCAGCGCTCAGGCCAGGTACAGGACGACCGGCTTAAAACTCTGTATGAGTACAAAGCCGTTAAAGATCTTGAGAAGCTGAAGGACTTCCAAGGCAACCTGGCAAAAGGAGCGGGTGTCAACGTCAGCATTGGCAACAGCCAAACCACTGTTGATCAGACCATACACATTGAAACCGTCAACCCGTCCAACATCACTGCCGGCGGCAACGTCAACATCACCGCCACCGACGGGGATGTCAACCTCAAGGGAACCAAGATCACTGCGACTGACGTCACCCTGGACGCCAAAAACGACATCAACCTGGATGCCGCCAAAAACCAACAACAGATCGACACCAAAACCAGTTCCTCCTCCTGGTCTTTAGGAGCATCCTTCGGCCTTGCCAGCAACTTTACCGGCCTGACCGGCGGCTTCAGCTCCGGCCACGGCACAGAAAACGGCAACACCACGACCCATACCGGCAGCGTCATCGACGCCGCCGGCACCGTAACCCTCAAATCCGGCAACGACACCAACATCACCGGCTCCCAGGTCAAAGGCGACAAAGTCGTGGCCGACATCGGCGGCAACCTCAACATCGCCAGTACGCAGGATAGTGACGACTACACGGCGAACAATCAAAGCAGCGGCTTAGGTTTTGGTACCGGTAAGATCAGCGGTACAACCGGCTCCTTCAACACCGGCAAGACCAACTCCAACTATGACAGTGTCACCAGTCAGGCAGGGATTTTTGCCGGTGAGGAAGGCTTTGATATCTACGTGGGGAAAAATACCGACCTGAAGGGTGCGGTCATTGCTAGCGACGCGACTCCAGATAAAAACATACTCTCTACCGATACTCTTACGTACTCCGATATCCAAAACCATGCGGAGTATGATTCAAGTAGTGTTGGAGTCAATGTCAATACAAATCCTAGTGCAGAACGTAACGAGCAAGGCGTCACTCCTAATATTGGTGTAACAGCTAAAGGTGATGCAGACAGTACAACTAAATCTGCCATTTCTCCAGGTACGATTGAAATACGTAGCAATCCAGATCAAGATCTATCTACCCTCAGTCGTGATACGAATAATTCATTAAATACTTTAGGTAAAATCTTTGATAAGAAAACGGTTCAAGAACAACAAGAATTAGCTAAGGTATTTGGTGAAGAAGTATTTAAAGCCGTTGGCGATCTTAAGCTAAAAGAAGGTAGCTCTGAAAAGGCTGCAATTGATTTCTTCGTGGGTGGGCTAATGGCCAAACTAGGTGGTGGAGACTTCTTATCAGGCGCTGCCAGTGGTGGTATAACGCAGCTTGTGATGAAAGAATTAGCCGATATAAAAGATCCAGCATTACTGCAATGGGCCAGTGCGATTGTAGGTGCAGCCTCTGCTAAAGTAATAGGCGGTAATGCACAAACAGGTGCTAGTGTAGCAGCTAGTGAGACGAAGAATAACTTCTTATATCATGAGCAATATCAAAAGATGCTTGAAGAACTTGAGGCGGTCGATAAGAGTGATAAGTCACCTGAAGAAAAGGAAAAAGCAAAAGCGGATATCAAAGCAGAATACGAAAAAATAGATAAAGAACAAAATGAAAAATGGCAAAAAGAGCATCAAGTAACGTTAGGCGATATTAATGAAAATCCAGGAACTATTTCTCTAGAAAAGGTTGGAGTGAATCTAGATGGAACAGACGCTTATTTAATACCTGGTGCAGTCATAATAGATAAGAGTCCCAGCGTTATAGAAACCTTTATCTATGACCCCAATGCTACTGCTACAGAAAATGCGCATAAGCTGTTAAGTATAGGTGGATTTACACCACTAGCTCCTATCAGTGAAGGCGTGAATGCCATTATCTACCTAGCAGAAGGTGACAATGAAGCGGCAGTGATGTCAGCTTTTGCAGCAATTCCTGGCATGGAAATCGTTAAAGTAGCGAACGGTGTAATAAAGCTTGTTCCCAAGGCAGAAGAAGCGATAAAATTTGTACAGGCTTATACAAAAGAAGTAAAAGCGGGAGAAAATGTAGTAACGCATGTTGGAGAGGATGCTGTTAAGGTTGTTAAAGGTTCAGATAGTGTTTCTGTAGTTGGAGAAGCACGTAAATATTGGACTCAAGCAACTGAGTATAATGGAGTTAAGGTTTATCAAAGAAATGATCTAATAAACCCAAATCTTGTAGATGATTATGGGAGAACAAATTTACAAAGAATGCAACAAGGAATTGCTCCAATTGGCCCAGATGGTAAATCTATAAATTTGCACCATATGACGCAAACCAATGATAGTGCCATAGCAGAGATAACCCAGTCTTTTCATCAAGAAAATACAAAAGTTATACACATTAATCCTAATACGATTCCATCTGGAATTGATAGAAGTGCTTTCGATACTTGGAAGAAGACTTATTGGAAGAATAGAGCAAATGATTTTAAATAGTAGGAGAGATGCTTATGAGTTTTAGAGATTATGAAGAGGCGTTAAGGCTAATTGAAACAGGTAATGAAATTACCAGTTTTATTGGCGGAGCATCAGATTTGTTAATTAAAAAAGCAGAAAAAAAATTAAATTTATCTTTTTCAAAAAGTTACAAGGATTTTTTGCTTAGATTTGGAGCAATGAGCTTTGGAGCAGAAGAATTTTATGGAATTGTTAGAGAGGATTTCGATAATTCGCGAATTCCAGATGCTATTTGGTATACTTTGGAAGAGAGGAAAAAGGTAAATCTACCAGCTCATTTACTAGTTTTTTATGACACAGGAAGTGAGGAACTCTTTTGTTTAGATTTTAATAAACTGAATTTTGAAGGTGAACCTAAAGTAGTTGTATTTGTTCCTGGAGTTGATTTGCAATATCAGAGCTACGAAGTTATTTCGAATGATTTTGGTGAATTTTTACTCCAGAGAGTTAAATTGGAGTTAGGAATCTCATAAAACAATTTTTTATAATAAACTAATCCTATAAAAAGGTAAAAGAGAGGTCAGTGGACGTAAAATCCGCTGACCTCTCTTTTTCTCAGGGTGTCGTCTCGTGATCAAAATTAATTTGGATAATATTACCTGATAATTATCCCTAAAAATCAAATCTCGTGAATCAGAATGACTTAGACTCATTCCCTCCACACAAAGGACAACTACCCCCATATCCATTACCAGAGCAGTTGCCACAATAAGTACCGCCACAATCCTTACATTTCATCAAAGCTCCCATACAAGGTGCATCACTATGACAATTCGGACATTTCCTTACATTATCATACATATCAATCAAACCTCCTCAGTAATAATAATTTTACTATATCACCTGTCGGTGATGACGAAAACGGGGTTTTCGTCGCAGAGGTTCTTTTCATGTAATTTATCATAAATCCAGTAAAATCAACGTTTAAATCAATCTGGTTCCTTAAATAATAATCAAATATGCATCCGTTTATCATCAGAGTTATTTCCGTGACCTCTGATGATTTTTTATTAACGGGTACAATAGAATATATTACCAGATGAAAATCATCCAACAGAGATCACCCGGTAAACAAATGACAAACATCTGTCACATGTCACGTTGTCACGGATAAAAATATTTTTATAAAAATCACCAAAATGATGTTACACTTTCCCAGTTTTGTAATATTTAAATATTAAATTTAAAAAACGGAAAAACATACAAGAGTCGGGGGACGCAAGAGTCGGGGGACGGTTCCGTGACTCTATGAAATTAGCAACATAGTCGGCACCAACGATGTCGGCCTTACCGCCGGCGGCAACATCAACATTACCGCCGCCGATGAAACCGGCAGCGACGAACACTACCGCCAAGAAAAAATGTCAGGCCTCTTCAGCGGTGGCGGCCTCGGCTTCACCATCGGCAGCAAGAGCGAGAAAAGCAGCCTGAACGAACAGACCCTCGACCGGATCGGCAGCACCATCGGCTCCATCGAAGGCAACGTCAACATTACCGCCGGCAACAATGTCAACAGCGCCGGCACCACCATTCTCAGCGGCCAGGACACCAACATCACCGGCAAGAACGTCACCATCGACAACACGGTGAGCACCTACGACAGCCAGTACAAATATGAATTCAAGCAAAGCGGCCTCAGCGTATCCCTGGGTGGCGGCATAATTGATGCTGCCACGGGTGCATATAACGACATCCAGCGCTCAGGCCAGGTACAGGACGACCGGCTTAAAACTCTGTATGAGTACAAAGCCGTTAAAGATCTTGAGAAGCTGAAGGACTTCCAAGGCAACCTGGCAAAAGGAGCGGGTGTCAACGTCAGCATTGGCAACAGCCAAACCACTGTTGATCAGACCATACACATTGAAACCGTCAACCCGTCCAACATCACTGCCGGCGGCAACGTCAACATCACCGCCACCGACGGGGATGTCAACCTCAAGGGAACCAAGATCACTGCGACTGACGTCACCCTGGACGCCAAAAACGACATCAACCTGGATGCCGCCCAAAACCAACAACAGATCGACACCAAAACCAGTTCCTCCTCCTGGTCTTTAGGAGCATCCTTCGGCCTTGCCAGCAACTTTACCGGCCTGACCGGCGGCTTCAGCTCCGGCCACGGCACAGAAAACGGCAACACCACGACCCATACCGGCAGCGTCATCGACGCCAGCGACACCGTAACCCTCAGATCCGGCAACGACACCAACATCTACTTCCAAATTACTATAAAACCAAATGACGGACAGAATTTCCGCCATCGGTTTACAAGGTTGGAAATTGCATTTGCAATTTATTGATTAGTACATGTAGCATTCTTCAAGGAACATGGTAACTTCCATTAATGAAAAGACATTCTACTAGTGACAGGATACTAATGGATTTCGAGTGGTCAGCGAGACTGCTAACATAATTTTACGAAAGTATTCGTAATTATTTCTTGATTTGTTTCTGATTTCGGGATATATTAGTATAGACAAATTCAAAAGTAGGTGAATATATATGTTTTCGATTCGCCCTATATCTGATCTATCTAGGAATATGACCGAAATTGAACGACTTGCTATTGAGGAAGGCCAGATTATTCAGTTGGCTAAAAATTCCAAAGAGCACATGGTTATTATGGGAAGTGATACTTTTAAAAGTATGCTTGCCAAGTTGTCAATGTATGAGAGTCTTTTAATTTCTGAGGCGCAAATCCGTCAGGGCAAATCTCAACCGTTGGAATCTGCCAGAAAAAAATCTGATAAAAAGTTTCAGGAGAAGTTAGACGCCTTCAACTCGACAACACAAAAAGTATACGGTTAATATCACCCCTCGCGCAGAAGAGGATTTAGAACGTCTGACAAACCCCCATAGATTCTAAAACCGGAAAACGCTTTTTGCTGACTGCCACAAAACAGTTGCGTGATCAACTAATTTGTGGTAGTTTAGTAATGAAGGAATCGATCTCATCCGGGCGGTACTGCCAACATACATGGGTAATTGGTAATGTAAAATAGGATTTGCCATTGCGATACCATTGCTGATCAGTAGGAAACTGAAGGCTAAGGAATGTAAATGTCCTTAGCTTTTTTTGTTTTTGATGCCGGGTTTATTCTGAAGGTGAAATGCGAATAGTTTGGGAAGAAGTGGGGTGCGCGTTAAGCGTGAATAAAGTGTCTGCAAATGTAAAATTCATGGTGAGGGCGTTGCGGTATCGTAACTATCGTTTATTTTTCAGCGGCCAAATTATATCCCAAACTGGCACTTGGATGCAAGTGATTGCTATGAACTGGCTGGTGTATAGATTAACAGATTCGGCTTTCATGCTGGGCACCCTTAATTTTTTCAATCATGTGCCGGGTTTTCTCCTGGGGCCTGTAGCCGGTGTAGTTGCCGACCGGTTTAACAGGCATAAAATTCTTATCGTAACTCAAACATTAGCCATGTTGCAGGCGGTATTGCTGGCGGTTTTAGTACTAACAGGGAAAATAGAGGTCGGGCATTTGCTGGGGTTAGGTTTTGTACTGGGTTGCATTAATGCCTTTGATTTGACTGCCCGGCAAGCGTTTGTTGTTGATACGGTTGAAGAAAAGGATGATTTATCTAATGCCATAGCCTTGAACTCCATTATTATCAGCGGCTCAAAATTGGTTGGCCCGTCGATAGCCGGCATATTGATTGCCTTAGTGGGTGAAGGAGTATGTTTTCTAATAAACGCTGCCAGTTTTATTCCCGTGCTGGCAGCATTGCTGTCCATGCGCCTTCGGACATCAGATGACAGGGAAAAGGTAAGAAATTCGCCGTTTCATGAGATGCATGAAGGATATCTGTATGCCTATCGTTTTCCGCCGATTTGTTATACTGTGCTGCTCCTGGGGCTGGTTAATTTGACAGGGACGGCGTATATTGCGCTAATGCCCGTTTTTGCCCATGACGTATTTGCCGGCGACTCGCACACCTTGGGGATTTTGATGGGGGTTACAGGATTGGGAGCCATTTGCGGGGCGGCATTCCTGGCATCCCGTTCCAGCACGGCGGGCCTGGAAAGATTGATTCCCTGGGCAGTTGCTTTGTTGGGAATAACATTGATAGTTTTTTCGCAGACGAATTTGTTTTTAATTGGGCTGATAGCTCTTTTTTTTACCGGCTTGGGATCAATTGTGCACATTGCATCCTCCGGTACTTTGATGCAATCCCTGGTGGACGAAGATAAACGCGGTCGTGTTATGAGCCTGTATTCCATGTCGTTTGGAATGACTCCCTTTGGCAATTTGCTGGCTGGCGTAATGGCGAGTTACATCGGCGCCGCGGCAACAATAGGCATTGGCGGTTTGATCTGTGTTACCGGGGCAATGCTTTTTATTAGCAAGCTGCGGGATATAGAAAGATACACCAAAACGGATGAACAAAATATGATGAGCGATAAAGCCTATGAAGAGGTTCTAAGGGATGAGAGTCAAATATCTAAAAAGGAGGCTTGTCTGGAACGTAGATAAAGAGTTGAAAACGGCATATAATATCGGCTGAATCCGGGAAAGTGCCGGTAGGGACGAGGGCAATGGGTGAAATTTGGGGAGGCGGAAGATGATTACGGTTGAGGGTTTATGTAAGACATTTAAAGTCGCTAAGCGTTCTGCCGGTTTTAAGGCGGCTCTCCGATCCCTGTTCCGGCGGGAATACATTGCGATTGAGGCTCTGCGGGATGTGTCCTTTCATATTAATGAGGGCGAAATAGTTGGCTATATCGGCCCGAATGGCGCCGGCAAGTCCACAACCATTAAAGTCATGAGCGGTATTTTAGTGCCTGACAAAGGCAAATGCAGCATACTGGGCCGTACCCCCTGGAAAGAAAGAATTGCCCATGTAACAAATATAGGTGTGGTTTTCGGGCAACGGTCACAGCTGTGGTGGGATGTGCCTGTAATAGACTCATTTGAGTTGCTGCGGGACATATACGAAGTAGAGAAAGAAAAATATAGAAACAATCTCGATATGCTTGTTGAAACTCTCGGTTTAAGCAGTATTCTCAACAATCCGGTTCGCCAGCTGAGCCTTGGGCAGAGAATGCGGTGTGAAATAGCGGCATCCCTGCTCCATAGCCCGAAAATACTTTTTCTGGATGAACCAACTATTGGTTTGGATGCCGTCTCGAAGATCGCTGTACGCCAGTTCATAAAAAGTATTAACAAGGAGAAAAAGGTTACCGTCATACTTACCACGCATGATTTAGGGGATATAGAGGCTTTGGCTGACAGGATACTCCTCATTGGCAAGGGCAGAATTCTTTACGATGGAAGTTTGAATAGCCTGCGAAGCCAGTTTGGCGCCTGCAAGACGATTACAATTGACTTTAGGGAAAATAGCCCGCCGCCGGCGATAAAGGGAACGGAAATGCTTGTCTGGTCGCCTGAGAGGGCGACTCTTTTGGTTGATACTCACCAGGCCGGTGTTTCCCGGGTTATAGCAACTCTGGCGGAGCAGCTTGAATTATTAGATGTTACGGTGGAAAATCCGCCGATAGAAGAAATTATTGTTCAGTTATACAAGGAGTACGAGATATGAAAGCGTACTTTTCCGTATTTCGCATGCGATTGATTAATAGCATGCAATACAGAGTTGCGGCATTAGCCGGAGTGGCAACGCAGTTTTTCTTTGGTTTCATGTTTACGATGATTTATGAAGCGTTCTACCTGAATGCGGCAGAGACTCCGCCGATTGCGCTGGATCAATTAGTAGCCTATGTCTGGCTGCAGCAGGCATTTTTGGTATTTATCATGCTGTGGGTCAGAGACAATGAAATATTCAGCCTGATAACCGGCGGCAATATTGCTTATGAGCTTTGCCGGCCATGCGGTTTATACGGATTCTGGTATGCCAAGCTCATTGCCCAGCGGCTGTCCGGAGCCTTGCTGCGGTGCGTTCCCATTCTTATTGCCGCATTTTTGATGCCTGAACCGTATCAGTTATCTTTGCCGGCGAATTTTGCTGCTTTTGGGTTATTTATCATCACTCTGGCCCTTGGTCTGCTGGTACTTGTTTCAATATCTATGTTTATTTACATTTCAGTATTTATAACCATGTCACCTATGGGGTCCCTCTTTATAATTGCCGTTATGGGGGATTTCTTCGCCGGGGGAATTATTCCGGTTCCGCTGATGCCTTCCTGGCTGCAAACGATAGTATATATGCTGCCCTTCCGTCTGGCGTCGGATCTGCCCTTCCGGGTTTATAGCGGCAATATACCGGTAAAAGAGGCGCTGGTTGGGATACTGATACAAACAGTTTGGCTGGCTGTGCTGGTTTTATTGGGTAAAATCGCCATCAATAAAGCTGTAAGACGGGTTGTGGTACAGGGAGGCTGAATTGAATAATGGGACTATATTTCAAATATCTCAGGATTTTGTTGAAAGTGCAGATGCAATATAGAGCTTCTTTCTGCTTGGTCGCATTTGGACAATTATTTACCCCGTTGTTTGTTTTTGCCGGGCTATACTTTCTTTTTGCCCGCTTTGGCTCGATTAGAGGCTGGGATTTCTTTGAGGTGGCTTTGTGCTTTGCCGTCATTCACATGGCGTTCGCCATCAGTGAATGTTTTGCCAGAGGCTTTGATCTTTTTTCCAGCCTTGTAATCAGCGGTGAATTTGACAGGGTGCTGGTACGTCCAAGAAACACGGTAGTCCAGGTAATGGGCTCGAAGTTTGAATTCACGAGAATTGGGAGGCTGTTGCAGAGTGCGGGCGTTTTAATCTGGACGGTGGCCAATCTTTCTGTCGCCTGGAATATACTCAAGGTGGTAACCGTGATATTGATGATAATAAGTGGTGCCTTTATTTTTACAGGAATATTTATTCTGGCGGCGACGTTATGTTTTTGGACCATTCAGGGCCTTGAAGTAGCGAATATTTTTACCGACGGCGGCAAAGAAATGGCCCAGTATCCGCTTAATATATACCAAAAATGGGTGACGCGCTTTTTTACTTTTGTGATTCCCTTTGGTTGTGTGAATTATTTGCCGCTGATGTTTGTCCTGGACAAGGCGGAAGGAAACAGCATAATATATATGTTGTCCCCCCTGTACGGTATTTTTTTCATTGTTCCCTGTCTGTTTGTATGGGAATTCGGTGTCAGGCACTATCTTTCCACCGGTTCCTAGTCCGGCTACCACGGTATTTTCTCGGCTATTATTCTGTTCATAGCGTGTTTATGGGGGATGCCGGCGGAATTGCAGTCAAATATTATTTCTTCGCATTCCTTTATCATCCAGTCACTGTAGTGCGAGAAAAGTTCGCCGGAAATCCAGGTATGGGCGTTGGATTCGTTTTCCGGCGCCGGCGGTATAAACGGCTTTACGACAAATACGGAGAAAACGTGAATGCCGTTTGTCGCCGTATATTGCCGGTAATTTGTAAAAATTTCCTCTCTTAGCCCGGGTTTAATATAATGCAATACACCGTTGGAATAAAGAATATCGTAACAGGTGTCCAATCTCATGTCGAGTATATCCGCTTTGAAGACATTTACGTGTACGCCAAGTTTATCTGCTAATCTTTTTGTCTTCTCAATTCCGGCGTCAGCGATGTCAAAGGCGGTGACATCATAGCCGTTGCGGGCAAAAAAGACGGCATCCTTGCCTTCGCCGCAGCCAATATCCAATAATTTAAACGGTTTGGCAGGAGGTAATATAGATAGTACTTTATAACACATTGTTGATGGGATGAGGCCCCAATAATAATCATCCCGGGCGTATTCATCCTCATAAATGGAGACTTTCTTTTCATAGACCGCATGCCCCATCAGTTTATCGATACTTACTTCCAGTATGTCTGACAAATTGGGCAACTGGGTAATATCCGGGTATGTCTGACCTGTTTCCCACTTTGACACCGCCTGGAATGTTATACCCAACTTACTGGCCAGTTCCTCCTGGGTTATGTTTTTTAGCTTGCGGTACTTGCTGATATTTTTACCAAAGGTGAGCTTCATTTTCTTCGTAAAACTCCTTTGAATTGTATTTTAGTTTAATTATATTCGCGGGGCGACCGGCAGAACAATAACCTTATAATTGAATAACAGGAAAAACTCAAGCGGCGGTTGAATAGTGACTGATGCAAATCCTTCTATTCATCATTCGTCTTTGGGGGGAGGGAAAATGGTAAAAATGAACGATCAAGTGAAACATTGGAATGAATTATACCAATCCCTTGGCGATAAAAAGCCCGCCTACGATTTGTGGCTGGAAAAATACACGGATATTTTAAGGGATTCCCGGGATATGCCGATTATTGATCTGGGGTGCGGGTTTGGCAATGATACCTTATATTTGTATGAAAGAGGTTATCAGGTGATTTCCTGCGATTTTTCGCCGGAGGCGTTGAAAAGACTGGAATATTTCATCAATAAACCGGTTACCAAACTCTTTGATATGAAAGAAGGGTTGCCTTTTGCAGACGAAACCGCAAAAATAATTATTGCCGATCTTTCATTACATTACTTCTCTTGGATGGAAACCCAAAAAATCGTGACGGAAATAAGACGGGTTTTGCTAAACGGCGGGTTTTTGTTAGCACGGGTTAATTCGGTGAAGGATATCAACCACGGCGTCGGTCTGGGCACAGTCATCGAGGAAAATTACTATAATGTCAATGGCAGTTTTAAGAGATTTTTTGACAGAGTGCAGTTGGATGAACTTTTTAGCGCCTGGGAAGTCAAATACATTAAAGAATATGAAATATGCAGGTATAAAAAAGACAAAATCCTTTGGGAGATTGCTGTCAAAAAACAAGAGTAAGTGGTTGGTGATCCATAGGAGCAGCATTCTTTTATATTTTCTGGAAGAATTCACGCAATCGGGCAATGTGAATAAAATATAGGGAACGCATTAATAAATTGAAATGATATCCGGGTATTAGGAACGCTTCGACGCTGTCGCTTAACCTCAGCTTATCCTAATACCCGGATGTCGATTTTTAATGCGGCATATACAGAAAAACTGGATTTTCGGGGGTGAAGTATGGCTTTAACAGCAGGGAATAACCGGAAAATACCGAATAGTATCAAAAGGACCATTGATTTGATAGGGAATACTCCCCTGGTTGAGGTAACGTGCTTCGATGTAGGTGTGTGCCGCTTGTTTTTAAAATTGGAATGTCAAAACCCCGGCGGTTCGATTAAAGACAGAATTGGCTTATTCATGATAGAGCAGGCGGAAAAAGAAGGCAAAGTTAAGCCGGGGTATACCTTGATTGAGGCAACAGCCGGAAATACCGGGCTTGGCCTGGCTCTTGCCGCCATAACCAAAGGCTACAAATTGATTTTGGTCATTCCTGATAAAATGAGTACGGAAAAAGTTAATCACTTAAAAGCCCTTGGCGCCGAAGTCATCATTACCAGATCCGATGTGGAAAAAGGCCATCCGGAATATTATCAGGATTATGCCCAACGGTTGTCTGAAGTAATTCCGGATTCGTTTTTTATCAACCAGTTCAATAATCCAGCCAATCCGCTGGCCCATGAATTGACGACGGCGCCGGAAATCTGGGAGCAAACAGGCCATGGTGCGGATGCCATTGTGGTCGGTGTCGGTTCGGCGGGAACGTTAAAAGGACTGACAAACTATTTTAAGAATGTAAAACCGGACTTGGAGATCATTCTGGCTGATCCGGAAGGATCAATCTTAGCCGCTTATGTGAATCATCGGGCAATACCGAAAGCCGGCAGCTGGTTTGTCGAAGGAATCGGTGAAGATTTTATACCGGCGCAATTTGATGTGACGCTGCTCAAAAAAGCCTATTCGATAAGCGATGAGGAAAGTTTTGTCACTGCCCGGACATTATTGCGGCGGGAAGGCATCCTTGCGGGTTCATCCAGTGGAACGCTCATCAGCGCTGCTGTTAAATATGCTCAGGAACAAAGGGAACCGAAAAACATCGTTACCTTTGTATGCGACAGCGGCAATAAATATTTGACTAAATTGTTTAACGATTTTTGGATGACAGACCAGGGGTTTATTCTCAAAGAACAACAGGGCAACCTTGAGGATCTGATAACGCGGAAATACTCGGAACGGAGCATAATTACCGTAAAATCAAACGATACACTATTGAATGCCCATGCCAAAATGCGTATGTTTGAAATATCGCAAATTCCAGTGGTAAACGAGGACGATGTCATAGGGATTATTGACGAGTGGGATATATTAACGGCTGTTGAAAACGGCGATGAGACCATTTTAAGACAACCAATTGCCGGTTATATGTCACAGAATGTCATTTCTGTCTCCGTTAACGATGAATTGAGCAAGGTTGTATCTATCTTAAAGCAAGGTTTTTTGGTAATCGTCAAGCAAAATGATCGATTCTATGGTTTAATCACCAAAATGGATTATCTGAATTATTTGCGGCGAAAGCTAAAATAAGAGAGGTCAATATGGGTAAATATGAATTTTCGACAAGAGCCATCCACAGCGGGCAAGAACCTGACAGCGCTACCGGCGCAATCATAACACCCATTTACGCTACGTCAACCTTTGTGCAGGAAAGTCCGGGAATACATAGAGGATACGAATATTCGCGCAGCGGAAATCCCACGCGGGCGGCTTTGGAAGAGTGCATCGCTTCACTGGAAGAAGGAACGGCGGGATTCGCGTTTTCTTCCGGACTGGCCGCTGAATCGGTAATCATTGATACTTTGGCGAGGGATTCACATATCGTTGCCACTAATGATCTTTATGGGGGAACTTTCCGTCTGTTTGAAAAAGTAAAAAAAGATACGCATAACCTGGAAATATCTTATGTGGATATGACGGAGCCCGAAGCTGTGGAAAAAGCTGTAAAAACAAATACCAGGATGATTTGGGTTGAAACGCCAACCAATCCATTGCTCAAAATTATTGATTTAAAAAAAGTGGCTTCAATTGCAGCAAAATACAATATAATAAGTGTTTGCGACAATACATTTGCCTCATCTTACCTGCAAAAACCCTTAAACTTTGGCTTTGACATCGTCATTCATTCCGCGACCAAATATTTGAACGGACATTCCGACATTATTGGCGGCTTGATTGTTACAAAAAATAATAATGAATTAACGCAAAAAATAAAATTTTTGCAGAATGCCATTGGTTCCGTACTCTCGCCTTTTGATTCTTTTTTACTGTTGCGGGGCTTAAAAACATTGGCAGTAAGGATGGATGCCCATTGCAAAAACGCAAAAAAAATTGCCCAATTTCTTGAGCAGCATCCAAAAGTGGAAAAAGTAATTTATCCTGGCCTGCCAACCAATCCTTATCATGAAATCGCCAAGAGCCAGATGAATGATTTTGGCGGCATGGTGTCGTTTTACTTAAAAGGCGGCGCGGCGGAGACGCAAAAATTCCTGGAAAAAACCCGATTATTTGCTCTGGCCGAAAGCCTGGGCGGCGTAGAAAGTCTGGTAGAAGCGCCGGCAATTATGACTCATGCCTCTATTCCTAAAGAAGTTAGAGAGCAAAATGGCATCTATGATAATCTGGTAAGATTATCGGTCGGGATTGAGGATGTTAAGGATTTGATTGCAGATTTGGATAATGCTTTGTAGTTGCTAAACGTATTATCATATTGTAAAATTTAGGGTAAGTTGATATTATGGCTGATCAAAGAAAAAATGAAGGCCAAGGATGATGCAAATGGCATTTTTCCTTGGCCTTCAAAAACAGGAGGCAGGAATTTTATGCAATTGGAATGGAAAGGGCATGCCAGTTTTTTGCTGCACGGCGACAAAGGGGTAAAGGTGCTAACCGATCCTTTTGATGAGAAAGTCGGTTACCCGCTACCCAATGTTGAGGTGGATGCGGTAACAGTAAGTCACCAGCACGGTGACCACAATGCCACCGGTCTTTTGCCGGGAAAGCCGATCATAGTGGAAGGCGCCGGTAAACATCTGGCGGCAGGAATTGAAATCAGGGGGATTGCCACCTATCATGACGCGGAGCAGGGGGCAAAACGGGGAAATAACACAATTTTTGTGATTTCCCTGGATGAACTTAATATCTGCCATTTGGGTGATCTGGGTCATCCATTGACTCCGGAGCAAGTGGCGGAGATCGGACCGGTGGATGTATTGCTGACGCCGGTAGGCGGCTTCTATACTATTGATGCCCGGCAAGCATATGAAACAGTGCAACAACTAAAACCGGCGGTGGTTTTGCCCATGCATTACAAGTTGGATGACAGACTGAAATATCCTATTGCAACAGTAGACGAATTTCTTCATTTCTATTCTAAAGTTGAAAAACAAGCGGTGCTAAAGCTGGATAAATCGACACTGCCGAAGGAACTGCAGGTGGTAGTGTTAGAATTAAGGTAACCAAAAAAGAATAAATCAGGATATAAGAAAACCGGGTTTGACGCCCGGTTATTCTTGCTTTGTGACTAATGTCATTACCGGCGCTAATCCGGCTTTGAGCTATATGTCTTTTGATAAGTTTTTCCCCATTCGCACATTGAAGTAAGTATAGGTTTCATACTTTCACCCAGTTTAGTAAGCCCATATTCAACTCTCGGCGGAACTTCCGCATAAACTTTTCTGTAAATCATACCGTCTTTTTCCAGTTCTCTCAATTGAAGTGTTAATGTCTTGTGTGTAATATTACGAAGTAATCTTTCCAATTCGTTAAACCTGACTATTCCTTTTGTTAAATGCCAAAGAATAGCTATTTTCCATTTCCCGCTTAATATATTGATAGCAATATCCATTGGGCATTCTGCTGTTAAATTTTCTGATTTTGCCATACCGGGCTCCTTGTTTTTTTATTATAGTATCATGTATTACACTATGTTTCAATTTTGTGCGTTCTTTAACTGCATTACAATTCATGCTATTCTTTCATTAGAAAATTAACAGTGCAGTCTGCAGTCTAAGAAAGGATGGTTTATATGATAATTGACAGCCATGCTCATGTGATATTGCCAACAGAAAATCAGATATTAATGATGGAGGAAGCCGGCGTAGACAAAACCATACTGTTTTCAACAACGCCCCACCCTGAAAAAGCCAACGATTTAGCAGGCTTTGAGAAGGAAATAAAACTTCTGTTTAATATTTTGTCAGGCAAATGCACATTGGAAGAACGAATGAGGAATATTCGCCATGCCGCATCGGAACTGTATGATACTATACAGAAACACCCGGACAAGTTTTTAGGTTTCGGCCTGGTGCCGCTATCTTTATCCTATGAGGAAACCTGTGAATGGATGGAAAAGAATATTATAGCCAACGGCTTTTCCGGGATTGGTGAGTTTACATTCGGTACCGGTAATGTGGGATTGCTTGAAACCGTCTTTAAAGCATTACTGGAATTCAGGGCAATGCCTGTTTGGATACACACTTTTCATCCCTTAACCTTGGCTGATATAAAGGATATTGCGGCTCTGACAGCGAAATTTTCCGGCATTCCGGTAATACTTGGACACATGGGAGGAGTAAACTGGCTGGATACAATAAAAATTGCCAGGGAACAAAAAAATTTGTACCTTGACTTGTCTGCCGTTTTTACAACGATAGCTCCAAGACTGGCAATAAGCGAATTGCCGGACCGGACCCTTTTCAGTTCGGACGCTCCTTACGGCAACCCATTACTTGCAAGAAAAATGGTTGAAGTAATAAGTCCGAATGATAAAGTAACCGAGATGGTGTTAGGCGGTAATATTATGGGATTGCTTAATATGAGCCAATAAAGGGGAAACATGTTTGAAGGGGGAAACTATGGATCTCTTGGAGAGAATACAGCAGTTGGGAGATATACATGGCATAGATTTTATCGGCGTGGCGGGAATCGCAGCATTCAAAAAGGAAATTGAGAGTACGGGAGGTTTAATAGCAAGTGATTTTTCCCGGGCATTATCTATAGGAATTGTCTTGCCAAAAAGTATAATTAAGCTATTGGAAGATAGAAATACATACGAAAACACTCTTCAATATGAAACCCATGCGTATACTGTCATTAATACCCGGCTTGACAGTTTTGCCTCAATTGTCAGTTCCGTCATTCAGAAAAACGGCCACCGCGTGATGCCGGTTCCGGCAGCAGAACGGATTGACAGTGACAGAATATGTGCTTCTATTTCCCATAAAATAACTGCCCGTTTGGCCGGCTTCGGATGGATAGGCAAGAATTGCTTGTTGATTAACCCGACTCATGGACCGGGAATAAGGTGGACTACTGTTTTAACAGATGCTCCTTTAGCAGAGAATCAAACCATTATGGAAAGTCGATGCGGCACATGCAACCAGTGTGTTAAAGCCTGCCCTGTTCAAGCTATTAAAGGCAGGAATTTTTTTGAGCATGAATCTCGTTCTCTACGACTGGATGTGTCAAAGTGCGAAAAGTATTTTGAAGAACTTAAAGGCGCAGATCGGCTGGCAGTATGCGGTATGTGTGTTTATGCTTGTCCATATGGAGGATAGGGGAGTAGGGTTTTGAGGCCTTGGTTTAATCCTGGCAGTTGTTTTAAGTATTTTGCTGTTTATATGCAATTGCATCAAGCATACAAAGACATGGCGGAGATACAAAATCTGTCGTAGTCGTCATTCTGGCAGGAAATCCGTTTTTGAAATACTTATAGAACACATCTCTTGCCGTTCTGAAATCTTCGATATTTTTCAGATATAAATTGATTTGGACAATATCATCAAAGGAAGCCCCTGCAGATTCCAATGATTTTCCCAAACTGTCAAAGCTGGCCTCCATTTGGTATATAATATCAGCTGATTCATGCCCGCCGGCATGGCATGAAAGAAAGATGTAGTCTCCGGCTACGACACAGGCGGGTAATGTGACGTCACCGTAACTGGTTGGCATTCTTTTAATCATAATCAATCCTCCCTTGCAAAATACAGCTTAATTATACGGGAGGATACCGGACAACTGTATGTCATCATTTTTTGTACAAATTTATTATTTCCTGCGCTTTTTCATTAAGCCGGGCAATAAGTCCGTCCGGTTCAAGAACCGTTATTTTGTCGCCAAAGCTCATAAGAGAAGCAAACCACATTCTTTCATTCTCAGGAACTCTTATTTCAATGACAATATCGCCATTTCCAAGTTCACTCATATGGCTGACAGGGAAATGTTCAACAGCCATAACTCTGCTCTCTTTTTTGCAGAGTAGTTTTATGTCAATATAACTGCGGTTGTCTCGTCTCTCTTGTTCGGCCATTAACTCCTCAGCATTTCTGTGTTCGACTGAAAAAGGGTTATCTGTAATGCATAGGTTGCCTATTCTTGAAAGACGGAATAATCGATAAGCTTTCTTTTTACAACAATACCCGAACATATACCATGTATACCACTTGTAGGTCAGTGCAAGCGGTTCAGCCAAGCGATGAGATGTGTGATGGTCCGCATTTGTGTAAGCAAATTCAACTGCCCTTCCGGTATCAATTGCTTTTTCAACAAGCTTTACCCAGTTATTAATATCGCTATTTTCCCGCAAGACACTAAAGTCAAGATATACCTTTTGCTTTAGACCCTGCTGCGGTGATGATAAAGACAGCAGCTTTTCCAGGGTAGTGTTAAGTCTTTTGCTGTCATAGGCGGAACATAACCCTTTAAGAGCCGTAATAATAAACAGATAATCGTCTGTGTTGGTTATTTGCTTGTCCATTTTAAAGCCTTCAACTATTCCATACCCGCCATGAGAACCTTTTATTGACAGGACAGGAATTCCGGCAAGGTTTAGGGCTTCAATATCACGCTGTATTGTCCGATGGGAGACCTCGAATTTTTCCGCTAAAATTCGCGAACTGACTACGTCCCGGTTTAACAGGTACATTACTATCCCGAGCAACCTGTCTATTTTCATTTTCTTCACCAGGCTTTCAACCAAAATATTACTTATACATAAAGGTATTGATTAAGATTATCATAACATGTAAACTATTTGGATAATATTGCAGATAAAAATAGTGAATTGGCTTTTGGAAGAAAATCAAACCATTATGGAAAGTCGATGCGGCACATGCAACCAGTGTGTTAAAGCCTGCCCTGCTCAAGCTATTAAAGGAAGGAATTTTTTTGAGCATGAATCTCGTTTTCTACGACTGGATGTGTCAAAGTGCGAAAAGTATTTTGAGGAACTTAAAGGCGCAGATCGGCTGGCAGTATGCGGTATGTGTGTTTATGCTTGTCCATATGGGAGATTAGGAAACTGAGGGATAATGAGGATAATACGGTATGAGCCGGTGCGGAACGAGGGTTTCGCCTGCAGGCGGCTTATGCCGTTTTTTATTTGGACTCTTTCTTTACGGGGCGGATCGCATTACGCAAATTTAAAAATTGGACACCTGCTTCTGCAGTAAAATTGTACCGAGGGAGTTGAAGCTTATTTTATGGTAGGGATTGATTTTAGGCAAATACTCGGTTATATTAATAATAAAACCCTCCCCCTACGGGAGGGACTAAGGGGTATAATAAAATGACGAAGGAAGAATTAAAAAAAAGTGTGCAGCAACGATTAGGTACGATTAAGGGGCATGTTGCCGGTATTGAGAGAATGGTGGAGGAAAACAAGAATTGTGAGGAGATTCTTGTTCAACTAAGCGCTGTCACGGGCGCAGTGAACAAATTAAGTGCTCATATTCTTGAAAATTATGCAGACGCATGCCTAGAGGAAGCCCGCATCGTCGATGACAAAGTGCGTCAGCGAATTGAGAATTTAACTAAAATGATGCTTACCATGGTAAGAAAGTGAAGATAACCCTTAAGTTAAGAGCGGATAAGTCCCTGGATAAGGGCGACTAACCTTCAGATGGGGTTAAAACTCCACCTGAAGCTAAGTCTACTTTATAAAAATTTATATGAACGCATTAAAGAATTGAAATTATATCCGGGTATTTAGGAACGCTTCGACGCTGTCGCTTAACCTTAGCGCATTTTAATACCCCGGATTTCAATTCTTTGATGCGACATATATAGAAATGATAGGAGGGATCATTGTGAAAAAAATCGTGGTGATTGGTGGCGTGGCGGCTGGGCTGAAAGCTGCCGCAAAGGCGCGCAGGTGCGACCCTGAGGCTGGCATTACCGTGCTGGAAAGAGGTGAAATCATTTCTTACGGCGCCTGCGGCCTGCCTTATTACGTGGGCGGCGACGTGCATGACATCGAAGATTTAATGAAGACGCCGGTAGGGATTGTGCGCGGCCCGGGATACTTCAAAAATGTGAAGGACATTGTTGTATTGACGCAAACGGAAGCCACCGTAATTGACCGGCAAGCGAAAACAGTAAAAGTGAAAAAGCTTGCTACCGGCGAAACGGATAGCATACCGTATGATCAACTGGTCATCGCCACGGGGGCTTCGGCCATCAAACCGCGGCTAGCGGGGGTGGAACTGGGGAATATTTATACGCTTTGGCACCCTGATGATGCACGGGCCATCCAGCAAGGACTAGGGAAGGGAACGTTCAAGCGGGCTGTAATCATCGGCGCCGGCCTGGTAGGTATGGAAATGGCCGAGGCGTTGACGAAAAGGCAGCTGGAAGTGACTGTAGTAGAAATGAAGGAGCAGCTATTCCCGGCCTTTCTTGACCCGGAAATAGCGGGAATAGCCGCCAAGTATGCAGCAGAAAAAGGCATCAAGCTGTTGACCGGCGAAAAAGTCGAACGGTTTATTGGCGAGACAGACGTAACCGCAGTTGAAACGGATAAACGCACCATTCCTGCAGATCTTGTTGTGCTGGCAATGGGAGCGCATCCCAATGCAAAACTGGCTGAGGACGCAGGCCTGACAGTCGGGGCAACCGGAGCCATTGTGGTGGATGACGAAATGCGTACCAGTGACCCGGATATTTTTGCTGGCGGCGACTGTGTGGAAAACGTCAATATAATCTCGGGGCAAAAAGTGTTTGCCCCTATGGGATCTACGGCCAATAAGCACGGCCGGGTCATCGGGGAAAATCTGTGCGGCGGACATGCCAAATTTAAAGGGATACTCAATACGGTAGTTGTGAAATTACACGGCCTTACTGTGGGAAAGACCGGGCTGAGCGAACAGGACGCCAAGCAGCTTGGTTATGAGTATATTACCGCCATGGTTGCCGGTCCGGATAAGATTCACTATATGCCCGGCGCCAAGCTAATTACTATAAAGCTAATTGCCGAGGCTAAAACGGGTAAAGTTCTCGGGATGCAGGCCGTCGGTGAAGGAGAAGTAGCCAAACGCGTGGATGTGGTGGCAGCAGTGCTGACTCTCGGCGGTACTATTGATGATTTGTTTGATATCGATCTATCCTATGCGCCGCCTTATAATTCGCCGATTGACAATGTGGCGGTGGCGGCCAATGCGGTCATGAATAAACTGGCCGGCAAGCTAAAAGGTATTTCTTCGCTTGCGGCCAAGGAAAAAATGACAGCGGAACAAACGGTTTTTCTTGATGTGCGCACTCCGGACGAATGTAAGCAAATCCGTCTGGCTGGCTGCCCGAATATTAAATATATCCCGTTAGGGCAATTGCGTAGCCGGTTAACGGAATTGAACAAAGACGATGAAATCGTGGCGTTTTGTAAAATCAGTCTGCGGGGCTATGAGGCAGAAGGAATTTTGGAAGGTGCAGGCTTTGAAAATGTCAAGGTTATGGAAGGCGGTGTTGCGGCCTGGCCATTTTCGTGTGAAAAAGGCTGACCGGGCAGTTATGATTGTCAAGAGTAATTTGTCATATTTATTGTTGCATGCCCAATATCATACGAAAGCCTAGGACAAACAGAAATAAACACAGCAGGAATGTAATTGACCGGGATTTTGTTTTCGGTGCGATATAGGCGCCAAGTTGTGCGCCCAGCACTGCGCCGCTGCCAATGAGCAGTGCTGGAACAAGCAGGATACTGCCTAACAAATAATGAGTAACAACGCCGAATAAGGCGGAAACTGCCAGCACGAAGTGGGAAGTGGCAGTGGCCGTATGTGTGGGGAAGCCAAGCAGGGCAATCATGACGGGGACATGAATAATGCCGCCGCCGATGCCGAAGGTACTGGATAGAAAGCCGACCAGCACACTAAACGATATTCCGAGAAAGCGGTTGTAGGGAAAGAGAGCCTGATCATCGACAGGCTCTGCCTCAGTTGTGGAGCGCAGATAGAGTAAGAAAGCAATCATCACCAGTAACATGCCAAAGCTGATATAAAAACTGCGGCTGCTAAAATAGTGCGCCAGGTAACTGCCCAGTATAGCTCCCGGCAGAGTCGCCAGACTAAACCGGATGGCTGCGTCATAATATACTTTTTTCTGTTTGACATAAGCGACCGTGCCGGACAAGGCATTAAAAAAGACGATTGCCAGCGAAGTGCCGGCCGCGTGCTGCGGCGAGTAGTGCAGGAGCAGCAAAAATACGGGTACCAGAATGAACCCACCGCCAACGCCGATTAATGTGCCGATTGTGCCGACGCTAAGGCCTAATAGGAATAATAGTGATAGAAACATGACATTTCTCCTGGAAATATTTGTATTGCAACACAACAAATTGCAGAGGCAAGTGTAAAACGTACCGCCGCAATATTGCTGATGTCAGTGTTTTTAACAGGGATAAGGATGGTAAACAAATGCTTGATGTACAGTTGAAGATATTTAAAACTATTGTGGAACAGAATAGTTTTTCCAAAGCGGCCGAAGTTCTACATATGACACAATCAGCAGTCAGTCAGCAAATTCAACATCTTGAAGATTTTTATGATGTTAAATTATTTGACCGGTTTTACCGGCGGATTCATGCGACACCAGCGGGAGAGGCATTATATCCTTACGCGGTGCATATTGACCGGTTGTATCAAGAAGCAGAAAGGATGCTGCAGGAATTTGCCGGCGATATTTCCGGCAGGCTGCATCTGGGGGCTAGCCTGACAATCGGCGAATATGTCTTGCCGGAAATTTTGGTTGCGTTTCAGCAGCAGTATCCCAGGGTGGATATTGCCATGGAAGTCTGTAACACGGAAGAAGTGGTTGAGAAAGTTCGTGACGGGATTCTTAATGTAGGCTTTGTTGAAGGGCCATTTTTGCCGTCTGATCACTTGATTTGCCAACCCTGCGGTGGTGACAGCCTAGTTGTGATCGCTGCCGGGGCGATGGCACAACCGGAGCCGGCCACCAAGCTGGTAAAACTGATGCAAGAAAAGTGGGTGATGCGTGAGCCGACTTCCGGCACTCGCCGGGTATTTGAGGAGTTTTTGCGGGCACATGACTGTGAGCCGTCTGCTTTACATATAGTTATGGAACTGGGAAGTACCCAGGCTATCAAAGAAGCGGTAAAAGCCGGGCTGGGCATTTCCGTTGTGTCCCGCCGGGCCGTCAGTCTGGAATTCAATCATTGCGCACTCCAAGCGGTCCAATTGACAGAAGGCGAAATAACCCGCCCATTTTCGCTGGTGTATCATAAAGATAAATTCCGCACATATACAGTGGAAACATTTCTTGCTTTTGCGTTAAGTAAGCTAAATGTGCAACAGCCAAATGAGTAAACGACCGAAAATACTGAGCAGAATCGACCCAATGAAGCCGATGACTGCCGGGGTGTAACCGGCACGCTTGAGTTCCGATAACTTTACATTCATCCCCATGGCCATAGTTAGGAGAAAAATGCTGGCGCTACTCAGAAACACAACCAAATTGCCGGGAAAAAGTTGATAAGTATTACAGCCGGCCATGATTAGAAAACCGAAGATAAACCAGGGTATAGGCAGGCGGGTTAGCGCAATAGCCTGTTGACCCTGCCTGGCATATACCCAGCCGAATATGATGGCTACCGGTGCTAAAAAAGCAACCCGGCCTAATTTTACTACAATGGCAATATCACTGCTGGTTTGACCATCTGGTGCTGCCGCCGCAATGACATGGGCCAATTCATGCAAGGTTGCGCCGGAAAAAATGCCAAATTCATACGGGGACAAACAAACCTAGTAAGGGCAATAGCGCCGTATAAGCTACCGTAAATATCGTCCCCAGTATGGCGATAATCGTCACCGAGACATCTTCCTCTTTGGCGCGAATGAGCGGTGCTACTCCGCCAATGGCGGCTGCGCCGCATATGCCGGTCCCGACGGCTACCAAGGCGGCCAGCTTATTTGTGACATGAAACTTGTGACCCAATACGTTATTCACAACATTCCTCCTTGTGATGCATCGCCAATAGCATACAACGGATGAGCCTACGGTGTAAAATTATTCTTCATAATGAGTCTTATTAGCCATCACAATAGAAGAAGTGATTTAAAAAAACGATACAGGCTTTTCGCCGCAGCACCGTTTGCATCCCGGATTAATGAGATTGTACAGTCGTGGGGTGCCTAGCGTTAGAGCGGCATGGTATTTTTGGCCATAACTGCAGTGAGTGAAACCGATAGTGAGAGGATGAGGATTATATGGTTCATAAATTTAACCCGGAAAGTAGGCATAAGCTGGACAACCCGCAGCGGCGAAGGCTCCTGCCGCCGGCAGAAACACTACGTCGTCTGGGCCTCAAAGCCGGCGATTCTATGGCCGATATCGGTTGCGGCATCGGCTATTTCACCTTGCCGGCCGCCCAAATTGTCGGCAGCCAGGGCAAAATTTACGCCCTGGACATTATGGCGGCAATGATTGAAGAGACAAAAAGCAAGGTCAGAGAAAACCGCTTGACGAACGTGGAACTCCTGCAGGTAAAGGAGAATGATTTTATGCTGGCCGACCAAACGGTGCAGTATGCTTTTGCCTGCCTAGTTGCGCATGAAGCGGAAGACCTTTCGGCTTTTTTCCGGGAAACGGCAAGAATACTTGAGCCAGCAGGACGGGTAGTCATTATTGAGTGGAACAAGCAGCACAGCATGATGGGACCGCCCCTGGAGCATAGATTGGATAATGGCGATGTGGCTGCCTTGTTACGTCAGTGTGGATTTACCAATATCCAGCAGATGGCCGTGAATGCCGAGATGTATGCAGTGATAGCCGAACGAGAGAATTAGGGGCAGGTTGCTAAGTTTTATAGAATTATGTTTAATAGAATTATTGACAGGAAAAAACAATTTGTTTAAAATATAAAGCAATAGAGGTGATCTGAAGATCACCTGTGCCGTTGCGAAGGCAGGCCGTATGATTAGACTGTGATTCATAATCCGCAGCAATACAACTTTATACGATGAAGACAAAACCATGAAGGGTGTCTCATGATGAGGCTGAACTTTGTGGTTTTTATTTTTGGGAAAAAAAACAAAAATAAGTCTGGAGGTTAAAAATGGAAATTAATAATTTTGCAAAACTTTGGCAAAGCGACTTGACAGACTCTGGGGAATTGCAAAAATTATGGGATTTGCGGGCAGATGACTTTAACAACCGGAGTAATCAAAGCGAAGATAGCAAACGGCGGGAAAAAGTTATTGAATTTTTAGTTTCCCGGGATATGTTGCCCGCTCATGGCGAAATCCTTGATATCGGCTGTGGCCCGGGAAAGTATTCCCTTGCATTTGCCGCACAGGCAAAGCGGGTAGTTGGCATTGATATTTCGCCCAAGATGATTCAGTATGCCAGGGAAAATGCTGCCGAAGAAAATAGGGACAACACTTGTTTTAAGTTGATGGCATGGGAATCCTTGTGCCTCGAAGAACAAGGCTGGAGCAAAAAGTTCGATCTGGTTTTTGCCTCTATGTGTCCCGGTATCAACAGCAGCGATGCCCTGCTGAAAATGTGCGAGGCAAGCAGGGGCAGCTGCTTCATGAGCAGCTTTGTGCAGCGAAGCGATGAATTGCGGGATGAACTGCACCGGGCAATCTATGGCAGTGCTCCGGAGCACCGGTGGGGTAAAAATCTATATTATACCGTCAATATTCTTTGGTTATCAGGCTACTATCCGGAAATCACCTATCATGACGCTGAGTTCGAACATCTGTGGCCGGTTGAAAAAGCGGTGGAGATATATAGCCGTCAGTTGAAAAGCAAAAATTGCACTGACGTTAACAGGGAAAACCAAATCGCGGAGTATCTCCATAAGAAGGCGGTTGTGGGAATGATCAGGGAAAAGGTGCAGGCTAAAATTGCCTGGATTGGCTGGAAAGTAAGCTGATATGCGGAGGGAGTGCCGGATAAAGTCGATAAACAAGGCGCAGAAAAAAGCCTACGGCTTCCGGTGGGACGAACCATCTGACCATAAGCCTAGCCGGCGGCGATGCCGGGTATTCCACGCCGTACAGTCACTATCCGCAGGGCCCGGTATTTTTAAGATGCAATGATTTTCGACAGTCTACTGGAACGGGGGGAACACGGCTACATCCCCTGGCGGCGGAAAGATGGGACGTTTCCGAAGTTGAGGAGGAGGAGAGGGTATTATGGACAAACAAGACAAACAGCAAGGGGACAAATGTGTGCAATTCCACGGGCATGAGTGCCCGGGATTGGCGATCGGTTTTAAAGCCTACGAGGCCGTCAGGGAAAAAAAGTATGCCTTGACTGCTCTGCTGACTATGGTCGGGGATGATAAGGGATGAACAAGGCGTCTTTGGGTTTGACCCTGATTGCGTTGCTGAATTTTGCTCCGGCAGTTTATGCGGAAGACAGCGCGCCCGAAGATTTTACACTGGAAACCATTGTGGTGACAGATAGCAGAATCGTGGGCGAGGGAGAAACGACGAAAGTCACCTCTTTGAACGTGAAAGATAAAATTGATGCCGGACAAATTAACAGTGTTACCGATTTGCTTCAGGATGTTCCGGGTATAGTGGTCACTAAAGATCCCCAATCAGGGACTTCGGTTGCTATAAGAGGAATGACCAATGAAAGACTGTTGGTTGCTATTAATGGAAATGTTATTGAAAATCAAGGAGGACTGTACCGGGGACGGGCTTTGGAATGGGACTCCCTGCCGGTCAGTAATGTCAAAAAAATCGAGATTATCCGAGGCGCCAGTTCAGCTATTTACGGCGGGACTTGGGGCGGGATTATCAATATTGTGACAGTCGACAAGCCGGGAGAGAACAAAAGCTTTCTAAAGTATAGCTATGGCAGCTATCATAACGAAAAATATTCCTTTACTAATCAGGGTACTACCGACGACGGCAAATTCTCCTGGACGATCAACGCTAACAGACGGGAAGATGATGGGTATTACCGCAACAATTTCTTAAACAGTGATGATATTAATTTAAATATGACCTATAATTTCTCTGAGAAAAAGAAGGTGTCTTTCGCTTTGACTGACAGTTACCGCAAAGAAGGCATACTGGTCGGTAATAACCGGTCTGTCAATAATGAAAACGGCTGGGACCCCGGCTACCCCGAAGTGCCGGTGGCTCCTACTTCAACAGCAAAATCTGGTTCTCAATATCTGGACGGCAGTTATCGTGAATTCAATACAAAAAATTACTCTTTAAACTATTACGATCATGACTGGAAATTGAGCGTTTACCAAAATAAGCAGACCAGAAACGACTGGCTGCGGTATACAGGCAGTGTGGATACACCGGAGATCAAGACGGACAACAGCGGCTATAGCTGGCAAAAAAACAGGCGAATCGGCAATCACAGCCTGACTACAGGCCTGGATTACCGTAATTTGAGATTCGATGTAGCCAGCAGCAGTTCCAACAACTCTTTGGCAGCGGAATTGAATGGTTATTTTCTTCAGGATAACTGGCAGGTAAATAAAAAGACTTTGGTGGGATTAGGCCTGCGTTATGATCAGTATCAATCGGAGGACAGAAGAAGCGGCAAGGAATTTACCGATGCTTCGCAGCTAAGCCCTAAGGTCAATATAACGTATCAGGTGAATCCGAGGGAAGCCGTTTATGCCAGTGCCAGCAGGGTATTCCGGGCGCCGACTGTGTCGGACTATGTTCGTTGGCAAATGAATTACGACCCGAGCAATGTAGCCAATTCTAACTATACAAAATATAAAACTTATAATGGCCTGAGTTGGACGCTTGCAGATTGGCAGAATATTATTGGCCAATTAGAGCCGGAAACGGGTATGGCTTATGAATTAGGCTGGAAAAAACAATTTCCCCCCAATTTTGGTGTTAAAATCACAGGATTTTTGAATGACATTGATAATTATGTTACTACTTACATGGGTTCTGGTATTAATTCCGGGCCACCGACTTACAACATAGGCAATGCTAAAGTGAAGGGCGTGGAACTGGCCACCGATTATCAGTTTTCCCAAACGTTGGGATTGGTGTTCAACTATACCCACCAGCATGCCAGTAAGACAGGAGACCGGCTAGATATTACCGGGAGTGAATTGACCACTATACCGCAAGAGACGATCAATCTGGGGTTTCGGTACAATAATCAAAAAGGGTTTCAGGCATCCTTGGACGGGCAAAGAATCCAAACGGTAGCCAGTGCTGAAACCAAAGGCTACATGCTCTTTAACCTGGGGTTGGCGTATACCAGAAATGATAAGACGGTCGCTTTAGCGATCAATAATCTGTTTGACGTAGATTATCAGCAAACCAAAGACTTTCCAATGCCAGGAATTAACTACAGTATTTCTTATCAAACCAGTTTTTGAAAAAAATAAGGTGGCTGCTCGTTAAACTGTGCTTTGGAACTTAGAACATTTGAATCAACCGTAAATCTTTATTAATTTCTGGAAGCGCTGCTGCAAAAACTCCTCTGAACTACTTTCAAGCAAGAATCAATCCGTTTAAGAAGTCTGGCTTGGTCAAATAAAGTACGAGCTTCGATTAGGGCAGAAAATAGAGCGGTCAAACCAGGACCGCCCGCTTTAGCGGGCGGTCCTGGTTTGTGAAATGGAGTATAGAAGATATACGATTTGACGATAGCGTTTGTGAGCTATTTCCTCAAAAGGGACGTTGATACGTCTTTTTTAGTTTGTGGTCGATCACCTATTGCTCACCGGATTACTATGATTTATAATGATATTATCCCATCCCTACCGGGGGGGGCAATAAAAAGGAGGAACTTTTATGAGAAAACGTATTCGGCCTTATTTATTTTGGATTTTATTAGCCTTTTTAGGCGTCGGGCTGGTTTACCCTGCAATCGGCATCATTGCTTTGACTTGTATGATTGCGCCTGTTGCCGTTGCCCCGTTTCGGGGACGGTACTGGTGCGGCAATTACTGCCCGCGGGGCAGCTTCTACGATCATGTTCTGGCCAAGCTATCGCCAAAACGGAAAATTCCCGCGCCCTTTTCCCATACCGCCTTTCGCGCGTTTATGGTTTTATTCATTATCTCTGTCTTTACAGTGCAAATGGTTTATGCCTGGGAAGATTGGGCAGCCGTGGGCAGGGTGTTTGTGCAGATCATTTTGATTACGACTATAGTGGGTGTTGTTTTAGGGCTGGTTTATCACCAGCGGGCTTGGTGTTCTTTTTGCCCGATGGGAACACTGGCTAGCTGGATTAGCCAGCGAAAAAAATCATTTCCGTTAATAGTGGAAAATTCCTGTATCAATTGCAAGCTTTGTACGAAAGCCTGCCCGATGCAACTAGCGCCTTATACGGCAAAAGGCAGTACCGAAGGCTTTAGCCATAGTGATTGCCTCAAATGTGACCGCTGTGTCGAGCGTTGTCCCAAGCAAGCCTTGCAGTTTAACAGGAATGCGAAATAAAGAGCAGTATAAAGGAGAGGAAGCGTATGGGGAAAATACCAAAGTGATTTTCATCTGCAACCGAACCTATGTTGCTGCAAAACTGTGGAATTATACCTTGCATACAGATACCCCGCATTTTATATAATAAATCCACTTCCTTCCTTGACATTTTTCTTAATGTATTATATATTGATTATGAAATATATCTCTTAATCGCAAGAGGTGTGCAGGATTCATTTAGCGGATATATAATTTTTTTTATTTCGATTATGATATATATTTCATAATTGTCTGAAAGGGGGTGAATACTATGCCTAGAGGAGATGGAACCGGACCTTGGGGTACCGGATCTATGGATCAAATGTGTGGCAATTGCCGGGGCATGGGCATTTTCTCCGGCTTTGTTCGCGGCATGAGAGGCGGTTTTGGGCGTGGGTTCGGTCGTTGTTTCGGATTGGCCGGCAATACTGCTACCAACCCGGAAGTACTTAAAGAACAAGCAGCCCGTCTGGAAGAACAAGCAGCTAACCTGCGCAACTTAGCAAGTAAAAACCGTAAGGTTGAGTAATCGGCAGGCTGCCGGCTCTTCGCCGCATAAACAGGAACGGACTTAACCCATTTCACCTTTACCTTTACAGGGTGAAGAGCCTATTTTTTATTCATAAGGAGAAAGCCATGCTTATCAGCATTGCCAGCGGCAAGGGCGGAACTGGTAAAACGACACTGGCCCTACTGCTCGCTGCCGCTCACCCTCATATTACCTTGATTGACTGTGACGTGGAAGAACCGAACTGTCATTTGTTTCTCAAACCGGAATGGCAAACTCCCGGACAGGATGTTGCCATCATGGTCCCGCACATTGACAGCGACCGCTGCAACGGATGCGGCGCTTGCTCGGCAGTCTGCCTGTTTAACGCCATTGCGGTTGCCGGTGGTAAAGCTTTGTTGTTTGACGAATTGTGCCACAGCTGTGGCGGATGTTTGCTTGCCTGTCCAAGTGGCGCAATTTTCGAAGACAAAAAACGCATTGGCACCATCACCGCCGGAGTAGCCACGCCACTGCCGAACGTTCATCTCGTCAGTGGCGCACTGCACGTTGGCGTTCCCAGCGCCGTACCGTTGATAAAGGCAGTCAAGTCCAAAGCATTCCTTCTCGCCGGTGATATCCTGCTGGACTGTCCGCCCGGTACCGCCTGCTCCATGGTCAATGCTATCATCGACAGCGACTTTTGCATACTGGTTACGGAGCCAACGCCTTTCGGCGGACATGACCTGGAATTAGCTATGAACATTACCCGCCTGCTTCAGCTACCGGCAGGCGTGGTTATTAATAAAAGCGATACAGCCGCCGGCGATGAAAGCATCGAAGCTTTGTGTCATAACCGTCAAATACCGGTATTGGCCAAAATCCCCCACAGTCTTTCTTTGGCCCAACAGTATGCTGCCGGCATGATACCCGACGAATTTCAGGCTATTGCCGCTGCCATCTGGCAGCAACTGGTGAAGGAAAGGAATATGGGAGCATGAAAGAATTAGTTATTGTCAGCGGCAAAGGCGGTACCGGCAAAACCAGCATTAGCGCCGCTCTCGCTTTTCTGGCGCCGCAAAAGGTCCTGGCTGACTGTGATGTTGATGCCGCTAACTTTCATTTAATCAGCAGCGCTGTCATCCGGGAAATCCATCCATTCACAGCCGGTTTTGAACCCCATGTCGACGCACAGAACTGTACTCACTGCGGCAAATGTACCGGTTTATGCCGCTTCGGAGCCATCACCGCCGGTATTATTACTACTCCTTTACATTGCGAGGGCTGCGGCGTATGCGCCTTTAACTGCCCGGAACATGCCATTGCCATGCATGATAAGAAAGCCGGCCAATGGTTTGTCTCTGATACCCGCTTGGGCCGGTTAATCCACGCTGAACCGGGTATGTCGGTGGAAAACTCGGGTAAATTGGTCAGTAAGGTGCGGCAAGAAGCAAAGAAGATCGCAATAGCTCATCACTTGCCACTCATTATCACCGACGGACCGCCCGGCATTGGCTGCCCGGCCATCGCCGCTCTGTCAGGTGCCAGTTTAGTGTTGGCAGTTGTCGAACCCACTTTGGCCAGCATGCATGATTTACAACGTCTGTGGGAACTGATCCGGCATTTTCAATTACCAATGGCCGTATGCATAAATAAATCCACCCTAAATTCTCTAAATACTCATACTCTCATCGCCTGGTGCAGCAAAAAAAAAGTACCGGTAGTCGGGAACATTCCTTACAGCGATGTTTTCAATACAGCTTTGCAAGCTGAAAAAACAGTAATGGACACAAATAATTCCGAAGTACAGGAAAAAATTTTAGAGTTATGGTACAATCTTTCGAAGTTATTAGATATTAACCCTATCGACTCTATCATCAGCCGGATCTTTCGCAAAATAAATTCTTTTGGTATCAAAAAGGGAAGCGAGGAAAACACTCTATGAAAATTGCCATCACGTCTCACGGCGATGTCCGTCAGGCTGCAGTCGACTCCCGCTTTGGCCGGGCTGCTTATTTCATGGTGTATGATCAGGAAAATGGCGCCTGGGAAAGTTTCCCCAATACGCAAAACCTGGAGGCAGCCCACGGCGCCGGCATTCAGTCGGCCCAAACCCTGGCAAAGGCAGGCGCCGGCATACTCATTACCGGCTATGTCGGCCCTAAAGCCTATAAAGTGCTTACGGCCGGAAAAGTCGAAATGTATTCGTCCAACGATACCCGCGGTACTGTAGAAGATGTCCTGGCAGCCTTTCTGGATGGTAAGTTGAGTCCTATTGCCGCACCAAATGCTCTGGATATAAATAAGTAGAATAAGTAAGGAGATGGATTTTAGCATGTCATGCAACTCATCTGATCAAGAATTTGAACTACAAAGCCAAAAAATCAACCGGTTTCTGGAAAATGTAGATCACAAATTAGTTGTTATGAGTGGTAAGGGCGGCGTCGGCAAAAGCACGGTCGCCACAAACCTGGCTGTATTTCTGAGCAAACAGGGCTATAAAGTCGGCCTGCTGGACGTAGATGTGCATGGTCCAAGCATCGCCGGACTTTTAGGGCTCACCGGCCTAAGAATGAATACGGTGAATAATCAGATTCAGCCTTACCTCTATACCGAGAATCTGAAAGTATTGTCCATTCAAGGACTACTGGAATATCCTGATGATCCCCTCATCTGGCGTGGCCCGGTAAAAATCGGTATCATTCGTCAGTTTCTGGCGGATGTAAATTGGGGACCGCTGGATTATCTCATTATTGACAGTCCGCCCGGAACCGGCGATGAGCCGCTGACTGTAGCCCAGACAGTTACCGGCTGTCAGGCTGTCATAGTAACCACTCCGCAAGAAATTGCCTTGGCGGATGTACGAAAATCCATTCAATTTTGTCAAAGAGTTAATATGCCGATTTTGGGCATCATTGAGAATATGAGCGGTTTTGTATGTCCCGGTTGCGGCAGTTTGCATGCCATATTCAAAAGCGGCGGCGGCGAAAAAACCGCCTCCGACTGGGGTATTTCTTTTTTGGGACGACTGCCGATCGACCCTGGTGTAGTGACCGCCGGCGATGCCGGTCAGACCATGGACAGTCTAGCCAGTCATACCAAAGAAGAAATGCAGCGTATTGTAGATCGTATAATTCATCAACGTCCCAATAAACAGAAAGGTGTTGACTCAACTATGAAAATTGCCATTCCCCTAGCCGGCGGAAAACTTTGCGCCCATTTTGGCCATTGCGAACAATTTGCCATCATAACTGTATCTAACGGCAAAATTACGAATCACGAAACCTTAAACCCGCCTCCCCATGCCCCCGGCATCATCCCCAACTGGGTGGCAGACCAAGGCTGCACTGATATTTTGGTCGGCGGTATGGGCGAAGCAGCCCAGGCCATTTTCCGCCAACGCGGTATAAAAGTCCTGTGCGGCGCACCTTCAGACACACCGGAAAATCTTGCCGCCCTCTATCTGCGCGGTGAACTTACCGATGCCGGCAATGCTTGCGACCATGACCATGAAGGCCATAGCTGCCACCACTAAACAAGCAACAGGCGAATGAAAAAAGCTTAGTATAGGAGTATGGTTTTATCATTATATCATTCCTTTCTCATGACATCAGCAGAAGAGCACAACGGACAAATAAGGTCAGAGCCCCGCTGTCCGTTCCCATAAGGTATTGCCCACTCATTACCGCAGTTTTGACATATAAAATGGCGTAACTTGTTATGACAGGAATGAGAAACACGGAAATTTCCACCTTCAATCCGTAAAGCTTTTCCTTGCCAAAGGGCAATGCCAACTTTTTGATGCGCCCGCATTAAAACACGATTGAATGTTGAACCGGACACACCCATTTGTTCGGCGGCTGCGGCTTGGCTCAGCTTTTCGACGTCAGCCAGACGGATAGCTTCCATTTCGTCAATGGTTAGTATAACGGTTTCCATTTGCCGCATCGGAATACCAGCCGGTTTAAAATCGGATATAGGCGGTAAAAGTCGAACGGTTTTTTCCTTGAATGGGCGGGACATAGTTCACCTCAAATTAAGAAATATATTTCATGAATATTGTATATAATCAATGGGCTTACGTCAATAGGTGTGATATGTTTATAGCGCTTTAAGCGTTTGGCATCAAGTTAAGCATAAAAAATACTTTCCTTTATTAAGTTTTTTCAACAGAAAAATCATCCGTCTTGATCAATTTGTAAGGTCTTCGGAAGTCTGAAGATAGCACACAAAATAGCACAAAAATCATTGACATTTCCGAGTATTTCATAGGATAATTAATATAAGAGATTAATATGCGGAAATTGAAGGTATGAAGCCTTCTACCGGAGCAGACACTCCTGTAGTTGTTCATGCCTTTTTTTATTTCCCGTCATTATTTTTATTACATGACAACCGGAGGTATGTAAATGCATTCAAACCATCCTGCCGACTACCAAAAGGCTATCGAATTTCACGGCCACTGCTCCCGCGCCCGTCTCACGAAGGGCAAAATTGCCTGCCTGGCCTGTACTGAAGAATACACTAGGGGGTGGTAAGGTTGAATTATCAGCGGCAGACAATACTAGTCTTTATATGCCTGATCGCTTTTTCATTCCTGGTTCAGGGCTGCGGCAATCAGCAACCGAACAATACCGCTTCAACCGGCGCCGACAATTTGATATTTACCGTTGCCGATCCTACAGGCGATTATGGTTTTCCCTCACCTTTCACCCACTACGCCCGCGGTCCCGGGTATGTGCGTATGAGCCTTATCTTTGATACCTTGGTATGGAAGGATGACCAAGGCTACATTCCCGCTTTGGCGGCTACTTGGGACTATAACCAGGATGAAATCTCCTATATATTCCATTTGCAAAAAAATGCCACCTGGCATGATGGTCAGAAGTTCACGGCCAAAGACGTGGTATTTACGTATGAATATCTGAAGATCCATCCTTACCAAACTACCGACACCAGTATGATCAAACAAATAGAAGCCTTAAATGAATATGAAGTGAAGTTTTACCTGCATGGTCCCTATGCTCCTTTTCTCGACGTCATCGCCGGCACGGTGCCGATCCTGCCTGAACATATTTGGAAGAATGTGAATGATCCGGTGCATTTCCAACAAAAAGAAGCCTTAATTGGCGCCGGCCCGTTTAAAGCCATTGATTACAGCAAGGAACACGGCTCTTATTTATATGAAGCCTACGACGGGTACTATCAGGGAAAGCCTAAATTCCGCCGGATAAAAATGGTCAAAATGAACATGGAGATGGCGGCCGCCGCGCTCAAGCAGGGCCAAGTCGATATGGCCCAAGTGCCGGCAGAACTTGTAAAACCATTGGCGCAGACCGGTCTTAAAATTTTGACCATGCCTCATGACTGGGTGGCCAAGCTGGTTATTAATCACCGACAAGAGCCCTTCAATAATAAAGAATTTCGTCAAGCGCTGGCCGATGCCATTGACCGAAGTTCTCTCATTGAAACAACCTTACGCGGTCAGGGACTAGCTGCAAGTCCCGGTTTAGTCCCGTCCGACAACGACTGGTTTAATCCGTCGCTAAAAGATCTTTACTCCTATGACCCAGCCAAAGCTCAAAATATCTTAAGCAGTCTAGGCTATGCCAAAAACGGTCCGTACCTGGAAAAGAACGGCGTACCGCTGGAGGTTGAACTACTGGTGGGCAATGGCGGTATAATCGGCTATCCCGGCGAGCGTCAGGGAGAGTTTGTTAAGTCCCAGTTGGAGAAAATCGGCATCAAAGTCAGCCTGCGTACATTGGAATCCAAAACCCTCGACAGCCGCCTCAATGACTGGAAATTTGAACTGGCTTTAAATGGACACGGCGGCTTGGGCGCCGACCCGGATTATCTGACAAAAAACATTATCGGCAAAGGCTTCAACAGCGCCCGCTTCCAGGCGAACGAAACATTGGCGGCCCTGCTCAGCAAACAGGTGGCCGTTATGGACATAATTGCACGCCGGCAGTTGATTGACCAAGTGCAGGCGGCATATGCAAGTGAAGTCCCCGCCTTGCCTTTGTACTATCCCACATGGTACTATGCCTATAATCCCAAAACAACCTTATTCTTTACCAAACAAGGTATTGGTTCCGGCGTTCCCATGCCGTTGAACAAGCTGTCGTTTATTAAATAACTGCAAGAATCACAGGAGCTTATACAATGCCAAATGCAAAAATCACAACTAACTATCTAATTGCTTTATGTATCATTTTTGTTTTGAACTTCCTCTTGCCGCGTTTGCTGCCCGGCGACCCGCTGCACGCAATATATGGCGACGAAGCGCTAACCAATATGACGCCGGAACTGCAGGCAGAATTAATTCAGCATTTTTCCCTTGACCGGTCTTTAGACGAACAGTTTGCCGCCTATATATTATCATTAGCCAGAGCTGACTTGGGATATTCCTATTTTTATAACGCCCCGGTTACAGGCCTGATCGCCGGGTTCCTCCCCTGGACCGTCCTGTTGGCTGGTTCGGCCCTTATTCTTTCCACCCTGGCCGGAATTATTCTCGGCATTGAATCGGGTTATCGCCGTAACAGTAGTCTGGACCGGTATTTTTTAGGCGGAATAATGATCTTCAGCGGCTTGCCTAATTTTTTCTTCGGCATTATTTTACTGCTGACTTTTTCAGTCTCTTTACGTTTGCTTCCTTTGTCCGGAGCGATGACACCATACAGCGGCTATACGGGACCGGCTATTGCATTGGATATCCTGCACCATCTTGTGCTGCCGCTCACTTCCCTGGTGATGGTCCACCTGACCGCAACTTATTTGCTGACCCGCAATACTATGGTAACCGTAATGGGTGAAGCTTTCATCCGGACTGCCAGAGCCAAAGGCTGCCCGGATTATTCCTTGCGCTACCGTCACGCCGGACGTTGCGCTTTGCTGCCGGTGGTCACAGCCACCGGACTTAATTTCGGCCACCTGATAAGCAGCGTGTTATTAATTGAAGTCGTGTTTGTCTATCCCGGCATGGGCACTTTGCTCTACAAAGCGCTAATGACTCGCGACTATCCCCTACTCCAAGGCATTTTGCTGTTGATAACCATCATCGTGCTGATAATTAATTATTTAACAGACTTTTTATACGCGAGACTCGACCCAAGAACCCAAAGTTAACAGGAGGCAGGAGGACCGGAGAGTGCATATTCGTTACAATAGAGAACTATTTCACAACCGTTTCGGTCAGATTGGTCTATGTATCCTTACCCTGGTAATCTTGGCAGCTACGCTGGCTCCGTTTTTAACTCAATTCCGGCCTTCAGCTTACACCGGCGATATATTCCACCCGCCATCCGCTAAATACTGGCTGGGTACCAATGATGTAGGCCAAGACATCTGGTCCCAGCTTGTATATGGCGCCCGAACCTCTTTGCTGGTGGCAGCTGGCGCCGCTTTTCTCAGCGCCGCGTTAAGCCTTCTTATTGGCGGCACGTCAGCCATGTTTGGCGGCGTCTATGAAGAGTTTTGCCTGCGCTTCATTGATATCTTGCTAGTCATACCGCCGGTAATCCTCATGATCCTGACAGCCGCCTATTTAAAACCAAATATTCTCTTGCTAATTCTTCTCCTCGCAACCTTTGTCTGGCCGTCCGGGGCCCGGATCATCCGAGCGCAAACTTTAAGTCTCAAAAGCCGTATGTCTTATGCCGCTGCCAGAACATTCGGCGCTAATTGGCGATATTTACTGTTACGGCATATACTGCTTGACCTGGGACCAATCCTTATTGCCATTATCATCAATAATGCCAGACGGGCTATTTTTATGGAAGCCGGCCTATCTTTCCTGGGAGTCAGCGACCCGGCGTTAATCAGTTGGGGTAAAATGATACAACAGGCGCTGCCTTTTATCTATCTGGACGTCTGGCAATGGTGTCTGCTACCGGCCGGTTTGGCTGTTTCGCTGACAATCACCGGTCTGGTCTTTACTGGCTACACTTTTGAAACCGTTTTCAACCCGCGTTTACGCATGGAAAAGAGGTAAATTATGCAAGTATCGGCAGAACTTCTGGCTATCAAAAATTTAACTGTATGTTTTGATAAGATCCCCGTCTTACGGGAGATAAATCTCACACTGTTACCAAATCAGATAATGGCTGTTATCGGTGAATCGGGAGCAGGTAAAACCACCTTGGGCCTTAGCATTTTGGGCTTAACCGGCGGGCAAGCCGGCGGCGAAATTTACTGGTCAGGTCAAAATCTCCTAACCCTTAGCGAACCGGAACTCCGACATATCCGGGGAAAACAAATCGCCATGGTTTTTCAGAATACGGATAACTATCTTCATCCTTTATACTCCATCGTTGAACAAGTGGCGGAAGCTATTTTAGTCCACGAAAATATTACGCCGGCTTCCGCCACTGAGCGGGCGTGGGAAGTGATAAGCAATATCGGTTTGAATGAACGCCAGGGAAAATCCTTCCCTCATGAACTAAGCGGCGGCGAAAAGCAACGGGCGTTAATCGCCATGGCGCTTGTCAATCAGCCTCAAATCTTGATTCTTGATGAACCCACAGCTTCTTTAGATCCCCTTACCAAACAGGAAATACTCACTTTACTGAAACGGGTTACGGCGGAAATAGCAACCATCTTGATCACCCATGACCTTACCACTGCCGCTGAGTTGGCCGATTCCGTCACTGTACTGTATGGCGGCAGGGTTGTTGAAACCGGACCTATCGCCGTGGTAATGGATAACCCGCGTCATCCGTATACGCGGGGTCTGCTCCGATCCTTTCCCAATATGACCACAGTCAAGGACTTGCAAGGTATCCCGGGACAAATGGAACACGGTGTTTCCGGTTGCCCGTTTCACCCCAGATGTACTCAGCATCTGCCGGTATGCCTGACCGTGGTCCCCCAGCTTAAACTTGACAGCAGTCGGTTGCTGGCTTGCCATCGCGGCGGTATTGTCCCCTTGCTGGAGGTAGCCGGTCTCACCAAGATTTTTGGTAACCGCAAAGTAGTCGATAATCTTAGTTTAACATTATACGAAGGGGAAACTCTCGCCCTGGTGGGGGAAAGCGGTTCAGGCAAAACGACGGTAGCCAAATCCATCATGGGCCTGCTAACGGCTGAAGCCGGCCGTATTGCCCTTGACGGTCAAATCGTAGCCTGCCATGACAGTTGGTTTTATCAACAAGTGCAAATGGTATTCCAAAATCCCAAGGAGGCCCTTAGCCACCGGCTGAATGTACTGCAGGCAATAAAAGAGCCGCTGGATATCCAGCGGCGCGGCAGCGAGAAGGAAAGACTGACGTTAGTAAAGCTATTGCTGGCGGAAGTTGAACTCCCGGCCAGCGACGAGTTTCTTCGCAAATACCCCCATCAACTCAGCGGCGGCGAAGCACAACGGGTGGTTATCGCCCGGGCGCTGGCTTTGAGTCCGAAAATATTAATCGCCGACGAACCTACCTCAGCCCTTGATGCCAGCGTTCAGGCTAAAATCGTGAAACTGCTTCTCAACTTGCAGGATAAACGGGGATTGGCGGTTCTGTTTATTACCCACGATATTGCTCTGGCCAGAAAAATCAGTGACCGCCTGGCAATAATGAAAAACGGCAGCATCGTGGAACAAGGTTTTACCCATAAGATTATAAACCAACCGGAAAACAACTATACCAAAAGCTTACTGCATGCTGCAGCCCACTTGGCTTAACAAATTATTTAAGTAATTGACCCCTAAGACCTGTGGAACGGTAATTTTGCCATAATCATCCCAAGTAAGAACGGTTTTTGGTGAAAGTTAAGAGTCAAAGGGAACTAGGTATATCTGGTCTTCCTCTTTTCTTCCCTTTACCAGTTCACAATGACGCAAGATAGAAAACTGTTTTTCCAGTTCCCACTCCGGCAGTTTGAAATGAGCCATTAATTCCGGTCTGGTTGCTTTGCCCTGCTCCTTAATATAATTGTAAATTTCCTGTTGCAAAGCCGTAAGCCCTTCGGTACCAGTCTGACCAAACATCTCCCGGTGCTTTTTCGCCGCATGCACTGCGGCCACGTCGCAAGTTTTCGGCGGCTGCAAGGCTCCAATATAACAATCTTCGCATAGGAGCTTACCATGATGTTTAAAACTTTCATTTTCCGTGATGGGTTCGCCGCACCTTTCACAATTCATCTTTTTCCATCTCCTCTCCTCTTTTCAAGTCAATCAACAACATGCCGGTTACTGTGATTCACCGGCAATAAATCCAGCGGTAAAAACCGCCTGAGAACACACTTTCTCAACATTTAACCCCAAGGTTTCAAGGGAAAGGCCTGCATATATACACCGCCGCAGAACATTCTTTATTCAATCCAATCCCGTATTTAGTTTTTTTAACAGAAAAATCAATTCTTTTTTTTCCGATGTACTAAGCGATGACATGGCTTTATGCACAAAATCATTATGTATGGGAAGAAATGCATGCATAAGTGCAACAGCCCTGTTGCTGAGGTAAACTCGAAACACTCGTTTATCGGCGGAATCGTTTCTGCGAATTACCAGATCTTCTTTTTCCAACCGCTCTATCAAGCTGGTTATATTTGCCCTGGAGACAAGCAGCTTCGCGCTTAATTCCGACTGAATCAATCCATAGTCACCCGACATATAGAGATTAATTAAAACCTTATACTTCGGCCACGACAGGCCATAACGCGCAAAATGCATAGAAAAAACATCTTCAAAAATATTTTGAAGCAAATTAAATTCATGGAGCACCTGCATGGAAAGATACCTCTCCGGTGTATTTCCGTTTTCTTGAATTATTACGACCCCCAATTGTAATTGTTAATATATTAACAATTACAATTTAACACCCTTACCGGTTTTCGTCAAGATGATTTTGGAATATCATGATTCTGGAATATCAGTAAACTGTCTGCTGCAACTGTGATAAAGTAGAAATAAAAGAAATGTCAGCAAAGAAATCCATTATGAGTTTTCTCCCTTGAAGACAGAAGTAAAGGAGAAAAATATTTATGTCGCAACCTGATGGGAAAACATATTGAGGGCTGCATCTAGGGTTCTATAAAACAACCAAGATAACGCGAAGCTAACTTTGTCATTAAAAAGCAGGATGGATGAAACAGCAGAGCAAATAGCGATAGAATTGCTAGCCACGATAAATTAGCCGCGATAAATTACTTGACAGCTTCCAAATAGTGTAATACAATAATAAAAACGTAATATACTGACTTGGATTGACCAGTGAGTTGCTGGAGATCATTTTCTTTATTCATAAGAAAATGATCTCTTTTTTCATATAGTTGCAATTGGATAAAAGTTAAAAAGAACAGGAGGTTTGTACAATGATCAATCTAAAAGAGAATACCTGCCCCACCAGGGAACAACGCGGTAATGGCATTAACGCGTTTTTCGGCAAAGCCAGTGAGCTCATTAAAGAGGTAAAGGATGGGGCGGTACCAAACCGGGAACGTTCCTTTCAACAGTCGTCGGGTTGTCTTTTAAACTTCTATCTAACCCAGCGTGTTATGACAATTCGTGATTCGGTGATGATTGTCCATGCGCCGGTGGGCTGCTCTGTGGTTGGTTTGGGATATCGGGAAATATTCCGCAAGGTTCCGACCTCTTTGGGGCGCCCGGAAAACTATGATTTTCATTGGCTGACTACCAACCTGAACGAAAAAGATGTTATTTACGGAGCCGGCGACAAATTGAAATACGCCATCCAGGAGGCGCAAGCGAGATATAACCCCAAAGCAATATTTGTTTTGGCATCCTGCACCACCGGCATTATCGGGGAAGACATCGCGGGAATTGTGGACGAGGTTCAGCCGGAGATAGATGCAAGAATAGTTGCCATCCACTGCGAAGGAATTCGCTCCAAGCTTATACAAACCGGCTATGATGCTTTTTGGCACGGTATACTCAAATACCTGGTGAAAAAGCCTGCCAAGAAGCAAAAAGATCTTGTCAATGTGGCCAGTATGTTATCTTATACCTGGCAGGACCGGATAGAAATTACCCGGTTGCTGGGGAAAATAGGATTACGGCCCAACTTTGTTCCTGAATTTTCCACAGTTGAGCAGTTTGAAATACTGTCGGAGGCGGCTGTTACCGCTCCTATCTGCTCCTCATTTACCGATTACCTGTCGCGGGGTCTCGAACAGGAGTACGGTGTACCTTACTTCTTATATCCTTCGCCTATCGGCATAGAACATACGGATGAGTGGCTGCGGGCCATCGCTTACTATACCGGTAAAGAAAAAGAAGTGGAAAAATTAATCGTGGAAGAACACGATGAGTGGCTGCCCAAACTGGAGGTCATACAGAAGGAATTTGACAAAATTGGCAAAGGCCAAGATATTAACGTTCTTGGCTCTTTGGGACAGGGAAGAATGCTTACCCAAGTTCCGTTTTTCAATGAATTAGGGGTAAAAACGCCGGCTGCCATTTGTCTTGATTTTGATAACCTGGTAGTGGATGAAACGGAAAAACTGATCGAAGAGGTCGGGGATTTTGACGTTTTGGTCAATACTTTCCAGGCGGCGGAAGTGGCCCATCACACCAGAAGATATGATCCGGACATCGCGTTGACCTGCCCCTTCCAGGGAAGCGCCTATAAACGCGACCGAGGAGCAACCAGAATCCACTCTGCCCGGGGAGATGCCCGTCCCTGGAGCGCGCAGGCCGGATACAAAGGAGCAATAGCTGCCGGCAACTTCCTGCTGCAGTCCACAAAAAACCGCTCGTTCCAAAAGACGATGCTGGAAAAGACACCGGATGTATACAACGAGTGGTGGTATCAACAGCCTGATCCGCTTTATTTTGCAAACGGGGAGGCAAAATAATCGATGGCGTTGGCAAAAGAAGATGAGCCGCAATTATTTCCTGAGATTGTTGAGGCTCCGAGATATTCCTGCGCCATGGGCGGAGCCTATGCGGCAGCCTTGGCCACTTTTGGCTCTGTTCCTATCCTGCATTCCGGGGGCGGTTGCGGCTTTGCCCAAAATTTTGGCCAGAGTTTTGCTTCCGGGCTTAACAGCCCCGGTCCGGTTGGCGGCGCCAGCACGCCATGCTCCACATTAGTTGAGGAACATGTTATCTTCGGCGGCGAGGACAAATTAAGAAAACTGATTGACAGTACGATTAAGCTGATGCCTGGCGATTTATATACGGTAATCTCGGCTTGCGTACCTGCTTTGATCGGTGACGATGTAGACGCGGTAATATCGGAATTTCGTGACCGTGCACCTCTTATCCATGTCAAAACGTCAGGTTTCGCCGGGAATTCATATAAGGGGTATGAACTCTATTTTGACGCCGTTATTGATCAACTGCTAAAAGAACAGCCGGTCAAAAAGAAAACGGTAAATATTTTGGGAGTCGTCCCCACACAGAATATTTTCTGGAAAGGGGATCTTCGCAATCTTAAACAACTGCTGGAAAAAGTCGGCATTGAGGCGAACATTATATTTGGTGATTTAAACGGCTTGGAAGCCTTAAACAGGATTCCCGCCGCTGAATTAAATCTGGTATTTTCCTTGTGGGGTATCAACCCGGCTAAAAAGCTCGCAGAGCGCTTTGGCACTCCCTATCACATTTTTCCCTCTTTACCGATTGGGCCCAAAGATACGACTAAATTCCTGCAAGTACTTGGCGATAAATTTAAAATATCCCCGGATGTCATTGACAGAGTGGTGAACGGGGAGGAAAGGGACGCTTACCGTTTTACGGAGTATGTAGGGAATATATTGGTTGTCGCCATACCCCACGCGTACTATGCAGTGGTAGCCGACAGCAGCACGGCGATAGCGGTTACAAAATATGCCACCAATGAACTTGGGTTTAATCCTGAAATTGTGATTGTCACCGACGATCCGCCGCAAGAATATCGGGAAGGAATTATCCGGGATTTAACCGAGGATTTGGAAAGTGTATTGAAACCCAAAGTCGTTTTTGAAATCGATTCCCATAAAATCAGACTGCTGCTCCGTAATTATACCGTTCAGATCGTGTTCGCCAGCTCTATGGAAAGGTATATCGCGGAGAAGGAACTTGGCGGCGCCTTATTCCTCAGTGTGGGTTTTCCGGCTTACGACCGGCTTATTGTAGATCGCAGTTATGTCGGCTATCGGGGCGGATTGAACCTGATGGAGGATCTTATGGTTAAATACGGCGGACCGCTATAATCAAGAGATTAGCACGGATGAGTTCATTAGCCAGAAGCTGTATTCCAAAAATTTGGGATGCAGCTTATTCATTAATTAAGAGGAGTGAAAAACATGTCTAAAGTTGCTGTCGCCACTACCGACGGAATATCAATCAATGAACATTTTGGCAAAGCAAAAGAATTCTGGATTTATGAAGTTGATGAAAGCGCGTACACGTTTTTGGAACGCCGGGAAAACGGTCCCCATTGCACCCAGGATGCCACCGGGCACACTGCCGGTGCTACAGCTGAATTGCTGGCTGACGTCGAAGTAGTGCTGGTGATTCAAATTGGCCCCAGGGCGGAGAGAGAATTACGAAGGCAGGGGGTTATTGCTTTACCTGTGACCGGTTCCATTGATAAAGCATTAAAGGCTTATGGGAAAAGAGGCAAATTCATAAAGAACAGCATTCTTAAGACAGCTGTGGATTGTCGGTCATCAGAAGGCAATAACGGCTCCTGCGGATGCTCGCAAGGGTGCAAGTAAATTCGTTTAGCTTCCGCAAAACTAGTACCTTGTTACCTTTAAAACATGGTATAAGTTTGCAAGGATTTTTTCGGCCTGCGAGGCGGAGGAGCCGCGCATATCGAGAATATGTAAGGCGACGACAACGAAGCAGGGCGGAAAAATCCTGCAAACTTACCCTTGCTTTTAGAGGTAACAAGGTACTGGGCTTCGGCAGGGGAATTTCTCCCTCCCCCTCCCCGAAGTCCGGAAGCGGCAGCCCACGGTGCGACTATGATAATCAAATCATTAATTGCAGAGTTTAATGCAACAATGGTGTGGCTATGATAGTCGAACTGTAATTAGCAAGCTTTATTGCAATAAGTTAACATATGTAACGATACTTATCAAAGCGGGGGTAGCCGTAATTGGATAAAGCATGCTGTAAATTTTCTTGCAAATGTCGTCTGGGTGACTTACGCGGTTATTATCAGGTGCTATAATAAACCCAATCTTTAACAATTTGTGCTGAGCAGAAATACTGCAGGCTGGTAATTCCGCAAGGAATATACTTGGCCTGCAGTATTTTCACATTATTGGCAGCCAAATACTTGAAACTAAGGGAGTGTTTACATGGGGGAAAAGAACCCAAAACGGATTGCCATTTACGGCAAGGGCGGCATAGGCAAGTCTACAACCACTTCAAATATAAGCGCGGCCCTGGCGGAAACCGGTTACCGGGTGATTCAGATCGGCTGCGATCCCAAAAGTGATTCGACCAATACTTTACGCGGCGGCAAATATTTGCCGACAGTTTTAGATAGTATTAGAGATGAAACCAAAGTCAGGCTGGAAGATATTTCGGCAGTCGGTTTTAAAGGGGTGTTGTGCATCGAAGCCGGCGGGCCGGTTCCCGGTGTAGGCTGCGCGGGACGGGGAATTAACGCGGCGGTGGAATTGCTGCAGGAACTGAAATTATTTGAGGAATTCAAACCCGACTTCGTTTTATATGACGTGCTGGGCGATGTAGTGTGCGGCGGCTTTGCCGTACCCATCCGGGAAGGTATTACCGATGAAGTGTTTGTAGTCAGTTCATCTGATTTTATGGCGTTGTATGCTGCCAATAATCTGTTTAAGGCTATCAATAAATATGCGTCGTTCGACGGAGCTCTACTGGGAGGGATAATCGCCAACGGCTTGTCGGCCGTGTATTCCCAGGGTATTGTTGATGATTTTGCCAACCGGACCGGCGCTAAAGTGGCCGGATATGTGCCGCGCTCCCTTATTGTTTCTCAAAGTGAGCTGTATGGGCAGACAGTTATTGAAGCTTCGCCCGAATCGGAGCATGCCCGGATATACAGACAGTTGGCGCACTATATTGTGGAAAATGATGAGACCGTCATACCTAAACCGCTGGGTGTCACTGAATTAAGAAATTGGGCAAGGGATTGGGGCGACAGGATATTTGAGATGGAAGCAGGCGTCGTTAGACAGGAAGCGGCAATTTAGGGGGAGGATGGAATGGAATGAAGCCAAATTCATTGCAGGGAAAAACCGTCTCCGTCAGGGAAAAAAGGCTGAATACGCTAAGCGCCTACTTTGGCGAAGCCGGCTTACTGTTGCAGGAGCTTAAGAAGGAGGATATGAAACAGCGGGTCAGAACCTTCTCCCAGACTGCGGTTGATGATGTTGTCAGTGTCTTGCGCCTGCTTAGCGGGATCAATAATGTTGTCGCCATTGTCCACGGACCCAGGGGGTGTAGCGCCAGCCAACTGTATTTCGAAACTTCCGGTGAGTTTAAAAACCGGTGGGCGTTAACCAATCTGAATGAACGGGACACAATTATGGGGGGCGAAGCCAGCTTGCGGGAAGCCATAATCACGCTCAACCGCCGGTATCAACCCCAGATAATTTTCGTTATTGCCACTCCGGTTGTGGCGATTAACAATGATGATATTTTTTCTGTTGTTGCAGAGTTGCGGGCGGAACTGGGGCTCATCATTGTACCCGTTTATTCTGACGGTTTCAAATCCAAAACCGGCATTACAGGTTATGATACCGCCCTGCATGCTTTGATTAAATACCTGCCATTTAAGCAGGGCTGTGAACGAGGCAATTTTATTAACTTACTTTCAATAACGGAAAGATGCCAGGATATCAGAGAAATCGAAAGAATGATCAATGGCCTGGGGCTTGAAGCTAACATCCTGCCCCGCACTGCTGATATCCAAAATTTCACTAAGGCTCCCCGGGCCAAAGTCTCGATCAGTATTAATTCCGATTATAGTCATTATTTAGGGCAAATACTTGAGGAAAATTACGGGGTACAGTTTTTGCAGCCGGCGCCGCCTATTGGGATAAAGGGAACATACCACTGGCTTGCTGCTCTGGGTAAGGCTGTAGGGCTGGAACGGGAAGCGGATGAGTTGAATGTGGCGGGGATGAGTCAGCTCGGGCCTTCGATGGGGATGTGTGATTTTACAAATGTAAAGGCTTATATTAACCTGCCGACCTCAACTGCTTGCGGTATGGCAAGTTTGGTGGAAGAATTGGGAGCGGAAGTGGTAGGTTTAACCGTTCATCATATCGATAAATTGCATCAGCTTAAACTAGCCGAAGTGGCAGATAAAAATCCGGCTCTGCAAGTACACGTGGCTCAAGGTCAGCCTTTTGAACAGGCTAATATTCTCGAACGGCTAAAACCGGACGTCTATATTGGCAATGCGGAAAATGCGGTTTGGGCGGCTAAGCTCGGTATTGCGGCAATAGCGGTGGATAATTTATCAATATTGGGATATCAGGGAGTAGCTGAAGTTAGTCACCGGTTGAAAAAAGCACTTTTCAACAAGTCTTTTGTCCAGAAGCTAAAGAAAAATTCGGCATCGCTCTACCAACAGGGGTGGTATCATAAAAGTCCCAACTGGTACATCAAGCTGGAGGTAAAATAGTATGGGCCACCCAATTGAGAGTTCGCGCAATCATTGTGTACTTGCCGGCGCACTTCAGACTGTTCAGGCGGTAAAGGGGATCGTACCTATTGTTCATTCTACCGCCGGCTGCGGAATTCAGCAATATCTTGGCGGGAGCAGGGTTGGCGGTTGGAACGGTGCCGGCTATACCGGCGGGGTAGCAACACCGTCTTCCAACATTATGGAAAAACAGGTCATTTTTGGGGGTTCATCCCGGTTGCGGGAACAAATTAAGAATACGGTGAAGATTGTTAAGGCTGATTTGTACGTGGTTTTGTCAGGGTGCGCCACCGAACTTGTCGGTGACGATATTCCGGCAATGACCAAAGAAGCCCAGGAGCAGGGGTTGCCGGTAATTCATGTTTCAACCCCGGGTTTTAAGGGGGATGTCCACACCGGCTATGAAGTAACGGTAAAAAGAATTATTGAACAGTTGCCTAAATTGGCCCAAGTGCCGGCAGAAGAAAATTTTCGATTTGTCAATATTCTGGGAATCATTCCCGGGCAGGACGTTTTTTGGCAAGGCCATCTTTGGGAATTGCAAAATATACTAGCCGAAGTAGGTTTGACGGCCAATACTCTTTTTGGTTTTGGTCAAAGCATCAAAACCTGGCAGCAAGTTCCCCAGGCAGAGCTTAATCTGATATTTTCTCCCTGGGGTACAGGAATTGCCGATTATTTGGAAAACAAATTCGGTACCCCGTTTCTGGCGTTTGACAGTCTGCCGGTAGGGGTTGACGATACCAGTGTGGTTCTTCAGGTGCTGAGGGAAAAGTTGAATTTAGATGACCGCAAGTTGGCAAAAGTGCAACAACGGGAAGAACAGCGTCTGGCCCATTACCTGGAGAGAATTACTGACGCTTATTTTGAATACGACTTGCAAAAAGAGTTTGCGCTGGCCGGGGAGGCCGGGTTGGCCCTTGGCCTGGCCAGGTTTTTAAGCAAATCCTTTGGGCTGATTCCCAAAGTAGTGATCATAACGGATAACCCGCCCCAGTCCTGTCAAGAGCGTTTAAGCGAAGAGATAAAGCAACTGGTTCGGGGCTCTAAAACAGAAGTTTTCTTTAATGAAGACCGGGGCCGGATTAATGACATCATCCGCAGAAATGACGTCGAGTTGATTTTGGGAAGCGTCCTGGAACAAGAGATAGCGGCAGAATTAAATGTTCCGGTACTGCAAGTTTCGTTTCCTATTACCGATACAGCCGTTTTGAGCAAAAGTTATATTGGTTTTAATGGTGCAATTACTTTAGTGGAAGACTTAACCGGTCGGATATTGTCCTGGCAAAGCCGGCTTAATCACGGGCTAAGAGACAAGGTCGGCTAATTAAACTAATAAAAGGCAGGGAAAGAAAAAATGTTAACTGGTCAACATCAGGTCAACTGCATTTTGATTGAGAATCTGGCTAAAACATTTGCAACGGCCGGACCGAATACTCATAACGTGCTCAAGGATATCAACCTGCGGATAAATGGCGGAGAATTCTTTGTGCTGTTGGGACCAAGCGGTTGCGGCAAGTCCACGTTACTAAATGTTATCGCTGGTTTTTTTGATAAGACAGCCGGTAGCCTGTTGCTCAACAACCAGCCTATTTGTGAGCCCGGACGGGAAAGGGCCGTGGTGTTTCAACACCCTGATGCATCTTTGTTCCCCTGGCTTAATGTCAGAGAGAATATTGAATTTGGTTTGCGCATGAAGAAGGTAAATCCAGGTAAGCGGCAGGAGATCTCAAATAAATTCATCAAGCTGGTCGGGCTGGCAGGGCATGAAAATAAATTTCCCCGCGAACTCTCCGGCGGGATGAAGCAAAGGGTCCAATTGGCCAGAGTACTGGCTAATGACCCGGCCATATTACTGATGGATGAGCCCTTCGGCGCCCTGGATGCCATGACCAGGCGCAGTATGCAGCAGGAGTTGGTGCGTATCTGGATCCAGGCCAAAAAAACCATAGTTTTTGTCACTCATGATATCCAGGAAGCAATACTGCTTGGTCAGCGAATTGGCATTATGTCCAAGTCCCCGGATGCCACAATTTATAAAATTCATGAAGTAAAACTTCCTTATCCCAGAGACATAACCGCCAGGGAGTTCAATGATCTTTATAAGAAAATTGCAGCCAACTTTTTCGAAGAAATATCAGTATGTGAGAATCAAGAAAAGTTAGTTGTTTAAATCGGCAGTTAAAGGTGGAGGTTCATGAATTTCATACAATATTTACTCAAAATCGGTGTTGCGTCCTGGCTGGCTGCAATCGGTATCTGGCAGCTTGCTTCGCTTACATTTGGCAAGCCTGATTTTCTGCCTGGTCCTCTGGACGTTGTGCACGGATTAATGGAATTACTTGCCGATGGCTCCTGGTTAAACTTCGTTCTTGTTAGTTTGCGCCGGGTTTTAGCCGGATGGCTGCTAGGAAGCTTATGGGGAGCGCCTATTGGTTTACTCATAGGCCATGTTAAGATTTTTCGCCAGTTGATTGATCCATATCTTAACTTTTTCCGTTTTATTCCCTCAATTGCCTTCATTACTTTATTTGTTTTGTGGTTTGGCATCGGCGAGGAATCGAAACTGATCCTTATCATGTACGGTACATCGTTTATTGTCATGCTAAATACGGCATCAGGTGTGCTGGCCCTGGATGAAGAAAAAATCAGGGCTGCCAGAAGCCTTGGGGCTTCGGAGACTCAAATTTTCTTCCATGTTGTTATTCCGGCTACAATTCCTTATATCTTCACCGGTGTAAGGCTGGCCATGGGAAACTCTTTTATGGCAATTGTGGGCGCGGAAATGATTGCGGCCAACGAAGGCATCGGTTACCTGATCTGGACGTCACGGCTCTATTTTAAAACCGACTGGGTATTTATCGGCTTGATATCCCTGGGGCTGATGGGGTTCTTTACCGATAAGCTTATCCGGGTCATTAGCGCCCAAGCTTTGGGAAGATACGGCATCACAACTGAAAATCGTTTTGGCGGCAAGTGAATTCGCTAAACAAATGGATATATTGGGAAATTAAAAAATACAAAGTACGGGGCGGGAGCTGAGTTAATGAAACAAAAAAGCAAATTGAAAAGCAAATTATTAAGCTTACTGTTAATTACGCTGTTAACGATTATCCTTGCCGGTTGTGGGAGCCAAACCGCCGATAAGAATGCATCCGGAAAATCTGTTGATCAAAAGCCAATACCTGTGCGGTTCGGGGTGGACGCAGGTACCTTTAGCCTGCAGTTCCATGTGGCCAGGGAAAAAGGTTTTTTTGCGAAACATGGCATAGAACCGCAGATAAGTACTTATTCTTTTGGTATTGATACTTTAAACGCGGCGCTGGCCGATCAGGTGGACGTAGGCGAAGCAATGGACTTTGCCGCTCTGTCCAGATTCAACACCGGCGACCTGCGGATCATCAGCTTTATCCAGACAGGTAAAGCTGATAAAACAAAAGTTGTCGCCCGGGATGGCATTAATTCCCCCCAGGACATAAAAGGCAAAAATTTCGGTGTTTCTAAAGCTACTGTGCAGGAGTACATCGTCTCCAGGTATTTGGACAAAAATGGATATAAAGAAGGGGAGGTAAATCGTGTCGGCTTGACTTCGGCGGCGGAAATATTCGCTGCCTTTGACCGGGGAGACATCAACCTTGCCTTCTTTAGCGGCACCTGGCTAGATAAAGCTGTAAAGGTCCCGGGAGCCAGGATTATAGGTTCACAGGCCGACATTCCCTTCGAAGCACGGGGCTTCCTGGTAGTCAAAGAAAAACTGTTAAAAGAAAAACCGGAAGCAGCCAAACGAATTCTTCTGGCCCTTGATGAAGCTTCCCAATGGATTAACGAACACCCGGAAGAGACAGGTGAAATTGCCTTTAAAGCTGTAAAGCTGCCTAAAGAGGCCGTAGCCAGGGATATTAAAGATATTACCAACGAAATCCGGTTAACTGCCGAAGACGTTGCCCAGTTGAAAGACGTTTATGAATATGCGATCAAAAACAAGCTGATTAAAGGTGGCTTTGAATTGAAAGACAAAATAGTGGTTGACCCCTTGCAACAGACTTTCCCGCAGAAATTAGCCTATGATCCGGCGAAATGATAAACAAGAAGAAGCTGCCGACTTGGTCAGAAAAGTTGAGAACCCGGTCAGCAGAAGATATTAATTAGGGAGATTAAATTAGGGAGGAATGAAAATGAGCGACCTGAAAAAGCAACTTTACAAAGAATTGGAAATTAAAAACGCCCTGTTTGTTGAGGGCGTCAATGTCAACCCGATGATTTTTCAAAATCTTGATTTAGGTGGTAAGTATCAGGAGCAGGTTCATGTCTTGTTTGAAATGGACCATCACCCTCATGTTGGAATCGATTTTCCCGTTGGGTTTACTTCTCCCGGCGGGTTAAAGCTGGCTTTCCGGTGGGATACCCGGTCCCCATACGCAATTCATTATGATGATGGGAAATATTACCTGACTCATAATGGCCAGGAACTTTTCCCAACTGAGTTTTTAAAACGTCCCAAGTACTATAACTTAAAAACATCCGACGGTGCGGAAATGTCCCAGGTGGCTACGTACAATAGGGAAGGCGCTATCTTTGTTGCCTACAGTAATGAATGCTCCCTGAAAGAAAAAGGCCAGGACTGCCTGTATTGCAACATTAATGCCACCAAAGATACTTATGCCGAAAAACAAGGGATTTTTTGGAAGAGTCCGAAGCAAATTGGCGAGACCGCCGCTGCCGCCTACAACGAAGGAGCCAGGCACATCACTATTTCCGGCGGCTTTATACCCGAGCGCAGAGAAGTGGACTACTATATAGATGTAGCGGAGGCCATTAGGGAGCACACCGGTCTGGCCGACTTTAACGGCACAGGGGTTATTGGAGCTCCTTTAGATCTTGACGTCATCGACAGGTACAAGGAAGCGGGCTATCGGACCATAGCCATGAACATTGAGATTTGGGATAAGAATATCTTTAAGAGCATTTGCCCGGGGAAAGAAGCCCAATGTGGCGGCTGGGATCACTGGCGCATGGCGCTTGAATATGCCGTGGAGGTTTTTGGTCATGGGCGGGTAAGGTCGAATATTGTAGCCGGAATTGAGCCCAAACAATCAACCCTGGAAGGTATCGAATACCTTGCCGCCAAAGGAGTGGCCTGCTTTGCCGGAGCTTGGTGTCCCAATCCCGGTTCCGCCCTGGAGGGTCACCGTTCGCCCGAGCCCGAGTGGCATTTCGATCTGGCCAGGAAAGTTGCCGCAATCTTCAGAAAGGCCGGTTTCACTTATGATCAACTATACGACTGCTCAGCGGCTCCAACCACTTTGTGCCATGATATTTATAAAATCGAAGATGAATTATTACCGGTGTTTCAAGAGAAAACCGCTTAAAAGAATTTATTTTAGCAGTAAACATTTCGCTTTGTAATTTATAATGGCTGATTAGAAGAAAGCTAAAGGCCGAAGATAGTTGGCATGTTGCCGGATCTTTGGCCTTTTCCTTTGCGGGAAATGAGGGTCGGATATTTATTTCCTGATAAAGCAGGGGGGAGGAATGAGCATTTGGATAAGCCGGAAGCGATTTTGAGGGAGACACTGCCGCCCGATGAGATTGCAGAGTTTAAGGCTTTAGCTTACCCGATGCAGGTAAAAGCAGGGTATGTGCTTTATAGTGAGGGGGATTACTCGAACTATATCTACTTTATTGAAACCGGACATGTTAAGCTTTACAAAAGTACCAGCCTGGGGGAGATTATTACGTTATCAATACGCAAGCCGGGTGATGTGATTGGAATAGCCGGGGTATTGACAGGAAGGTATCGCTGCGTTTTTGCTGAGACCATTGATATTTGTAAAATATGGCGAATGAAAGGGGAATCTTTTATCGAACTGCTGTACGCACGCCCCCGGTTCGCTGTCCGGGTGGCTGCTCTGCTGGGAAAGCGCTTATGCGATGCCGAAATTGCCATAGCCAATTTGACATCTATGGAAGTGGACCGGCGTTTGGCCTGGCTGTTAAAGGATTTAGCCGCTACAGCTTCGAATCCGGACGGGGAAAAGCTCAGAATTGCTGTAAAATTAACTCATCAGGATATTGCCAGTATGATCGGAACATGCCGCCAGACAGTAACAACTGCTTTGGGGCGATTGAAAGAAGACGGAATTATCAATGTAGGTAAACGATATATCGAAATTATAGACTTAAATAAGTTGAGCAATATGTAACACAGTATGTCCCCTAATAGTCATTGCATAAACAGTCAATGCAAATTGACATTCACAAAGTTCAATGTTATAATTTAGAAGTTCAATATTATAAAATACTATAATTTAATAAACTTTTATATTGTGGATTTTAGGAAGCTGACTGTGAAGAAACAGAGGCTTTGAGTAAAGTACGCGTTTACTCAAGGCCTTTTTTATTATACAAGAAAGTATATGTTCTAGGACGGCAAAGGACAGCCTTATTAACGCTTCGACACTGTCGCTTAACCCTCCGCTTATAATAAGGCTGTCCTTTGTCCGCCGGTCGTCAAAAGACGCATTAGCGTTTTTCTAATGGGAAATCGACAAGGGGGTTCAATATGAGTGTCATTAACCTCAAAGAATCAGAGGTCCAAGTCCGGGAAGTTCGCCTTGGCTCTATCACAGGGTTTGAGGGAACCGCCGGCCAACTGGTTCAATGTGCGCGGAGCGGCAGCCTTAAAGACAGCGTAAGAAGTTTCAGCCAGTGTATGGGCTGCAGTTCCATCAATGCTTTTTGCCAGCTTTGTATGATCCAGGATGCTGCCGTTATTAATCATGCTCCGGTGGGATGTGCGGGGGATGTTTTTTGTTTTAATTTTGTATACCGGGTAGGGCAGATGGAAAGAAAGCTGCCGCCGGCAATCGGAAGGTATTTTAGCACCAATATTCAGGAACAGGATACCATTTTCGGGGCGACGCAAAAACTGGCGGATACCATCCGGGCGGTCTACCAAAGAGTGGGCCCCAACGCCATATTCATTACAACGTCCTGCGCTTCAGGAATTATTGGCGATGATGTGGAAGGGGTGGCGAACGATTTGGCGGCCGAGCTTGGCATTCCTGTTGTCGCCTGCTTTTGTGAAGGATTTAAATCAAAAATTTGGACGACAGGCTTTGATTCGGCATACCATTCCATCGTCAGAAAGATAGTAAAGCCGCCGCAAAAAAAGTCCAATAAGGTTAACATTATAAATTTTTGGGGCAGCCGTATATTCGATGAATTGTTAAACCCGTTAGGGTATGAAGCAGATTATATAGTGCCATTTTCAACCATAGCCCAACTGGAGCATATTTCCGAAGCAGCGGCTACCATTCAGATTTGTCCGACTCTGGGCACTTATATCGGCGCCGCGCTGGAGCAGGTTTATGGCGTGCCGGAAATCAAGTCGCCCCCGGCTTACGGGATAGCGGGTACGGATCAATGGCTGCGGGAACTGGGCAGAGTTCTTGACCGGCAAACAGAGATAGAGGAAATTATTGCCAAAGAACATGAGCGCGTGTTGCCAAAGCTCAGGGAATATCGTGAAAAACTTCAGGGGAAGACGGCCTATCTTACGGCAGGAGCCGCGCACGGGCACTCGTTGATCGCTGTTTTAAGAGAACTGGGTATGGAAGTCCAGGGCGCCGCTATTTTCCATCATGACCCCATTTATGACAGCGGGGATATTGCTTCCGATGCCCTGGCCCATGATGTGAATACCTATGGCGACGTTCCCAATTATAATGTTTGCAACAAGCAAGCCTATGAACTGGTCAATATTTTGAACAGGGTGAGACCGGACATCATGATTGCCAGGCACGGCGGCATGACGTTGTGGGGGGCAAAGCTGGGGATTCCGACTCTTTTAATCGGGGATGAGCAGTTCGGCTTTGGCTATCAGGGGGTGCTCAATTATGCGGAACGAATCCTGGAAACCCTTGATAATAAAGAATTTGTAACTAATCTTGCCAAACACAGTACCATGCCTTACCGCAAATGGTGGTTGGAGCAAAATCCATTCTCTTTTCTCAGGGGTGACCTAGATGTCGGGTTTTATTGAGCAGCCGCGATATTCATGCGCGCTGGGCGCGCAACAGTCGGTAACAGCCATAAAAAGAGCTGTGCCTATTTTGCATTCCGGTCCTGGCTGCGGTGACAAAATCAACAGGCTGCTGGGACAAGGCGAAGGCTATGCCGGCGGGAACACCGTGCCTTGCACCAACGCCAGTGAAGCGGAGATTGTTTTTGGCGGCGAAGAGAAATTGGGAAGCGTGATTGAAGGCGCCTTTAAGGTGATCGATGCCGACCTTTATGTAGTACTCACCGGTTGCACTTCCGATATTATCGGCGACGACATCGGACAAGTAACCAGTAGATATCAAGACCTGGATAAACCGATTGTATATGCGGAAACAGGCGGTTTCAAAAGCAATAATTATGTAAGCCATGAGACGGTGGTTAAGGCGATTATCGACCAATATGTGGACAAATTCAAGGCGGGGACCGGGAAAATCAAAGGTCTGGCCAACGTATTCGCCACTATTCCCTATCAAGATCCCTTTTGGAACGGTAATTTGGAAGAAATCAAACGAATATTGGAAGGCATCGGACTTAAAGTCAATATCCTTTTTGGTTCAGAATCCCGGGGGGTACAGGAGTGGAAGACCATCCCGCAGGCCGAGTTTAATATTGTTGTCAGCGCCTGGCCGGGTCTGGGGATTGCCAAACATCTGGAAAATAAATACGGCACATCCTATATTCATTTTCCCTATCTGCCAATCGGCGGGGTGGAAACAACGAAATTTTTGCGGCAGGTTGCTGATTTTGCCGCTCTTGACAAAGATAAAACGGAAGCTTTTATAAAAAAGGAAGAAGAAAAGTTCTACATGCATATTGAGCGAATGGCCGACTTCATGCTTGAATTCAGATACGGCCTGCCCCGGCGGTTTTATACAATTCTAGATGCTTCTTACGCTGTCGGCCTTTCCAAATATCTGCTGAACGAGCTTGGCATTCTTCCGGCCAGGCAGTTTATTGTTGATGATACGCCGGAAGAATTTCAGGCGGCTATTCAAGAGCAGTTTAAAAATATCTCTGAATTGCGTTCGGCTACGGTTGGTTTTTTAGTGGATGCCGGTGCTATTCAAGAAGAAATCAGGGCCGATGCCCACAAACACAGGGCATTGATTCTCGGCAGCGGCTGGGAAAGGGATTTGGCCCGCGAGATAGGCGCCGATCTTCTGATAGTCAGTGTCCCTGTTGCTTACCGGCTGATTTTAAATTGCGGCTATGCCGGTTACAACGGGGGGCTTAGAGTCATAGAGGATATCTATGACAAAGTACTGGATACATACAGATAACAAACGCATCATGGCTTTGCTCCTATTTACTTTTCCAATAATTTGTTATACTAAGGGAAAGGACGATTCGGGGAGATGAGAACATGGGCAGTAACGCCATCAGGAATGATAGAGTTTATACTTATGCCGACTACCTAAATTGGCCCGAGAATGAACGGTGGGAGATTATTGACGGCGTAGCATACATGATGGCTCCGCCATCAACCGAGCATCAAAGAATTGTAGGCAGGTTATTTAATGAATTTGCCAACCATTTAAATTTAAAAGGTAAAACATGCGAGGTTTTCATAGCGCCTTTTGGCGTTACCTTCGATAAACAAACCAGCAATGACAAAAATACTTATGCAGTAGAACCGGATATAACGGTGATTTGTGATAAGTCTAATATCACAGAGAAAGGCTGCAAAGGCAGTCCGGATCTAATTATTGAAGTTCTGTCACCCGCAACAGCCAGCATTGATATCATTAAGAAACGCAGACTCTATGAACAAAACGGTGTTTTGGAATATTGGATCGTGGATCCGGTACATCAGATAATAAGCAGGCTTTACTTGAATGAGGAACTATCCAAATATAGAGAATCAGAGTATTTCAGCCGCGACAATACTATAACTCCAATAATCTTCCCCGAATTGCAAATAAACCTTAAAGACATATTTCCGGAAACACAGAAGCAGGGCTAAGTGCAGCCTGCTTTTTGTTTTTGTCGGTATTTTGGGCAGTGTAGTTCGATAAAAATTTCGTTGCTGCGACGGGATGCAGCAAAGGCAATTTGTATTACCATTTTGAGAATAAGGAGGGGTTATTTCTGCATTTAGCTGAGCAATGCTTTTTGGAATGGTGGGAGCAATGGGAAAAAATATCTGTTCAATATGAGTCGGTTGCTGACAAATTAAATGCAATGGGTATTTTTGGGTATCGCCATATTGCTGGAAGTTTGCGGAACAACTTTAATGAAACTGTCTGATGGATTTACAAAAATGATATATGCTGCTCCCATCGTGTCGTGTGGGCGACTTACATGGGGACAGTTAGCTGCTATTATAAATATAATATTTCTAAGAGATTAGTAAACGTCGGTAAATGGGCGATCTGTATCCTGTTTTTATGGTAGGGCAATCAAGTAACATGCTGAGCAGATTATTATACTGCAGGCCAAGTCATTCCACTAAGGAATTACTTGGCTTTTTTTACCAAATAGACTCCCATGCTGCATAAGCGACACCACAGAGAATGAAAAACGGGATTGCCGCACTGGCGTTCGCATTGACGCTGGAAGAACGGCTTTATTTTCCGGTCATTGCCGAATCTGAAGTAATATCTCTTAAGGCCAAAGGCACGAAACGTGCGGACGGCAGGGATTCATTATGCCACTGCCCGGCGTATTCGTAATTTACTGAATCGAATCGGCATGGAGCCAACCTTTATTTTCACAGGAGGAGTTTCTAATAATATTGGCATGAAACTTGCGCTAAAAGAGCTTCTCGGCGTTGAAATAGGCGAGACTAAAATGGATCCAACCTATGCTGGAGCCCTAGGGGCATCAATATATGCCCACAAGTACAATGCTATCGGTTATATTGGAGTAAATGCTGAAAGCAATCTGCAATCGGTAAAGTAAAATTTAAAAATATCAGGCTGACCGTAGGACTTACGGAGGCTCTTACCCAAAAGGTAAGAGCCTCTTTTAAACTACCCAGAATCGCAGTGAAACGTATGAAAATAAAAGCGCTTGCAAGTATTACCAAAAGTAATAAGAATCAGAAGGAGATGAGGCGTATGCCAAAATCCAGCCAACGAAAAAATTATCTACATACTGTAGAAAAATATCAGGATATTCCTGAATTAATCATTCTTAAGACTGACGTTTATCGCAGAGGCGTAGCCTACAGTGCTGCGGCACTTGAGCATGTCAATCCGACGATACACCAGATTCAAGCTCCCAGTATCTTTGGATCGCGTGACGGTAAATTGTTGCCGCTGCCGGAATCTCTAACCCTGCGTGACGGTACCTTTATTTTATCAAGTCCAACACCTCCCGAGTACCAGCCTTATCTTGTCGATTATAAATAATTAACCAAAGACTGAAGAGGAGGTCGTTACCGATGAACATGCGTACAAAAGTTTTGGGAAGCAAGGTTGCTGTTTTAATTTTGTTAGCTCTAATGATTATGCTTGTATTGGCAGGCTGCGGTAAAAAGGAAGAACATGCGGTAGTGCAAAATGATAAAGGCGCATTGGAGAAAACTGAAATAAAATATCAAGGTTGGGCCAGCCAGGTACTATTTCCTGAATTGGCAGAGGACTTGGGTTACCTGGCCCCACTAAAACTCAAATGGGTTGGAAATACCATCAGTGGACCGCAGGATATCCAGTCAGTAGCTACCGGAGATATTGATTTTGGTGGCGCTTTTACCGGGGCTATTGTAAATTTAAAAGCTTCAAATGCACCAATAAAATATGTTATTGGTTACTATGGTGTGGATGATAAATCTTATTATGCTTTGGTGGTTAATCAAGATAGTCCACTGAAGGACGGGCGTGACTTTATTGGTAAAAAGATTGCCGTTAATACTCCCGCTGCGCATAATGAATTTATCATTAAAGAGTACTTGCGTAAACAAGGTTTAACAGAAGCAGAAATCAAGCAGGTTACTTTAGCGGTTCTACCACCGGTAAATGCCGAGCAGGCATTACGGCAAGGGCAGGTTGACGGGGCGATTTTAGGCGGAATGTTTAAAGACAAAGCTTTCGACAGAGGCGGTGTTCGCACAGTTTTCACTGATTATGACATATTCGGAAAATTTACCGGCGGTGGCTATGTTTTTACTGAAAAATTTATTAGGGACAACCCCAATACTGTGAGGAAATTTGTTGAAGCAACGGCTAAAGCAATCGAATGGGCCAAAGCTACTCCGCGGGAAGAAGTGATTGCCCGTATGGAGAAGATCATTAAAGAGAGAAAGAGAAATGAAGATGCTTCAACAGTAAATTATTGGAGGAGTACAGGGGTATCGGGCAAAGGCGGCCTGGCTTCCGATACGGAAATACAAATGTGGATTGACTGGTTGGTAAAAGAGGGTAAGCTTAAGGCAGGCCAGATTAAACCGTCGGATGTATATACAAATGAATTCAATCCGTATGTCAATGAAAAATAATAAGTTGATGTAATTTTGCCGCTGGTGGTAGGTCAGCGTAGAGAGTGGGCTGAGCAGAAAATACTGCAGGCCAGTAATTCCGTTAGAAATAATGTGGCCTGCAGTATTTAATTTGAGAACAGAAAGAGGTGGCAGATGATGACTAATGTCAGAGTAGTTGGTGTTTTACAGGAAAAAAATACGGCTTATAAAATTAGGGGAATCGAGGGATTTAGACTGGCTGGTACATTGCTCAAAAAAACTGTGGCGATTTTAGTGTTGCTTATTCTCTGGGAAGTAGCACCGCAAACAGGCTTGGCTGATAGAACCTTTCTTCCGCCGCTATCAGATGTACTTAAAGCATGGTGGCAACTGTTGCAGTCAGGCGAATTGGCTGATCATGTTATATCTAGTTTGGTACGGGCCTGGGGCGGGTACTTTTTGGCCATAGCTTATGGTATCCCCCTTGGAATTGCCATGGGCTGGTATAAAGTGGTTTCCGAGGTATTAAATCCGCTTGTCGAAACTTTTAGAAATACCGCGGCCCTGGCCTTATTCCCGCTGTTTATTTTGTTACTGGGAATCGGCGAAGTGTCCAAAATTGCCATTGTAGTTTACGCCTGCTCCTGGCCTATCCTGTTGAACACCATCGGCGGGGTGAAAAATGTTGACCCCTTACTGATTAAATCAGCCCGGTCCATGGGAGTATCCCATTTTACACTCTTTTATAAGGTTATTTTACCCGCAGCCGTTCCGTCAATTTTTACCGGGATCAGGCTGTCAGGAGCCACGTCCATTCTGGTACTGGTGGCGGCTGAAATGATTGGCGCCAAAGCCGGTCTTGGTTATTTGATTATTTATTCCCAATACAGCTTCCAAGTTCCCAATATGTATGCCGGGATTATAACGATCTCTATCATTGGGTTGCTTGTGAATAAAACGCTGATTTATTTGGAAAAAAAGTTTACCATATGGAAACCCGAGGTTAGTATTTAAAAGATTAGGAGTGAAGAATCATGTCAATAACTACTGTGAAAAAAAATGAAATGGATAATTATAACGGGGATATTTCGCAAGAAGCCATTAAGAAAGCGTTATATCAAGAACTTGAACTGAAAATTGAACTGTTTGTCGAGGGCATTAGCTTTAAGGCCGATGATGTAAAACAGTTCGAAATCGGTACAAAGTACCAGGAACAAATTCATATCCTTTTTGATATGGATAAGGCCCATCACTCAGGCTTTTTACTGCCTGCTATCTTCTATTTGCCGCACGGGCTTCGGGTTAATTTTCGCTGGGATCCGCAATCCAAGTATCGGCTGGTTGCGGAAAACGGGAGGCCGGTTATCTATAAACAGCAAGAGCGAATTGCCGAAATCGAATTTTACAAACGACCGGAGTTGCTTGATTATAAAACCAGCGACGGGGAACCGTTCGGACATATCGCTGCGTTTATTCCGGAGGGTGGCGTAGGTGTTTGCTATAGTAATGAGTGTGCGTTAAAGGAAACAGACGAAGATTGCTTGTATTGCAATATTAATTCAACTGCCGGAGCCTACAGCCAGGAAAACATTTTCATAAAAACTCCCCGACAGGTAGCCGAGGTTGTAGCTGCAGCCTATAAGCAAGGGCGTGGCAATCATGTCAATGTTACTGGTGGATTTATCCCGGAACGCCGGGAACTGGATTACTATGCCGATGTAGCGGAAGAAATAAAGGAACTCACGGGGCTTGATGATTTCAACGGCACGGCAGTCATTGGCGCTCCGGTGGATTATCGTGGTGTGGAAAAATATAAAGAAGCCGGCTACCGGACTATCGCCTTGAATATTGAGATTTGGGAGGAGAACATCTTCAAAGCTATTTGCCCGGGGAAGGAGAAGCGCTGTGGTGGCCGGACTAACTGGGTGAAAGCGCTGGAATATGCCGCAGAGGTCTTTGGCAAAGGGAAAGTTCGTTCTAATATCGTGGCCGGCATTGAACCAAAGCAGTCTATTCTTGAAGGTGTGGAATATCTTGCGTCCAAAGGGGTGATTTGCTTTGCCGGCGCCTGGTGCCCCAATCCGGGGTCCAAGCTCGAAGGACACCGGACACCTGAAACGGCATGGCATTTTGATTTGACCAAAAAGGCAGCAGCCATTCATCGTAAATATGGGTTTACAATCGACCAGTTATATGATTGTTCGGCCAACAGTACCGCAATACATGATGCTTACCGGATTGAAACCGAACAATTTGAAGGTCTTCAATTGTCTCAGTACAAGTTTCCTCAGCTGTAGAAACTGTAGGAGATAAAATTCCCGGTGCAAGTACAATTAGAAAGAGGGTTTTGTATGTGATCGCTATGTACCATAGGCTTTTTAGCAGGAATATTGTTTTATTGGCGCTGGTTCTGGCAACTGCGTTTGCTGTGGCAGGCTGCGGACAGAAAGATGAAAAGGCGGCCAAGAGCGCTACTCCGGGTGTAGTGGAGATAACTGAATTGCGCTACCAGGGCTGGACGGGCCAGGTTACACTGGCGGAATTGGCGGAAGACCTGGGCTATTTAGCTCCTATTAAGCTAAAATGGGTTGGTAATACCATCAGCGGCCCGCAGGACATCCAGGCGACGGCAACCGGTGATATTGATTTTGGCTCGGCTTTTACCGGTTCAGTTATTGGCTTGAAAGCAGCCAATGCGCCGGTTAAAGCAGTTATTAGCAGTAATGGCGTGAATGAAAAATCGCATGGGTCGCTGGTTGTGTTGCAAGACAGCCCGATCAAAGAGGCCCGGGATCTAATCGGCAAAAAAATTGCCGTTAATACCCTTGGTGCCCACCATGAAGTTATGATTAAATCGTATCTGCGTAAAGCGGGTTTAACAGAAGATGAAATTCGTAAAGTAGAACTGGTTGTTACGCCACCGGCCAATACCGAACAGGCCCTGCGGCAGGGGCAGGTTGAAGCCTCCTTTATGACAGGTTTCTGGCGGGACAAAGCCATGGAACGGGGTAGTGTCCGTTCTGTTGTTACTGACTATCAACTATTTGGTAATTTCAATTCCAGTTGCCTTGTTATGTCGGAAAAGTTTATTAAAGAGAACCCTAACACGGTCAAAAAATTTGTCGAAGGGCTGGCTAAAGCTATTGAATGGGCGAATACTACGCCGCGGGATGAAGTTGTAGACAGGATGGAAAATATTATTAACAAGCGAAAACGTAATGAAAATACTGAAGGGGTAAAATATTGGCGGCATACAGGCATAGCCAGCAAAGGCGGCGTAATTTCCGAGGGTGATCTTAAAATCTGGATTGACTGGCTGGTGCAGGAAGGAAAACTTAAAGAAGGCCAGGTAAAAGTGAGCAGTGTGTATACAAATGATTTTAATCCGTTTCGTGACCGCTGACAGTGTGTCACAAGTCAGAGCCAAAAACTGCTCAGGGAGGCTGTGAGTCATGCTGCCGTTACTATTAATGGATTGCCGGTATCAGCAGCGATATAATGGCATGATAATTGATTAAACCAGAAACCTGAGTTTTGCAGTAAAATAAGTTGAAAAAGCTCTGCTAGTCAAGCAAATAGGCTGACTAGAGAGCTCTGTTTTTTTTGGCAAATTAGTACTTACAGGTAGTGTCATAGAGGATATCTATGACAAAGTACTGGATACATACAGATAGCAAACATTAAAAATATGGAAATATAGCAGATATTATTGACAAAGGGTTTGCAAAATGATAATATGTTAAAAAGAATATACGGCTGATTAGAAAAAAACTAAAGGCCAAAGAAGTTGGTATATAACTAACTCTTTGGCCTTTTCTTTTTATCGGTATCGAATTTGTTTAATCCTAACAGGGATAACTAAAAAATCCCTTGGCGCCCTTGTCGGTTAGAAATTTTTTATGAGCCAAGGGCCAATTGCTGAATGCAAAGGGCGGGTAGCGTTAACGGTTTTCCTTACCTGGGGGGTGTTTGATGGATATTAAACAATATCCGGGGCGGAATCTTGCTTCTAAGGAGCAACAACTGGAGAGAGAATTCGCCAAATTTATCAAAGAACAAATTAGCAGGGGGCCAAAAAAGATAGAAGTAAAAATAGCCAATGATACAGTAATTTGTTTGATTGACGGATTTTTAACCAAAGCTGAGGAATTGATTGTGGAATCCGGGCACTGGGATAAGGTTATGGTCTATCGTTGCTTGTATGTAACTAAATGTGTCAATGGGATTGAAGAAATTCTTCAGTTGATACTAAAGAAGAAAATCAGATTTTTTTTCCCCAGTTGGATTCCGGAAAGAAACTTAGCTTGCTGGACAATATATTTGGATTAAAGCCTGACAAGGCGAATCTATCATTGTCATAGTTATTCTTCTTAACAAAGAACAGGTAACTACTTCCGAGTAGTAGTCTGTTCTTTTTTATTATATACAAATAAAAACAATAAAATTATTTAGGGGGTATGGGAAAATGGCTGTTATTTTACCAAAGGCAAAGGCCGAATTAACTTTGAATGAAATTATCGCTAAATATCCGGAAATACCGGCGCTCATTATTTTAAAAATTGATGTCCAGCGCCGGGGAGTACATTATACCGACCGTGCCTTAAAGGCGATGGATAATTCACTGCACCAGGTGCGCAGTCCTTATATTTTCGGTTCCCGTGATGCTAAACTTACTCCTGTTCCCGAATCTTTGCTGTTAAGGGACGGTACTTCGATAATTGTTGATCCGACACCGCCGGAAAAGAACCCGTATATTGTTGATGTTGTGGACGGTAAAACGGTGCTGACGGATAATAAACAGGTATTGGAAGAGGTGGAATACTGGCCGAAGCCGGCTTACTACGACAAAAAAACCGGTTCAGGCATTCCGATGAGTTACATTGTTAGCGCGCGGCCACAACGGTTAAATGTGTTTCAGTCCGGGTTTTGCCACTTTTGGGCCAATGACAAAGGCTGCCGCTATTGCGATATTGTGACTCATTTTAAACAACAGAGATCTGAACTGGGTATTCCTTCCAAACTGGACCCTCGTGATGTTTCGGAGACCATTCGGGAAGCATTAAAAGAACCTGGGCGATTTACCGGCATTTGCCTTACGTCCGGGTCCAACACCAACGGGCCGGAGCCTTTCGATCAGGAGGTGGATTTTTATATTGAGATATTGCAGGCTATCGGCGAAAACTTCAAATCCAAGAAGTTTCCCAGCCAGTTAATTGCCACATCTTTTAATGAAAAACAGTTGGCGCGGCTCTATGAGGAAACCGGTCTTACCAGTTATACTTCCGACTTGGAAGTGTTAAATGAGGAGCTATTCAACTGGATTTGCCCCGGGAAAGCAGAATGGATCGGTTATCAAGAATGGAAAAACCGCCTGATCCGGTCCGTGGATATCTTTGGTCGCGGCAACGTCAGCACCGGTATCGTCGGCGGGGTGGAGTTGGCTCAGCCCCGGGGATTTAAGAGCGAAGAGGAAGCCCTTGCGTCAACTTTGGCAGAGGCGGAGCATCTGGCCGGCCATGGTGTCAACAGTGTATATATTGTCTGGGTACCCAAGCCGGGTTCGGATTTCCGTGATCAGAAAAATCCTTCGCTGGAGTATTTCGTTCGCCTGGCGAAAGGCTTGCATGAGATCAGAGTGAAATATAACCTGCCGATTGATTATGATGATTACCGGCGTTGCGGCAATCATCCCGACACTGACTTGTCCAGATTATTGTAACGAGACTACTCGCATTAAGAGGGGAACTGCTGAACAATCGTCATCTTTTAGGCAGTTAGGGACAATCCAAGCTTTAGTAAATAATAGATAGTTTAAGGGAGGATAAAACAATGGCTGTACAGCTTGATAATGAAGTTGCTGAGTTGCTTGCGGATAAGGAAACAGTGAAGGTATTGGCGACAATTGACGCCCAGGGAGTTCCGCATGCGGTCATAAAACAGACAATTCATGCCGACGAAAATGGCAATCTGGTTTATCTTGAGTTGCTGGAATCCTCCGTAACCAACAAGAACCTGGTGCGCAGCATCTGGTTTAAAAAGAAAGTATCCATAGCCATTAAAGGTAAAACCGGAATTAGTTATCAAATTACCGGCAGCCCAATTAAAGCAGTCGTGGCCGGCCCGATATTTCAAAAACATTATGTGAGTATCCGTGAAAAGCTGGGCGATGTGGATCTGGCCGCTGTTTGGATAATCGAGCCGGAAGAAGTGCGCAACCAAACATTCAAAGTACGGAAGTCCCGGGAGGAGGAAGCGCATCCTATTTTTATACACCTGGACCGGTTAGCAAGGTGAATCCCGGGTCAGGGCGATAAGGGATTATTTTAAGATTAATAGGTAAAGGAGACTGTTTGCCATGAAAAAGCTAAAGTTCATTTTAATGCTTATTCTGTCTGTCATTTTGTTTACCGGCTGCAGCACCGGCAAAGAAAGCGGAGCTAAGGAACAACCTAACAATACTGCCGGCATAACAGCCAAAGAACTAAGAATCGCCACCCAGCCTATTCCCGCGTATGCACCTATCTTCGTTGCCAAAAAACAGGGGTGGCTGGAAGACAAACTTAAACAAGCCGGTGTAACGGTCAAATGGAGTTCTTTTGACGCCGGGCCGCCGATGAATGAATCCTTTGCCGCCGGGCAACAGGATATCGGCTTTTTGGGAGACTCCGCGGCAATTATTCCAAAAGCGGCAGGACAGGATACCCGGATTGTCGGACTTTGCGCCGCCGCACCGCAAGGACTGGCAATAGTGGTGCCCAAAGATTCAAAAATCGCTTCGGCTAAGGATTTAAAGGGTAAAAAGGTAGCTGTTGTTAAAGGGTCATTTGCCCATCACTTGTTGGTGCTGGTCTTGAAGAACAACGGCCTGACAGTTGACGATATCCAGTTCCTTAATCTAAGTCAGGCTGATAGTGCCACAGCTTTGGCCAAAGGTGATATTGACGCCGCTGCCATATGGGAGCCGTTGATTACCAGGTTGGAAGATCAGGGAACAGCTAAAGTCCTGGTTGATGGTACCGGGATTAAAAAGGGCCTATTGGTCATAGTTGCTACCAACAATTTTGCTGTCAAAAATCCGGAAATTGTCAAAGAATTTCTGTTAGCATATCAGCGGGGCAGTGAATTTATTAAGTCCAATCCCCAGGAAGCTGCTAAATTAATTGCTGATGAAGTTAAAATATCGCCGGAACAGTTGGTGAAAATACTGCCGAAGTTTGATTATAGTCCCGTATTGCATGACGACGACATTCAAGAGTTGAAGCTTGGCGAAGAATTTATGCGCAATGCCGGCATTATCAAATCGCCGGTGGATATAAACGCGTTTATTGATTCCAGCTATCTGAAAGCAGCCGGCATTCAGTGACTTGTCAGGCCGGTGGAGGCTGTTTCTACCTCTTATGAATCAGATAAATTGAGAGGAGGTTGATAATTATGCCGCAGAAAGAACAAAGTTTACGGGCAGCCGGTATGCGGCTGCAGTTGCGGCCACGGTCATTGAGTATAGTAAATTCGCTGCAGAAAGTTAAGTTGATGAAATCGGTGCAGTTTGTAATTTTACCGGTATTGCTGCTGGTTATATGGCAACTGCTCTTTGAGATTGGTATTATAAAACCGGTTACAATGCCGCCGCCCACGAAGGTTGCCCGCAGCTTCCTGGAACTTGCCGGCAACGGCCAGTTGCTAAAGCATATTGGGGTGAGTATTTTACGTGTATTGGAAGGGTTCGGATTGGCGGCCTTGACGGGTATTGTACTGGGTATCGGCATCGGCTTGTCCAAAGTCTTAGATCGTTTAACAGATTTATTGATTCAAGTGGTCAAACCTATTCCGCCTATTGCCTGGATTCCACTGGCTATTCTGTGGTTCGGCATCGGCGAGCCGTCGAAAATCTATATTATCTTTTTGGGGGCATTTTTCCCCATATTGATTAATGTCTTGGACGGTATTCGGCAGACCGACAGCAAATTTATTGAACTGAGCCGGGTTTTGGAAGTGAGCAAGGGAAAATTTATTCGCCAGGTGGTCATTCCCGGGGCGCTGCCTGCCGTTATGACCGGACTTAGAGTAGGACTGGGAGTGGCCTGGATGTGCGTAGTGGCAGCGGAGTTGATCGCGGCTACTCAGGGTATCGGTTACCTGATCAACGATGCGCGGCAACTTTCGCAGCCTGATGTTGTGCTGGTCGGAATGATTACCATCGGCGTAATCGGCAAGGTGATGGATGATTTGCTGAAAAGGCTGGAGACCAGGCTGATTGTCTGGAAAACAACCTATGCGGGAGACTAACTGCAGTTCCCACCTTAAGGTGAATAGTTAAGCAAAAATCCGGTCGGGGGTGACGTAATGAGTGGGACGTTTGGCGGCGGCAATTTGACAATCCAGGGCATTAATAAAAGGTTTACCAGCCGGGCAGGTACGGTGAGTGTCTTAGAAAACATTGATCTTGACATTCATAGCGGCGAATTCGTCAGTATAGTGGGCAGCAGCGGCTGCGGTAAAAGTACTTTGCTGCGGGTTATTGCCGGGTTGGAGGAGGATTATGAAGGCGTGGTTGTTCTGGGGCAGCAGCCAATCTCGAAACCGGGACTGGATCGGGGTATCGTTTTTCAGGAACACCGGTTGCTGCCCTGGCTTACGGTACAGGGCAACATCGCTTTTGGTTTGAAAGACGGTTCAAAAACGGAAAAAGATAAAATGGTTCAGGAACATATTGATCTGGTTGGTCTAACCGGCTTTGAAAAAGCCTATCCCCACCAATTATCAGGGGGAATGGCGCAACGTGTGGCTATTGCCAGGGCGCTAATCAACCGGCCGGAAGTTTTGCTGCTGGATGAACCTTTCGGCGCCCTGGATGCTTTGACCAAAATTCAGATGCAGCAAGAGATTTTGCGCATCTGGGAAACAGAGCGGACCACAATGATTTTGGTGACTCATGATATAGATGAGGCTGTTTATTTGGGGGACAGAATTGTGGTCATGTCCAACCGGCCGGGAACGGTTAAGAGGATTGTTCCGGTTGAACTGCCAAGGCCGCGTGACCGCAGCAGTTACGAGTTTGTTCAAATTCGCAAGTTGATTTTTAAAGAATTTTTTACTGAAACTGACAAGCCTTTCGTCTATGCAATTTAAGCAAGAGTAGAGAGTGGTGCATACCTAAACAGTGAATCGCGAAGGAGGATGGATGTGTGAAAATCCTATTGGTTAATCCGGCATTTTATGATGGGCAACAATTCAGTAACAGATATAATAGTTACCTTGACTGGGTTAAGGGCGGCAACCTTTACGTTGCCCCCTTTGAACCACCGTTGGGACTTGCCTCCCTTTATGCCTATCTGAAAACACAAGGCTATCAGGTTGAATTAATTGATATGCAAGGTTTGTTAATGGATAGCGCCGAATTGGCTAAGACGATAGCCGACCGCCAGCCCGGTCTGGTAGGAGTAAGTGCGATGACCACCACGCTGCCGGCAGCGCTGAAAGTAGCCGCTTTAACCCGGCAAGCGGCCCCGGCGGCGAAAGTTGTCCTGGGGGGAGTGCATCCCACCCTTGATCCTGCCGGGGTGCTGGCGAACGACAGTGTTGATTTTGTTATCCGCGGCGAAGGCGAACAGGCTTTAGGCGGACTTGTCGCTGCTTTGGAAGGCCGCAGTTCCATTGCGGACGTTGCCGGCCTATGTTACCGCGAAGGTGACAAAAGCGTTATTAAGGAAAAGACATTAATTATCGACCAGGATAGTTTACCGGCGCCAGCCTATGATTCTTTCCCCGTTGAACGGTATATCCAGCATAACCAATTATTGCGGGATATACGCGGAGTCTCCATGCTTGTCTCCCGAGGATGTCCGTTTCCCTGCAGTTTTTGCGCAGTGCATCAGACAATGGGACGAAAATGGCGGGTAAAATCAGCCAATCTGGTTGTAGATCAAATTATCGGTTTGAAAAATAAATACCATCTGGACGGTATTTGGTTTAAAGACAGTATTTTGAATCTTAATCGCCAATGGACCAGAGACTTTTCCCAAATTTTAATTGAGCGTAAGGTGGATATAGCCTGGCAGGCCAACACGCGTATTGACCTGATAAATGAAGAAGAATTGCAACTGATGCAGCGGGCCGGCCTGACGCAAGTGGACCTTGGAATCGAATCCGGTTCGCCGCAGAGCCTGGCCAAATTGGGAAAAGGGATAACCGTGGACCAGATTAAGGAAAAGGTTAAGCTGGCCCGAAAATATGTAAAAGTCTTTGGCTTTTTTATGATCGGTCTTCCGGGCGAGGAGGAAAAAGATGTGGTCAAGACCTTTGAGCTGGCTAAAGAGCTCAAGTTGGACCGCAGCACCTGGAGTATATACAGTCCGTTGCCTGGCTCGACTTTCTACGATGATTTGGTGCAAGCAGGTACAATCAAACCGTATCAGCTTGATTACGAGCGCATTCATTTTACGGAAACGTACGAAGGGATTTGCAAAATTCCCTCAGAGCGGTTGAAAGAGCTTTACCGGGAAATCAATGAATACTTTTATACCGGCACAATGATTCCGTCAGCAGGTTAAGTATAATGAAATACAAAAACCGCATTGACATTGTCCTAAAATAGTATTACTATATTATAAAATTCGAAATTGATATATAGTTTAAGCTCTGTAATGGCTGATCATAAAAATGAAGGCCAAGGGAAGATACAATTGGGTATTTTCCCTGGTCTTATTTGTTTGTTCAGAAGCGTTAAGAGGAAAAGAGGGTGAATCATGGCTGACAAAACAAAGATTTCTTTCCGGACAAAATGTATCCACGTGGGGAACGGCATTGATAAAGAAACAGGCGCCATAAGGCGCCCGATCACGATGGCAAACAGCTATCGGCTGCCGGAAGATGCGTCAACGCTTAACTGGAGTGATCCGAATCAGTTGATTTATACCAGAAATACGTCAGCGAACCAGATCTATCTGCAAGAAAAACTGGCTGCCCTTGAAGGCGGTGAGGACTGCGTAGTGCTGGCCAGCGGCGTTGCTGCCCTGGCCGGGGTATTTTTTACATTTTTGGACCAGCATGCCCACATCATTTGTTCCAACGTTTCCTATATTGCCGTCTACAGACTGCTGCAAGAGTACTTTCCCGGTAAATACGGCGTGGAAACGACTCTTTTAGACACTGCCGATTTGGAGGAAATTAAGAAGGCATTACGTCCCAATACAAAAATTATTCATATTGAAACCCCCGGCAATCCTACGACAAGAGTAAGCGATATTGCTGAAATAGCGAAAATTGCCAAGTCTGGGGGAGCGTTACTTACGGTTGACAGCACTTTTGCCACTCCTTTTTTACAACAGCCTCTCAAACTTGGAGCCGACCTTGTTATACATAGTTTAACGAAGTATATTAATGGTCATGGGGATTCCATGGGCGGTGCCGTCATCGGCCGCAAGGAACTGATTGACCAGATAAAACGTCAGGCAATGGTTAATCTGGGCGGCGCTATCAGCCCCTTTAACGCCTGGCTGATTATGCGCGGGGTAGTAACTCTCCCGCTGCGCATGAAACAACATAGCGAAAGCGCCATGAAAGTTGCCTTGTTTCTGGCGGCGCATCCGTCGGTGGCCTTTGTTGCCTATCCCGGCCTGGAAAGCCATCCGCAGCATGAAATTGCGAAAAAACAAATGAGCCTGTATTCGGGAGTTCTCTCTTTCGGTCTGAAGGCCGATGCAGCTACCCACAATAAATTCGTTAACTCCCTTGAGCTAATTGTTCCGGCTGTTTCCATCGGCCATGATGAGAGCCTCATTGTCTATGTCGGCCCGGATGATGAAAGAAATCACTTCTATCCCGCGGAATTTAAAAACGGTCATCTTCGATTTAGTGTAGGTCTGGAAGAAGCCGCTGATATTATTGCCGACCTGAAACAGTCATTCGAGAAATGCGGATTATAATTGGGAAGAAACCGCTTGCCTGATCCGGTGAAGTCCTTCCGTGAGAACGGGGCGGGGGCAGCCAAAATTGAGACGCATGAAACCGCTTCCCTGTTTGCCGAAGGTCAGACCGTCATTAAGCCCCACTTTGGCTTTTTGCACAAAAAATTTGGCCAGGGCAGCCGGCGCCAGCCCTAAGTCGCGGCAATCCAACCAGGCCAAAAAGGTGCCTTGCGGCTTATCGACTTTGATTGCCGGAATATTATCGGCTATATACCGGGTAAGATATTGGGCGTTGTCGGCGAGGTAAGGCAATAAACGGTCCAGCCAGGGAGCGCCATACCGGTAAGCGGCTTCCAGGGCTGTTATTCCGAATACGTTGTTTTTACCGATTCCCAGTAGCTGGGCGGTTTTGGCAAATTCACGGCGCAGGTTGTTGTCGGGGATAATGGCCACAGAGGTATACAGACCGGCGGTATTAAAGGTTTTGCTGGGGGCGATGAAAGTTACTGCCTGATTTGGAATGGCGGATTCCAGCGACGCCACAGGGATATGGCGATAGCCGGCATATACCAGATCGCCGTGGATTTCATCCGACACTATTAAAACCCCGTTATCCGCGCAGATTTTTGCCAAAGTGGTCAGCTCCGGGCGTGACCAGACCCGGCCAACCGGATTGTGCGGGCTGCACAAAATCAGCATTTTTGCATCCCGCGCTTTATTTGCCAGGTCGTCGAAATCCATCCGGTATTCTCCCGCCTGATGAATCAAAGGATTTTCAATCAAAGTCCGGTTATTATTCAACACGCAGGAAAAAAACGGCGGATATACCGGCGGCTGAATGATAATTTTGTCACCCGGCTTGGTAAAGGTTTGCACAGCCAAAGTAATGGCTGTAACCACGCCGGGAGTACTGACCATCCAACCGGGATCTGCCTTCCAGTCAAGGCGCTTGTCAAGCCAGTCGGCAACGGCGTCATACGCGTAGGAATGGGGGGAGGGATAGCCGAAAATCCCATGCTGAACCCGGGCCGCAAGCGCTTCCAGCACCGCGGGAGGAGACGGAAAATCCATATCGGCAACCCACATTGGTAAAACATCCTCCGAGCCAAAAAGCCTGGCGGCATCGTCCCATTTGGCGCTGCCGCTGCCTTTACGGTCTACTACATCATCAAAACATACTGCCTTCAAATTAACCACCCTGTTTCTATAGATTTTGATTCCTTATTCCAAAGAGAATAGTTCAAAATGTTCAGATGCTAGGCGCCTGGGATTTCGAGGCCGGAGGCGTACGAATTGTGTACGTTGAGGACGCGAAATTTCAGGCAACGACGCAGATGGGCGTTTGGAACTATTCTCTCGCTCTCGCTCAACAAAAAAGGCCAAGCATAGTTTATAGTTTGTTATAACCTATACTTGCCTTCAGTTTCCTGATCAGCCATTGCATATGGAATTACCTAAAATGAAGGTGCTATTTTTTTCATGCTATCATTAGCCACGGAACTTGTCAAGAAATTAGTTAAATGAGTAGCGGAATCATTTGGCAGTGTTAAGATTATTGAAATTAACTTGCGTTTTTGAAAAATATTAAGTATAATATGGAAAAGGTAATGAACTGCATGACTGATTGGTAAAAGACCAAAGGTCAGAACACATTTCTCCAGAAATGTTGTCTGGCCTTTTTTATTTTACAAAAAATGACAGGAGGACACAACGTGAGCAAAAAAATCAAACAAATTGCAATCTATGGCAAAGGCGGCATTGGTAAATCTACCACTACCTCCAATATCAGCGCGGCTTTATCCAAACTGGGTTATAAAGTGATGCAGTTTGGTTGCGATCCGAAGGCGGATTCTACCAATACTTTAAGGGGCGGCACCTACATTCCCACCGTTCTCGATACTTTGCGGGAGAAAAGCCAGGTAAAGCCTGATGACGTGATTTTTAAAGGCTATAATGGAGTTTACTGCGTGGAGGCCGGCGGCCCGGCTCCCGGGGTGGGATGCGCCGGCCGGGGCATTATTACGGCAGTACAACTTTTAAAACAGCTAAAAGTATATGACGAACTGGACCTGGATGTGGTCATTTATGATGTTTTGGGAGACGTGGTCTGCGGCGGCTTTGCCGTCCCCATTCGCGAAGGAATTGCCGAGCATGTGTTCACCGTATCCTCGGCTGACTTTATGGCGATTTATGCCGCCAACAACTTGTTTAAAGGAATTCAGAAATACTCCAATTCGGGCGGCGCTCTTTTAGGCGGCTTAATTGCCAACTCCATCAACGCCCCTTATGCAAAAGAAATCGTGGATGACTTTGTGAATCGAACCAAGACTCAAGTCGTGGAATACATTCCTCGCTCAGTAACAGTTACTCAGGCGGAACTTCAGGGAAAAACCACAATAGAATCCGCGCCTAACTCGGAGCAGGCCAAGGTTTACAGCAGATTGGCGAAAAGAGTGGTAGAAACCACCGTATCCAAAGTACCGTCGCCTTTGACCACATCCGAGTTAAGAGAATGGGCTGCCCAATGGGCTGACCAATTGCTGGCGATGGAGACAGGAGAAGTACGCAGCAAAGCTGCCGGTATCTAAAAAGCAGCAAAGCTGATCAGATGAGCTGAAGGCTGCAGAAATGAGACTGTTTCTGTGGCCTTCATGTTTAAAAGGAAGAGGTGAAAATCATGGCTTGCGTTTGCCCGGGCACCATAAGTCAGGACCTTCTGGAGAGAACGAAAAAGCATCCATGTTATTCCGCCGATGCGCATCATAAATATGCCCGCATTCATTTACCTGTGGCCCCCAGGTGTAATATTCAGTGCAACTATTGCAACCGTAAATTTGATTGTGTGAACGAAAGCAGGCCGGGCGTAACCAGCGAGGTTTTGACACCGCAACTTGCTAAGGAAAAATTCCAGTGGGTTAAAGAACAAATTGCCGAACTTAGTGTAGTTGGGATAGCTGGACCCGGCGATGCACTGGCTGATTGGCAATTTACCCGCGAAACTATCGAACAGATAAAAGAAATCGATAACGACGTTACTTTTTGTTTATCCACAAATGGCTTGATGCTGCCGGAATATGCCCCGGAAATTGTTGATCTTGGCATTCATCATGTTACGGTTACCGCCAATGCGTTGGACCCGGAAATCGGCGCCAAAATTTATAAACATGTATCCTACAAAGGACAAAAATATGAAGGGGCCAAGGCAGCCGAGCTGCTTTCGCTAAACCAGCTGGCCGGCATAGAATACCTGGCTAAACATGAGGTGCTGGTAAAAGTCAACATCGTCCTGATCAAAGGGATCAACGACCGCCATATTCCCGATCTGGTTAAAAAAGTAAAAGAACTGGGAGCGTTTATTACCAATATTATGCCCCTGATTCCCGCCCCCGGCAGTGCGTTTGAAGATTATCCCCAAACCAGTATGAAAGAAATCAATGAGATGCGGAATATTTGTCAGCTTGACATTCAGCAAATGCGGCATTGCCGGCAATGCCGGGCCGACGCTGTAGGACTTTTGCATGAAGACCGCTCGCAGGAATTTCGCATGTGCAACCGTCCGCCGGCCGAGACGGCGGCACAAATCCTGGAAAGAAAGCAATATAAGATTGCGGTTACAACCAAACACGGCAAAATAGTTGATCAGCATTTCGGGCACGCATCGCAGTTCCTTATTTATCAGGGCGATGGTCAGGAATTTCATGTGGCGGAGACCCGGACAGCGGATCAATATTGCCAGGGCATGACGGAATGCGATGAGGAAGACACCAACCGGGATAGAGTTTTCCAGACATTGCAGGACTGTGATGCGGTTTTGACAATGCGTATCGGGTATCAGGCCAAGGAGCAACTGCGCAGACACGGAGTATATAGTGTAGAGTATTGCGACACAGTGGAAAATGGTTTGCGATATGCTGCCAGTCAATTAGCTGATAACGCACTTTAACATAGAGAAGGAAGATGTGTATGACGGTATCTCTAGCTAACCGGGTTCGAGGCCTGCAACTGCCTGTATTTCGGGAGATTGCCACTTTAGCCAAAAGCCGGAACGCAATCGACCTGGGCGGGGGGACACCGAATTTTCCGGCGCCGGTGGAACTAAAAGCCGCCGCTGTAGCGGCAGTACAGTCTGATTACAATCAATACGCTCTTTCACAAGGCATCCAGGAATTGAGGAAAGGTATTGCCGGGAAATTACACCGGCAACATGGAGGGCAATTTGACCCGGAAACAGAGATTACCGTCTGCTGTGGCGCGACGGAAGGAATGGCGGCTTCGCTTTTGACAATTGTTAATCCGGGTGATGAAGTTATAATTTTGGAGCCCGCATTTACCATCTATGCGCCGGACGTTGTTCTTTGCGGGGGTAAGCCGGTATATGTTGAGCTCAGACCGCCCAATTTCAGAATTGAACGTGATGCCCTTGCGGCAGTCTTATCACCGCGAACGAAGGCTATTATTGTAAACTCACCCCATAATCCTACCGGGAGAGTTTTTGACCCTGACGAGCTTGCCATTGTGGCGGATATCTGCCGGCAGCATGACCTCGCGGCCTTAACCGATGAAATTTATGATGAAATAGTTTTTGACGGGATTACGCCGGCAAAGCTATGGACAATAGCCGGCATGAGAGAACGGACCATTATTGTTAATGGCTTTTCCAAGACTTATAGCGTTACAGGATGGCGGCTCGGCTATGTCGTAGCCCCGCCGCAGCTTACCCAGGGTATCAGGATAGCTCATAACTATTTGACAATTAGTGCCGCCGCCCCGTTGCAGGAGGCGGCTGTTGAAGCCATCCGGCTGCCCGGCTCTTATTATCAAAAGTTAAAAAGTGAGTATACAACCAGGCGCGATCTATTAATCAACGGACTGGAACATTTAGGCATTCCATGCTTGCTGCCGCAGGGAGGGTATTTTCTTTTGGCGGATTTTAGCCGCTTTGGTTGGTCCGATGACGTGGCTTTTGCCAAACATCTCATCGAAACAATTGGCGTGGCGGCCGTTCCATTATCGGGCTTCTACCGGGTGTATCCCAATAGAGGGCGGCTGATATTGAGATTTGCCTTTTGCAAGACGGAGGAGACTTTACATAAGGCACTCCAAAGACTTGAACATATTGAGCGAATTAAATATGGCAACTGATCAGCCTAAAGGAATTCGAGACAATCCATGACCTGAGTAAATACAAATAATGGTGAGATCGGGAAGGGGTACCCAATGCCTATTTACCAAAAAATTACGGGTGAAATCTTATCCGAATTACGAAAAATTGTCGGCAGCGATCATGTATTTTCCGGTTCGGACGTCCCGGTTGAATATGCATATGATGCCGGTACCAAAGATGGTCCGTCGCAGTCACCTGAGGCGGTTGTTTTTCCGGCCAGCACCGGGGAGGTGGCTGAAATTGTCCGTCTGGCCAACAGGCAACTTATTCCCGTAACACCCCGTGGCGGCGGCAGCGGACTGGCGGGAGGGGCAGTACCTGTGAATGGAGGCATTGTCATTGATTTACGCCGCATGAACCGGATTATTCAAATTAATCCGGCAGCAAGATATATGGTAGTGGAAGCGGCAGTCCGTACACTAACAATACAGCAGGAAGCCCGGAAACATGGATTGCTTTATGCCGGGGACCCTTGCAGCAGTGATGACTGCGTTATCGCCGGGAATGTGGCGACTAATGCCGGCGGCAACCGGGCTGTAAAGTACGGGGTCACTGCCGATCAGGTATATGCATTGGAAGTAGTAACCCCGCAGGGCGAGATAGTCACGCTGGGTGGACGCTTGAAAAAGAACGCCACAGGGTATGGTCTGGTTAGACTGATTATCGGTTCTGAGGGTACCTTGGGCATAATTACCCAGGTAACGCTCAAACTCCAGCGGCTTGCACCGTTATTACCCAATTTTTTAGCAACCTTTCCTAATTTATCTACGGCTGTTAATTTAGTCGGGATATTGTTAGACAGTGAAATTGATCCTATTTCGGTGGAACTGATGGACAGGCAGACAGTAACAGACATTGAACGTTACCAGCGGGAAAACACATTTGCCGGCCATGAAAGCGACTGCCTGATTATACAATTTGAGGCGCAGGATCCGGCCGATTTAGCGAAAAAACAAGGCCGCCTTAAGGAAATTTGTCATTCTTACGGTTGTATAAGCATTGAGGAAGCTGAGGGAGAGAAAATATGGCAGGCGCGAAGGATATGGGGGAAGGCGATACAGGCCGGGAACCCGGTTGGCGCTTCTGAGGATATCGTTGTCCCGGTGGATGAACTTTTGACATTTATTGAGAAGCTTCAGGCTCTGGTTAACGAGTTTCATTTTGAATACCGTATTGCCGGTCATGCAGGTGACGGCAATATGCATTTGCGCATCCTGCCCGGAGCCGTCCCGCTGTCTGATTGGGAGGCTCAGCTTGTTGTATTCCGGCAACAACTGTATAGAACGGCCTATCTTCTTGGCGGCCGCCTATCCGGGGAGCATGGAATCGGGCTGAAACGCAAACAGTTTTTGCGTTCTGTTATCCAGCCATGCGAACTTGAACTGATGAAAGCTGTAAAAAAAGCTTTCGACCCCAACCTTATCCTGAACCCGGGAAAAATCTTTGATGTAGATAAAGATATAACTACAGAGATGAGGTAATTTACTATGGTCCATAATTGGATAAAGAGGATACTGCAAGTATCTTACCGCTTACTTGCTGTAGCAGTTTTTTTGCTCATTTGGGAAGTAGCGCCGCGTATCGGCTTGGCGGATCCAACCTTTCTTCCCCCATTCTCCAAAGTTTTCACTGCGTTTATTGATTTGATAAGTACTGGTGAATTGTTTAAGCATCTTTACGTCAGCCTCCGCCGTTCCATTCTGGGTTTCAGCCTGGGGTTGGCGGTATCCGTTCCGTTGGGTTTGCTTATTGGCTGGTTTAAGGGATTTGAATATCTTATTGATCCTTTACTGCAGACCTTCAGGCAGACGTCAACATTGGCGCTTTTTCCAGTGTTTATTCTTCTTTTTGGCATAGGGGAGTTATCAAAAGTAGCTATCATCTTTTGGGGCGTGCAGTGGGCAATTCTTTTGAATACCATTGCCGGTGTGAAAAATGTTGATCCGCTGTTGATAAAATCGGCAAAGTCCATGGGTACGTCACCTTTTATACTATTTGTAAAGGTAATAATACCCGCCTCTGTTCCCTCAATATTCACAGGAATACGCCTGAGTGCGACAACATCCATTTTAATACTGATAGCCGCCGAGATGATAGGTGCCAGTGCCGGTCTCGGATTTTTGCTGTACGACGCCGAAGTTAAGTACCAAATTCCCAGGATGTATGCATCCATAATAACCATGTCGATGCTGGGACTGATAGTGAATTATACTCTGGTAGCTATTGAAAAAAGAGTTACCAGATGGAAAGAAGAAACCGCTGTAGTATGAAAATATATTCCACTTTTTGACAAGCTGACTTTTTTTTGATATATTGTACTTATAATTAATTAAACATAAACCCATTGGAATGAGATGGCCCGGCTATTGCCGGGCCATGGTTTTGCGGAGGTTAATGAGTTTTAAGACATTGCGAAATTAGTAATATACATAAGTTTTTCATAATTTCTTCATAAGTTTTTCATATTACTTCTGTATACTAAAATAACTATATCAGAACAAGATCAGAACAAGACATAGCGATAATAAAAAGAAACGGCTGACTAACGGGGGAGACGGTCAACATGGCACAGCATTCGGTACTAATTGTGGATGACGATGCCAAACTGGTTAAACTTTTAAAGACATATTTTGAAAAAGACGGGTATATTGCGTACACGGCTGCTGACGGGGTGGACGCGCTAATGGCGGTTAAAGAACATAAGCCCGACATTATGGTGCTTGATTTGATGATGCCTGGTATTGACGGTTGGGAAGTATGCCGGCGAGTCCGCAAGGATAACGACATGCCGATTATTATGCTTACCGCCCGGGATGATGAAAGTGACCTCCTGGTAGGCTTGGAATTAGGGGCGGATGATTATGTCACTAAGCCTTTCAGCCCCAAGGAGGTGGTAGCCCGGGCCAAAACCATCCTGCGCCGCACCAACCGGGCGGTTGTGCGCAAGGAACCGATTAAAGTCGGCAGTCTCACCATCAATTTGGAGATGTATCAGGTTACCCGGGATGGAGAACTTATCGAGCTTACCCCCACGGAGTTTAAAATATTGGAGATGATGGCGGCAAACCCCGGTAAAGTGTTCAGCCGTCTGCAAATAGTCGAGCAAGCCCACGGCTATTCGTTCGAAGGGTATGAACGCACTATTGACGCCCACATCAAGAACCTGCGGCGCAAACTGGAAGTAAATCCGAAAGAGCCGACTTATATCCAGACGGTGTACGGGATTGGGTATAAGCTAGCCGGGGCGATTAAGGATGAATAGCATTGTCTACCGCATTACTGGGCTGATGTTTTTGTCTATCGCGCTAACCGTTTTTGTACTTATTTTTCTTGCCGATTTACAAATGAACCAATTATTTCGCGAGTATTTGATAGTTATGGGCCGTGGCGGTATAATGCAGCCAATGGGTCAGGCGGAACTCACCTTTCTGGCGTCTGTTCACCAGTCATTAATCTGGGTCGGGGCGGTTCTGCTGCTGATAGGCTTGGCGGCAAGCTACTTTTTGGCCCGCAGCATTACCGTACGGCTCCGGCGGATTAGCGTTGCCGCCGAGGAGATAGAAAAGGGCAATTTTCAACAAAGGGTTCCCATTGAATCAAAAGATGAGGTTGGGCATCTAGCCGAAATATTTAACCGGATGGCCAAGACACTGGAGAACAATATGAACTTACGGCGTCAGTTATTGGCCAATATTGCCCACGAATTAAGAACTCCCCTTGCCATTATCAAAGGCCATCTGGAAGGCATGCTGGATGGTGTCATTAATATGAACAGGGAGGAAGTGAATTCGCTGCATGAGGAAACTATAAGATTGAACCGTTTGATTACCGACTTGAGAGATCTTTCCCTGGCGGAAGTTGGTCAACTCTCATTGCATATGCAGCTTACCAACATCAACCAGCTTATCACCAGGACAATTCAGTTAACGAAAACCACAATTGAGGAGAAAAAAATAACGGTTGTTTGCAATCTGGACAATAAATTGCCTGAAATAACGGTAGATGCTGACCGGATTAGCCAGGTATTTTACAACATCTTTGTAAATGCGTTACGCTACACTCACGACGAAGGGGATATTAAAGTAACTACCTCCAGTGAAAAAAGCACAGGCCAAGAATGGCTCAAAATAACGGTGGCAGATAATGGCCCCGGCATAGCGCCGGCGGACCTGCCATACATTTTCGATCATTTTTACCGCAGCGAAAAGTCCCGGGACCGAAAAAGCGGCGGTTCAGGCCTCGGACTGGCCATCGTAAAACAACTGGTGGAATTTCACGGCGGCAGGGTAGCCGTGGAGAGTACTCCGGGCGCCGGGACTATATTTTACCTGTATTTGCCATGCCGGTCCGTTACTACTAACGTGAAATTCTAAAGCGCTTTTAAGACTCCCAGGCAGCCTTGCGTTGCCTGGGAGTAGTATTTTTGTCCTTTAAAAACACACAAGTTTTTCATAGGTTATTCATTGGATATTCATATTATCGCGGTATTATATGGGTAAAGAAAACAAAAAAATCAAAAAAATCAAGGAGGTAGTGAAAATGAAAAAGACTTTTATAACCGCATCTTTACTAATGAGCATGATGGTGGCAGGCGTGGCTTCGGCCAATCAGGTTCTTCCGGAAATAAACAAAATTAAACCGGATCTCGAAACAATAATGGTCGGCCACCAGGGAGGCAAAAGCGGTCCCCGATATAAAGTGATCGACCACAATCCTACTTTATATAACAAACAGGTAGTCGGAGGCCATACTGTTGAAGGCTGGACCAAAGACAAGGTAGCTTACACCAAAGTTGACGGAAACGTTACTAAGGCTTATCGCATCAATAAGGATCTCGAAACAATAAAGGTCGGCCGCCAAGGAGGTAAAAGCGGTCCCCGATATGAAGTGATTGACCACAATCCTACTTTATATAACAAACAGGTAGTCGGAGGCCATAGCGTTGAGGGCTGGATCAAAGACGGGGTAGTTTATACCAAAACTGACGGAGTCATTACCAAGAAGGATTAAGATTCTCATGCACAACACAATTTGAATTCAAAACAGCGGTGGAACCAGCCATTCAATTTGAAGGCTGGTTCTTTTTGTCGAATACCCCCCGGAACTGGGTATCTCCATCCTAACTATAGAGGATTTCTCCAGGAAAATCGTAAAGCTTATCATGGCACAGCCTTAAAAGGCAGGTCAAAAAATAAGTTATTCCGCTTTAATATTCACAGGAAATTCATATTTTTCTGCTATTATATTAGATAATTAGAAATTGCGAAAGGAGTGGATTAGATATGCAAAACAATAATCAGGAAGGTATTCATAGTAAAGGAATTTCACGAAAAACCGGCAATTGATTGACAAAAAAATAGCAGTTGTGAAGGCGCCGGAAGATGATCAATATAGCGACGATCATATGCTGGTGTCGCCTGGCAAGATAATGAAAATGTAATTACTGCCGAAGAGGCGGTGTCAAGAAACATTGGCACCGCCTCTTCGGCATTTTTCAGATTTATAAGAACCAACTGCTACACAGCATCCAGGACATGACGGTGTGTGTCCGGCGAAAAATTCAGAAGTTTTTCAAAGTATCTTCATAACATCTTCATAATTTAAATGTATACTAAGGGACAGGACTTAAGCCGGAAGAAAACCAGGGAAAGGAGAGAACAATGAAAACAGGAAAAGGACTAAAAGAAAAAGCGCTTGTATTGACTTTTTTGCTGAGTTTTAGTGTGATATCACCGCTCATGGCCGCCGAAACACAGGAACCGTTAACTCTTAATCAAATAGTCGATACGGCTATGAAAAATAATCCGGCGGTTGTGGAAAGCCAGAAACGCCGGGATGAAAAAGCGGCCCGCATTCCTGCGGCCACCGCCTGGCCCGATCCCAAACTCGGTATTATGAAAGATGATATTCCCAATAACAACTTAAATCCTTTTGACGCCATGATGACCGAATACAGCCTGACCCAGGAGATTATGAACCCGGCCAAATTAAAGGCCATGGGCAAGATGGCCGCCAGTGATGCGCGGATGGCTGAGGCCAACTTTTTAGATAAAAAGGTGGAGGTCTATACTGCCGCCAAACAGGCCTACTATGACCTGCTGTACGCTACCAGGGCCCTGGAGATCGGCAAAGAAAACCAGCAGCTTATGGGGCAGTTGGTCCAGATCGCCCAGATTAATTACTCCACCGGTATGGTGCCTCTCCAGGATACCCTCCGGGCCCAGACCGAATTTTCCAAAATGACCACCGATTTGCTCGCCATGGCTTCCATGGAAGCTGTGACTAAAGCCAAACTGAATACCGCCATGGGCCGTGGGGCGGATGCTGTGCTTACTGTAAAGGAAGAATTTAACGCTCCGCCTCCTAACTTTGATCTAACGGCATTGCAAAAAACAGCGCTGGAAACAAAGCCGGCCGTATTAGGAATGAAATATCAGGTGGACATGGCCCAAAACGGCATAGACCTGGCCAAGAAGCAAACCCTGCCGGATTATGAATTCCAGATCGCCTATAAAGACAGAAAACAAACCGAGATGGAAACCCAGCCGGACACTTGGAAAGTCGGATTTATGGTCATGCTGCCCATCTGGCAGGGAAAAAACCAAAGTCAGATCAAAGCCGCTGCTGCCAATAAGGACGCCGCCCAAGCCTCACTGACCAATATGCAGAACATGACGGCGCTGGATATCCAGATGGCGCTGGTTGACGCACAGACGGCCTGGCGGCAGATTGATCTCTATAAAAACACCATTGTCCCTCAGGCCGAACAAACCTACCAGGCCGGTATCGTCAGCTATACCAACGGCAAAGTGGATTTTATGGCTGTGCTGGATAGCCTCAATGCCCTGCGCAACGCTAAACTCGACTACTATAAAGCCAGGATAAACTACGAGAAAGCGGCCGCCAATCTGGAAAAAGCCGTCGGCAAACCGCTGTTTACAGGCGGAACGCTGCCTTAACTGACAGAATCAACAGAACGGAGATGACAGCATGATCGAGACACTACGCACCAAAAAGGGAATGATCATCGGTGTGGCCGCCGGAATCTTGGCAGCCGGTGCGGCGGCGGGCTATTATATGTATGTACACAATAAGCCGGCAGTGAGCGCAGTGGACCATTCTGCCCACCAGACGGCCGGCGCGGCAGTGGCCGGCGATACGGTCCGGCTGGATGCCCAGGCCAGGCAACTGGCCGGAGTGCAAACGGCTCAGGTAGTAGCCAGGCAACTCAACAAAGAAATCAAGACCACCGGCAAGGTGGCGCTGAATGAGAGCAGCCGGGCGTACATCACGTCCCGGGTGGAAGGCCGGGTAGATGAATTGTACGTTACGGCGGAAGGAGACTATATCGCCCCGGGACAGGCTATTGCCGCCGTATACAGTCCTACTTATATTGCGGCCCAGGAAGAGTATATCCTGGCTTTGGACAGTGTACAAAAACTTAGGGGCGCCGGCAAAGATGTGGTGCAAATCAACAACCGCCTGCTTGACGCCGCCCGGCGTAAGCTTCAGTTACTGGGAATTCCGGACGGCGACATCGCCCACCTTGAACACACACGCCAGTCCAACACCTACATGACCGTCCGGGCCCAGTTCGGCGGCACGGTTATGGAGAAACTGCTGCTCCCTGGCGCGTATATCATGCCAGGCGAAAAATTATATACCCTGTCTGACCTCTCCACCGTCTGGATGTACGCCGACTTGTACGAAAAAGATATTGCCGGCGTTCAAGTCGGTCAGGAGGTCAGTGTCACCAGTAATGCTTATCCCGGCGAAACATTCAGCGGGCGGGTGACTTTTATCAACCCTGTTTTGGATGACGCCACCCGCACGGTGAAAGTCCGGGTGGAAATGGACAACCCGGCGGGAAAACTGAAACCCAACCTGTTTGTTAACGCAGTCATAAATGTACCTTTACCCGAAAGCCTGGTAATTCCTGTTTCCAGTCTCCTGGATACCGGTACGCGCAAAATCGTGTATGTGACCCAGGGAAAAGACACCTTTGTCAAACGGGATATTGTTACCGGCCAGGAAGCCGACGGCTATATCCAGGTTCTTTCCGGTTTATCTCCCGGTGACACCGTGGTGACGGCTGCGGCCTTCCTGATTGATTCTCAGACCCAGCTAGGCCAGTTCGGCAGCCATGCCGGCCATGGCGGCCACAGCGGCGCCTCCTCAGGCGCGGCGCCGGCTCCGGCGGCAGGAACCCAAACTGCACCGGCCATACCTGGTGCCCCTCCGGCGGCTTCGGGCGCTGAACACAGTGGTCACACCGGCCACACCGGCCAATAGGGGGGATGAATTATGCTCAATAAGCTGATTGAAATCTCACTGAATAACCGGGTTCTTATCCTGGCTTTTGCGGCACTTTTAATTGTCTACGGCGGCTTTGTGGTGCTGGACACACCCATTGACGCCTTTCCGGACCTAAGCGAAAACCAGGTACTGGTCTACGCCGACTGGATGGGACGGGGGCCGCAAGAAGTGCAGGATCAGGTGACCTATCCGCTGGAGACGGCGCTGCGCGGCCTGCCCAAGGTCAAGGATGTCCGTTCGTCTTCCTCCTTCGGATTTTCCATGGTTACCGTTATCTTTGAAGATAATGTCGACACTTATTTCGCCCGGCAGGTGGTAAATGAAAAAGTCCAGCAAGCTATTCCACGTTTACCGCGGGGCGTGCAACCATCCCTGGGTCCGGTCAGTACCCCCATGGGTCAGGTATTCATGTACACGGTGGAAAGCGACCGGCATAACCTGGCGGAACTTAGAACCGTGGAAGATTTCTTCATCAAACCGCAGTTGAGCGCCGTGCCCGGCGTGGCCGAAGTGGCCAGTATCGGCGGCTATGTGCTCCAGTACCAGGTTAATATCGACCCGGATTTGCTGAAAGCTTACCGGGTGAGTGTCGGGCAGGTGTTTGGCGCCGTCAGCGCCAGCAACGCCAACATCGGCGCCAAGGTGGTGGAACAAAACGGCCAGGAATACGTTATCCGCGGCCTCGGGCTGGTGCAATCGGTTGATGACATCCAAAATATTGTGATAACACAAAACAATAACATACCGGTCTACGTAAAAAATGTGGCCCGGGTAACTCTTGGCCCGGACTTTAGACGGGGCGTGCTCACCAAATTTGGCCAGGAAGCGGCCGGCGGCATTGTCATCCAGCGGATGGGCGAAAACACACTGAACGTTATCGACCAAGTAAAAGCAAAAATCGCCGAAATCCAGCCGACTTTACCCGAGGGTATGAAGATTACGCCCTTTTATGACCAGACCGACCTGGTCAAAAAGGCGGCAAGCACTCTGACCCGGGCCTTAATTGAAGAATTCATCCTGGTATCCATTATCGTGTTGGTCTTTTTAGGCAATATCCGTTCCAGTCTCATCGTCACCAGTGCCATTCCCATTGGAATATTGATTGCCCTGATCTGGATGAAAGGCATCCATCTTTCTGCCAATCTGATGTCCTTAGGCGGTATTGCCATTGGTATCGGCGTTATGACCGACGCAGCCATCGTCATGGTGGAGAACATCTACCGCCATCTGGCCGAAGACGGCGGGCGACGGAATATTGTGGACGTGACGCTGGCAGCGGCCAAAGAAGTGGCCGCCCCCATCTTCTTCTCGATTACCATCATCATCGTCACCTTCCTGCCGGTATTCACCATGACCGGGACGGAAGGCAAACTTTATACCCCCATGGCCTGGACCAAAACCTTCGCCATGACCGGGTCGCTTCTTCTGGCTTTTACGCTGGTTCCTGTGCTCTGCACCATACTCCTGCGGGGAAAAATCAAAGAAGAAGATACCTGGATTGTCAAAAAACTGCATCACTGGTATCTGCCGGTTGTGAAGACGGCCATCAAATACCGCAAGACCACTATCGCCGCAGCACTCATCGTCATGATTGCCGGTTTCTCCCTGTTGCCCTTAATTGGCACCGAGTTCATGCCGTCTTTGGACGAAGGTACCTTCCTGATCATGCCAACCATGCTGCCCAGCGTATCTTTGACGGAAGCGGTGGAAGCGGCCAAACGGATGGATAAACTCATCATGGAAATTCCCGAAGTGGACATGTCGGCGGGCAAGGTAGGCCGGGCCGAGTCGGCCATGGACCCGGCACCCGTCAATATGATTGAAACCATTGTGACGTTAAAGCCCAAGGACCAGTGGCGGCCTGGGTACACCAAGGCTGCTATCGAGCAGGAAATGATGGTTAAACTGGCCGGTATTCCCGGTCTGAATTTAGCCTTTACCCAGCCCATTGCCGGTCGTTTGTCCATGCTAACCACCGGTGTTCGTACCGAACTTGGGATTAAACTATACGGCGAAGATCTGAAGGTATTACAGCAAAAAGCTTTTGAAATTGAAAAAGCGCTAGCCGGCGTAGCCGGAGTAAGCGATCTTCTGGCTGAACGCGTCTTCGGGGCTCCTTATCTGGAGGTGGAGGTGGACCGGGACAAAGTGGCGCGCTATGGACTCAACATCAATGATGTAGAGGACGCTTTGGAACTGGCGGTGGGGGGGCGGACAGCCACCACCACCATCGAAGGGCGGAAGCGCTTTGACGTACTGCTCCGTTACAACCGGGATAACCGGGAAAACATCAACGCCATGCAAAACATCCTCATTCCCGTGGCCGGCGGCAGTACGGCCAAAGCTGCCGCCGGAGGCGGAATGGGCGGTATGGGTGACGCCGCCGCCAATGCCGCCGCAACGGGCGGGGCGTACGTGCCTTTGGGTCAAGTAGCCCAGTTCCGGGTAGTGGACGGTCCGTCCATGATCAGCAGCGAAAACGGCGCCTACCGGGTTATTGTTCAGCTAAATACCCGGGGACGCGACGTCGTAAGCTTCGTGGATGAGGCCAACAAGGTAATTAAGGAAAAAGTGCAGCTTCCCCCCGGCTATTCCATCAAATGGACCGGACAATACGAGAATCAGCAGCGGGCTAAAACCCGCCTGGCGATGGTGGTGCCGGCGGTTATCGTGTTGACATTCTTCCTCCTGTATATAACTTTTAATTCGGCCCGGGATGCTTTTCTTATCCTAATGAACATTCCTTTTTCCCTTGTGGGCGGCATTGTAGCCGTTTATGCCACCGGCATGTACCTTACGGTGGCGGCGGCCGTCGGGTTTATTGCCCTCTTCGGTATCGCTGTGCAGAATGGAGTTATCATGGTGACGTATATTAAGCACCTCAGGGAGACAAAGTCCCTGGAGGAAGCCATTATCGAAGGCGCCAGCGCCCGGCTGCGTCCGGTTATGATGACGGCGCTGGTAGCCAGCCTCGGCTTATTCCCCCTTATCTTCACCAGTGGAACCGGGGCCGAAGTCCAGCGCCCCATGGCCACTGTTGTGGTAGGCGGCCTGGTTACCGCCACCCTGTTGACCCTGGTGGTTCTGCCCAGTATCTATTACGTCTGGAATGAGCGGCAGGAACGTAAACGATTGGCCGGCAGCGCCGCAAAGACAACGGTCGAACCCAAAATGAATTTATAAACAATTCAGGAGGTCTCTACTATGAACAAACAATGAAACATTAGCCGGTTCGACAGGGGGAGCGAGGCGTGAAAAAGTTGATGCTTGCGCTGTTTACCGGGATATTGCTCAGCGGCCCAGGAATTGTTCAGGCTGCTCCGGCCTCCGGTTACAGCCAGTTTATTGAATCGCTGGATTCCATTTTGTCGGGAGCCACCTTGCCGGTAGCCGATGAGCGGCAGGTGACGGGCCGAACCGGTTTCCTGGCCCCGGGGCAGGCTGGGCAAGTATTGTCCGCAGCTAACGAACTGCTCGGTTATCCCGTAGTCTGGGGCGGTGCTTCGCCGATCCAGGGATTTGACTGCTCAGGTCTGGTACAGTACGTATTTCGTCAGGCAGGTATTACCATGCCCCGCACGGCCGACCTGCAGTTTCTGGTGGGAAAAACGGTGGCCATATCGGCCCTTCAGCCAGGGGATTTGGTTTATTTCACTACCTATGAGCCAGGAGCCTCTCATGTGGGTATTTATATGGGCAACGATAAGTTTATCCATACTTCTTTCTCTAAAGGCGTGGTGGCTATCGGGGATATGAATGACAACTATTTTGGGCAGCGTTATTACGGGGCCAAAAGGGTATTGTAAAAATAACTGTGAAGAAGGATAAAAAAGGATAAAGAAAGATAAGGTTTTTTACGATTCGAATGTATAAATAAAAAAGGGAGGAATTTTATTATGAGCAAAGAAATAACAGGTTGGATTGTGGGCGGTCTCATTGCAGTGTCCGCCATGGGACTGGCTTTTGGCACAAACATCGGGAGGGCGGCGGAAAAAAGCGCTGAGCAGCCTCCTGCCAAGCAGGACTGTGTGATGAATGAGGGTCAGATGGGAGCCATGGACCACAACATGATGGATGCGCAGGAAATGCAGAAACAGTGCCTGGAAATGATGAAAAGTCCCGAAATGCAGAAGACCATGAAAAATATGATGAAGCAGCCTGAAATGCAGGCGATGATGAAACAGATGCTGACCAATGACCCGGAATTCCGCCAGATCATATCGGACCTGGTGAATTCAGTAGATCCCAACGCTCAGACTGACAACCAGGCATCGCCGGCTGATGCTTCTACGCCCCCACCTGGGGGGATGGACCACAGCAATCACCATTCCTCCAATTAAAGAAAAGATGATTGATAATAAGGGAAAATTAATATATAAAATTAATATATATTGACAAATCGATATTAATCAGTATAATTAAGGGCAAGATAAAATTTTTATTATTACTAGCTGATCAGAAGGACTGAAGGCTAAGATGGCTATCCGTTTGGAGATACGTCTTAGTCTTTTTCTTTTAATCTCCGTGCATGTCCGACTGGATTAGAGATCCCGAGGAATGCAAAAGACGGCGATTGACAGCAGCATAGAGCGGATTTGACTGATCAGTAGCAAATACTGAAGGCAAAAGAAGGATTCCTTGAAGGAAGCCGTCTTTGCCTTTTTTATTTGCCGGAAACCGGTCCGCTGTACGCGCTATTGTAAAGGAGGAGCAAAAAAGTGGGTGCGGCAAAATTTCATGATGAAATGACGCCGAGAGAGCGGTTGGAAGCAGTATTGACCGGCAAGCCGTATGACAGGGTGCCATGCAGTATCAATGCCAGCCATCAAGCAGGGAAACTGGCGGGAATTAATCATTGGGAAAGCTATTTCTCGGCTGAATACACAGCCCGGACTCAAATTGAAGCCCACCGGGTGTTCGGTGCCGAATCGGTGGGCACCGGCCCGGGACTCCATGGAATTGCCGAGGCTGCCGGGAGTAAGGTTGTATATCCAAAAGCGGAGAATTCGCCATACATCACCGAGCATGCAGTAAGACAATATACCGATTTAGACCGGCTTGAAATTCCCGACCCCTGGACCCGGGGGCGCCTGCCGGTACACTTAAACGCTCTTCAGATTTTGGGTGAGCGTTTGGGAGAAAGCGTCCCGGTGGTTAGCAACGTTGGCGGACCGTTTACCGCAGCCGCTAATATCCGGGGAACAGAAGCCTTTCTGCGGGACCTTTATCACAATCCTAAGTTTGTCCACCGGTTGCTCAAGTTTGCCTTGGATAGTACTGTCGTCTATGTGAAAGAAGCAGCGAAACTGGGCGCTACAATAAATATAGCTGATCCTACTGCTTCGGCCACGTTGATCAGCCCGAAACAATTTCGCGAATTTGCTTTTCCTTATTTACGCGACTTGACCAGGATCGTTACGGAATTAACCGGCAAAGCCCCGTCGCTGCACATCTGCGGCAACACCAAAAAAATCTGGCAGGATATGGCCGATACCGGGGCCGGCATCCTTAGTCTGGATGATACCGTCGACTTGGCGGCCGCTAAACAGGAAGTCGGTGGCCGGGTGGCGATATTGGGGAATGTCAAGCCGACAGCGACCATGTATCTGGGAACACCGGACGACGTGATCCGCGACGCCAAGGAATGTTTGCGCAAGGCGCATGACAATCCGAAAGGTTATATACTGGCGCTTGGCTGCGGAATGCCTTTGGGCGCCCCGGTTGAGAACATTCATGCCATCTTCCGGGCGGCAAGAGAGTATGGCAGATATCCGATCGATCCTGAAAGATTGAACTAAAGATTTGATATTACATGGAATTACATGGAATTACATGGAGGCAAATGAATGAGCAGATTTGTTGAAAGACCACGTTATCTCTGCACCATGGGAGGTGCGGTTGCGACCCTGAAAGCCTTGCCCAGGGCAATATCCATTCTCCATGCGTCGGCCGGCTGCGGCGGCAACTTTGCCAATGCCCTCAATGGTGCGACAGGTTATCTGGGCAGCGGCTATTGCGCCGGACAAGCGCTGCCAAGCACCAATGTCCATGAAAAGGACATCGTATTTGGCGGCGAAGACCGGTTGGAGGAGCAAATAGCCAATACGCTGGATGTGGTTGACGGTGACTTGTATTTTGTAGTTACCGGCTGCATGGTGGATATAATCGGCGACGACTCCATTTCTGTAGCCAACCGGTTCCGGCAGCAGGGCAAACCGGTATTTGCCGCCGAGACAGGCGGCTTTAAGGGCAATTCCTTTAAAGGGTATGATATTGTTTTAAACAAATTGTTCGCCGAGTTTGTCGAGAAGAACCCGGTAAAAGACAAACAAACGGTCAATTTATTCGGTCTTGTTCCCATCCAGGATGTATTTTGGAAGGGAAATTTAAACGTACTGAAAGCATTAATTAATAAATTGGGATATAAAGTCAACACCTTCTTTGGCGAAGGAGAAACCATTGAGAATCTGAAAAAATCGGCGGCAGCCGGTTTGAATATCGTGGTGTCGGATGTGTATGGGATTGAGCCGGCCAAAATTTTCGAGGAAACTCACGGCGTGCCGTATATCGTCGTACCGCTGCCCATCGGCCCTGCCGGCACGGAACAATTTTTGCACCAAGTGGGAGCAGCCCTCGGGATTGAACGAAAATTTGTCGATAAGGTGGTTGCCGACGAAAAAGCCCGCTATTACGGTTATGTGGAACGACTGGGCGATGTCTACAATGATTTGGATTTACAGCGCTATTGCGTAGTGGTAGCCGACGCCAATTATGCCCAGCCATTGGCAAAATTTCTGGCCGATGATCTGGGATGGCTGCCGGAATTGGTGGTCATTACCGATGTTCTTAGCGAGGAAGAGCAGCGGCTGGTGGTCAGCCGGTTCAACGACTTTGCTTCCGGCATCCGGCCCAAGGTGGTGTTTGACACCGACACAACCAATGTCCATAAACATTTGAATTCCGTATGGCCGCGCAATAATAACGCCCGCTATTACAATTCATTCAGTCCGGCCTTTGTTTTCGGCAGCAGTCTGGACCGGGACTTCGCCGAAGCCATTGGCGCTCCTCATTTGAGCGTGTCCTATCCCATTTCCAACCGGATTGTGCTTGACCGGGCGTATGCAGGGTACAGCGGCGCCCTGCGATTGGTAGAAGATGCCCTGGGACTTTTAGTAGGGAGCAGATAAAAACAAGGGGGGAAATATTAAATGGATTACATTAGAGAAAAAGCGCCGCCGGTGCGGGAAGACAGGTTGAAAGCCTGCAGCGCTTATGGCGGCTCCTGCTGCAGCCTGGTGGATAAAGGAAGAAAGGGCTGCCTGAACGGCATCGACAGAAAATTTGCCCAGACCCAGATATGTCAGTTAAACTTAAGTTTGGCCATTATAAATACCATCCGTGATATCGTGGTTATCGTCCATGGACCCATTGGCTGCGCCGGCGGCAGTCTGGCCCAGGCCGGGGTCAATAAAAACTTCAAACAACTCAGGGACAGCACTTCCCGCGGCCTCTTGTGGGTCAACACCAATTTGGGTGAAAATGAAGTTATCAACGGCGGGGAAAACAATTTGCGGGAAGCTATTCTTTATGCCGATAAGGAATTCCGTCCCAGCGCCATCGTCATTGTCAACAGTTGTGTACCGGCTATTATCGGCGATGATGTGGACAGCGTGGTGGAGCAGGCGCAAAAAGAAGTAGAGGCCAAAATTGTACCGGTGCACTGCGAAGGGTTCAAAACCAAAATCGCGGCAACCGCCTATGACGCCGTATACCACGGCATATTGCGCAGTTTGATTACAACCGAGCCGGCCCAAGTGCAGGATACAAGAGATGAGTTTGAAATTTTACAGGAAAAATACCGGGCCAGCCGTACGATCAATGTGTTGAATGTTTCGTCCATGAGCCGAATTGACGAATACGAACTGGTCCGCTTGCTGAAAGCGCTGGATTTGAATTTGAATATACTGCCTTGCTATGCTCATCCCGAGGACTTCCAAAAAGCTACGGAGTCTGCCCTTAACGTAAGTATTTGCGCTACTCATGACGATTACTTTTCCGAACATCTGAAAACTTTATTCAACATTCCGTTTATTCTTCGCACCATCCCGATTGGAGTAAAATACACCAATCGCTGGCTGTTGGATATAGCCAAATTTTTTGACATTGAGAAGCAAGCGCAGCAATTCATTGACCAGGAAGTAAAACTTCTGGAAGAAGGGCTGGCCCCCTTCCGGGAAATATTCAAAGGGAAACGCGCCTTGATCGGCGGCGGGGAGATCCGCGTTATCGCCAATGCCGAGCTGCTGACTTATCTGGGGTTTGAAGTGGTAGGACTCAGGGCGTACCATTACGACCAGTTTGGTGACGAAATGCTGGATGAGCAGGCAGCCATCGAGCAAGCAACGTTTAATGTTGCCACCGGACAGCCTTTTGAACAGGCAAACCTTATTGCCAAATTAAAGCCCGACCTATTTGTCGGTCATGTGGGCGGCAATGTCTGGGCGGCCAAGCAGGGGATTCCTTGTGCGCCTTTATTTCATCAGAGCCAGTTGTTCCTGGGCTACGCCGGTATTTATGAATTTGCCAGACGGGTGGCCAGGATACTCAAAAACCCCTCTTTTAACCGTAGCTTAGGCGCCAACAGTCAGCTGCCCTATTTTGACAACTGGTATAAGAAAGATGCATTTTCCTACATTGACGAAGGAGATCTGCAGATACGGGCATAGTTTTGGCCAAAATCATCATATGTTTCGTCCTATTAGCAAAGAAGGGAGTTGAGGTAGATGTCGGTCAGTCAAACAGGGCCTTTGGCGATAACAGACGCCAAAATTGTTGCCCGTAATATTCGCAGGGTGTTTCAGATCAAACGTAATGGTGATGACAAACCCACTGAATTTGAGGCTATCAAGCAATTAGACCTCACCGTAAAGCCAGGTGAATTTCTGGCAATCGTCGGACCAAGCGGTTGCGGCAAATCCACTTTTCTGGATATGATTGCCGGTTTGGCGCGCCCTAGTTCCGGCGAAATATTTATGGATGGCAAAAAAATCACCGGTCCGGCTCTGGACAGAGGAATTGTATTGCAAGGCTACGCTTTGTTTCCGTGGCGTACAGTACGAAAAAACGTGGAGTTTGGTCTTGAAATCAAAAAAGTTCCTTCCAAAGAGAGAAAGGAAATTAGTCAGCGGTACATTGAACTGGTGGGGTTGAAAAACTTTGAAGACCGTTATCCCCACGAGTTGTCGGGCGGTATGAAACAACGGGTGGCCATTGCCCGGGCCTTGGCCTATGATCCGGAAGTCCTGCTGATGGATGAACCGTTTGCGGCCGTGGACGCCCAGACCAGAGAGACCTTGCAGGAAGAGTTGCTCCGTATTTGGGAAAAGACTAAGAAGACCATTGTTTTCGTTACCCACGGAATAGACGAAGCCGTGTTTTTGGCCGACCGGGTCGCGGTCATGACCGCCCATCCCGGCACCATTAAGGAAATAGTCACCATTAATCTGCCCAGGCCCCGCGACGGCATCCGTTCGTCAGCCGAGTTCGGCTGGATACGGCATAAGGTTTGGGAGTTGCTGCAGAATGAGCAATCCCAGGAAAAGAAGGCCAAGCCGGCAGATTCCAGTATAGCCGAATCCATATCTTCATCCGCTGCGTTATAAACTGCCTGAATCATCAGGATGCTAAAACAAAATGTTGCACAAAATATACAGAATAAGTTATTCTATATATTGACAATAATCTAAATGTGTGATATAATCTTTTTGACCTTAATTAACAAATTGTTTAACAAAGGACAACTGGCTGGCTAAAAGCTGGAGGCTGTGTTCCATCAACTTGGAATACGGCCTCTTATTTTTATCAAAGAAATTTCAACCCGGAATAAAAGGAAGCCGCCGCCCCGACCAAGAGTTGAGCGATTTCCTGCCCAGCAAACCTCATGAAGAGGTCTACTTTGCTATGTGTATAGCATCGTTTAACCTCCGCATGCAAGGTTTGGCATGACGGAGGTATTTTTTTATTATATACCTGGAATTATCTGGAATACTTTCGCCGGAATAAAAGGAAGCCGCCCGCCCCGACCAAGAGTTGAGCGACTTCCTGCCCAGCAAACCTCAGAGAAGAGGTCTACCTTGCTATAAGTATAGCACCGTTTAACCTCCTCATGCAAGGTTTTGGCAAGGGGAGTTATTTTTATCTTTAGATTAATTTACAAAATGTGACATAGATTCATGATAGTTTTTCATTTCTACTTAGCCTAAACTATGCGGTCTTTCGCCAAAAAAACCAAGGCTGAATAAGAAAGGGGGGGAGGATGCTGTTATTGCGGCTCCTTGGTCGGCGGTAAGATAGGTTGAGCAAAAAAAGGGTATATATTTATTGAGGAAAACCTGGACGCTCAATAGGCATTACCCTCTTAAACTGCTTAACTGGTATCTGAAATCTTACATATTTTTAAGGGGGAATAAAAAATGAAAAAGAAAAAGAATTTTGTTTTAGCTCTTGCAGCCGCGTTGAGTCTGAGCGTTGTCGGCACCACGCTGGCTGCTCCCGCCAATCCTTTCGTGGACGTTCCCGCCCAGCACTGGGCCTATGACGCTGTTAACAAACTGGTTAAAGCCGGCTTAGTCAGCGGCTATGGCGATGGCACCTACAAAGGCGACAGAGCCCTTACCCGTTACGAAATTGCTACTATCGTCGCTAAAGCTTTGGCTAACTCGGAAAAAGCCGACGCTGAAACCAAGGCTGCTTTGGATAAACTTCAAGCAGAATTTGCTACCGAACTGAACAATTTGGGAGTTCGCGTCGCCAACCTGGAGAAGAATGCTTCTTCCATCAAATTCACCGGTGACGCCCGTATTCGTTATCAAAATAACTGGGGGCTAGCAGCTAATAATACCAGCAAATCTGCTCCGACCCGTTTTGAGGAGCGGATCCGTGTGAACCTGACCGCAAACGTGGCCGATAATCTGAATTTTTTGGGCCGGCTGGAGGCCTCAAACCGAAGCAATAATCGCGCTGTTAACGCAGGCATAAAAACTTCCGGTACCGATCCGGTATCGGTTGATCGGGCTGAATTTGAATGGAATAGAGGCGATACCACCGTACAGGTAGGTCGCTTTATCCCGTTCTCCTCTGCCGCCTCCCTTGGTCAAAACCAACTGCTGTGGGGGACTGGCGCAATTGACGGTTTCTACATCAGCCAGAAATTTGGCAAATTCGGTTTATCTGCCGGTTACGCCGATTTAACCAGCAACTGGAAAAATTCTCTTGGCAATACTGGTTCAGCTTTTACCAGCGTCAATGTGACTTTGGCCAGCCTAAAATACCAATTTGATAAAAATGCCAATGTAACTCTCGGCTACCTGAATGCCCTCCAGCCTGAACAAACCGGTTACAAGTTCAAACAGTTGGCTTACGGCACAACCTTTAGAACCGGTCAGTTCACCATTATCGCTGAAGGTGTGAGAAACAATGCCGCCAATCTTCCTTCCAATGCGGAAAAGAACGGGTTCTTTACAAGATTGCAGTGGAAGACTCAAAACCTCCAAAAGCCGGGCAGTTATTTCCTGTACCTTGACTATCTCCGCTTGGGCAACTGGGCGATTGACTCTGCGAATTTCGGCCATAACCTAAATATTGCCGGCAGTAATGGCACTTATAACTGGGACACCAACGTTTATACAGCCGGGGACGGTGCAAAAGGCTTTGGCCTCGGCGTCAATGTTACCATAGCCAAAAATACCGACTTTGAAGCCAGATACTACAAACTCAAGCCCTATGATAAAAATCAGTCGGGGGCTGCATTCGACGACTATAAAGACGGCTATCAGTTCATCACCAATTACCGCTTCTAATTGTTGAATATGTCAAAAGGGCTGTCTTAGGCAATGAGACAGTCCTTTTGACATATTCAAAGTGTTTGTAATTTCTCGCTAATTTCAATTCTTTTCTTTAATGCGTTTCATATAGAAAATATTTGTGAAGAAGTACATTGTTTGGTGATTTCACTGGCGATTTCACTAACTTGACAATTGCCAAATAGTGTATTACAATAAAAAATAATTAATACTATCTGGATTGACCGGTTGGTTGCTGGAGATCATCTTCTTTTTACAAAAGAAAATGATCTCTTTTCAATTGGCTTTTCTTCTGTTCCAACCATATATTTTTCATTGTTGAGAGAAAAGCCACGTAAGGAGAATGAAAATACATTGAGAAATAAACAGGTTTTTGTCTCTTATAAACTTGAATCAAATGAAACAAGTGACTTTAAATATTGCCCTTCCTGCGGCGCGGAATGCGCTGAAACAGAGGAGGGAGGACGCCGGCGGAGCGCATGCCTGAAATGCGGCTTTATACATTATAAAAATCCTGCCCCGGCAGTATCCGTATTAATTGTAAAAGAGGATCAGGTATTGTTGGGCAAACGGGCGGAGGGCGCTTTTCAGGCGGGAATGTGGTGCCTGCCCTGCGGGTTTATTGAATTCGATGAAGACTTTCTTACGGCTGCCAGACGCGAGGTACGGGAAGAAACCGGGCTTACGGTAAAAATTCAATCAATCCTCAGCGTTATGTCCAACTATTTGGCCGTAAATTTACATACATTGGTAGTCGTCTTGTTAGCCAGGGCCATAGACGGAGAACTTAGACCGGGCGATGACGTGGCAGCGGTGGAATGGTTTCCGCTGGCCGGTCCGCTGCCGGAAATGGCTTTTGAAGCCGATGCGCATATTATCGAGAGATACCGTCAAACCAGAACGAACGGAGCGCCGGTGGATGCGGATTTTGCATAGCCGATTACAGCCGGCATTGTTCAGAAAATATAAGGGGGCAACCAGGATGGACAGTAAAATGCGTTTTTCCGGCCGGGTAGATAACTATGTCAAGTATCGTCCGGCTTATGCCCGGGAATTTATTGATTATCTTGTGAAGGACGTTGGTGTATCTTCAGGCGCAGTTGTCGCTGATGTTGGTGCTGGGACAGGCATTTTTACCAAGCAGCTTGCCGACAAGGTAAAAACCATCTATGCGGTTGAGCCAAATGCAAATATGCGGGCTGCCTGTATAGATTACTGCCAAGGCTATGACAGTGTTTTGGCTGTTAACGGCAGTGCCGAGGATACGGCATTACCCGATCAAAGCGTTGATTTCATTACTGCCGCCCAGGCATTTCACTGGTTTGATGCTGACAAGACTAAAAAAGAGTTTCAGCGGATAGTAAAGCCAAACGGCAAGGTTATTTTAGTATGGAATACACGGGACAGCAGTAATAATTTTATTAAAGAACATAACGAGTTATGCAGCAAGCTTTGTCCTGATTATAAGGGTATTAGCGAAAACGCCGAAAAATGTAATGCCTTTTTCCGGAAGGGACAATATGATTACAGGATTTTTGAAAACAATAGCATATTATCGCTGGAAAGTTATATTGGCAATACGTTGTCTGCATCATACGCTCTGAACAAAAAAGACAAAAACTTTAGAACGTTTATTGATAGTTTGACGGCAGTGTTTGAAAAATATAGCATCAATGGGAAGATCTTATTATTAAATAATACTCATAGCTATGTTGGCGAAGTGTAAATACTTTATCGAGAGAAGTATAGGTTTGAACAGAGGTGTAACATGGAGCTTTGGGACATTTTAGACGCGAACGGCAATAAAACAGGCAGAACAATTGAGCGGGGTCAGCCGTTTCGCGAGGGAGAATATCATTTGGTAGTACACGTTTACCTTATCAATGCCAAAGGGGAATTTTTAATTCAGAAGCGTTCACTGAGCAAGCGCGTGCTGCCCGGCATGTGGGATATGACCGGTGGAGCCGTACTAGCCGGCGAGGATAGCGCAACAGGAGCTGTTCGTGAAGTCGAAGAAGAATTGGGAATTGCCCTTTCTCATAAAAAGCTTTCTATGATAGCCAGACTCAAAAGAAAAAGTAACTTTATCGATATTTGGGCAACCTCTATAGATGTTTCCCTGGAGGATGTGGTAATGCAGGCTGGCGAGGTTGATGCGGTTAAATTCGTGAGTGCCGACGACATGATAAAAATCATTTTTTCGGCGGAATACCGCGAGGATAACTATAAACAAATAATCCTCAATTTTCTAAAAAATATACAGGGGCAATCAATTTAACTGAGGAGAAGGGTTTATGACTAATAATAAATGGCTTGCCAAACACGTAGAACTTCAGCCGGTTATAATTTGCGATTTCGGGGTTGTAAGCCTAAACGCCCGAAATTTGATAGTGTTATGTATAGATTATTACTGATTAATGAATTGCCCCCGCATTCTTTGCTGAGGAGAATTAAATCCATAGTAATAGCATACTGTCAATTTTAAGTATACCCTAACCTGACGTCAACCAAAGTACTAAAGCAATCACCCGGAATTGCTGTTTAAAGGTCAAGCTCCTCAGGAATTTAAACAAGATAATATTCCGGACTGGGTTATTTAATCACTAAAAAGAGTTGACAAAAGATCCGCCAGGATTATACTTTTTCTTGAATATACAAGTTTTTTTCTTAAATATTGACAACAATCTTGATGTGTAATATAATTTGGACTAAGCTAATACGGAAATAAGTTCTAAATTATACTGCTATTTCCTCTAAATGCATTATGGAGTTTGAATTAACGGACAACTGGCTGGCAAAAAGCTGGAGGCTGTGTTCCATTAACTTGGAATACAGCCTGTTTTATTTTATTTGGAAGGAGAGAAAATCAAAAATTATGGAAAGAAAGATTGTCTATTTCGAAGAGATTACACCGGAGAATACTGAAATTACTTTTAACCTGGTTCAAGAAAGACTGAAAGATTCGGGAATTCAGAGTGTGGTGCTGGCTTCCACAACCGGCGCCACGGCCCGAAAAGCTTTGGATTTATTTGCCGGCAGAGACGTTAAATTGATTGTAGTGCCGCATCAGTTTGATTTTAAGCAAAGAGAAAATCGTTTTCCCCCGGAATTAACTAAAACTCTGCGGGAATCCGGACATGAAGTGCACTTTGGCACCATGCTTTTTCATACTGATCAATTGTACGGATCCAATACCCCTACTCTCCTAGCCAATCTGCTGCGTACCTTTTCCCAGGGATTTAAAGTCTGTTTTGAAATAGTTTTTTCGGCCGTAGATGCAGGCTTGCTAAAAAGCGGCGAACAGGTGATAGCGGTGGCCGGGACGGGCAAGGGAGCAGACACCGCCCTAGTAATACAGGCAGCTTCTTCCCAAAGTTTTAAAAACCTTCGCGTCAACGAAATTATTTGCAAGCCTCTTAATCCGCTGAACATAGAGGAAGTAAAAGAAAAATTAGCGCAGGAAAACGCGAGATAATGATTCAGAGTCAACCCCAGTGGGAGCATATTCACCCTGCCCTGGACGTTAGAATTTTTGCCTATGATTTCTTACGCCGGATATTTTTGGAGGAACCTTCTGCAATCTACCTGAAGACCATAGTGAAAGCAGGTCTGATGGAAGATTTCCCTTTTTCCCGGGAAAGTGAAATGATTGGCCGGGGAGTCTGTCAGGTTGCGGATTACCTGCGGGAGTATGATGTTTTGAATGAGAAGATTTATGACCGGTTGCGTTGGGATTACACCAAGTTGTTCATTGGCCCTTACCAGTTGCCGGCGCCGCTTTGGGAGTCGGCTTATTTGTCTGAGGAACGTTTGCTTTTTCAGGAATCAACCTTTGCGGTCCGGTGCGCTTATTTCCAATACGGTTTTTTACCCAGGAACTATCGCCAGGAAGCGGATGATCATCTGGGTCTTGAATTGGATTTTATGTACCAGTTGGCCTGTCTGGCCAGAGAGAAGTCCAATGCCCAATCACCGGAAATCCGGGAAATTCTCCGCGACAGCAAGCTGTTTTTAAAAAATCACCTATTAAACTGGGTACCGGCTTTAGCCCGGGATATCCGTCAACATGCCGGCACAGGTTTCTACCAGGGAATGGCGGCCATTCTGGACGGTTATCTGCAGATTGATCTCGAAGCTCTCGGGGAACTGATCAATGTTGAGGTGATCCAATCTTAATGATTACGGAGGTGATAATGGTATGAATCTGTTGGAAAAAGCGAAGTACTATCCCATTAGCCGTCGAACTTTTCTTGAAATGACCGGAACAGCCGTTGCCGGTACCGTTGCCGTCATGACATTTCCCGTTTGCGGACTTTTCCGGGCGGAAGCTGCTTTCGCAAACGGAATCAATCAGGAAGGCCGGTGGGTTAACGCCGCCTGCTGGCACAATTGCGGCGGACGGTGTGTACTCAAAGCTTACGTAATAGACGGGGTAGTGGTCCGGCAAAAAACTGATGATACGCACCCGGATTCGCCTGATTTTCCGCAACAAAGAGCTTGTTGGCGCGGGCGGGCGCAGCGGCAGCAGGTTCTGGGGGCTGACCGCCTTAAATATCCCATGAAGCGGAAGCATTGGCAACCTGGCGGCGGCAATAAGGAATTGCGCGGCAGGGACGAGTGGGTGCGAATTTCCTGGGACGAGGCATTAGACCTTGTGGCCGATGAATTGAAGCGTATCAAGGCGGCCTACGGTAATCAGGCCATCCTGGGGCAGGTCAGGCAAGGGATGGAACGGACCTTATCTCTTTTTGGCGGTTATACTACCTCCTGGGGTTCCACCTCCTGGGGCACTTGGGTTGACGTAGGCCCGGCGGTCATGGGACCATATGGGGATGCGTACTCAAGCACCGGCAACGACCGGCTGCGTCTGAGACAATCCAAATTGATCATTATGTGGGGAGCAAATCCGGCCTGGAGTTCGGGGGGTAACCCGGCGTACAATTTTTTGCAGGCCAGGAAGGCCGGCGCAAAATTTATTTTCATTGATCCTTTCTACACCGACACAGCCAGAGTACTGGCGGATGAATGGATTCCCATCCGGCCGGCTACCGATGCGGCGTTATTGCTGGGGATGGCGTATGTGATGATTACTGAGGATTCACCGGCACGGCCTCTGATTGACTGGGAATTTCTCAACAAATGTACTGTTGGCTTTGACGCCGGCCATATGCCGGCAGGAGCGGATCCGAAAGAAAATTTTAAGGACTATGTATTAGGAATTGAGGACGGCCAGCCCAAAACACCGGCATGGGCAGCCGAAATTTGCGGCGTGGCTCCCGAAAAGATTAGGCGGCTGGCCATTGAGTATGCTACGACAAAACCGGCGTCAGTCATCTGCGGCGGCGCCTCCACCCGGACGCATCGGGCCGAGCAAACGGCGCAAGCATTTATAACCCTAGCCTGCATGACCGGCAATATCGGCGTTCCCGGTGCCGGAACGGGATTAAGCTGCCATAATCGCGCCGGCAATGCCGGTCCTGGTTTAGTCAAAGCCGGCGACCCAGGAGTTCCGGCAATCAAAAACCCTCTAACTTCATCTATCAATCAGAATGAGTTATGGGATGCCGTGTTAACGGGAAAATACACCGCCGGCAAGAATGACAGGCGAGATATTGACATCCGTTGCGTCTATTATGACGCAGTGGCCACCCTCAATCAAAAAATGGGCGCCGCCAAAGGTATCGAAGCCCATCGGGAAAAACTGGAATTCGTGGTAACTCAGGCCTTCAATTTGAATACGCAGGCAAAATTTTCGGATATTGTGCTGCCTATAACCACGCAGTGGGAAAAGTACGGCGGTTTTATCGGTTACGGCACTTCCTTTAGCAGCAACCGCGAAATTCTTCTGTGGTTCAGTCAGGTGGTGGATCCCGTCTTTGAAGCCAAAGATGATATTTGGGTCGCTGTGGAAATCGGCAAACGTTTGGGTCTTGATGCAAAACAAATCGACCCCGTTCCATTGAAACAACAAGTATTTAACCAGGCTGCCGGCGCCATGGTTATTGCCGATAACGGCCAAGATTATGAAAAGCTTGTTACGATTACGGAAGAAGATATCGAAGAATTGGGGGTTACCGGCAAACCGCAAACCGGACGGATTGCATTCCGGGAATTCCGGGAAAAGGGGATTTATCAGGTACAACGGGCACCGGGCGATCATTTCGGTTTCACCGAATTGGAGGATTACCGCAATAATCCTGAGAAGTATCCGCGGGCGACGCCAAGTAAAAAAATTGAGATTCACTCCCAAAAATTGGCCGATAAAATCACCAGCTACGGGTGGACGGTTAAAGCGCCGATTGCCAAATATGAGAAACCGGAAGAAGGATACGAGGACACTTTTCAAGATTGGAATAACAAAGTAAAAGGGGAATACCCGCTTCAGTTATATACTATTCATTATCCCCGCCGAACGCATTCCCTCTTTGACAATGTCCCCTGGCTGCGGGAAGCTTTCCCGCAAGAATTTATCATGAATACCAGCGATGCCAGGAGTTTGGGCCTGAAACAGGGGGATATCGTTAAAATCGCCAGCCGCCACGGTGTCGTCGTCCGGCCTTTGTATCTAACGGAAAGGATGATGCCCGGAGTGGTAACCCTCGGTCAGGGCGCCTGGATTGAGCTTGATGAGGAAAATAGCGTGGATAAAAGCGGCAATGTCAATATTCTTGAAGGCGGGATTCCCACCGGCCAAGGCCACATGGGCGCCAATTCCTGCAACGTGAAAGTGGAGAAATATGACCAAGAGCTCCTGCCTGATGTGGAGTGGCCGCAGCGAATTGTTTTATGAAGGGTGTGAGAGATATGGCACAAAAAGGTTTCTTTTATGACATGACTGTTTGTACCGGCTGCAAAACCTGCCAGATTGCCTGCAAGGATAAAAACAACCTGGAAGTGGGCGTCCTTTTCCGTAAAGTCGATTACTTCGAAGGCGGCAAATATCCGGATCCCTGGGCGTATCCCCTGGCGATTTCCTGTAACCATTGCGCCAAACCCAAGTGTGTGCCAAGCTGCCCCGTAGGTGCTCTTGCCAAGCGCCCCCAGGACGGTATCGTCACGCAAAACAGAAAAAAATGCATCGGCTGCGGGGCGTGTATCCGGTCTTGCCCGTATAAAGCCCCTCAATATATTGCCAAAGAAGGTAAAGCAGGAAAATGCGACTTATGTGCCGATTTAATCGATAAAGGGGAAAATCCGGCTTGTGTGGACGCTTGTTTGATGCGGACCTTACAATATGGCGATATAAAAGATCTAAAAAAGAAGTATGGCGGCACCGCCGATGTGAAGGGGTTGCCGGATTCCTCCCTAACTTCCCCTTCGCTGGCCATTAAGCCTAACAAGCAAGCCCGGCGCTAATCCTTTGGTCAGGGGCACCGGATACAACACTTGCAACTAAAAAGACTCTGCGATACTTTGAAACTGTATTGCGGGGTCTTTGCATCTTGCAGTTTTACATTTTATGGCTATTTTTCACTCCATCTCTGCACCGTTCTTGCTCCCGTATTTTCTCAACATATGGAAGCGGCCATTGACAAAATATCTAAATATAATAGAATCTAATTAGAGTTGCGGGCAACTGACCAGTAATCCAGCTGAAGGCTGCATTTCATGGTTGCGGAATGCAGCCTTTAAAAATTGACTGTGATAAGTTGGCACTTATTTCTAAACGAAGGGCTGAAGATTTTTCTATGAATAATAATGTTATTTATGAAGTAGAAACCAGAGTTTACTTTGATAATCCCGATGAAGCCATGATTGCCTTGCCTTTTTTAAAACAAAGTTTAGATAATGAAATAGAATGGAAAACAGGCAGCTATGGCCTAGACTTATTTAAATCAGGCAAATTACTTAGAGTCTCGGAAATTAATTGGAACAATAGCAAAAAAAATTTTTTGGGATACAAAGAACCTGATATAGGAAAATTGTATAATATCCGGATTGAACAAGATGAGGAAATAACGGATGGAATTCAGGATAGTTCAATAGTAAAAACTCTGAAAGGAAATGGCGTTTTGGTTACTCCCGGCAATGTGGATGAAGTGTTGAGATCACTGGGATATGAAGAGTTTATGTCATTTGCGGGAACTAATTTAACCGGTAAGTATGAGGATTTATCACTCAAACTACTGTCATGCCCAATTCTCAAATACCCCTTGCTGCTGGAGATTGAGAAAACGGCAAAAACATTGGAAGAAGCTTTTAATAAAGAAAAAGAGTTGCAGGATTTTATCGCCGGATATGAGCTGAAAAGTCGAGTCATTAAGAAAGAACCGCCGACCTTACTGTATGAAGCAGTATTTAACGAGGATACAACTGGAGGTTTTACAATAGATTCCTAGTGGATGTTTTGGAGGCCGGTTATGCCAGACTATGCATGTATGGAGAGTTTTCACCCAATAGTCAAAGAGTGGTTTTTACATACCTTCGCCCGCCCCAGTATGCCGCAGGAGCTGGGGTGGCCGGAAGTCAATGCGGGCCGAAATGTGTTGATTTGCGCTCCTACAGGGTCTGGGAAGACCATAGCCGCATTTTTAAAATGCCTGGATATCATGTACCAAACCAAGAAAATCACTCAGGGAAAAAATCCGGGATTCCGAGTGGTGTACATATCGCCGTTAAAGGCTTTAAACAATGATATTTACCGGAATCTGGAGATCCCGATCAAGGGGATTGAGGAGACGGCAAAACATGCTTCGGTTCCACTGCCGGCGATCAAGGTTGCAGTTAGAACGGGGGATACATCGCCAAAAGAACGGCGAGGGTTATTGACAAATCCACCGGATATTCTGATCACTGTTTACCGAAGGGGCTGTCGCCCTGATTCATGAGGCAACAGGCGGTATCGCCAGAAAGATTAACAACCTTTGTTCCGCCACCCTCTTAAACGCAGCCATGACCAAACGACAATTAATTGATGATCATATGGTCCGGGTGGTGGTGGAAAATGAATTTGGTGTTTAATAGCCCTCATAGTCACACGGGAGGTTGTGACTATGTACATTGAAAAACGGGCCAACGGAACTTATTATTTACGCGAATCCAAGTGGGACCCCAAATTGAAACAAACAGTTTCTACGGTCACTTACCTGGGCAGAAACGCCTGTAAGGCCCATGCGAAATTGGCGATATTGACCCAAAACGAAGACTTGCTTTATGAAATGGCTCATATTTATGATTGCGACGAACTGCTCGTAAAGATCATCAAATCGCTGGAAAATCACAAAAAATCTTGTGACTATATTAACATCAATTGCATATTGGAGCACTGTATCATATCTCTTGAAAGGCTTTGGGCTGTAGGCAACAACGAAGCTGCGTTGCAAGCGGAATGCCTGAGATGCCGTCACTATTGCATAGCTATTGTGCGTATTACGATAAGCAGTTAGCTCAGGTTCCGACATCCTCACCCTTGTAGAGCGTTTCAGCCATACCGGGTGATCGGTAATACTATGCCGTAAACTTTGCCTGTGCGCATTCTGTGGACAGCTTATCCCCACTACAATGCGTACGGGCTGGGTTTCGGGCGATGATCGCTAACTATTTGAATCTATTTTTCGGCTTTATGGTAACCGCCACTTTCATCTAGCCGCTACTAATTCTGAGTGATTGGCCGCCAAATAATCCGGCTGGTAACACCATAATCCGCAAATTTGTTTTTTAGCAGGAGATCGACACTTTGCGGAGTTTTTACATATGTTCAATATAGTGCCCAACGCAGGCGCTTGTTCTTTTTCCGCAAAACTATCAATTCCTCGCTATGTGCGTAATCGCATAGCATTTTGCCTTTTCAAGATTAGTCGGCAGTGAACTATATTACTGGTAACTGGTAATAACTTAAATATCAAAAAATATAGTACCATTCTACATCTGGGTTATTTTTTTACAGGTTGAGTAAATAGACTGTTATCAATTGAGTTGGAATATAGATAAATTTGTCATTTTGTAAAAATATATGTAAGTACAGATGAGAAATTGTCGATAAAAAATGGTTGAAATTGATGATAATTCCAGATATAATACATAATGTAAACTGTTTTTTCTATTAATGCCAATTTGCATTGAAATTTTGTCTGATAACATTATAGATACAATATTTTGTATTTAATGACTGACTTAGCAAAAGGTAAGAGGTCATATTCCTGTAAAAATGGAATATGACCTCTTTAAATTTAGCAACAATTTTTAAGAAGCGGAAGAGAACAATACAAAAATTTGACGTATATGAATGTAATTTTAAATTTTACAATTGTTATAAAATAGCAAAGTGGTTGTAAGATTATCACCCCAAAGTGAGACTTTAGAGTAATTCAGAATAAAAATACGACAAAAATCCATAAATCATAGGCTTCTTGGCGGAAATGATGATTTATGGGCTAGTAGCAACAAATAGCTTTATGCTATTCACCTTTGCTATTTATATTATAACACAAATGTATAAAATAATTGGGGCTGATAACAAAATGATATTAGATTTTGATTTAATAGAATCAGAAAATTCGTGTAGTCAGAGTCTTTATTGTTCAATCGTAAATTGGTATAAATTGGATTACAAAATTTTGTTTTTATATACTTGGTCATTTTGGTTTAATTCAGAAAATAGCGATATCCCGATTGGTCTTAGGATAGGTAGGAAAAATGATAAAATGAAAGATATTTTAAATTCATTCTTTTCTATTCAATTTCAACAAATTGATACCTCTCAAGATTTTAGTAATGAAATTATTGAAATAATTCATAATGAATTATTAAAGAACAAGCCAGTCATAGTAGGTACGAATTTATATTGGTGCCCCTGGTCGAAAAAGTATAAAAAAGAGTCGCGTTATCCAGACAAACGAATACATCCCGAGGATTGCGATAACATCATAATCATAGGTATAGATTTTGATAAAAAAATTGTTTATTGCAAAGAGAAAAATACGGATAATAAATTTGTTTTTGCTACATTCAATGATATTATATATGGCTGTAAAAAGTTAAATTTGCTTGAAAAAGGAGATAAAAGTGGTCCGAGAAACAATTTTGATTGGAAAAAAAGTATAAAGCGATCGCTTGAATATACTAATCAAAATATTTTTACTGAAAATGTTTTTGAAAATATGAAAGAATTGGCTCTTCATTTGAAAAATGTAGATTTGGACTTAAACAGTGAAAGAAATGGATTAAGTGATTTGTATTTAGCAGATATTCCTTTGCTGGATAGAATAATGAATATTGGGAGAGCACGTAAACAATTTGCAAAAGTATTGCAGTACTTTGTTAGGAATTTTGATGCCAACCAGTTGTCTCCTTTCATTAACGATTTTTATGAAATTCGAAACAAATGGGATAATATAAAAATTATTTTTTTAAAAGGATTTAAAGTAAACAGATTAAGCAGGCAAACTTTGGATTCCATTGCAGATGAAATCAATAACCTTTCAATACTAGAAGAAAAAGCTTTTTATGACTTACGTAATATCGTTAAGTGACAGAACATATCCCAAAACAATTATATCAGCTGATTCATCATTATAAGTTGAGTAAAGGGGGAGATAATTATGTCGAGAAATTTTGATGAGATTATTAATCGTAAAAACACATGGTCACTTAAGTGGGACTTTAATTTTCAGCAGCATGATATCCTGCCTATGTCAATCGCAGACATGGACTTCTATTCCCCAAAGGCTGTTGAAAATGCAATTATTGAAAGAGCTAAACACGGGTTGTATGGATACGTTGGTGTGCCAGATACATTTAAGAAGATTATAAAAAGTTGGATCAATAGACGCCATGAATGGGATATAGATGAAGAATGGTTATTATATAGTTATACGGTTACAGCTTCAATTCGTAATATTATTCCGGCATTTACGGATCCTGGTGATAAAATTTTAATATTAACACCTTGTTATGGTTCATTCAGCTATAGTATTACTCTTAATAACAGGGAATTAGTAACAAGTCCATTGATTTTACAAGAGAATTATGCTATAGATTTTGACGATTTCGAGAAAAAACTTTCTGAAGGTGTAAAATTATTCATTCTTTGCAGCCCTCATAATCCTATTGGAAAGGTTTGGACAAAAGATGAACTTTTAAAACTTGGAGAACTTTGTATGCTATATAATGTTTTAATAATTTCAGATGAAATTCATTCGGATATTGTTTTTAAAGGATACAAACATATTCCAATTGCTTCATTGTCCTTTGAATTAGCGCAAAATTCTATTACATTTATGTCCGCTGGTAAAACCTTTAATTTATCTGGTTTAGGTGCATCTTATATAATTGCTCCCAATTCTGCTCTGCGAGAAAAATTCAAAAAACAATTGAAGCTTACAGGAGTTCACGAACCTAATATTTTTGGAATTGTCGCTGCAGAAGTGGCCTATTCTTATGGCCAACAATGGTTGGAAGCAGTTTTAGATTATTTACAGAATAATTATGATTTTATGTCTAAATTTTTTTCAGAAAAAATCCCGGAAATACGTGCTGTTAATCAAGAAGGTACATATTTGGGATGGCTTGATTGCAGGAAAATTAATATAGATTGCAACGAATTAAACGATTTCTTTACGAATAAAGCTAGGGTAAAGTTGAACGATGGGAAAGCTTTTGGTGAAAATGGTACTGGCTTTCAAAGAATAAATTTCGCATGTTCCAGAGTAATTTTAATAGAAGCATTAAATAGAATTCAACTGGCTGTAAATAAAATTAGTATATAAAAAGGAGTATAAAACTATGCCTTTTGAACCTAATAAAGAGGCGGAACTCGTATTATATAGTTCAAGATTAAACATTACAGAGTCAGATAAAAGTAAAATAACTGAGATAATTATCAATAACGAAATTGATTGGGGAACTTTTTTATATTATTGTTGTCATCATAGAGTAACGCCTCTGGTACTGAAAACTTTTTGGCAGCTTAATTTAATTAATTCTATAGAAATAAATGTATATAATGCCATGAAATCAATTTGCGATCATGTAAAGAGAAAAAACATAATTTATTATACCGAAATAGATATTATCAACAAACAATTTTATAATCATGAAATAAAAGCAGTTATGTTAAAAGGAGGAATATTGGCGCCATTCGTTTATAAAGATATTTCTCTTAGACAATTTGGAGATATTGACTTTCTCGTTGATATGGACGATATATCCATAGTAACAAAAATATTAGAAGAAAGCGGATTTATCCAAGGAACTTATGATAAAGTTAAGCGCAAAATAATACCTGCTACTAAAGATGAAAAATTAAATCGTAGGCTCACAAGCCATGAAATATTTCCTCATGTAAAAATTAATGATAACTCTGGCATTCCTGTTCATGTTGATATCAATTTTAGTGTATTTTGGAATGGGAGTATAAAAAATAAAAATAAATTTTTTTTTGATACCAAAAAAATAATAAAAGAAAGTCGATTAATAGATCTCAATCATTCTAAAGTATATATGTTGTCTGCTGAATATCAAATTATTCATTTGTGTGCTCATCATTATGGAGAAGCAGTTAACTTTTGTTGGGAAGGAAATTGGCTGAGGGATAAAGCTGAAATTTCTTTATATAAATTTTGTGATTTGCATGAACTAATTATTAGTGAAAATATATCATGGATCAAATTATATGATATTTGTATTGAAAATAAAATTGAAAAACCTATATATTACTCTTTAAAAATAGTAAATATTTTATTTGGAAATATTGTGCCTGACGATTTCTTAATTAATCTAAATATCAATCAAATGGTTATTAATGAATTTTATGATAAAGATGGAGTATCTAAATACTGGGAACTTGATTTATTCGATAGGATGTTTAAGATAAAAGAGAAATTTTTTGAAATAAAAAGAAAAGGAATTTTATAATTCATCTGTGGAGGAGATATAATGTGTTGTTTTCACCAGGACTACTTGGATAACAGTTACCTATGTTTTTCAAGTGATTCAACCAAAACCTTAAATTTCATTGATGATTATTTTAAAAATTGGATACTAGCTCAGGGAGGCCAAGAATATCATGTCCCTGCATTAATAAATAGAAATGTTTTGGAAAAATGCGGGTATTTTTCTTCATTTCCTCAGCATCTTACGGTAGCAGGTTTTGTGAAACCGGAGTTTTATCCTAACGTTGCCACAGATTCTGAAGTGAAAGATGAGTATATTGCTATGAAAGAACAATATCTTACCCCGGCTGCTTGCTTACATATATACCCAATGCTTGAAGGAGACAATATTAAAGAAAATACGGCAATTACAACCCTTGCTAGAGTGTATAGATATGAACATGGTAATTTTGATGGGATTACTCGGCTGTGGGATTTTACTGTCAGGGAAATTGTATTTGTTGGAGCTAGTGATTATGTGCTGAGGCAATTAGAAAAGACAAAACAATTGGCACTAGAATTTACCCAAAAATTAGGATTATCTGCTGATATTATTGAAGCTAATGATCAGTTTTATCCATCGCAAAAAAATATAATTAAAGCTAAGCTGCAAAAAGCAAACTCACTAAAACACGAGTTATCATTACAAATTAAAGAAAAACAAGTAGCGATTGCCTCATTTAATTTTCATGATACTCATTTTAGCAAAGCATTCAATTTTGATGATGGAGGCAAGATTGTAACAGGCTGTGTGGGATTTGGCTTAGAACGTTGGTTAGCTGTAATCAATGAAAATAACATTCATTTGGACAAAGTTACCTATTAAAAAGCAGTATTTGAGGTTGAACAGATGAGAACCTATTATGAAATCATGAAAATAGCCTTGAAAAATTCACTTGCTTACCGTTTGGATACCCTAATTAGTATTTTGGGCAGCATTATTGCTTTGTATGTTCAAATTTACTTGTGGAGATCGCTGTATGGGGATTATCGCATAAGCCAGTTGTCGCTTCATGATATGATTACTTATCAAATCATGGGAATTATTTTAAGTCTTCTGTATACGGATACAGTTGCTCGAGAAGTAGGAGGGAAAGTTTTGGACGGTTCTATTTCTCTGGAACTGCTCCGACCTTACAATTTTGCGGCCGGCATGTTTTCCCGAACCCTGGGAGATACACTCAGCGGCTTTGCTGCGAAAGGCATAGCGGTTATTATATTTGCCGTGATTGTTTTAAATTTTAGATTAAAAATAAGTTTACTCAATGTCCTGTTGTTGATGGTTGCGCTGGTCTTAAACATCATTATCTATTGGCTGCTGCATTATATGATTGGCTTGCTGCATTTTACGTTTTTAAACGCGGGGTGGTTTGTCAGAATACTCCGGGATACTGTTCGTATCCTGGGGGGAGGGGTCATTCCCTTATGGTTTTTTCCGGACGTATTAAGAGAAATCTCTTATTTTCTTCCATTTCAGCTTCTATATCAATTTCCTCAAAGCTTATCTGTCAATAAAATATCTACCGGCGAGTTGCTTTTTAACCTTACGGCGGCCTGTTCCTGGATTGTGCTGCTCGGCTTCGGGACATTCTATTTGTGGAAGACGGGCATAAAAAAGCTGATCATACAGGGAGGTTAGACGATGCTGTACTTGTTAAAACTGTATGGTCTTCACATTGGCTATTTTATTAAAGCGGATAGTCAATATAAAGCGAATTTCATCAGTGGCATCTTTGCCAACTTTTATACCTATTTATTGATGTATCTAACCATTTGGATTTTGACGCATCGATTTCAATCAGTCGCCGGCTGGAATTACCAGGAACTTGTTTTTTTAATGGCGCTGAATTTGTTTTCCTATGCGGTAGCTACTACTGCACTTTGGAAACATTATTACCAACTGGGCGAAAATATAAATAACGGGAACTTCGATAAATTCTTGATTCGTCCTTTACATCCTCTTATCAGCATGTTGTTCTACGGTTTTGATTGGACGGGTTTTGGTCAAATTATTGTTTCGGGAATATTTTTGGGAGCAAGTATTTTTAGCTTAGGGATAGATTGGACTGCTTATAAAATTATCGTACTGCTGGTTTGCATCATTGGGGGAATTTTGATCCAGGCCGGGGCGATGATTATTTTCGGATCGTTAAGCTTTTGGCTGAAAAAATCCATGAATTTAGGCAATGTATTGTTTTTCACGCTGCGCAATTTTATTAACTATCCGGTATCTATTTTTGGCGGTGGTATTTCATTCGTTTTAACTTATATCTTGCCGTGGGCGTTTATCAACTATTATCCCGCCTTGTACATATTGGATAAACCAAGTGAGCAAAACGGCTTTTATCTCTATACTCCGGTTGTTGGCTTGTTTATATTGCTCCTGTCGTTGTGGATAACCAATACAGGAATATCAAAATACCAAAGTGTCGGCAGTTAGGCAATTTAATAAGAATCGTCTGCATATCTCGCGACAATCCATGAAAGGATAGAGTTTATTGGATATTATCAAAGTCAATCGACTGTGCAAAGAATTCCGAATTACCAAACAACAAAAGGGCGTATTTTCCTATTTATTTAGCAATCAATTTGAAATAAAAAAAGCGGTGGATGAAATTTCGTTTGGAATTCACAAAGGGGAAATAGTAGGTTATATTGGACCCAATGGAGCAGGCAAATCCACAACCATAAAAATGCTGACCGGAATCTTAGTACCCACGTCAGGTGAAATATCAGTTAACGGGTTGATTCCCCATAAAAAACGCAAAGAGCATGCCAAAAACATCGGAGTAGTTTTCGGACAAAGAACCCAGCTTTGGTGGGAACTGCCCGTTATTGATTCCCTTAATCTATTAAGGCATATCTATAAAGTACCCAAGCAAGCCTATCAAAGAAACCTTGAATTATTTCATGATGTATTAGGAATTGGCGAGTTTTTAAACCAGCCGGTCAGACAACTGAGTCTTGGGCAAAGAATGAGAGCTGATTTCTCAGCTTCATTGGTACATAATCCGCCTATTCTTTTTCTGGATGAACCTACCATCGGACTTGATCTGATCGCTAAAGAGAAAATACGTGAATTTGTTACTACTATTAATAGAGAAAAAAAAGTAACCGTCATCCTAACGACCCATGATATAGGCGATATTGAGAGGTTATGTACGCGAACGATTGTTATTGATAATGGAAAAATCGTTTACGATGGCAATCTGGATACGATGCGGGAAAGGTTAGGCAAGTACCGGACTCTGGTCGTTAAAATCAAGGAGAATGATTTTAATTTAACCATGAATCACGTCGTCTTAATGAAAGAAAATGGCCCCCAAAAGTGGCTGAGGTTCAATAAAGATGATTTATCCCCTTCCGAGATTATTGCGGAATTAATGAAAAAATACGAAATCTTGGATCTGACTGTAGAGGAACCGGGAGTTGAAGGGATGATTAAGCAAATTTATCAGGGAGATGGCAAAAGAGCGGTGGGAATATGAGCAGATTAGAAATAGATCCGTAGGATTTTGGAAAAGAAAATAGTGAAAATAGAGGTGTGTTTAAGAATAATGGAACGAAAAGATGTTGTAGAAAGAAATTGCGAATATTATAACGTGATATTAGTTTCTGATGAAATTCACTCTGATATCGTATTTAAAGGATACAAACACATTCCAATAGCTTTTTTGTCATCTGAAATAGCACAAACTTCTATTACATTTATGTTAGCAGGTAAAACATTTAATTTATCTGGATTATCTGCATCATATGCAATTGTTCCTAATACAAAGATCCGTGAAAAATTTAATAAACAACTTAAATTAGCTGGAGTTCATGAGCCTAGTATTTTTGGCATTGTTGCAGCTGAAGCAGGCTATTCATATGGTAAAGAGTGGTTAGAAGATGTATTAAATTATATGGAAAAAAATTATAAATATATGGTTCGATACATTTCTGAGAAAATTCCAAAAATTAAAGTTATCAAACAGGAAGGTACATACTTGGCTTGGCTTGACTGTAGAGAGATTGGATTAATCTTGATGAACTCAAGAATTTTTTCACCTATTACGCGAAAGTAAAATTAAATGATGGAAAATCATTTGGTGAGGATGGTTCAGGTTTTCAAAGAATGAATTTTGCATGTCCTCAATCGGTTTTAACGGAAGGGCTAAAAAGAATAGAGATAGCCGTGAATAATATAAATTGATGAAATACTAGACTATCCTTAGATATAAATCTTCTATATTCTATAGCTTTGAGAAGTGAATTTAATCTCTCAGGCTCGAATTCACAGAAGCTTCCTACGGTAAGGTTCATTTTGTTAAAAGTCACAGCTTTGCTTTCATTATGTTGGCATAGTAAAAATATTAGAGGTGGATAACATGGTCAATTAAAAAACTATATTATGTACATAAAAGAGAACGAACATAATTTGGTAATTTATTATAACTGTATTCAAGAACAATCATTTGCAGAATGGATGGTTAAGCGATAATGAAAAGAGAAGATATAACAAATAAAATTGTAAAATATTTAATACAAAAAGATATTATACATAATTTTTATAATGTTAATCTCGATGCATCCTTATCAAATGAATATGGAGTTGATTCTCTTGGTTTTGTAGACATTATTATATATTGCGAAGAGGAATTTGAATTTGAGTTTGATTACATTGAACTTGACTTGAGTAATTTTGAAAACATTAATAGTTTAGTCAATCTCATAGAGAAGCGTGTGGGATTAGAATTATAGATCGCAATATGAGCGCAATGCAGGTTGATCTACCCTGTTTTATCGTAAGCGCCTAATAACATAGTGGATAGAAAAAAGGCAATACCCGAGATATACTCAAGGCATTGCCCTATTTGCAGAGTTGTTGAACTTCGGGGTTCCATGGTAGATAATCATCAAGGAATTCAGGATGTTGTCCAAACTGAACGCCGGGTAATTCACTAAAAATAAATTTCAAGTATTTATAGGGATTGAGGCCATTGACTTTGGCCGTTTCAACAATGCTGTAAACAATTGCGCTTGCAGCCGCACCTCTGGGACTTCCGCTGAACAACCAGTTTCGGCGTCCCACCGTGAAAGGACGTATACTGTTCTCGACGAGATTATTCGAGATGGAGCAATTTCCATAAAGAAGGTAGTTCATCAAACCTTCTTTATGATTGAGGGCATAGTTTACGGCTTCGGCTGACTTTGATTTTGGCAGAAGTTTGCCTCTCCTCTCGCGGATTCTACCCACGCCCAAAAGGCATCTAAAACAGGTGTTTCCTGTTTCAGACGCTCTATCTTTCGATTTTCGCCACTGAGATCCTTAAGAGCCTTTTCGATCTCAAATAGCTTATTGCAGTATTCAATGCCTTGGCTGGCAAAGGTAGCTGTCGGACTTTTCGTGTCCTTCGGGAGAGCATCTACAAAATACCTTCGCAGGTGTGCCCTATTCGAGAAGTAAGATAAGGCACATTATCCCAGATATATGATTATCCGAGGAGATTATGCGCAGGCTGCATAACTGCTGTATTTTCGTCATTTTTCTCAAATAATCCTTCTCCTATTACAATAGAAATGTACCTTGATATTTCTGTTGTGAAAGGAGACAGTTATGAGTACAAGACAATACGGATGCCAGTCGTTTGATTCATTGAAGAAGGGTCTACTGAAACTACTTCATGGCAAGGCCTACGGAAATGACACCATCAATAATTATCACCGGAAGCTGAACCAGCTTGAGCGATATATGATCGCGAATGACATCGTCACTTATGACCCGTCTGTCGGCCAGAAATTTATTGACGATTATCTTTCAACGCATGCGCTCAGCAAAGGCAATCGGCAATACATGAATACAGTCATTCATCGCTTAGATGATTACTGTGTTGATAAGTATCAAATCCAGCGAAAACCGGAACTCACCCCGTTGCCCGAAAGCTACACCACATTGATGGATGCATATCTGCAGAAATGCAGGGATGATGGAAACAGGGAATCAACAATCATTGGAAAGAGCTATTCCCTTCGGGAATTCTATTGCCATCTCGAATCCCTTGGATGCCATGACCTTAGGGGTGCGGATGCTGCCATCATTGGCAGGGCATGCCTCATGCAGAACAACAAAGACGGATGGGCTGTCATCAGGATGTTTCTGCGGTATCTGAATTATGCCGGTCTGATAAATCATGATTTCTCAACTATCATCCCTCATTTTAAAAGAGCGTTTCGCCTTCCGAGTACCTATACAGAGGATGAAGTCAACCGTTTTGAGGAAACGATAGATACTAACTCCAAAATCGGAAAACGCGATTATGCGATGCTGCTTCTCGCAACTCGGCTTGATATGAGATCCGGCGATATAGCAAACCTCACTTTTTCGTCGCTTGACTTCGGTAACGACACTATCAGTATTACACAGGAAAAAACGAATGAGCCTCTTGTCCTTCCCATGATCCCGGCAGTAAAAACTGCATTAGCTGATTATCTTAAGAATGGAAGGCCGGAATCAGGTCAGCCTTATGTATTCCTGAGAGCAAATGCCCCATTCGAGAAGATAACTACTTCTGTAGTCCGCTTCGAGACTAACAAATATTTCGGTAAAGCCGACATCGATATCACTGATAAGAAGCATGGCCCCCATGTGTTTCGTTCTTCTCTGGCCAGCTCAATGATAAACCATCTGGTGTCATACGATGTAGTACGGAAATCCTTGGACATATAGACCCTGATGCCGTCAAGCACTATGCAAGGGTTGATATCGAGAGGCTTCGCGAGTATGCTATTGAACCTCCTGCACCTTCCGGTTGTTTCAAAGAGTTTCTGGAAGGGAGGTGGCAGTTATGAGGACATTCAATAGCCCCTTCCGGAAAGAGCTTGAAGATTTTCTGACCTTGCGACAGGCATCACTCAGTAAGAGCGCATATGCCCATGACTGTCATTATCTTGCAGATTTTGATACGTTTTCAGCTAGATATACAAATGAAAAGTTCGTATCAGAAACCCTGATTAATAACTGGATTCATACCCTGAACGGAAAGAGCAGTTCCGTAGCAAATGAGGTCATAGTCATACGTATTTTTATGAAGTACCTTAACAGTATCGGGATTACCGCTTACATTCCTCCGATACCCAAGGTCGCTGATGACTATGTCCCATATATCTTCTCGGATGAGGAACTGGACCGGATATATCTACAGGCAGACAACCTTGATGTCGCAAACACAAAGAAGAATCCGCTGATTCAGTACGAGTTTCCTATGGTCATCAGGCTCATGTATGGCTGCGGGCTCCGGATAGGAGAGACGCTTGCCTTAAAGATGAAGGATGTCGACCTGATTGGTGGGATCTTGATTATGAGGCATACAAAAGGTGACAGGCAGCGTCTAGTGCCGATGAATCCTTTGTTGACTGAGATTCTGGAACGTTACTGTCTGGCAATGGGAATCGTTGGGGTTCCAGATGCTTGGCTGTTTCCCATTTCTGGAAAAGATGAATCAATGACGCCGAAGGATACTCAGCACTGGTTTAAGAAGATACTCCGTCTTGCGGAGATATCTTTTCCTGGACGGAAAAAGCATGAACGCGGTCCCTGCCTGCATTGCATGCGTCATGTTTTCGTCTTCAAGTCCTTTGCTGCTGCAGTAAAAGCCGGGAGAAGGATCGATGATTCGGTACTTTATCTCTCCATATACCTTGGGCATGACAGCCTACAGGAAACCGAAAAATATATGAAGTTCAGCAGTGAACTGTTTCCTGAGGCGATGGAGTTGTTCTCTGATTATTCAGCAGATGTATTTCCGGAGGTGGCGTATGAAACGTAAAGCCTCCCCATTTCTTGAACTGCTGAACAGTTTTGTAACAGAATACCTTCCGGGTGCGGTAGGTGCCAGCCCGAATACGATAAAATCGTACAAAGCAGCTTTCAGACTGCTTCTGAAATATATGTATCAGGAGAAAGGTATCTCAGCTGACCAGATATCTTTTGAGGCTCTCGATTACCAGACAATGATCGACTTCCTGTCGTGGCTTGAAAAGTCCCGAGGATGTAGTGCAACCACCAAGAACCAGCGTCTGTCAGCACTTGCGTCATTCTCCTCTTATGCACAAAACAGGGATTCCGCAGCTGCATCGACATTCAGAAGCAGTGTCACAAGGATTCCGATGAAGAAGGCCACACATAAGAATCGGGCGATCTTCACAAGGGAAGAGGTCACAATCCTACTGAGGCTTCCGGACGATCACTATGTGATCGGTCTTAGGGACAAAGTGCTTCTGAGTCTCATGTATGCTAGTGGCGCAAGGGCTCAGGAAATATGTGACCTTACTGTGAAGGACATTCAATTCTCGGAAAGAGGCGCTTCTCTTAACATCACTGGAAAGGGACACAAAAAGAGAAGGATTGGGATTTCTTATGCATGCGCGACTCTCTTGAAGGGTTACATTGATCACAGGAAGATAGCATCGCTTCCGGAAAGGCATATATTCTCCAGCCAGACACACGAAAAGATGACCGTATTCTGCATCGAAGAAATCTTCAAAAAATATGTCTGGATAGCAAAGCAGAAGAATCCTGGCTTATTTATTGATAACAGTTATACGCCCCATTCAATGAGGCACTCGACAGCAAGCCATATGTTAGAAGCAGGTGTCCCGCTTGCTGTGATTAAGAACTTTCTGGGGCACTCGTCATTACAGTCGACTCAGATTTATGCTGAGATATCTCAGAATACTGTGGATAAGCATTTGAAGGAATGGAATGAGCGGTGGTTCTCAATACCAGCCAATGCTGATCATAGCACTGTTCGTGGCAATGAGGTGCCTGATTTTCTACGCTGATTGTTTCATTATGATTATCTGAGAAGGTTTTAAAACTTTACCTATCTTTTTAGCTTTAAGCATACTTTCTCGGATAATCATACATCTGGGATAAGGGATGATTAAGCAAATTTATCAGGGAGATGGCAAAAGAACGGTGGGAATATGAGCAGATTAGAAATAGATCCGTTAGGAGTTTGGGAAAAAGAATATAGTGAAAATGGAGGTATTCTTGATATTCAAAAGTTTAGTAATTATGTTAAAGAATATCCTGATGAAATTGCATTAGCTCATGAAACCTCAAATTTAACGTTTAAGAAAGTTGACAGAATATGCAATGTACTTGAAGATTATATTTTAACTTGTGAACCTAAAACTCATAAAAAAAATATTGCAATTTTTGATGAATATGGTTCCGTCAGTCAGATTATCTCAATTCTAACTTTGAAAAAAAATGGACAAAAATTTAAATTGATTGAATCTAAGATAACATTTGAAGAAATAGTTAGAGTAATAAATAAAGCTAATATAAATGTGATTCTTTCAGTTAAAAAATATTTGAGAATACTTAACAAACTTTTATGGGAATGTCCATCTGTAAAAAGCTACATTTGCATTGATTCAGCAGATGTCTATCAAAATGAGCCTCAAAATAGCAAACTTATGAATAAAAAACTATGGGAATTAGTAGGCATGAATGCAAAGAATGAAATAGAAGGTGGGGGCTGGATTAATAGTTACACAAGGGAATACTTTTCTAAACCAGAAATGGATGAATATGCAAATAATATATTTCTTAAACTTGAAAAATACCTTAATAAGGATAAAAAAATTTTAGAAGTAGGTTGTGCTTCGGGTATCAGTATGTTTAAGATTGCGCCATATGTGGGTATGTATCTTGGGACTGATCTGTCAGAGATTGCAATTGAAAAAAATATACAAAAAGCTGCGGAAATAGGCCTGAGCAATGTTAAATTGCAATGCGTTCCGGCTCATGAAATAAGGAATTTAGAAGAAAAAAACTTTGATATTGCCATTATGAATAGTGTTATTCACTGCTTTAGTGGAGTCAATTATTTGAGAAAAATACTTTTATTATTAATTGAGCTTTTGGGGGAAAAAGGAATTATATTTATTGGTGATGTTATGGATTTAAATAAAAAATCAGATCTTATGAATTCTTTATTTGAATTTAAGAAAAATCATCCTCAATACAATACAAAACTTGATTTAAATGAAGAACTTTTTCTTTCGAAAGAATTTTTCTGTGATTTACAACTTGAGATTCTTTTTATAAGAAAAATTAATTTTTATAATAAAATTTATTCAATAGAAAATGAGCTTACCAAATTTAGGTACGATGTAATAATTGAAATTAATAAGAAGAAAAAGAGGGTAATTAATTTAAAAAAATACAAATATCAATATGGCTTAAATATCTATAAACGAAATGTTTAAGATTGATTAACTATAATTTATATAATGGAAGATGGGAAATAATGGAGCGAAAAGATATTGTAAAAAAAAATTATTGAAAATCTAGTTGCGTATGGAAAAATAGCGATTTTTGCGTAAGGTTTAATTCCTAATGAAAAATACCCCCCACTCAATTTTTGGGGGGGGGGGGGGTGCACCTTTTCGCAAAACTCAATCATTTCGCGTATTAGTATTATCTATCTATCAAAACGCACATCGAGTGCGTAGTTTGGGTGGAAAGGAAACACATGGCTTAATGCTAGATGGGGCCTGAGGTTGTGGACGATGGAAGGAAATGGTTTATGTTCCCGAAGACAAGGATGGAAAACAGAGAAATCAAGCAGGAGAGAATATGGCGGTAGATTTATGAAGTGAAATCATCTAAAAATACTACGCTATAGCAGGTGCCCATAATCCGCAAATTTAATAACTGAAACATCAAAAAATATAGTACCATTCTACATCTGGGTTATTTTTTTTACAGGTTGAGCAAATAGACTGGTATCAATTGAGTCGGAATATAGATAAATTTATCATTTTATAAAAATATATGTAAGTACAGATAAGAAGTTGTCGATAAAAAGTGGTTGAAATTGGTGATAATTCCATATATAATACATAATATAAACTATATGTAAAAAAATGTTAAATGCCTGATAATATAAAAGATATGATATTTTGTATTTAATGACTGACTTACAAAAGATAAGAGGTCATATTCCTGTAAAAATGGAATATGACCCTTTTTGTTGCCGCTGATTCAAAAGGCCGGAAAGCTGATGGTATTGCCTGTCCAAAAGTTGACAGATATAATGGCAGTATCATAGAGAAAGGAAAAGACGCCTCTGCTTTTATCCTGAGTTCCCGAAATTTATAACGAGGGACATTTCACACTTAGTGCTTCAAAGAGAGCCTGTTGCTTTGCAGTGATTTCTCCGAGGACACGACCGTATCCGGGTGCCTCAAACAGCTCTATCGTGTCCAGTTCATCCAGCAAACCTTGCATTGTCCACTTTTCGAACAGCTTAGCATCCTGCATTTTCTTCTTCACATAGGACAGATAGATCAATGCTACAAACTCAACAAATAATTTCCCGTTTAAGGATAATTCAGAGGACACCTGCATTCTTCTGAAATTCAATCGTTCTTTGAGATTACCAAACGCTTTTTCAACGATGTCTTTGCTTCGATATAATGACAGTGCCTCGCAGGGGTCTTTGACCTCATTAGATAACAGAGCAAAGTAGCCATAATTCCTGGCTTCTTCCCGTATAACATCTTCCCGGGGTTTCACCTGTCGGCCTCTCTTAGGCGTCTGGGTGACTTCGAAATATTTGGCATAATCTTTGGCGCAGTATTCCCGTTCGCTACCTTCCTTCAGATCGCTAAACAGACTCGTCAGATAGTTATTCATGTCCACCTGGTCCTTTGCGGCTTTCTCGGGGCTATAGTAAAGTAGAAGATAGGCTCTCCGCTTAGCGGTCAGGACATCCCCCTTGTACGGTCGTTCCTGCTCATACTCCCAGTCAATCATCCTACAAAGGCCGTAAGCGCTAAATTGCGTCTGTAGGTTTCCCCAGAAGTTTAAGATTCTCCCGTTCCCCTTCCATGATTTCCTTAACATACTTTAGTCCCAGCCTGACTCCTATGACGAACTTCTGATGATTTTTATAGAGTTCATCAATATTCTTCTTGCTGTAGAAACCACGATCCAGGATGACATTGACTTTCTTATAGCCCATGACATCGAACTCATGCATCAACTGTTTTATGGTCTTTACATCGTTGATGTTTCCGGGGAGTTTTCGATAATACAAGGGTAGCCCGGATTCTTCACCAAAGAGGAGCGCTAGATTCAACTGAGGTAATCGGTCGTTTTCCTTGTTCTTGCCATTCTTGACCTGCTTAAGGACTTCAGAATAACTGGAGATCGTTGTAATATCAAAAGCCCAATACTCCTTCTCAATCCGACGTTTGCCTTGCTTTTCAAAGAAAGACATTCGCGCCTTCTCGTCGATGGACTGAAAAAGCTCGCTGCTGCGTTGGGACGCGATATCGTCTCCATAAGGATGAATGTGCAACTTCTGCCAGTGGGAAAAACGACTAAGGGAGTTGTTCTCTTCCAGGATAAGATAGTAGGCAATGGATAATATCTTCTTGTATCGATCAGGAAAACAGGCTTTTAGATCGGCTTCGACACCCGTCTCTTTTCCGATCGCATCAAGCAGGTAGCTTGCACCGAAGAAACTCCGTTGCGTTTTCATCATTGCAACAGGTCCTGGTTTTATTGCCCCAGTTTGGATTGACGCTTTAGATTTATTATGTTCTCGTGTTGGAATGATCCCGCCGGTAACAGGATCAACTTTCCCTATAAGTTTTCTCTTTGCTCTTGACTGCTGCTTTTCCTTATCCCAATACGCTTCATTCGAGTATGCATACGTAATCCCGGTCTTCTTGTTTGTCTGATAGATCCTAGCCATCGCAATCTCTCCTCATTATATATTATAATATATAACGAGGAGAGAGGCAACGAGAAATGCCATAATCCCGCTGTTTATCTGGTGTTGTCTGATGTTGCATCGTTACACTTTACGGGAACTCAGGTTTTATGGAATGCTTCATTCATTTTTTAATTCAGAAAGGAGAATTTGAAAATGGAAATTATAATAATTGGTGCTGGAAAGGCTGGATATTTACATTTAAATTCATATTTAAAAATAATTAAAAACAATAAAATCAATAAAATCAATATTAATAAAATATATATTTTTGATCCTCAAAAAAATAATTATATAAATACAAATTTATTGGATAATAAAAAAATAGATATAATTGAATTTTATTCTAATTTTAAAGATTTACTTTATAAAGTAAGTCCCAATAGTATTGTAGATATTTGTGTTCCAGCGCCAATTATTGAAGACATTATGGATAATATTATTTCCTTTGGATTTACCAAATTAATTGTGGAAAAACCATGTATTGTTGAATCTAATAAACTTAAAAATATTTTTTCGAAAATACAACTTTTCATTATTGAGAATTATTTATATTCACAAGTTACAAAAGAAGGGATGCTTTATTTAAAAAATAAAGCATCCCTTCCTGATAATGTTACAATAGAGTTTTCCAAAAATAGATTAACTGATTCTTTGAATAAACGCGGTTTTTATAATGGGAAAGCACCATTAGTTTGGCAATTAGAGTTTCCTCATATGATTTATCTTTGTAATTATTTATTTGGCAATTTGGGAAAAATTACTTTTTCAAGCTCGTCAGATTTAATTATAAATAATCAAATCTTGAAAAATCATAATAGTGGAACTGTACACTTTTCAAATTTAAAAACGATTTTCAAATTGGTATCAAATTTAAGTTACCCCCAAAAAAAAAGATTTTTGAAAATTGATTATTCCGATAAAACTTCTATTATATTTAATTATTCAAATCCAAATTCAAACGAATATGGATTCACTGAATTGAATAATTATGGTGAAGTTATATATCAAAAGCGTATAGAAAATGATGATATGATGTATACTATGTTGCTAGATTATTTAATTAAGTTAAATACAAATGAAAAAATTAATAATGATAGGTTAAAACGGTATTTAAATACTGGAATTAAGCTAAAACAAATAATTGGAAAGGAAATGTGGGAATGTGAAAAGACAATTTGCTATTAATCTTATGAATATTATTCATCAATATGATAAAAATATAACTTCAGATAATATTGAATTAGTAATAACAGCTCCCAAAAATATTATTGATTATGCTTCTTTACCTTTAAATTTATGGGATAATATTTATAATTTTATTATAAATAATGAAGAAATATTAAATTCTTCACTTAATGCAATAAATAAGGTTTTAAGTAATAGAGAATTATATGATGATTCGTGGGTATTATTTGGTAATGAACAATTAAATTTTTATTCTATAGAAATATTGAAAGAATTTTTGAAAAAAAAACAAAAGATAAGTGAAGTAAAAAATATAATTATTAATAATATACTTTTAAATAATGCTTTAATTACATTTGATTTTAAATTAGAATTAGCAACTTTACTCATTGAAGCAATAAATTCAGGTATAATTGAACTTCAAAATAGTGATATTAATAAATTTAAAGAACGCATTAATAATTTCAATATAAAAAAGGATAAGAAATGGGATGAAAAATTAAAATTTCCATCTAATGAAGTTGATCATTTAATAGATATTCCAAAAGACATTAAAAATATATTTTATATATTTAATCAAGCTATTGCTTACAAAATGGAAGAATCAACAGTATTAATATTATCCAAAATAATTAATAAGTTGCAAATTGGAAATTATGATTTGTTTAAAGTCGGAATTTATTCTGCAAAAGGAGAAAGAATTATTCAAATAGATTTGAACAATTCTTTAATTAATTGGTCTGATTATGTAGTGAAATGGGATCAAAAAGTTGCTTCTTTTGGAGAGGAAAATTATTCAATAGCAGAATTATGTAAAATTTGTTTGCAATTAAATGAATTTAATTTACCTGATTTTTCAATGCAATTTTTAAAATCTAAATTTTACAAAGCTGTTTTAAAAATTTCTAGAGGAGTTATATTGGGTTTAAATTCAGGTGCTTTTATAGCAGAACATACGACAAGTAATCCAAGTATATTTTTTATTGGAAGAGATGTGATACTTGGGAAATCTTTTATGTTAGAAACTAATGGTGGAATTATTATTTGTAGTAATTCTTTTCTTGGGGGGGGGTTTATTCCAATTTTAATTCATACTCATAAACATATAAATTCTACTCAAGCTTCACTAGAAAGAAAACGTATAAAATTAGCAGCTTTTGTTTGTGAAAAAGGAGCAAGATTTCCTATGCAAACTTCTTTTTTATTCGAAACTGTAGATTATATTAATAAAAAATTTATGGACAAAATATATGGTATATCAATTGAATGATTTAATTCATTATTATTTAATAAAAGGAAATTATAAACAAAAACCAATTCTAATAAATTTATCAGGAATTCCAGCTTCAGGTAAAACTACTTTGATTAAACAGTTGTTTCTTAAAGATCAATTTATCTTAATAAATCATGATGATATCTTTAGTAAGCTTGAAAAAAAATCAATGAAAATAGCTGTACGTTACGCTTATCGAATTTTGATAAACTGTATTCGAAATAAATATAATATAATTTATGACCATTGTTCTATAAGTTCAAGATATAAATGTATATTAAATCTTTGTCAAAAATACAATTATAGTTTAATTAATTATTATTGCCATACAGACGTATCATTAGCTGTTGAACGAGCATTTAAAAGGGAAAAACTTATTGGACAAGTTACAAGTATTGAAAAAATATATACAAAACAGTTATTACTGTTAAACCAATTTTCTGATTTAATCTCTAATTTTGATACATGTTATTTATATTATAATTCAAAAAATGTTATTCAACCGTTAAAAGTGGCAAAGTATAAGAAAATGGCAAATGAATGGGTTGTCTATAATTCTTTATATTTTGATGAGTTAAATAATTTATATAACTTTAGAAGGGAAGATGTTTAAATGTATAAAAAAATACTAATATCTAATACAAAACAAAATGAATATTTCAAAGAAACATTAGGTAAAAGCGAGATTTTAGAAGATTATTCACATATTGAATTAAGACCTGAAATCACTAATTGCTGTAATTTTGAATGCTCTTTTTGTGCACATCAAATAATGAAAAGAAAAAAAGGCTTTATGAAGGACGATTTATTCAATAAAATTCTTAAAGAGGCTAAAGAGATTGGTATAAAAACAATTGATATAAGAAATATGGGAGAACCTCTCTTAGATGAAAAATTGGTAGATAGAACACAGGCTGCTTCTAAATTAGGATTTGAAGTTCATACTCATACTAATGGTTTTTTACTTAATTTTAATTTATTCAATGAGTTATGTGAGGCTGGAATTAGTTATATAATTTTGTCACTTTCCCCTAGAACTGAATTTGAAAAGACAAGAAATAGAGATTTTGGTGTTATTGAAAATAATTTAAATGAAATTGCTAGGAGCAATTATAAAGAGAGACTTATAGTTGATATGATTGGAGCCGACCATACTCAAAAAGAAGAAGAAGAATTTGAACAATTTTTAGACAATTTGGGATTTCAAATAAGAAAAAAACTTATAACCCATAATTTTGCAACAAGCAATATTAATGCTTTGAAATATAATTACTGTCATAGATTATGGAATTCTTTTACGATTAATTGGAATGGAGATGTACCTTTGTGTTGTATGGATTATGATGGCCAACTGAATTTGGGAAATGTTTATAATAATCATATTAGGGACATCATTAATAGCAGTCTATATTCAGAAGTCAGAAAAGAACATTTAGCTGGAAACTTCTTGGAGATATGTTTAAAATGTGATAATAACCATATAAATAATAATCTAATAAATAGAGCATTAGAAAACTATACCGGGGTAAATACTATATGATTCCGCAGATTCAAATTGAGAAGATCAAAGGTTATAATTCATCTGGAATAGGAATGAAAATTAATAGTGATATTGAAGGGGCGTTATTTCCGGTTAATTATAAATTGTTAGATGAGGCTTCAGATATTCTTGTTTCAAAAATGAATTCTGACCAAATTGACTTAATAATAGGATTAGCGGGACGTGGTATTATTCCAGCATTTATTTTAGCTCAAAAACTAAAAAAACCACTACAAATAGCTTACAAAAATCGCCTATCCTTACCAAACGAGATAATTGTAACTGAAGAACATTCAAGGAATAAAAATCTATATTTTTATATTAATTCTATGTTTGAAAATAAAAGAATATGTATCGTTGATGATGAAATTACTTCTGGAAATACTTTTTTGAATGTGTATAAAGAATTAAATTCAAAAGGATTTGTAGTTAATTGTTTTGTAGCTTATATCGAAAATGGGAGAAACGGTAGAATACTATTAGAAAATAGAGACGCGAAACTTTACACCGTGTTCCAAGTATAAATGAAGAAGGGGGAAATATATTTGGATAACTCAAGAATAATTTTTTGGGATTTTGAAAATACTCTTGGCTTTTCTACTTTGAGAATTAGTGGCGCTCTTTTAGAGGTGCTAAATATTAATGAGAATCAACATATAGTAAAGAAGCAAGAAATTTTAAATCATCTTAAAGGAAACCTTCCCTGGCATCACTCAAATAAGCCTCATTTACATTTAAATCAATCTAACCGTTGGTGGGAGTATGTAGAAGGGGTATTTACTTATGTATTTGAAAGACTGGGCTTTTCTGCTAAAGCAAAAATTTATGCACATGAAGCTCGGAAATTATATTCCAGTCCAGTTAATTATAAGCTGTTTACGGACTCAATAAATGTTCTTGAGAACTTTAAGATGAGGGGATGGAGGCAGGCCATTGTGTCCAATCATATCCCGGAATTACCAGAGATCGTAGATTCGTTAGAATTAGGGACATATATGGAATTTGTTATTTCTTCTGCGAACATAGGTTACGAAAAGCCAAATGAGATGATATATAATTCTGCAAAAAAAATGTCAGGGAGTCCCCAGGAAATGTGGATGATAGGGGATGACGTGATTGCAGATGTAATTGGAGCTGAGAATGCTGGTATTAATGCAATATTAGTTCATAATTATGACATGAGAGCTCGCTATCATTCGGATTCGCTTAAGGATATTACTAATATTATCTCGTAGGAAGGTGTATGATATGACACGCCCATATATTATTGCAACAATAGGTACGGGTGCTACCGACAAAAACAAAATCAATAATATTCTACTTAATGGAGCGGACATATTAAGATACAATTTAGGCCGTAGCAATGATTTTGATAACTTTGATAATAAACTTGAGGTCGCCAAAGACGTTATTTCTAATTATAATTCAAAAAAAATTTTAATTGATATTCCGTTTCCAGCCCAAAAGGTTAGATTCGGCGAGTTTCGAACGCCAACGCTTTGTGTCTCTTCTGGAGATATAAAAATTATCAAATCATCATCCTGCTCCTTTGAGTTTTCCGATGATTGTTTGCAAACAAATTACTGTAAACTTGGTAATTTCGTTAATAATAATCAAATTATTACGGTTGGCGATGGACAAGTTGCTTTTGAAGTGCTGAAGATTGTTGATGAATATACTATTGTAGTTAAATTTATCAATAGTGGATACATAAAAAAATATAGTTCAGTTAATTGTGAAGTAATAATGAATGAAAAATATGATGAATACTCTCAAATCCTAAACAAATGGAAGCCTGATTGCATAGCATTTTCATTTGTAGAGAGTGCAAGTCAGCTAACGGATTGTACATATAAATTGAAATTGAACAGAACATGGAGACCACTGATAATTTCAAAAATCGAAACTCAACTAGGAATTGATAATGCAGATCAGATATCTCAAGTTTCTGATGCGTTAATTATGGCCAGAGGTGATTTGGGTGTACGCACGCCGATTACAAAATTAGGAATTAATCAAAAAAAGCTTACAAGAATAGTTAAAAATAATCATAAGGGAATTATAATTTCAACTCAGATTATTGAAAGTCTATCTAAGTCTTATATTCCTCAGCGATCTGATGTGTTAGATCTTACAAATATGCTTTTGGATAATGTTGATGGAATTATGTTATGTGATGAAACTTCTAGAAACCCTACCCCTGAACGGGTTTTAAAATTTATCAAGGAAGTAATAGAAATTATGCAATATGAAGGTGGTGACTTATATTAATAGATTTTATGTTGGAGTTCATAATTATTATGTAGAGATAGAAAACAGAAACAATAATTTATACGAAGCTTTTTGTTATTACCTTGGGGAATTTTATGGTGTTAGCACCCGACTTGAATATAGTTCCCAAGTGTTTGCGACAGTTTGTTACGATAGTGATCAAGACTTATATGATTACAGTTCTGAAAAATATAAATCGTATTTAGATAGAGATATAATATTACGAAAAGGTGAGTACTCTGACAATTTTGTTACAGGGAAATATGGCTATTATAATAAGCTAAGAATAGTATATGTCGAGCAAAGTGGCTCAATTTTTGAGATAGATGATTTAAAAAGAGAAATTAAAGTAATTAATCCTAATCCCGAGAAATGCAGTAAAGAAATTGTTTTATTTGTACGAAACCAACTTCTAATAGAATATATGGAAAAACAAGGAGCCTTGGTATTGCATGCAGCAGCAATTACGAATGGTACTGGTGATGGAGCACTCATACTTGGTCAATCTGGTGATGGAAAAACAACTACTTTGCTAAGTGCGATGAGTAATAAGTATTATGCGTACTCTTTTGAAAATACTCTTTTATTTCCTCAAAATAATCGGTCAAAAATCTATTCAATTCCTACACAGATTAGAATTTTGCCAGGTATACTATTAAGATTTCAACAGACACAGAAGCAAGTTGAAAAGAAGGAAGAAAGTGGCTGTTGGACAAAAAGAAATAAAGTTACTTTCCAGTGGCGAGATATATTTAAGTTATTTAATCTAGCTCCAAAATTTAACGACGTTTACTTAAGAAAAATTATAATTGTTAAATATGATAAGGAAATTGATAAGTTGACAACTAAAGTTGTTGATAACGTGGATAAGATTAGAATTATTGACTCTTTTGTTTTAACAATGAGAGAACTTGAGGAAAGGCCTAGATGGTTGGGGTGGTTTTATCCAAATATAGATTATAAATATTACGACCATCTGGACGATATTGATTTTATTTTAATAAAATGGTCAGAGATAGATCACTTAAATAAATTTTTTAAATATGATATATTTAATAGTCATATTAGAGCTTAGCAAAGTTTTTAAAAGGCCGATTGTAAAATGAAATTGAACACCTAAGAAAAAAGTCCATGGTGACTTTTCCTCACATGGTAGAATGGAGTTTCCACACAACCATCACCAATGAGGAGGCAATCACTATGGACTGCCATGATTATTTCACAGTAGCACCAGAACGCAAGCGAGTATGCCTTGCTGGACGAACGGGCCATTCAAGCTGTGACGAAGGATCTGCTGAGCCAAAAGTATGACCGAAGCATAAAAAACGTGAATGACCTGTATTACTTTATTTTCTCCCTCGGTGAATTGAAAGCCGAGCCCTATGCCGCGAAAGCTCTTGCGGCGCTTGATGCGGCTGCAACTCACCGAGCGTGATGAACAATATTGGATTGCTGTTGAAGATTTTCCCCTGTATTGTAAAGCAATGGATTTGGAGCGTTATAAGGTTATGATCCGGTTAGGGCTGCCGGGCGAGGAGCGGCAAGTGACGGCGGGCGATTGGATTAGCAGCTACATTATGGGAATTGATCCCGACCCGGTTGCCGCGGCGATGCGTATTCTCAGACGGTGGATTCGCTTTAGCGGGCCGTTTACAATACAAAATATTCAAAAACAGTATGCCATCTCTGCGAAGCTGTTGAAGATAACATTAAAAAAGTTGATCATGCTGGGTGAAGTTGTGCGGCTGCAGGAGAGCAAAAAGGCGGCAGCGGTGATCTATTGCCACAGTAAGGTTTATGAACGAATCCGGCGGAAGACAGTGGAACTGGCACGCTTGGATATTAAGCCAAAGCGGCCGGAAACATATCTTTCTTTTCTTTGTCAATTTCAAAGGGTCAATGAGAATCTGGAACAGGGCGAGGAGCAGTTAAAAGCGGTGATCAAACAGCTGCAGGGCCTCTTTTTACCTGTTGAGTACTGGGAGCATTCTGTTCTGCCGTCCCGGGTGAAACAGTATGATCCGAAACTGTTGGATTCCCTTTGTTCCATGGGAGTCATACGCTGGATTGGGCGCTTGCGCCAAAAGACCAAAGAAGTGGCTTTTTATCCGGGGGAAGACTTTGCCCGGATCATCTCCTTCGGTGTGCCTGATCCGGCAATAACGGAGCCGGAACGGAGAGTGTACGAACTGCTTAAATCACGACCTGCCGGATTTACCTACGAATACGCCCTGGAGCTAAAGATGGATCAAATCGAATTCTTGCATAGCGTAGAAGGTCTTGTCTGGAAAGGACTCGTGACCAACGATCTCTTTTCTCCGGTCCGGTATTATCAGGAAGTGAGGAAGAAAAATCTATGGGTTAAGTATGGATCAAACCCTAAAACCGGGAGATGGTCGGTGATTCATTGGTCAAAGAGTGCGGATGATCGTGAGCAGCTGCAATACTATGTTTCTATGTTGCTGGGTAGATACGGCATTCTTTCCAAAGAGATCATCCAGTTTGAAAAGCCCCCGGTCAAATGGACGGAAGTGTATGAGTTTCTAAAACAGAGTGAGTTCTTTAGCGGCGTGAAGCGGGGTGTCTTCCTGGAAAAAATTTCTGGGATTCAGTATGCCAAAGATGAAGTCATCGAAAGTCTGCGTTTACATGAAGCATCTTTAGAAAATAGCGGTTTTATCACGATAGCAGCGTGTGACCCGGTGAATCTTCTCCCCCTCTTTCAAGATGAAGAGGATAGGGTAAAAGTAACGCGGAATCCCGGAACAGCGGTGGTCTTTTACAATGGCCGTCCGGTTTTAATGGTAAGGCAGTATGGAAAAATCATCGTTCCTGTTGCCGAGGAACAGGAGGTTCTGGTAGGAGCAATCAAGGACTTTGTCGAAACATTTCAAAACCGGCGGCTCTGGATTGAACATTCCACCATCTCGACTTTGTACTGGCAGGAAGAAGGACAGGATATAGATACGTCACCTATTTTCGAACAAATGAGGGAGTTGGGTTTTCAGTCGTCATATAGAGGAATTGAATTATTTAAGGAATTTAAATATTACGAAAAACAAGGGAAATCCGTCATACGATGATTTCAGTACTGGCAATCGGAGTATGGGCAAAACTTGCTGGCAACCGCAGTTTCATCGTAATCGGAATGGGAATGAGATTTATTTTGTTAAAAAGAACTAATGGTTTTACAGGAGTACTTTGGCGTGAAGGTTAAACCGAAAAGGAGGTTATGAGAATGGTTACTTTATATCAAGTTACTCCGGAAAATAGAAATAAAGTCGAGTGCCTATTAGTGAATAATAGGTGTTATGATATGTCGGTTGATAGTATCCTGGAAGGACAAGCCGGCGGCAATATTCAAATTGTCCTTGACAACCAAGAGAATCCTAAAGTTGTGCAGATTATTCAAGGTACATTTACATTTTTTGGCGGGGACGCAAATTGTTCTTCAGCCAGGGAGCTTGTTAAAGGTTTATTACCGAAATATGCTGTACAACCGGCAAATGACGATTGGTTAGACTTATTAAAAGAGATACATAAAGACAATCTATATTCTGTTAAACGCTATTCGTTTTCAAGTGAAAGTCTGAGAGAAAGTCATCTAAGACAAATAATTGACAGTAATCCGAACAGCAGTATAATAACAAGAATTGACTTGAAAAAAGCTCATGCGATGAATCGTGATTCATTAAATAAGTTTCACTTTATTAACTATAACTCTCCTGAGCATTTTATAGAAAAAGGTTTTGGCTACTGCGCTATAGTTGATAATAACGTTGTATCGGCATGTACCACTGCTCTTGTATGTAAAAAAGGTATAGAAATATGTATAATATCTCAGCCAAAGTATAGAAGGAGAGGCTTTGCGCTCCTTACAGCCGCACAACTGGTATTACACTGTTTGGAAAACGGTATGGAACCACATTGGGATGCAGCCAATACCATGTCGCGTAAACTGGCTGAAAAGGTAGGTTATACCTGCAAAGGGAGCTACGAGGTATACAAATTGGATCAAAATCAAAATATCAACAATAATCTATATGGCAGTAATAATTGACAAAATATTACTGCGTGTAATAGAATCTAAAGTAGAGTTGCGGGCAACCGACTAGCCAATCTGCTAGAGGCTGCATTCCATAATTTGGAATGCAGCCTCTAGTGGTCTGTAAACTCTAAAACTATAGGATGAATTGCGGGAGATTTTTCGTCCTGCGAGGCGGAGGAGGCGCGCATAAATGATAGCGATTATTCCCTATAAAGAAAGCTGGGCGGAAGAATTCAAAAAGATAGGCGCCATTTTACGAAATGCGCTGGGCGAACTGGCAGTAAGGATCGACCATATTGGATCGACTTCTGTACCCGGTTTGGCAGCAAAGGATATAATTGACATTCAATTGACGGTTCAATCTTTCGAATCTTTTAGCGCTGTTCAAACTGCCATTGAATCTGCCGGCTATGTGCTGCAGCCTGAAATTGTTTTCGACCACTGTCCGGCGTACCACGGTCCTTCCGGAACGTATCCTCCGGACCCCGACTGGGAGAAACGTTACTTTAGATCTTCAACTGAACAACGAAATACTCATCTTCATGTTAGAGTTATTGGGCGCCCAAATCAACGATATGCATTGCTCTTTCGGGATTATCTTCGTTCCCATCTTAAGGCTGCCAATGCTTATGCTGAAGTCAAGCGTCGTCTGGCCAAGTATCACGGATGTGACTCCGACCGCATGGTCTATGTTGAAATTAAGGATCCAATATGTGATATAATCATGAGCGCCGCTGAGGAATGGGCTTCCGGCAGCGGTTGGCAGCCAGGCCCGACTGACGTTTAAATCGGGGCGCGTGCTATGTGCGATAGCTAGTGCTTTATCCGGTATCTTCATTGATTGGTTGTCGGCAAGATGGATTTTTATAGATGCCGGCATGGGAATTGTCTTATTAAGCTTTTATTGTATTTTCGATAATGCTTTGCTGGATTATGAAATACAGGGAGAGTTAACCTAATAGCCTTCAAGGCGGGTATAGATGATTTGTAATACCATTCTTAATTTGCCGCTTCAATCGTTAGGGGTTATAATAAATTGTTAAACTACAAGAGGTAGAATATTGAAAAATATGTTAATCTGTAATAAAATCTAAATTAGAGTTGCGAGCAACTGACTAGTCAATAAGACTAGAGGCTGTATTCCACGATTTTGGAATGCAGCCTTTAATTTTAGGGATAGGAGTGACTGTGGATGAGAATTCTGATTATTACCAGCAGCCCTAACGAGGAGGGGTTAACCGCGTCTTGTGGCGAGATAGCCAAACAGGGGGCTGAAAGCGAGGGAGCGGAAGTCAACATCGTAAGCCTGAATGGCTTGAATGTCGGGAAATGCCAAGCTTGCGGCAACGGATGGGGGTCATGTTTGAAAGAGCATACCTGCCAGGTCAACGACAGCTTCCAGGAGATTCATAGTTCAATTAAGGATGTGGAAGGGATTGTACTGGTTACGCCGGTATACTGGGGAGAAATGAGTGAGTCTGCAAAAGCCTTCCTTGACCGCCTGCGCCGGTGTGAGGCCCGGAATACAGAGGCTAGTCTGATAGAAGGTAAACCAGTGATTTGTGTGGCGGCAGCGGGCGGCACAGGCAACGGCTGCATTTCATGTTTAACTTCTATGGAAAAATTCGCCGACCAGGTAAGAGCAGTTAAGTTTGACTTTATCAACATTACCAGGCGAAATCGGGAATACAAGCTGGAAACTATTAAGGAAGCCGCTAAAAGCCTTGTCCGCAGTTTCAAAAGATGAACTGGGCGGCGGCGTTATACGCTGGCCCTGTCTGCGATGCTGGGTGTGGACCAGGCCATATTAATTATACATGAATGGGGGAAAAAACATGGTACAGGCAGACAAGCTTTATGATGTATGGTGGCAAAACCACGCCGAAGGCGAGCAGCAAATGGAAGACAGGCATCTCAGCGGCTGGCAGGAGGTGATTGGCTTAATTCAGGAACAGGATCTTTCTCAGATGGCGGTGCTTGATTTCGGCTGCAATCAGGGTGGGTTTTTACGGCATTTGTATAAGGCAAAACCGTTTAAAGAAGGTGTGGGGATTGATCTGGCGCAGGAATCCATTGCGGTTGCCAATGCCCGCAAAGGGGATCTGCCGCTGACTTATCTGGCAACAACGACGCCGGAGCAGCTTGCCAACCGCTTTGACCTGGTTATCAGCCAAGCCGTCATTTATTTGATCAAAGACCTGAAAACCCATGCCTGGAAAGTAAAACAGGTGTTGAAACCGGGCGGAGTGTATTATGCCACATATACGGACATGAATGGCAATCCCAGTCTGACGCATTTTACCGAGTGGATTAACCGCAACAGCCTGGTGGAGTCCAATGCCCATACCCTGGACTTTATCGTTGAAACGTTTGCCGCCGAGGGCTTCAAGGCCGGGATTCAGCGCCGCCGCCATTCGGGTTTCGTTGATTTGTCCCGCAGGGAAAGCGGCTATTTAAGCATTGCCGACCGAATGCAGGCGACGTATGAACAGTCGTATATATTCCGCTTCGTGCTGACCGAGAAATAAGGTGTATATCGCCCGGGCCATTTCCCTGCGCCTCAAGCTGATTGTCCTTGACGAGGCGGTCAGCAGCCCGGATGTACTGGTGCAAGCCCAGATTCTGGCTTTCCTGACCGAAATTTTTTCCATGGCGTCTATTACTAAGATGACAATAATGTTGACAATGCCGATAGGATTTGTTATAATTAATATCAAGTAAACTGCTGGCAATCTGGTGAAGCAGTAGATCTATCTATATGGAACGCCTTAAAGAATTGAAATTATATCCGGGTATTAGGAACGGCTTCGACGCTGTCGCTTAACCTCAGCTTATCCTAATACCCGGATGTCAATTCTTTAAGGCGACATATATAAACAGGATAGATTATTAAATGCAGTAAAACAATAAGGAGATGCAAAATATGAGTGACAAGCAGGTATATCTGGATCATTCCGCAACAACCTACATTAAACCGCAAGTTTTTGACGAAATGCTCCCATATTTAAATACTTATTATGGCAATCCTTCTTCCATCTATTCTATATCACGGGTGACCGAGCAGGCTGTCGACCAAGCCAGAGAAAAAGTGGCAAAAGCTCTCAACGCTGCCGCCAAAGACGAGATTTTTTTCACCGGCGGTGGTTCCGAGGCTGATAACTGGGCCTTGAAAGGCATTGCTTTTGCCAATAAGCACCGGGGAAATCATATCATTACTACCAAGATTGAGCATCATGCCGTTCTACATACTTGTGAATTTTTAGAGAAAAATGGGTTTGAGGTGACTTATCTCCCTGTCGATGCCGAAGGGTTTATTGACCTAAATACGCTGCGGCAGGCGATTACCGGCAAAACAATACTGGTTTCCGTCATGTTTGCGAATAATGAGATTGGCACAATTGAGCCGATAAAGGAAATCGGCCAAATATGCCGCGAACGAAATGTATATTTTCATACGGATGCGGTACAAGCAGTAGGACACGTGCCGATCGATGTACAAGCAATGAATATTGATCTGCTTTCGCTGGCTGCCCACAAATTCTACGGACCCAAGGGAGTAGGGGCGCTTTATATTCGCAAAGGCGTAAAAATAGAAAGTCTCATTCATGGCGGCGGGCAGGAACGAGGCAAAAGAGCAGGTACGGAAAACATTGCCGGCGTTGTCGGGCTGGGAAAAGCTCTTGAGCTGGCGGTAGAGGAAATGGACACGGAAAACAAGCGGCTGGTGCAGTTAAGGGATAAATTGATTAAAGGACTTTCCCGTATACCATACAGCAAATTAAATGGGCCGGTCGGCGAGAAAAGAATGCCCGGAAATGTGAATATATGTTTTAAATTTATTGAAGGCGAATCGATGCTCTTGCTGCTGGATAACAAAGGCATATCCGCTTCCAGCGGCAGCGCCTGCACTTCCGGATCGCTGGATCCGTCCCATGTATTACTGGCAATCGGCCTCCCCCATGAAGTGGCTCACGGTTCGCTCCGGCTTACTTTGGGAAGTGGCACAACGGAGAAGGATATTGACTATGTGCTGCAAGTGTTGCCGGAAATTGTCCAACGGTTAAGGGATATGTCACCGCTGTGGCAAAAATTGCATAAAAAAGAGGATAGTTACGCGGTATAATTCCTACCGCTACCGACAAAAACAAAGGGGCAGGTTCCTGTGTTTTTCAAAACCTGCTCCTTTGTTTTTTTGCACTAAATTATTCCCGATGTTTAGGCGTGACATTATCACAAGTTAAACACATTAAACATAAAATACAGATTGACAATCAGTTGATTTGAATTGTATAATTATAGAAATTAATTTATCATAAAAGTTGCGTTGCCGACTGATCGATGTATTAGAGGCTGTATTCCTTACAGGATACAGCCTTTTTGATTGTTGCTGAAACCAGTAGCCTGCTGCCCAACAATAGCGTTTTGATATATTGAGTTGACTGGTAAACAGCCGGAGACACAATTAAGGTCTCCGACTGTTTGTTTTTTCAGATTGCAAGCAGCAGGGGAAGGGGGTTAGCTGAAACAAGCATGTGATAATAAATGCCGGCAAGTGAATGCTAAAGCAATTGATAAAAAAATGGAGGGTATATATGAGAAAAAGAATAATTTTGTCACTATTATTGCTGTTTACTGCGGTTGCCTTTACCGGCTGTGGCAGCAGCAACCATGGTGGCGGCCATGCTGAACAGGCAACTGCGGCAGCGGGAGACGCTAAGAAGCTGTTCCCTATTAAAGTGGCAGGCGATGGAACAACGAACGGCGAGGTCGTAATCGGCAATGAAGTCGGATTTTTCCGGGAAGAGGGTATTGAGATTATCTTTACCGGCGCGCTGAGAGGCGGGGCCACAGAAATGCAAACTGTCGCCCAGGGGATTAACGACGCCTTTATCGGTGCGCATCCATTTGTTGTAGCACAGGCAATTCTGGCCGGGGTTAAAGTAAAAGCCGTTGCCCCCGGCATGATAGACGACCCGGAATTCCCCCATGTCCGGTATCTGGTGAGGGAGGACAGCCCGATCAAAACCCTGGACGATATTGTCGGGAAAAAAGTATCGCAAACCAGTTCTAGTTCGGTTTGCCAGGACGGCTATTTGAAGCTGTACCTGAAGCAACATAATCTGCCGCTGAATGTGGAGTGGGTGAAATTGCCCAATCCGGGACAGCAGGAGCAGGCCTTAAAGCAGGGACTGGTGGACATGACAACCTCACATCCGCCATTTTCCGGAATCACGGTGAAACAGCCGGGCATCCGCCAGATAGCCACCAGTTACGATATTGTGAAAACTCCGGGTGCCGGCCTGTCGGTCCGCGGGTTTAGCGAAAAATTCATTGCAGAACATCCGGATGTTGTCAGGGCCTTCTGCCGGGCATTGCAGAAATCGCGCAGGTGGATAAATGCCAACCAAAAGGAAGCCACTGCCATTGTGGCCAAAAAGCTGAAAGTTGACAATCAGGATAACGTAAGTGTTTTCCGGTATGAAGAGCGCGGCATTATTGACTCCGCTTATATGGAACTATGGGTTAAAATGTCGGAGGATATCGGCTTGTGGCAGCCGGGAGCAATAAAAGCGACCGACATTTACACCAATGAGTTTGCGCCTAAGGACTGACGGTTACTAACTTGGCCTCAGTGTCGCGGTATAACGGTTGTTTTGCCCGGCTATAGCAGTGAACTCGTTTAGCTTCTGCTTAAACTTCGGGGCTTCGGTGGGGGACTCTACCCCACCGAAGTTTGGAAGTGGTAACACCCACTTATAGAAGTGGGTGTCTTCGAAATTGGATAAAAAGTAAAGGTGGCGGTCAAGTGCTCATTTGGCTGAAAAGTATTGTTAAAGGCTTATACCAAATATTATCGGTATTGATTTTTTTACTGCTCTGGGAAATTGCACCCCGCATAGGGCTGGTTGACACTATATTCCTGCCCCCTTTTTCCAAGGTAGTACTTGCCTTTTGGAATCTCATCATTACCGGCGAATTGTTTACCCATATCGGCGTCAGCCTGGTACGGTCACTGCTGGGGTTCGGTCTGGGACTTAGCGTAGCCATACCAATGGGATTACTGATCGGCTGGTTTAAAGGATTTGAATCTTTTATTGATCCACTGGTACAAACTTTCCGGCAAACTTCCACGCTGGCCCTGTTCCCGGTATTTATCCTGCTTTTTGGCATCGGTGAAGTTTCCAAAGTGGCTGTAATTTTTTGGGGAGTGCAATGGGCGGTACTGTTAAATACTATTTCCGGAGTGAAAAATGTAGAGCCTTTACTGGTCAAATCGGCAAAATCACTGGGTATTTCGTCCTTTTCCCTGTTTACTAAAGTTATTTTGCCTGCATCCCTGCCGTCGATTTTAACAGGCGTCAGGCTAAGTGCGACTCATTCCATTTTGGTTTTGATTGCCGCTGAGATGTTAGGCGCCAATGCCGGACTGGGTTACTTACTGTTTTTTGCCGAGGCAAACTTTTTGATTCCGAAAATGTATGCAGCGATTATCACAATGTCGATGCTGGGGTTAATTGTGAATTATGCCCTGGTAATGTTTGAGAAAAGGGTTCTCAGCTGGAAAGAAGAGTTGCCCACAGGAACCTGACAGGTGGTCTCCGGACATACGGATAGATTTTATGAAAAAACAGGGGACAGATTATGTGTTTTCAAACCTGTTCCCTTGTCTTTTGCAATAAATCACTCCCGATGTTTAGCCAGGAGGCGGGAGTAGATGTCTTCCACCAGATTCAGTCCGCCCCGGTAGCCAACATAGGTATGATGCAAAATCAGGCGGTCAATGACCGGCAGGCCGACACTAAGATGCAGTCCGTTGATGTCTCTGGCAATATCAAATTCCCAGGAGGTGCCGAGCAGCAGCGGCGTAGTCAGGTGTCTCTCCGAGTGTATATGCTCTTCAATTACCCCGCTGTCTTGCGTGAAGGTAATATCGGAGGAGATCCCGGGGGCTAGTTCCTGAAAGTAACTTCGAATTGCGGACTGATATTCCGCCGGCACATCTTCCGTAATAAACTGGTGCAGGGGGAAATAACCCAGTTCATTCACCAAAAACTTGCTAAAGGCCAGTCCATAGGCGGCATCATTAATATTATAAAACCGTTTAGGCTGGTTCAACTGATATTCAGTAAGCACATCGGAAGCACGCACGATATAATGATAAAACTCGGCTTCCTGCCGGGTGATAAATTCTTCGGTTTGCGGGGAGGAAGTGCCGGCAAATTCGGCCACAGTACGCAGGAATTTGGAAGTCTCAATACCGCCGACCGGCAATACCGGATGATGCAGGAAGGGTGTTGCAAATTTTTCTTGTAATAATTTGGCGGTATTAAGACCGATATAGGGCGAGATCACCAGGTTAAATTGTGCGGCTGGGATGGACTGTAAGGCAGTAAGACCGCCGCTGTTGTGGCCAAATAAAATATTGGCCTTAAGCCCGATGCCGGCCAATAGCTGTTTCAATTCATTAAGATCACCTTCCCAAAAGGGGTCATGCCGCGGCACACTGGCAAACACATTTACCAGGCCGGATTCTATTTTGTCCGACGGTTGTAAATATTGTTCGATAATGGCTTCCAGCAGCAGTTCATGCCCTTTGTAGCCATCCCCCTTAAAGCCTGCCGTTTCCACGTGGATGATAGGGGTGGCCTGGCCGGCGAATTCCCTGACTACACTGGCGACGTCGTCCCCGATAATGTCGGCTGTGCAACCGGTCAACACTACAAACAGGTCGCCGTCCATAATTTTTAATGCACCCTCGATCACTTTATGCAATTTATCGGTACCGCCAAAGACGACATCTTTTTCAATCATATTAGTGCAGGGCATGGCATCGGCCCCGGCGTACCCTGCGCCTTGATAACCGCCGGCGCGGGATAAGCCGCGATGCAATTTCGAGCCGCAGCCGGGGCCGGCATGTAAAATCGGAATAGCACGTTCAATAGCGACTACTGTTTGCAGCGCGCCTAAAGCGCAGCCATGGCGCGGTCCTTGCAAAATATCAGTCATTTTTTTCACCGCCTAAAAATGAATAGGTATTTTGTTCAAGCCACCAATTCGTATAGGGCAGCTTGCTGTGCTTAGCGACATTTTTGATGTATGCGGGGTTGGCAATAGCATCGTCAATAGTTTGTCCAAAGCGGATTAAGCCGTCGTAAAGCATTTCCGTCGGGTGGTTGCCGGCAAAGATAGAGGGAATGCCGAGTTTTGCCGCCCAGACTGTTTCAATATGCCGGGTAATGGCAATGTCGGGTTTATATTTGTTAATCGCGTTTGTAACTTCGAAAGCTTGTTTATTACAGACGCCCACAGAAAAATTACCGTATGTTTCGGCGGCGAAGTTAAGGAAATTGAGCCGGTCGTCATCATTATCATATTTTTGATCATGATGCCATACCGAGGTGCCTACGACGTCCATGCCAAGATCTTTAACCAGGGCAATGATGCTGTAGGCCAACGGACCGCCGGCGGCAATATATACTTTCTTGCCGGTCAGCCTGTTTCTTAAGCGCTCCAGATCGGCAGCAATTTTTCCCCGTTCCTTGACGATGACTGTTTCGACTTCGGCTTCTTTATTAAACAGACGGCCGATTTCCCGCAATAATTCATCAGAGGCCTTCAGGCCAAAAGGAGCAGGGGCTTTAACCTCCGGCACGCCAAAATACTTTTCAAGGCCGGCAGCCAGGTAGCTTCCTAAAGTTTCGCAATACTGTACCGTAGCGGCAGCTTCAGAAATACGCTCCAACTGGGCAACTGTGGAAAGCGGCACAATATGGTTCGGACGCAGGCCCAACTGTTCAAATACGCTTTGATATAAAAAATAGTGTTCAAAGCTGATGACATTGATTAAGTCAGGCTGTTTTTGTTTGGCTGGTTTGACGATTTTGCGCAGAATACTATGGTTGGCTGAATCAAAGCCGGTAGCCCAAATATTGGTGCGAAAACCCTCGCATAAGGTGGCAATAACCGGAATGCCAAGCTCAGTTTCCAGGGTATCGCAAATGGTGGGAACATCGTCACCGATAATCGCTGAGGCACAAGTCGTGGTAACAAAAATAGCCTTCGGGTTAAAGCGGCGGAAAGCCTCACGGATGGCTTTGGTCAGTTTGGCTTCACCGCCATAAATAGTATCATTTTCATCAAGGTTGGTATTGATGTATTTAATATTATGTACTTTGTAGCCCAGTCTCCGGTTGCCCGTGCGAAAAACGCCGTTACGAAAGGAAATATCACTGGCGCAGCCGGCAGGGCCATGTTCAACGACCGCGGCATCCTGAATCTGACTTAACAGATTCATTACCTGATCCGCACCGCAGGAACCGCATTGGGTAAAGCTTCTCTCCCGATTGGACAGATTTCTGCACTGGATTAAACGGGCAGCATCACCTTCATAGCCTGTTATGGTGTTAAGACGTGATTCCCGTAATTCAACAGCCGGTCCTTTTAAATTAACACTCATGTTAATCCTCCATTCTGTTCTCCATGTTTATTGGGAAAATGTATGCTTATAAAATAAAAAGGTCATACACAAATAAATGTGTATGACCTCCGTTTCCATCGAACGGTCAATCATATTCTGCCGAAATAACATATATACATATATAATTATGGCGGGTAGTTTATAATCTTCATCATATACTAATTTCTTATAGTCGTCAATTATAGGTAATGAAGAAATGATGGGGCATTTGAAGCGGTATATATCCCTGCTTTGCACAGGTTAAAAATATGATATGATAATGCGGACTGACATAAATAGATCGGTTGACAAAAAGTGTAAAACTATAATATTATTATATTGTAGTGAGTTAGACTGACTAGTCGATCAACTAGAGGCTGTATTCCATAAGTTTGGAGTGCAGTCTTTTATAGTTCCGTTACTATTGAAATACATCCTAATCAGGAATCGGAATACAAGTTGGAACCTATCGGTTTGCGTGAGGAGAAATGAAATAGAAAAGGGGAAATCAATTTATGAAAACATCATTAGGCGCCCATACGTTTGCGTTGCCAACGCCGGTATGGGTGGTAGGAAGCTATGGAGAAAATGGCGAACCCAATATTATGGCTGCAGCCTGGGGTGGGATATGTTGTTCTTCTCCGCCCAGCCTGGGAGTATCTTTGCAGAAGTCCCGCGCTTCTTATGGCAATATTCTCCGGACCAAGTCGTTTACTATCAGCATACCTTCGCAAAAGCACGTGGTAGAAACAGACTATGTTGGCATTGTCAGTGGTAAGGATAACGATAAATTTTCCGTTACCGGCCTGACTCCGGTTCGAAGCGAGGTTGTTAACGCCCCTTATGTGGAGGAATTTCCGCTGATCCTTGAGTGCAGGCTGACGCACCTCTTTGAGATCGGCGTACATACCCAGTTTATTGGAGAAATCGTTGATGTAAAAGCAGATGAAGATGTTCTGGGAGAGAACGGTCTACCGATTTTGGCAAAGGTAAATTCATTTACCTATAGTACTACCGAGCGGGCGTATTATGGAAGCGGAGAATATTTGGGCCAGTCTCATTCTGTCGGATTAAAGCTGAAGTGAACTCAACCCCCACCAAAGCGGCCAATGGAACTCCGCTTATAGAAGCGGGAGCCTTGGAATAATTGATCAAGGAGGATTTATTTATGAACCTGGCCCGCTTTCCACGCCGGCGTTACACAGAATTTTTCACACCGTTGGAAAAATTATCACGATTGACCGATTTGTTGCAAGGGCCCAATATTTATATTAAGCGGGACGATCTGCTTGGCCTTGCGGCGGGCGGCAATAAAACCAGAAAGCTGGAATATTCCGGTACTTGGCATTAATATTGGCAAGTCTAAGGCTGCCCAGGAAGATTTGGTATTTGACCTTGTGCAGCAGACAGCAAAGCGTTTAGAGATCAAAAGCAATATTCCCCGCGAGGCGGTAGTTTGCTTTGATGAATACGTAGGACCGGGTTATTCTCTGCCTACTGCCCAAATGGTTGAAGCTGTTAAGCTGTTAGCCCGGACCGAAGGTATTCTTCTTGACCCGGTTTATACCGGTAAAGCCATGGCCGGGCTTATTGATCTAATACGGCAGGGATACTTTCAAAAGGATAAAAACGTGCTTTTTGTTCATACCGGTGGTTCACCGGCCCTATACGCTTACGCAGATGTGTTAGAACTATGAGAAAGGGAAACGGAAGGACTGGAATTCTTGTATATTTAGTCTGAAAGTTGGAGGGAAGTGCTGTGAAAAACACTGATACTACTTTGAATTTCAAAATGCTCACATTGGAGCATAATCCTTTTGGGGCATCTGCCGCCATATATCCAACCTTGTTGTGGGATGATAACGGCGCCACGCTGGTTGATGTGGGTTATCCCGGCCAATTGAAAGAGCTAACTACAGCGGTAGAACAAGCAGGTGTTTGGCTTAAACAAATCAGACGAATCGTTTTTACCCATCAAGACTGGGATCATATCGGCAACGTGTCGGACCTGCAGGACGCTTTAGGCAACGAGGCGGAAATATATACTCATGCCAATGAGCGCGACTATATCGAAGGTGTCGTTCCTTATATAAAAATGACTCCCCAGCGGATAGAGGCCAGGATTCAATCCCTGCCGGAAAATATCCGGGAACAGGCAGCCGCTTTGTTTGCCAATATCCCTACCGTTCACGTACATAAAACGTTCCAGGATAAGGATGTACTGCCATTTCATGACGGTGTGCAGGTGATACACACGCCTGGCCATACTCCGGGCCATATTTGCCTCTATTTGAGAAATCACCGCATGCTTATCGCCGGCGATCAATTGCGGATTCAGGATGAGATTCTGGTTGGGCCGGCGCCGGAACATACTGCCGATATGAGGTCAGCGCTGGAGTCATTACGTAAATTGCAGGATTATGATATCGATTATGTCATCTGCTATCACGGAGGATTATACGGTCCCCAAGCCTCGGTTCGTATTGCTCAGCTCGTGGCAGAGGCTGCAAGTTAAAATGAGACATTTTTGAAAATTGGTATTTTATGCTTATATCAGAGCAAAAAAGCATGAAGATTTGACCTATTGATCGGAAATAACCGGGTTTTGGGCGGCGTTGATGTGCAATGAATATGGGGAAAAAATATATGGATGCACTTGACAAAATTAAAGATATATTCGCAAATGGCTCTGATAGTATATGGTCTGTAGCGGATATATCTTATTCTGATTTTAAGGATAACTTTGCTAGAGCAATTGTTATAGCTCAGCAATATAAGTTTTTCATAACTAATGAAGAATATAATGAAGAAAAATATCATCACTTATTAGTTGAAGGCAGAGCAGCCATTAATAAAAAGGTAAATCTCCTCAAACAATTATTTGACCGGTATGGGATTAAGAATTATATACCGCCAATGTCACAGTCAGATGAAACAGAACTTGTGGCCCCATTTTCTTTTAAATATGCCGCAGTACAAGCCGGACTTGGCTGGATTGGTAAAAGCGGTGTCCTGGTTACTAAAGAATTTGGTCCAAGGGTACTACTTGCCGCAATACTTATAGACTATCCGTTAGATAGCGGGAGTCCAATAAATAAAAGCCTGTGCCAAGACTGTTTTGCCTGTGTTGATGCTTGTCCATGGGGGATTATTAAAGGCGTAAATTGGACTATATCATCAAGGAGAGATGAACTGCTTGATTTTCAATTTTGTAATAAGCAACGAAGTGAGTATATAGAGAGCAATGGTAGAAAACATACTTGTGGCTATTGTATCCTGGCATGTCCCTGGGGGCTAAGCAATAAAAGGCCTGACTCGGATTCAGCCCTGGGGATACCAACACAACTTTTACCTGAAGGTTTTTCTCATCAATAATATAAGCAACGACATATCTCCCCGCATAAATAGGAAATAAGCGTTGCTCTTGACGTTTGTAAGGCCACCCCGCCCGTGGACAATCTTCAAAAATTAAGATTTCCTCGAAAATACGTTCGATAATTTTATCGGCTAACTCTTTGCCGCCTTCTTGTATATAATATTCTTCGATCTTAGCCAGATCCGCCTTACCTCTGGACATAAGTCGTATATCATATTTATTCTCTTGCACCTAATCGCGTCCTTGCCGCCTTTATATACTCCCGAAAAGAAATACCACCACTTTGAGCAGCTTCCTTCCTGCCTTGCTCAAATATATCATCAAGTTCAGCCATGACTTGGCGATAACGGCGATCTTCTTCCGAGCTATATTGCTTAGCGATTGCCTTTGCTTTAGCAATAGTCATTGCCAACACCACCTTTAGGACTTTCTAAACATAGTATAGCATTAGTCTGAATCAATTTTCAATAAAGAACTCATGCTAATCTTTGAAGATTGAATTATGATGATTAATCTTTCTAAACTTAGAACATTAAAAAACTCCTGACAAACTACTTTAGGCCGATGTATACTTGAGGAAGTATGGGGGGATAGCAAATTATGAATGAACCTATCGCCGAGGTCATTAGGAAACGGTTTTCTTGTCGGGCATATCTGGATAAGCCCATTGAAGAAGACAAACAGCGAATGATCACAGAGTTTCTGAATTCGGACCCTGTAGGACGTTTTGGCACGCGGGCGCGTTTGGCGCTTGTCGCTGCAACCGAACATGACCGGCAATCTTTGAAAGGCCTCGGAACTTATGGTTTCATCCGTGGTGCGACGGGTTTTATTGTCGGCGCGGTAGAGCAGGGGCCAAAGAACTTGGAAGACTTCGGCTATATTATGGAGCAGGCCATTCTGTTTGCCACAGATATGGGATTGGGAACATGCTGGCTGGGAGGAGGCTTTACGAAAAGCAGCTTTGCGAAGAAAATCTCTGCAACCCGCGAGGAAACAGTACCTGCGGTAACAGCCATTGGGTACACCGCGGACGGCAGCAGGTCCGGGGATCGGATTCGCCGGCGGGCCGGTTCGGATCATCGGCTTCCTATGGAACAATTGTTTTTTGACCGGAATTTTGGCGAGGCGATCAACCCGGATGACCTTGGCGCCTACGCTGAGCCACTCGAAATGGTCCGGTGGGCGCCCTCGGCTTCGAACAAACAGCCTTGGCGAGTTATTCGCAACGGCGATACCTGGCATTTCTATCTCCAACGTACCCAGGGCTATGGCAAAGGCAGTCTGGTTTTCCGGCTGCTGCGGCTAGCAGATCTTCAGCGTGTGGATATGGGTATTGCCATGTGTCACTTCGAGCTTACGGCTCGTGAACTCGGCCTGACCGGCCGCTGGGTGGTCGATGATCCCGGCAGCGGGAGGCCGGGCACTGAATACACAGCTAGTTGGATTGCTGATAACGGTTAAACTGATAAACTATTGACAAAATGGCAGTTTAATGAAATAATTTCTAATAAGTGAGTATGCATAAGGCAAAGATGCCTGAGCTGCATAGAGGCTTTGAAGCCTTACACGTGGAATAGCACCCTGCGGAGTCACATATTGTGATTTTGCGGGGGTTTTTTATATGCTGGAGAACATTTATGCTATGATAAAGAAATGAAAGAAGGATGAAAGAAAGAAGGATGAAAGAAGGTATGGAAAATGAGTGAGCTTTTTTTCCGGAATACACCGCAGCTTGAGACAGAACGATTACTGTTAAGAAAACTTGTAATTGAAGATGCAGAGGATATTTTTGAGTATGCTTCGGATGACGAAGTAACGAAATTTATGTCATTTGATACCCATAAATTCATTGAAGATGCCAAAAGATTTATAAATGTTACATTGGATCAATATAGAAGAGACGAGGCCGGTGACTGGGGGATCATTTTAAAAGAAACCGGAAAGCTTATTGGCTCTATGGGTTTTCCCTGGGTTGATAAGAAAAACAGCCGGGCAGAAATAGGATATGTGCTGGGACGCCGGTATTGGGGGAAAGGTATTATGCCCGAAGCGGTCCGACGGCTATTGGAATTTGCCTTTAACGATATGGAGCTTAATCGCATTGAGTGTGTTCACGCTGTGCCTAACGAAAAATCAGGCAGAGTCATGCAAAAGGCTGGCATGACCTTTGAAGGTATTGCCCGTGAGAGAATGTTTGCGAAAGGTAAATATTGGGATGTGAAACAATATGCCATTCTTCGGTCAGATAGCAGACAAGACAATTTTTTGTTATCAAGAACATAGTTTTAAAATTAAAGTTTTTTCTGCCAATTTTTAACCCCGTCATTGACAACAATCGAAAGGAATAATATAATTTAGATTGGGCTTATGCGGGAAAAATAGCAAATATGCCTAATAGAATACGGACAACTGGCTGGAAAAAAGCTGGAGGCTGTATTCCACAATTGGAGTACAGTCTTTTTTAACCACTACAAATGAATAAATTAATTATAAGCAACTGACTAGTATTAGCTAGAGGCTGTATTCCATGGATTTGGGATGCAGCTTTTTAATATTTTCGATATAAAAGACACTTAAGGGACGTGGTTGCCGTGATTACATGATTCATCAATATGTTTAAACTTAAGAAAATTTTATCCTTAAGGAAGGGGATTATGATGCTGAAAAGAAAAGAAAGTCTAATGTTAACGTCAATAATTGTAATCATAGCTATGTTATTGCTGGCCGGGTGTTCAAGCCCGCAGCAAGCGAGGCAGGTAACGAAAGACGAAACTACAGGCAAAACCCTGGATGTGATAAAACTATTATCACCATATCCTACGGCGGTTGCCAATGTATATATTATAGCCGACAAACTGGGCTTCTTTAAAGAAGAAGGCATAAAACCCGAGTTTGTCGGGGAACTGCCTTCAACAACCCAATTAGTTGCTGCTGTCACTTCAGGGCAAGTTGATGTGGGCGGGAAACATGTCAATACGACTATCTCCGGGATTGCCGCAGGCGCCAAAGTCAAAATGGTAGCTGGCGGTTCTGTTACTACTAAAGATCAGCCGCATATGATTTATGTAGTGAAGGCAGACAGTCCTATTAAATCACCGCAAGATCTTGTGGGAAAGAGAGTGGGCATATCCGGGTATGGAGGCTGCACTGAATATACACCGCTGGAATATCTGCACCTAAATGGTGGTATAGCTGATCCCAAAGGCAAGTTCGAAACTATTATTCTGCCCGAGCCAAACTTGGAACAGGCCTTACTTAGCGATAAAGTCGATGTCATCGGTTTACACCTAAGTCCCCAATATGTACAGAAGCACCCCGATCTCAGGATACTCTTTACCGATTACGATGTTTGGGGAGAACGAGCCGGAGCTTGTCCGGCCTATGTCTCGGAAAAATTTATAAAAGAAAAACCTGATGTAGTCAAAAGATTTGTCGCTGCTGTCGCCAAAGCCAATAACTGGGTAAACGCCAACCCGGATAAGGCTCTTGACATAATAGCCCAGGAGCTTAAAGTAGATAAAGAGAAAATCCAAGCTTATCATTACGCCGATGATGGCATCATCACGGACGACAGCGTTCAAGTCTGGATCGATATCCTGAATTACTATCATGATCTGAAACCAGGGATAAAAGCAAAAGATCTTTATACTAACGAATTTAATCCTAATTTCAAAAATAAGTAAGAATGGGTCCAATAGGAGTGGTTCTGGAAATGAACGTTAAAACAGGAGAGGTTGCCGCAGCCAAGGGTGGGAACGCTCAAACGTTAAGGCTGTGGCTGGAACGATTAGGATCGGGTTTTGAAAGAGCCGCATCCATCCTTGTGGTACTGCTGGTTTGGGAAGTACTGCCCAGAGCCGAGTTGATCGACAGATTCATATTACCGACATTTAGTGATGTGATTTCAGGGTTGGCAGGGTTATTTATTACCGGAGAAATGTTCAAGCATATTGCGGTAAGCTTTGGACGGGCCTTTACCGGGTTTATTGCAGCGGTAAGTTTCTCCATAATCCTCGGGATTTTTATGGGATGGTTTAAAAGGTTGGAGCGGTATGTCAATCCCCTGCTGGAATTAGGCCGCAACACCCCGATCCTGGCTCTTTATCCGGTTTTCATAATGTTTTTTGGCGTGGGTGAGGTTTCGAAGGTGGCGATCATTTTCTGGGGCACCATTTGGCCTATTTTGCTCAATACCATCGGGGGAGTTAAGAATGTTGACCCCTTGCTAATCAAGTCTGCCAGGTCCATGGGGATTTCCCTATTCCCGCTCTTTCGTAAAGTAATACTGCCTGCAGCTACTCCTGCAATTATCACGGGCTTAAGACTCAGCGCGACCACATCAATTCTAATCCTGGTCGCGGCCGAAATGCTTAATGCTAATGCCGGTTTAGGCTTTATGATTTTTTACAATGAAACTAAGTACAAGATTCCGGAAATGTATTCCGGGATTATCACCCTTTCAATCCTGGGATTTTTGATTAATTACCTCTTGATTGCCCTGGAAAATCGCCTGACAAGGTGGAAAGAGCAAGCCAACTGATAACGAAAATACATTATCTGATCGCAATTATTCAGATACCTGAATAGTTACAACAGATCAACCCAAAACTGTCCAGCCCGATATGTAACTTGTTTTACAAACTTGGTAATTGGTACTTGGGAATGGTGGTGAAGGAATGGTTAAGTTGCAGTCTATACGTTTGGAGCCAGTTCTGGAAAGAACGTTAGCTGTTGGTTTATTGCTACTGGCCTGGGAATTATTACCCCGCATGGGGTTTCTGGATGCTCGTTTTCTGCCGCCCTTTAGCGAGGTGATTGAAAGACTGGTAAAAATGATCGTTACCGGCCGGATGTCCGTTCACCTGTTAGCCAGCCTCCAGCGGTCCCTCATAGGTTTTTCCTTAGCGGTGGCTCTGTCCCTTCCCCTTGGGGTCATGATGGGGTGGTTCAAAAGATTTGAACGGGGTGTCGACCCGCTGCTTCAGATGTCCCGCAATACGTCGGTATTAGCCCTGTACCCGGTGTTTATCCTGGTATTCGGTTTAGGTGAATTATCCAAAGTAGCCATAATTTTCTGGGGCACACTCTGGCCAATACTGATAAATACTATCGAGGGAGTTAAGGGCGCAGACCCGCTGCTGATTAAGTCGGCCAGGTCCATGGGGTCCTCTCAGCTTACCTTATTGTTCAAAGTTGTCTTGCCGTCGGCTATGCCGTCGATTTTAACCGGTTTCAGGCTTAGTGCCGCCCGTTCGGTTCTCGTTCTGGTAGCCGCCGAAATGCTCGGTGCCCAAAAGGGTTTAGGATATCTGATATTCCAAGCCCAACTTGATAATGAAACTCCTGAGATGTACGCCGGGATTGTATTAATAGCACTCATTGGCGTGCTGCTCAACTATACGCTTATCCGATTTGAGCGGCATGCAACCAGGTGGAAGGAGCAAGTGGAAGCCAATTAAATATTGACAAAATTTAAAGATATAATATAGTATAATGATATAAAATACAATAAACAATAAGAACTGTTCAATTACAAGCAACTGACTAGTTCATGACTAGAGGCTGTATTCCATTGAATTTGGGATGCAGCTTTTTTAATTTTTGCAGCGAATAACATCGGGGAATTTGCCCTTTCAAATGAATTGAGGAGAGTGGAAACTGTGGCGATACATAATTTGGAGAATGAAGTGGCCATCAGAGAACAAAGGCTGGGAGCAATTACCGGTTACAAAGGTACAATCAATGATTTGGTGTCGAAAGCGTCCACCTGTGCCCAGAAAAATAGCAGCCGTTGTTTTACCCAGGCCAGTTCCTGCAACTCAGGCTGCGCTCAGAATTATCTGTGCGAAATAGTTGACGCTGTAATTGTAAATCACGCTCCTGTTGGCTGTGCCGCCGATCAAATCGGCAGCAACACATTAAACAAGTGGTCGGAGAAGGCACGGGGATGGGATGGCTGGCAGCCCAGAAACATTGGATTTTTTAACACCAATATGACCAAAGAGGATACGGTATTTGGCGCAACCGAGAAACTTAAGGCAACTGTGAGGGAAGCGTACCGGCGGCATAACCCCAATGCTATTTTTGTTACTACTTCCTGTGTTTCCGGTATTATTGGCGAAGATATTAAAAGTGCCCTGGATGAGCTTAAAGAGGAAATACCTATTCCCCTTGCTCCCGTTTATTGTGAAGGGTTTAAAACCAAGGTTTGGGCTTCCGGATTTGACGCCGCCTTTCACGCCATACTGACCAGTATTGTCAAACCCCCGCGGGCTAAAACCAATAAAGTAAATATATTTAATTTTCACGCCAGAGCCAGGGTTGAAATCGCTGAGATTTTTGCCCGGTTAGGATTGGAACCGGTATTCATGGTAGCCCAGTGTACAGTCGAACAATTGTCCCGAATGTCTGAAGCTGCCGCCAGTATGGCCATCTGCGGGACTCTGTCAACCTACATCGAAAATGCCCTCGAAGAGCTGTATGGCGTACCAAGTGTAAAAGGGCTGCATCCTCAGGGAATTGCCGGGATACAAGGCTGGTTGCGGGGCTTGGGAAAAGTCGTTGGCAAGGAAGACGAGGTTGAGGTTTTCCTGGCGGAGCAGCAAAAAAAGTACCAGCCTGCCCTTACGGACTTAAGAAAAAAACTTAAGGGCCGCCGGGCAGTCATCGGTATGGGACCGGGCTTTGCCCATGATTATGTGCGGGTTCTTACGCAAGAGCTGGGAATGGAAGTTGTGTGGGCGACGTCCTGGCATTTTGACCAGAAATTCGATAACGGCAACGCTCCTGATTCAGCCAGGCATTTGTCGGAAGATGGATCCGACGTGCCGATAAGTGTTTGTGATTTGCAAGCCTTTGAAATGATGAACATACTGAATAAATTTCGACCGGACATTTATTTGTCCCGCCATGGGGGGACGGCGGGATGGGCTGCCAAAATGGGTGTCGCTTCCATCATGATTACGGATGAATACGACGTATTCGGCTACCGGGGAACAGTTAATTTTGGCTACAAAATGCTGGATGCGTTAACAAACCGGAGCCGGGAAAGAAATATCGCCAAATGGATGAAGCTCCCATACACTGATTGGTGGCTTAAGCAGAACAGTTTCCAGTTTCTGGCGCAGGAGGCCGAATAATATGGCACAGTATTTAGAACAGCTAAGACATGCCTGCGCCCTGGGAAGTATGCAGTCGGTTCTGGCAATACGGCGGGCGGCTCCCATATTGCATGCCGGGCAGGGATGCGTTTCCAAGCTAGGCGGGGCTATCGGCTCGAATAACGGGTTTCATGGCTCAGGATATGTGGGCGGGACGCAAATGCCCTGCACCAATATCGGCGAGACGGAAGTAGTATTCGGCGGTGAGGAAAAGCTAAGGCAAACAATTGAAAATTCCCTTAAGATAATCGATGCGGACTTGTTTATCGTTCTTACGGGCTGCGTTCCGGAAATTGTCGGTGATGATGCGGGAGAAGTCGTCAAGCAGTTTCAACAGCAGGGAAAACCTGTTGTTTATGCGGAGACAGGCGGATTCAACGGCACCAACTATATTGGACATGAAATTGTGGTCGATGCCGTCATTGACCAGTACCTAAAGCCGGCGGAAAGCAAAGAAGCGGGACTGGTAAACATTTGGAGTGTTGTTCCTTTTCAGGATGCGTTCTGGCTAGGCAATTTAAAGGAAATAGAAAAGCTGGTCCGGGAACTGAGCCTTATCCCCAATATTATTTTTGGGCTGGAGCGGCAAGGCATTGAAGCTCTTAACAAAGTTCCCAAAGCCCAATTCAATTTGCTCATATCTCCCTGGGTAGGTCTGAAAAATGTCCGGCATTTGGAGGAAAAGTTCGGGACGCCGTATTTACATTATCCTGTTCTGCCGATAGGCCCGACCGAAACCGGCAATTTCCTTCGGACCCTGGGCTCGTTTGCCGGTATTGCGTCTGAGAAAATTGAAGCAGTCATTTATCAGCATGAAAGAGAGTACTACTCGTATATTGAGAGCGCTTTGGAGGCGATTTATCAGACCAGAATAGTTCCCAACCGGTTTATTACGGTGGCCGACAGTTTTTACAGCCTGGGTATATCCAGGTTCCTCATTAATGACATGGGCCTTATTCCTGAAACGCAGTTTGTTACTGACGGGGTTTTGCCTGAATATCAGGGAGCAATTGAAGCTGAGTTCAAAAAATTCAATGACGGCATTGAAGCCAAAGTCCTCTTTTCCAATGACGGCGGCTGGGTGCAGGAAGAAATAAGGAATATCGAACTTACGGGAAGGCCTTTGATTCTGGGAAGTTCCTGGGAAAAGGTTTTTTCTAAAAAGGTCAATGGATTTCATTTGTCTGTTTCCATGCCGGTGGGCGACAGACTTGTGTTAAATAGTTTTTACGTTGGCTATCATGGAGCGTTGAAACTGTTGGAAGATATATATAGCGAAATAATTAGTAATTCCCAGAATCCATAGATATTGGAGACGCTTGAGATACTGTGTGTTCTATTGGTCTTCTTTTTTATCGGGAAGGAGCAATAATATGATGAAACCTAAAAGAATGTTATTATTACTATATCGACACACTGCTGAAAGCCACAGAAATCTATGCAGCCGCTATTTATGAACTTGCAAAAGAGAATGAAAGATAAGAGAGGTACGCCTGTCTCAGTACGCACCGGCCGACTGGCCGTGGTAAAAAGAGATTATCAAATGCCTCGAACTGCTTAGAAATCGTTAGATACCGTTGCATATGAAAAAAACTTATTGTAATAATATTTTTGTTAATTACAGTTCGAACTATCATAGTCAGACCGTAGGCGCGACGACGATTCTTATTGTCAACGCGGGTTAACTTGTCGCAGATGACAGCCCCACAGATAGTGCAACGACGCAGATAGCGGTTTATAAGCAGTTCCCCACTTAAAGTCGAATAATACATCATTTTAAAAATGAGAGGAGCGGTTATAATGGCAGTAAGTCTTATTCTTGATAATGAGGAACTGGCAAAAACCTATGATCAGATCAGCGATTCGCAATTTAACAGAGGACGTGTTCTAATCGAAAAACTGGGGGTAAAGCCCGGGGATTCGGTCTTGGACATCGGCAGCGGCACCGGCCGGCTGGGCCGGCATGTAATCGACATTATCGGCCGGTCCGGACACTATGTCGGTATTGACCCGCTGGAGGAGCGCATCAATATTGCCAAGGCGAAGAACGAGCATCCGAATGCCGTGTTCAGGACCGGAACCGCCGAGGACCTTAGTTCCATAGCGGATAACAGTATCGACGTGGTCTACCTGAGTTCGGTTTTCCATTGGGTACTTGATAAGGAGACTGCTTTAAAAGAAATATTGAGAGTTCTCAAACCGGGAGGAAAGGTCGGAATTACAACCGGCGCCAAGGAACTGACCCTTGTTTCCGGCGTGAGATTGATTACCGACAGTGTATTAAAGCGGGAGCCCTATAACAAACTTGTACGACTGGAGGACAGCACCCAGAATCAGCACGGCCTGGTTACCACCGAACTTATCCAGCTGCTGGCGAAAGCCGGCTTAAAGGTAAAGGACGTCCAGGTAAAGGAGATCAAGCGAAATTATGCGACTGCCAGAGATGTGATCAGGTTCAGTGAGGCGAGTTCCTTTGGCAACTACCTGAACCATGTTCCCGACTCGCTGCGGGAACAGGCCAAACTGGACATTGAAGCCGAGCTTGAAAAGCACCGGACCGAAGACGGAATAGAATTCGACGGCTACACCATATTCGCCGTGGCTCAGAAACCATCCGGGACGCCCATCTGATTCCGGTCATAAGGCTTTGTGATTATGGTTGCAATAAAAGGCAGCAGAGTTTTATTAAGAGATTTCACTCATAGTGATCTGGACAAAATGCATGGGTGGATGTCTGATAACGAAGTGATGACATTTTTGCCTCACAGGAAAACAACTGTAAAGGATCAAACATTAGTACATTTATCGGAAAGCATACAAGAAAATTTCAATCCAAACAGGAAATTGTACTTTTTTGCCGTAGTATTAGGAAATGGTGATATAATAGGATCTGCAGGATTCACCGTAATTAGCAGGAGTGAGACAGGCGGTGTAGCCAATTTGGGCTGGGTTCTTGCTAAAGATTACTGGGGTAAGGGATATGCGACAGAGGCGGCAAGACTATTAATTGATTATTGCTTTAATATATTGGGATTCCATAAGGTTATAGCAAGGTGCGATGCCCAAAATAAGGCTTCCGAGCGGGTCATGATAAGATGCGGGATGATAAAAGAAGCGGAACATAAACAGCATGTTTACTCCAACGGCACTTGGCGGGACCGATATGAATACGCCATATTTAGAGATACCGAGGTAATTTAAATGACTGCAGCCATTGCGATTTTTTTGCTGTCCACCTCGTTTGTGGCCGGTTTTCTGGACAGCATTGCCGGCGGCGGCGGCCTGCTGCTGCTGCCGGCTCTTTTATTTTCCGGATTGCCGCCGCAAATAGCTCTTGGCACCAATAAATTTGCCGCAACCATCGGACTATTCGGTTCGTTTATCAATTTTGTCATCAATAAAAAAGTAATGTGGGAAATAGTAAAACGAGGAATTGTATTTTCGCTGCTGGGGGGCTTTCTCGGCTCCAGGTCCATTCTTTTATTTTCCAATGAAGCTGTGGGAAAAATCATCCTGTTTTTTCTGCCTTTGGCGCTTCTGGCAACCCTTATTCCCCGTGAAAACAAGGGAGGGGAGGCCGGTGCGCCTCCCGGAATGCTGCCGGTCAAGATCCCGGTAATTTGTTTTGCAGCAGGATTTTATGATGGATTTTTTGGTCCGGGCAGCAGCAGCTTTCTTATTTTGGCTTTAAACTTATTTGCCGGGCTGGATCTTGTCAACGCCTCGGCAACGGCGAAACCCTTTACGGTAATATCGTGCATTACATCCTCAATGGTTTTCTTGTGGAACGGAAAAGTGCTTATATCACTGGGCCTGTTCTTGGCTATGGCCAATATAGCCGGAAATTATGCAGGCAGTAAACTGGTAATCCGCAAAGGTACAACAGTGGTCAGAACCTGGCTGGTTGCGTCACTGGTCATTCTGTTTGTCTTTTTGTCGCTAAAGTATGTTGTCAGTTAATACAATATAGCACTGAATTTCATCCAGGAAATTTGGTTTTTATTGACAATCATTTAGAGGTGTAATATAATGAAATAGATTGGAGAAAATACATAAATAGATTAATTTCATTCTAAGACAACTGACTGGCTGAAAGCGAGAGGCTGTTTCCATTAATTTGGAATTCAGCCTTTTTATTTTTTAAAATAACATTTTAAAAAGAGAGGATTTGAAAAGAAATGAGCAACGAACAATGGAAACAAGAAGTGCTTAATTACATTACGGAGACCAGGTTTGCGATTTTGTCCTATGTGAGGGAAGACAATGTCCCGGTGCTCCGCTCAATGGGAAGTTTTGTGCCGAGTGGACTGGATATCTATTTTTCAACGAAAAAAAGCGCGGCGAAAGTGCAGGGGATTGAAAAAAATAAGCAGGTCTCTTTCTTTTTTGAACACGACAACCAAACCCTTGACAGCTGGAAAAGCGTACTTCTCATTGGTGAAGCGGCCCAAGTTGAACAGGAATCTGAATTAAACAAGGCGGTGGCACTGTTAAGTGACCGAAGCCCGCGCTTTAAAGAGAGAATTGCCAATGGGGATCTGCCGAATACGGCGATCTTCAAAATCACGGCCAGGGAGGTTGAATACCTGGATTACTCCAAGGGACCCGGATTTGTGCAGAAATTCAAGCTGTAGTTGCCGGGGCTGTGGCAACTGCATTTATTAAGGTATAATCAGATTTGCTGCAAAAAGGAAACAAGATTTGTTGTAACAATAAATTAGAAAGACCGGAGTTGAACCTCCGGTCTTTTTAATCCCTTATTTGATTATTGTTACCGTGCCTTCCCGGCGCGGGGCAGCGGCCGGTGTTTCTCCCGCGTTGTAGCCAAATGCCCCGGAGCCGATTATGGCGATAATTAAATAATATTACTCCAGACACTGCTGTGGTGTCAATATGATCAAGAAGATATCTGGTATTTTTTAGGTAAAAATCACATTGACATCGGGCATGTATAATGCTACACTTTACAAAAAGCGAGGCTTGTTTTTATATAAACCTGTTAAGCATTGAGCTGATCAGTGAGAAGACTGAAGGCCAGCAGAGCGGCATTTTCTGCGAGGTCTTATTTTTTTTAATAACATTTGGCCTAATGCAATAATCCGGGATGACTTTAAGGGGAGGATAGATGTCAAGATGAGAATAAGAGGCATTATATTCGATATGGACGGTACGCTCCTTGACACTTTACCGGTGTGCTACAGCGGATTTCGCAGCACCTTGTTAAAGTTCCTTGGCCGGGAGTACTCAGATGCCGAGATAAGCGCCTTGTTCGGCCCAACGGAAGAGGGCGTTTTTAAAAAGCTTTTGCCTGACAAGTGGGAGGAAAGCCTGCAACATTATTTGGCGGCCTACGATGAGGCCCACTGTGAGTATTCAGAACCTTTTCCCGGGATTAAAGCTGCCTTGACCTTATTGACTGAGCGGAATATCAGACTGGCAATTGTTTCGGGGAAAGGTCCCGGCACCATGGCTATCTCTTTGCGGCATTCCGGATTGGGAGAGTTATTCGAGGTTGTTCAAACCGGCTCGGAACATGGCGCCGATAAACCCGCTCACATTAAAAAGGTGCTTAGTGTATGGAACTATAATCCGAGGGACGTTGCTTACATTGGAGATACAGCTTACGATATTAAAGCAGCCAAAGCGGCAGGCACTGTTTCAATCGGCGCCGTTTGGGCCGATACTGCGAACGCACAATGTGTCAAAGACATGGAACCGGACTTATCTTTTGAGTCGGTAGAGAGTTTTGTCCGGTGGATTAAAGATAATATCTAATTAAACTGCAGTCAGAGCCGCATTTTAGGAAAGTCGAAAGACATGATGATACGTTTAAGGGGGAATATAATGATAAGTTATAAAAGAATAGATTGTAATTATTTTAAAAAATACGATACAATTGCTATGCGAGTTTACGTAAAGAGTCATTATGTGCTAGATAGAATCAATAACGGACTTGGAGGTATTCTTTTAAAAGAAGTACCGGTTAAAAATTATGTACGGGATTTTTCAAAACATGCGAAGGCAACAAAGTTTAGTGAAAAGTTTGATATAACAAACTGGGCATTTTTTATGGCATTTGATGATGGAAAACCTATTGGGGCGGTAACAATTGTTTCCAGAACTGCTGATATACGTATGCTTGATGGAAGAGAGGACATAACTGTATTATGGGATATACGCGTATCTGATACATATAAATACCAAGGTATAGGACAGAAATTATTTGATCTTGCTGTGGAGTGGTCAAGAAGCAATGGTTTTAAACAAATGAAAATTGAATGTCAAAATAATAATGTACCTGCTTGTAAGTTTTATCACAAACAGGGAGCAGTTTTAAGAAAAATTGATGAATATGCTTATATTGAGGATGTTGATAGCAGGTTTGAGGTACAATTTATTTGGTATCTTGATTTATAATAAATTCTTAATTATCTCAAGCTTAATTATTTAATAAAGGGGGCGTCATGTTTATGTCTTATTTGCTTAAACCGTTACAGGCAGGAGCTTTAACCCTGGCTAACCGTCTGGTTATGCCGCCAATGGCTACTGCCAAAGCTGACCCGGGGGGAAAAGTCAGCCCGGCAATACTGGATTACTATGCCGAAAAATCTGCGGGCGGGTATCTATCCCTCATCATAGTTGAGCATAGCTTCATTAAGCCGGAGGGAAAGGCCGGTGAAAATCAACTCTCGGTTGCGGATGACGATGTAATTGAAGGGTTAAAAAAACTGGCGGACATCATCCGCCGTAACGGCGCCAAGAGCGTGGTGCAAATTAACCATGCCGGCAGCGCGGCTGTTCCGGAAATTACCGGTACAACGCCGGTGGGGCCTTCGGCCGTAGTCAACCCGCGCAAGGGGAGTATTCCCCGGGAAATTACCCGGCAGGAAATAGCGGATGTTGTAACTGCGTTTGGTGATGCCGCCCGCCGGGTTAAGGAAGCCGGCTTTGACGGAGTGGAAATCCACTCGGCCCATGGCTACTTTCTCAATCAGTTTTTCTCGCCGCTGACCAACCGGCGGACGGATGAATATGGCGGCGATGTGCACAACCGCATTCGCATCCATCTGCAAGTGATTGCAGCCGTGCGCGCAGCTGTAGGGGAAGAGTTTCCCATTCTCCTGCGGTTAGGCGCTTCGGATTTTAGCGAAGGCGGCACAACCATTGGGGACAGTCAGATTGCGGCGCAGCAATTTGAAAAAGCCGGCGTGAGCATCATTGATATTTCCGGCGGTTTCTCGGGATACAGCATTCCGGGCCTTACCGGGCAAGGCTATTTTGCTCCTCTAAGTGAGGCGATAAAAAAAGTCGTGTCCATTCCGGTAATTCTCACCGGCGGTATTACCGAGGCGCAGGCTGCCGAGCGACTGTTGGCAGAAGGAAAAGCAGATCTTATCGGCATCGGCCGAGCCGTGCTGGCGGATTCCAAATGGGCCCAAAAAGCTGTGGAAAGCCTGTGAACCGGCCGCCCAACTGAACAAGAGGGAGATGCCCTAAACTAGAGTGAAAAAAATGCAAAAAGACACCTATACAGATGTCTTTTTGCATGTATTTACTTCAATTCGCCTTTGTAATATGGATTGAGTTCGTTGGTATAAAGATCGGACGCTTTCCTTCCCCGGGTTTGAAAAAACCGTTTCGTTCACCGAGTTTAATCCAGAAATCAATATCTGTCTTTAATCCATTGTTGGTTGGGATATCGAAACACTTTCGTTATAACAATTTACCTAAAATGACAAGCAAAAAAATTATGTTTATAAATGTATATTGACAATTTTAAATATAAATGATATGCTTTACAAAAAATAGCATTAAAAAATGGCTGATCAGAGGAAATCTGAAGGCAAAATTTTATTCCTTACGGAAAAAGTTTTGCTTTTTTATTGTTTTACGGGAGATCCCGGCGCGAAAACGCATCGCCGGGTGATAGAATATAGTTAGATAGATTATTGACAGGTGACAAGACAGTAGATAGAATGATTTAAATATCGAATAAACTTTTTTAACTTACGTGAGTTGACCGGTAAAAAAGCCGGAGACGCGAGTTGCGTCTCCGGCTTTTCTTTTTTACGCTCGCCATTCGGAGGCAAAAGCTGACAAATGCTATCCCTAATTACCTAATGATATTGGCAACAGATGCCATCAAGTATACAAAAAGAAGGTGTGTCTGTATGAACGAAAATGCGGTGAGCGGCCTTCGCAAGGTTTATCAAAGTAGGGTAAAGCTGATTGAAGGCGTACAAAATAGCAATATTTTTCGGGCCTTTGCGCGGCTATCGTCCGGACTGGAAAAAATCATAGCCATTTCTCTGGTGCTTATTATCTGGGAAGTAATACCCCGCCTGGAACTGGTGGATCCGTTTCTTTTGCCGCCTTTTAGCGACGTGGCGCGAAGTTTATACAACTTGCTCAGTTCCGGCGAGTTATTCAGGCATATCGGGGTGAGCTTTCAGCGTTCTTTTGCCGGTTTTTGCTTAGGCGCGGGGGCGGCAATTGTTTTGGGGATTTTTATGGGGTGGTACAGTAAGCTGGAAGAAGTTGTGGACCCACTGGTGCAAGCCTGCCGGAACTCTTCAACGCTGGCACTATATCCGGTATTTCTGCTGTTTTTCGGGTTAGGGGAAGCTTCAAAAATTGCCATCATCACCTGGGGTGCGGTTTGGCCGGCTTTGCTCAATACCATTGCCGGGGTAAAGAATACTGACCCAATATTAATAAAGTCGGCAAGATCGATGGGCATCTCTCAATTTGCGCTTTTTTACAAGGTAATAGTGCCGGCGGTTTTGCCTTATATTTTGACCGGAATCCGGCTTAGCGCCACCAGTTCGCTGCTTATCCTGGTGGCGGCCGAAATGATAGGAGCTAATTCCGGTTTGGGTTTTTTGGTTTTTTACATGGAGGAAAGATACGCAGTGCCGGAAATGTATGCCGGCATTATCACCTTATCCTTTATCGGGGTAACAGTCAACTATCTGTTGGTTGAGCTGGACAAACGGCTAACAGGCGGCTGGAAAGAAAAAATAGCGGATGATGATGACTAAGAGACAGGTAACCGGGAAGACAGCTGGATGAAGTTGGCTGTTGACGGCGCCAAAGGTGCGCTGTCGTCGGGCGCAGCACGGAGGAGGTGAAACATGATGAAATTTTATTATGAAAAAAGCTGGCGATATATAAAAAAAGTAATCGCTATCGGCGTTGTCATCGCACTATGGGAAATTCTGCCGTTAATGGGCATAGTTGATTACCGCAGTCTGCCGCCGTTTAGCGATGTGATCCTGGGATTGGTAGAGATTACTCTGACAGGAGAACTATTTACCCATATGGTATCGAGTCTCCAGCGGTCGCTGGCAGGTTTCGTCCTCGCAGTGGCGCTGGCGGTTCCGTTGGGGATTCTTATGGGCTGGTTCAAGCGGTTTGAAAGAATAGTCGATCCACTGGTGCAGACATGCAGAAACACTCCGGTTTTGGCACTGTATCCTTTGTTTATTCTTTTTTTCGGGTTAGGGGAATTAGCCAAAATCAGCATTATTTTTTACGGTTCCCTTTGGCCGATATTGATCAATACCATCGAAGGAGTTAAAACAGTCGATGCCCTGCTGATAAAAGCGGCCAGATCAATGTCCATATCCCGTTTATTCTTGTTTACCAGAGTAATATTGCCGGCAGCGGTTCCTTCCATTCTTACCGGGCTTAGAATAAGCGCGACCCGCTCTGTTATCATCCTGGTGGCGGCCGAGATGCTGGGAGCCAGTTCCGGGCTTGGTTTTTTTATCTTTGCCACCCGGGCCCAATACGAGATTGAGAAGATGTATGCCGGTATTCTGGTGCTGATAATCCTGGGAGTGACTGTGAATTACCTGCTTGTTAAGCTGGAAAATTATCTTTCCCGCTGGAAGGAGAACATGGAACCCGCTTGATGTTAGGGGTTATGCATTACCAGGTAAAGAAAATATAAAGAAAAGACAAAAGGAGAGAAACAAAGTGAAGATAGCAGAAGTCATCGACGAGTCCCTAGTCTCGACTATAACCGGATCAACCGTAGTCGGCATTGATATCGGTTCGCGGACAGCAAAAGCGGTACTGTTAAGCGGGGATGAAATCCATACGGCCCAGGTGCCGACCGGGATCGATATGCAGGAAACGGCTGAGGAATTATTGGCCGAACTTCTGGAAGCCTCGGGTAAAAAGCGTACCGACATATCTTATATCGTCGGCACCGGTTATGGCCGGGTCGCCTTGAGCTTTGCGGACGTACCCAACCAGATTGTTACCGAAATATCCTGTCATGCCCTGGGATCGCATTACCTTAATGCCGGGATAAAAACCATCATCGATATTGGCGGACAAGATTCCAAAGGCATTAAAGTCGACCCGGAAACCGGTAAAGTAGTGGAGTTTGTCATGAACGACAAATGCGCGGCCGGCACAGGCCGATTCCTGGAAAGGGTAGCGCAGCTTTTAGACCTGGATTTGAGCCAACTGGGCGAAACAGCATTAAGAGGCGACAAACCGGCGGAAATCAGCAGCCAATGCGTGGTATTCGCCGAATCGGAGGTGGTTTCCCTACGGGCCAGAGGAGAATCGCCGGAGAATATTGCGGCCGGTATTCATTTGGCGACTGCCCGCCGGGTAAAAAATCTCCTAAGCCGGATCGGCTTGGAACCGGGACTGGCATTTTCCGGTGGTGTAGCCAATAATATCGGCATGCGAAAAGCAATCGAAAATCTTATGGAACACCCGATCAGCGAATTCAAACTGGACGCTATTTATGCCGGCGCTGTTGGAGCGGCGGTGCATGCCCTCAACTTTGAGGCGGCCGGCGTTCACAAAGGGGCTGTGGCCGGGGAAGGCCATTCTCTGGACCTGACCGAGCTGCATAACCGGATCGCCAAACAACAGGAAATCATTATTACCCAGGCGGACGGCAGGAAGAATGTAGGTTACTTGTGCACCTATACCCCGCTGGAACTGATCAATGCGGCGGGAGTCAACCAACTGCGGCTGTTTAAAATGGGCGATACCCAAATCGTTGCCAGCGGGGAACAAATTACCCAGAGTGTATTTTGCGATTTCACCAAAAGTATTTTGGGAGCCTTCAAAGAAGGCGATCCTTTATACACAGCGCTGGATAAAGTATACACCTTCTATACCTGCGACTGCATCAAAAAGGTCGGCGAGGCCGTCGGCGACTTCTTTACCCCGTCGGATATATACATTCTGCCGCGGCTGCGGCATAAGGAATCATCCCGGGATTACTACCGCACGGAAATATTGAACTTTAAGGAAGATTTGGAAAAACTGTCCGGCAATACCGTTGATGTTGAATCAGTACGGGAACAAATAAAACTTTACAATAAAGTCCGGGCGGTGCTGCGCAAAATTTCCGAACTGCGTAAACGGGATAACCCGCCCCTCAAAGGCGGCGACCTGCTGGAACTTATCAAAGGGTACTACTATCTGCCGCCGGCAGAACTTCTGGTATTGTATGAACAGATCTATGAAAAGTTAACGGCGGTGCCGGATGAAGGGAACAAGCCAATCCGCCTGATGATGGCGGGCGGGATTGTTGCCGATGGCGACCGTCGCCTGTTGGAACTGATTGAAAACACGGTAGGAGCGCGGGTCGTCATCGAAGACCATTGCACCGGATCGAGAAACGTAGGCTTCCACATTAACGAAGAAGGGGACCCCTATCAAGCGCTGGCGGAAGGCTATCTGGATCAATCGCCGTGCACGCGGATGAAGCCATTATACGAACGGGTGGAAATCTCGGGGCAACTGGCGCAGGAATACAAGGTAGACGGGGTTTTATACGTATATCTTAAGTTCTGTCCCTGCTACGGTCAGATAAAACATGAGTTTTTCCGGCACTATCAAAAACTGGGAATACCGGTATTAGAAGTGCCTGTTGATTATTCGGCCAGCGATCAGGGACAATTGAAAACAAGACTGGAGGCCTTTGTGGAAGTATTAGGAGAAAGAGGGGAGAACACGGATGGAGATCGAGGACATTCAAAGTCAGCATGAGTATATCAAACATTGCAAAAAGATCCATAGTTATTCACCCGCGGTCAATAAGCTATTAGACCTTTCCGAATCTTACATTCCCGATGCCGAAAAGGCATATAAGGAAGGAGCGAAGCAAGCTATTTGGGCCGGCGGCTATGGCTGGGAAGTACCGCTGATTTATGCTTGCGGTATTACTCCGGTGGCATTTGGTGAAATGGGGCGTTTAAGCGACAAGGAGGCTATGGCGATAGCGGAAGACTATTACCAGTTTCCGGTGGAAACCTGCTCAATGGTGAAATGCACGGTGGGTCAGTGGCATTTACGCCGCAACACCAGTACCATAAACCGCATTCTTGGCAATAGTTCAGCCTGCGAGCCGTTTAATCTGGCCTGGGAGATCATGAAGCGGGAAGGCTATGACGTATACAACAATGACGTTGTGTACCGCGGACCTACGGTGGAAGGCAAGCGGCTGGAAGAGTTGGTCAAGTTTTTTGTCAGCCAGATTTACGATGTGGCGGAATGGCTTACCGGCAGCAAGAAAATTGATGAAGACAAATTAACAGAAGAAATTAAAAGAAAGAACCGTCTGCTGAACAAACTGAAGACAGTTCTGGAATTACGGCGGAAACATCCGTTCTATGTGCGCAGCCTGGCTACCATTGTGATGCTGAATATCGGTTTGAACAATTACTTCGGCAAGCCGGAAGAATTTGAGGCGGCCATTGATTTGCTCATTGAGGAACTGGAAAATAGACCGGTGGATGAAGCGGAGCTACAGAGTGTCATACCCTTGGTCTGGGCCGGCGGAACCGGTCAGGAATTCGGCATTTATGAAGCCATCGATCAAGCCGGCGGCGCCCTGTTAGGGTTGCGCAGCGTTCCGTTTAAATTGTACCGGGAGGATGTTCCGCCGGTTGAATCGCTGGCCAGATGGGTATACGACAATGCCGGCGCCGGCGCCGGCGTGTACGCCCGCAACGTGCTTGAGCAGGAAGTTGACAAACTGAATGCCCGCGGCATTATCCTGTACGGCTATATCGGCTGCTCCTTCGCCAGCGTCGACCGGGAGATGTGGCGGAAGTATTTCCATGAAAAAGGCATTGCCAGCATTAACTTGGAAGGATCATTCCAGACAGGGGCGCCGACCGGCCAGGTGATAACCCGGGTAAAAGCCTTTGTCGAAATGCTTTCTTAAAAAGGTATCTTTAAAAGAGACAAGGAGTGGATTACTATGAAAATAGAAGAAATACTTGACAAAAAGGTAGGCTCCACCATAACCAGCGACAAGGTTATCGGCATTGATATCGGATCGCGGACAGGCAAAGCCGTGCTTTTTCACGAGGGGGAATTGTACACGGCGATTACCCCCACCGCCGTATTTGCCCAGCAAACTGCCGATAAGCTGTTTGAGAAGTTATTAAAACAGTCCGGTCTGCAGCATTCGGATATTGTCTATATTGTTGGCACGGGTTACGGCCGTATCGCTCTGAATTTTGGTGGTATTAAGAACAAAATTGTAACGGAAATATCCTGCCATGCCATGGGGGCCCATGCGTTGAATGCGAAAGTCCGTTCCATCGTGGATATCGGCGGGCAAGATTCCAAAGCCATCCGGGTGGATCCGAAAACCGGCAAAGTAGTGGAATTTATCATGAATGACAAATGCGCCGCCGGTACCGGCCGGTTTTTGGAGAAAGTAGCCGGATTGCTGGATTTGACTACCGAACAGTTGGGTGATGAAGCGTTGAAAGCCACCAAACCGTCGGATATCAGCAGCCAGTGCGTAGTATTCGCCGAGTCGGAGGTTATTTCGTTAAAAGCCAAGGGCGAAAAAAGGGCCGACATAGCGGCCGGCATCCACATTGCCACCGCCCGCCGCGTAAAAAACCTCTTCAACCGGATTGGCTTGGAAGCCGATCTGGTATTCTCCGGCGGGGTTTCCAACAATAGGGGCATGAAAAAGGCGCTGGAAGAAGTATTGGACCATCCGTTCAGTGTAGTCAAACTGGATGCTATTTATGCCGGGGCGCTCGGAGCGGCGGTTATCGCCCAGAAGACCGTCGCGGCCGACCGGTCGGAAAAAGAAGGATTAGCCAGTTAGGGAGGTACTTGTTACTATGGATATTGAGGACATTCAAAGTCAGCGGGATTATTATGAGCATTGCCGGCAGGTTCACCATTATTCGCCTGCAATCAACAAAATATTGAACCTTTCTGAATCCTACATACCTGATGCTGAAAAAGCCTACAAGGAAGGGAAAACGAAGGCAATTTGGTCCGGCGGTGTCGGTTGGCAAGTGCCCTTGATCTATGCTTGCGATACTATTCCGGTGGCTTATGGCGAGATGGGAAGGCTAAGCGACAAGGAAGCAATGCAGATAGCCGAAGACTACTATCAGTTTCCGGTGGAAACCTGCTCAATGGTAAAATGCACGGTAGGGCAATGGCATTTGCGCCGCAACACCTCTACCATAAACCGCATTCTCGGCAATAGTTCAGCCTGCGAGCCGTACAATCTGGCCTGGGAGATCATGAAACGGGAAGGCTATGACGTGTACAACAATGATGTTGTTTACCGCGGGCCGACCGTGGAAGGCAAACGTTTGGAAAAATTGATCCAGTTTCTTGTTGATGAAATTTATGACGTGGCCGAATGGCTTACCGGCAGTAGGAAGATTGACGAAGACAAGTTGATAAGGGAAATTCAAAGAAAAAACCGCCTGCTGAATAAACTGAAGACAGTTCTGGAATTGCGGCGGAAGCATCCTTTCTATGTGCGCAGCCTGGCTACCATTGTAATGCTGAATATCGGCTTGAACAATTATTTCGGCAAGCCGGAAGAATATGAAGCGGCCATTGATTTGCTGATTGAGGAACTGGAAAATAAACCGGTCGATGAAAAGGAGTTAAAGAAGGTCATACCCTTGGTCTGGGCCGGGGGAACCGGCCAGGAATTCGGCATTTATGAAGCCATTGACCAAGCCGGCGGCGCCCTCTTGGGGTTGCGCAGCGTTCCCTTTAAACTGTACCGGGAGGATGTGCCGCCGGTAGAGTCCTTGGCCAGGTGGGTATATGACAATGCCGGCGCCGGCGCTGGCGTGTATGCCCGGAATGTGCTTGAGCACGAAGTTGACAAACTGAATGCCCGCGGTCTCATCCTTTACGGTTATATCGGCTGTTCCTTCGCCAGCGTCGACCGGGAGATGTGGCGAAAATATTTCCATGCAAAAGGAATACCCAGCATTAATCTGGAGGGATCATTCCAGACCGGTGCGCCAACCGGCCAGGTAATTACCCGGGTAAAAGCTTTTGTTGAAATGCTTTCTTAGGCGGCTGTAGTGAATTAATTAGGGGGCCGGTATGAATGAAAATAACAACTGCTGTTAGGCGGATAATGGCTGCACTGCTGGCGCTGGCCTTGGTATTTGCGGTTGGATGCTCCAAGGAACAGAAGAAGGATACGGCAACGGCCGGCGATGGGAAAAAGTATGATGTTATACGGGTACCGACTCCCGTCGCCGATGCTACCTCAACCGTACTCTACTGGGTTGGCGAGGAACTGGGTTATTTTGCGGAACAGGGTATAAAATTGGAGTATGTCGGGCAGGTGCCAAGCGGACAGCTGGTTGCTTCCGTTGTCGCCGGGAAAATTGATGTGGGCGGCGCTCATGTCAACCGGACCATTGCCGGGATTTCCGCCGGCGCCAAGATAAAGGCGGTGGTGGCCCAGTCGGAAACCACGGAAGAGATACCGCACCACACGTATATAACGCTGAAAGACAGCCCGGTAAAAGGCCCGCAAGACATGGTGGGCAAAAAAATAGGCATAGCTACTTACGGCGGCTGCAATGAGTATATACCGTACGGATATATGCGTACCGGCGGCATAAAAGACCCGCGCGGCAAAATTGAGATTATCATCATGCCCGATACGCTGATGGAACAAGCCTTGCGCCAGGGTGAAGTTGACGTGGCCGGATTTAGCCGGCAACTGCCCGCCGAACTCAGGCAGAGTAAAGAATTTAATTACCTGTTCAGCGATTTTGAGCCCTGGGGCACCAAAGCCGGCGGGACGCCCTTGTATTTCACTGAAAAGTTTATCAAAGAAAAGCCTGACGTAGTAAGACGTTTTGTCACTGCCATGGCGAAAACCATCAACTGGCAGAATGCCAACATGCAGAAAGCTACTGAAATTACCGCCAAGAGAGCCAACGTAGATCCGAAACAGATAAAACCACGTTATTTTGCTCCCGATGGAATCATAACGGAGGAATCAGTAACAGTGTGGATCGACCTGTTAACGGAATTTGGCGAAATTAAGCCCGGCATCAAGCCCGATCAGATTTATACCAACGAATTCAATCCGTTTGCAAAAAAATAAGCAATTCATTGGAAATGAAATAAAGAGGAACGCCCACATCATCCAGGCGTTCCTCTTTTGCGTCCAATTACCGGTTTACCAGTATTTTGTTTTCTTCCTTACAGATACCACAGATACCCTTCACCCATAGCCGGAAGCACTCCGACCGCGCGAGATATAGATATCTTTGTGTCAACCCTGCGCCTCTTTGATATGTGCCTCTTTGATATTGTCGATATTGTCGAACTCTTTGATATTGTCGAACGGATTGCTTTCATACCATTCCGGCCGAAACGGCAGCAGTACATTGGCCGATATTTTTTTGGAAAAGGAAGTATTTTTAAGCTTTTTCGCCGCTTTTCTGGCCAACTCAAATGCGCCTGAATAGCCCATATAGTTAAACGACTGCCCGAAAAGTGGAACGGTGGGAATGCCCAGTTTCGTCACCCAGGCGTGTGCGCCCGTATGGCCGACATAGAGGTCGGGCCTGAGCCGGTTGAGCACATTCAATTCTTCCGCCGGTTGTCCCGGGGCAACGTCAATAACGGCATCCGGGTCATCGATATCGTCAATCATCGGCACGGCAAAACGGTCGAAATTGTGCGGTTTCAGTCCCAGAACCTTCATGCCCAATGACTGAAAAAATTCGGCGGTTGTAAAGATGCGGGTCTCACCGCCGCCCACAAACACAGTTTTGCCTTTAAAGGCTTTTTTAAAGGGTTCGAGAGCTTTTTCAAGCTGCGCTGTTTCAAGCGCGATTAGTTGTTCCACCTCGCTATCGAGTTGGAAGAATTTTGCAATTGTACGCAGCCACTGATTCGTGTTTTTGATGCCGATGGGCAGGGTATCAATGACATATTCTGTACCGAAACGCTCTTTCAGGTGACCGGTGAGATAATCATCGTGCGTCGCGCAAATGCTGATGTTCAGCGCCGCTTCGCCGATACGCGATATTTCATCAATGCTGGCATACAAAGGCAATACCCGGACATTCAGACCCAGGGCCTGGAGCAGCCTGGACAACTCAACTTCATCACCATAGCTGGTGGAACCAACATTTAAAAGATTCACAGTCTTGCTGAGGATATATTTTTCGCGGGCATCCGCAACCTCGTCCGGAATTACTTTGTCATATTTTTTAACCGGATCAACCAATTTCTTTAGTACTCCATGATAGGCGGAGTCGTAGCCGGTAGCGACAAACTTGCTTTTAAACCCTTCACAGTGAACAGGCACAACTTTGGCCGCAATCTGCCCGTCGAGCTCATCCAGCAGGGTGTCGATATCATCGCCTATAATGCCGGGCACGCAGCTATTGCCGATGATAATGGCATCCGGGCGATATTCCTTTTCCGCATACAAGATCGCCTGGCGCAATTTGTCAATGCCGCCGGCAATTACATCATTTTCATCCAGATTAGTGTGTATCCAGACATTATCGGTCCCTTGTTTTTGCTTTAGTATCCGCGCTGTTTTGGTCACCCCGGCCACACTTAGGTTAGTGGAAGCGCAGCCAAGGGGACCATGAATGATGGTTACCGAGTTCTGGAAACTCCTGACGATCCCTAAAGCCAGGCTTAACTGGCAACCGCCGCCCTGGGCAAACTTTCTGCTGTTATACTTGGTGCAACCCTGCCCCATGCCAACTTTTAGACTTTGACAGGAACCGCCAAATGCGTTGCAGGCACCGATCCGTTCTTCCCGGGTAGGCGCGGCCTCGGCTGATAAATAGTCATAAGTAAGATCTTCGGTCAATTTAGACATGGTAATACCTCCTTATTTATCGATTGCTGACTAGTGCTGAGATAAGGTCTTCAGCAAGTGTCAAGCCGCCTCTGTATCCTGTGTATCCTCTGTCCAAAACAGCCCGGTTGGTGACCGGGAATGAAACGGGAAGGAATGCCGCTCCGATCTTCTGCGCTGTACTGGCTTCGAGGCTGCTGCCCACAAGGAAAGCCGGACTGAGAGCATCATAATATTTATCGTTGGAGTTGTACTTCCAGCTCTGCCGGATATGATTGAGAAGCTGCCCGGCGTGTTGCTCAAATATCACTTTTGGTTTGGTTTCCGAACCTAACTTATCAAATTTTAGTTCATATTTCTTTTTGTTCAAATCATCTAAATCTTCGTTGATGACAACGAGATGCGGGACCCAGCCCAAATCGTCGGCCAGATAGCTTGTCAGTGAAAATGCATAGTTGATATCGGCGGAAACAATTGCATATCTCTGCAGGTCTATGTCACCGTAGATATCCAGAAACCTTTCGATATAGCTGTAATAATACCGTTTTTCCTCAGCAATAAGCGCTTTGATTGCCGCCGGATCAATTCCCAGCCGTTCGCCGATCTTATGTAAAAACGCATCGGTTCTCGTTTCGCCAATGGGGAGATCGGCGGTAATATAAGGGATATCATGCTTTTCTTCGAAAACCCTGGCGGTATCAATGCCGTATTTATCGGAAAATACAATTGTCAGGGCGGCATCCCCGTAATTTTTTATATTCTCGATGGTTTCTCCATCGCCAAAGAAGGTATTGACCTTTAGGCCCAACCGTTTTAACAACCTTTTGATTCCACGGATATTACCCCGGTAAAAGACGTCCTGGCCAGGCATAATCCCTAATATAGTAACGGCCTTTTCATCCTTTACCGCCTTGGGTTCAACAAACTCGGATGCCAGGGTGCTCAACACCGCTTCATACCCTTTAAAACCGTTGCCCAAAAAGCCCGGCGTATTCGCCGCAAGAACAGGCGCCACTCCGTTTTTAAAACGGCGGGCCACGCCTATGATATCATCGCCGATGATTTCGACCTGGCAGCCGGAAACCACAAAGTAAAGGTCGCCGTCTATTATTTTGATGGTGTTGGCAATCTGCTCCTCCAACCGCTCTTCGCCGCCGAAAACGATGTCTCTTTCGACAACATTCGAGGTGGGTGTCATATGGCCGCTGCAATACCCGGAACCCTTGTAGCCGCTTGCCGAGTTATACGTACCTGACAACATGGTCGCGCAACCTCCCGAGCCATGAACGATGGGAATTGCTTTCGGCAGGGCCGATACGGTAACAATTGCACCGCCAAGAGCGCAGGTGGATTTCGCGCGTTCGATGAAAGTAGTCACTTGATAACCTCCTAATTGTGATGGTTTTTTAAGACTCAGACCCAAATGAACCAGGAAAAATAAATAATGAATTGGCAGTTTGCAGGACAGGGGCAATGCTAATTTTGCTTGTTACAATAAAGAAAAGAGGCTAAACCACCCTATTGTGGCTTAACCTCTTCATTTCTTAAGTCAGTTAAGTTTTATGCAGTTATTCACGTAGCGGGTAACAATGTGCAAAAAGCTTATTTTTATAATTTAGTAATAATTCCTACAGTTAATAGAATATATGATATCTAATGTCTTGTCAATATCCTGCGGGACCGGTATTTTACGTATTCCGGGAAAATTGAGAAAAAAGCGCTGCTCCAAGGACAAAAACTGTGGTTTGATAAATGCTTTACAAGAAAATTTGTATGATTTATAATACAACTAAGCTTTTATTATAGTTATTGAATCGTTAAATTAATAACGGATGCTGACCGGTTATCACACTGGAGGCTAAGGAACTGTTTTTTTGGAAAACAGCCTTGGTCTCTTTTTGCTGTTTGGAAGGAAGTGATATTGTTTAGGCCGGGAATTGTCAGAAGGAAGGTTGAAATTCATGCTCAATTGGGTGCGTAAAATAAACGACCAATTTATCAGTTACTATCTTATTGTTTTGTTCTTTCTATTATGGCAGGTAGCACCCGTTATCGGTTGGGCCAATCCCAAATTTATTCCGCCGGTTTCCAAAGTGCTGGAAGCAGGGTGGGTACTGGTGAAAAATGGCGACATGTATGTGCACATAGCGGTGAGCCTGGAAAGAGTCTTTATCGGTTTATTCATATCAATTATCATTGGACTTCCCTTGGGTTTTATCTTAGGGGGGTGGCTGCCCAAGGTTGCCAAATATTTTGAGCCGTTCATGAATCTATGTGCCCAAATCAACACCATGACCCTTTTGCCGCTATTTCTTATTTTGTTCGGAGTGGGGGAGGGGGGAAAATACAGCATCATATTCTGGGCTTCCTTTTGGCCGATTTTATTCACTACTATGGAGGGGGTAAAGCAGGTTGATCCGCTGGTGATTAAATGTGCCAAGGCCATGGGGGTAAACGGATTCTCCATGTTCTTCAAGGTTTTTCTTCCGGGAGCGGCTATGCAAATTTTTACAGGTATCAGAACCGGGACCACGATGGCGTTTATGCTGTTGATTGGGGCTGAATGGCTTGGCGCCAATATGGGTCTGGGCTGGCTGATCCGGAATTCAGAGGATAACTGGCAGATACCCAGGCTTTATTTGGGAATCCTCGCCATAGCCGTTATTGGCCTTATTATCAATTATTTTCTGGTATGGCTTGAGAATACTCTCATTACCTGGCGGGAAACTGAACCGGAATCGACCAATTAAACTTGTTTGAGTTTTATTATTTAGTGGGTGAAAATATGAGTAATGGATTGGTAAAGGCGTTAGTCCAAATCAGAAACTTTATCTTTGGCAGCAACTTACCGGTGATATTGTTTTTTGTCGCTTGGGAAGTGCTGCCGAGATACGGCGTGTTGGATAAAACAATTATTCCCACATTTTTTTCGGTAGTTGAAAAACTATATTTGTTGGCTATACAAGGTGAGTTATCCAAGCATATGGCAATCAGTCTTCAGCGAGCGGCGATTGGCCTGTTTTTAGCTGCGGCAGTAGGCATAGCGGCAGGCTTTTTGCTGGGTGGGATGTTTAGAACCCTAGAAAAATTATTTTTGCCCTTTTTCCGGCTGCTGGAAAAAGTAAATCCCTTTGCTATATTTCCTGTATTCATTCTTATTCTCGGAATTGGTGAATTGAGTAAAGTCTCGATGATCTATTGGGTCTGCCAATGGCCGATTATTTTTAATACCATTATGGGTATCAAGGGGGTTGATCCTTTATTGCTAAAGACAGGCCGTTCCATGGGCGCAAGTAAACAAACCCTTTTTTTCAAGGTTATCCTGCCGGCGGCGATGCCCGGTATTTTTAACGGACTGAAAATTGGGGCTCAGTTAGCGTTTATCATGGTTATAGCTGCCGAAATGCTGGGGTCGAGCAGCGGGATGGGATGGTTGACAAGAAATGCCCAGGAAACTTACAAGATAACGCAGCTTTTCGGAGCTACGATGCTTATCGCCATTATCGGCCTTATTATTAATAAGGTATTCCGGTTGCTGGAAGCGAGATTGCTGGTTTGGCGGGAAAATGCCTTTGAGGGAAATAAAAATTAATAAATTTATAAAGTAAAAGGAGAGGATAATTTTGACGGACAAAAAGAGAAATATTAAATTGGCAATCGTCGGCGTGGTGGTTCTGGCCGTGCTGGTGGCCGTAGGTTTTGGCGCCCGGAAGGGAACCGTACAGCTAAGCAGTTCGGATAAGAAGGACTTGATCGAAATCAGGGTTCCAACTTACAAAACATGCGCTTCAACTGCCTGGGTCGTTGCTGACAAAAAAGGATTCCTGGAAAAAGAAGGACTAAAACTTGTATATACCGGCGAACTGATTGCAACTCAGATTCTTCCTTCCGTATTAAACGGGAATAATGACATCGGCACAGCTCAGCCCAATATGCTGGCTATTGCCAAAGCAGGCGGAGCAGCCGTAACTGCAGTCGCCAGGCAGCAGATTGAGCCTCCTGCTAATGTGGACCCCGTATTTCGCCATATGAGATTTTATGCTAACCCGGCATCCGGTATTAAGTCAATTGCCGATCTGAAAAACTATAAACCGGGTCAACAAATAAAAACCGACGGAACTACCAATAGCTGCAACCAATTTCTTTTCAATACTTTGCTGGATAAAGCAGGGGTACCCAGGGACCGGTTTGAATGGGTTACCTTTACCAATGATATAGCAGTCATTCAGTCTACCAGCCAGGGTATTCTCGATGTGGCCCAGGTACACCCGCCTTACTACAAATCGGCAGAAGACGCGGGACTGGTATTAATTGCCGATTCAACCGATACCGGACTGGGTGAATCAGCCGGGTCCAGCCTGTACTATTTCAAAGATGACTTTATCAAGAACAATCCCGAAACGGTTAAAAAGTTTGTCAGAGCGATAGTGGCCGCTCAGAAATGGAGCGACGAAAATCCCCAGGAAGCAGTGAAACTGACTGCGGATTGGATCAACGTGCCGGTTACAGGGGTGCATTATTTTGCGACTACATCCGAAATAAAAGAAAGCGATCTGACTCCATGGATTAAGGATCTGGAGAATAGTGGAGGACTTACCCCGGGGCAGTTAAAACCTTCGGATCTTATCACTCGTGAATTTGAAAATGTAGCAGTCCAATAAGGGAAGCCGGGACATCTGTGAATTAAACAATAAAGCCCAATCTGCAATCAGCCTGTCAATAATTTTTGATATTCTAGTCTGATCAGAGAAAATACTCAAGGCAAAGGTTCTGCTTAGCGGCGCCTTTGCTTTTTTCTCTGTTTAAAAACACAAGCAGACCTCCATGCCAATATATTGGGCATCACCCTAATCGTTAATAAGGCCGTTTTTATAAGCAAAAGAGATGAGTTGCATGCGGTTTTGCAGATGGAGCTTGGCTAAAATATTGCGTAAATGGTTTTTAACAGTACTTTCACTGATATAAAGCTTTTCGCCGATTTCTTTGTTGCCCAGTCCCTGGCTAACCAGCTGGAGTACCTCATTTTCCCGCTCAGATAACTTATAGCCGGCTAAATCGACTTTTTGGACGGAAAACTCCTGCAGAATTTTTGCGGCTATCATCCGGGAAATGGGCGCTTCCCCCTGGACAATACTGATAATGTAGTCTAACCAGTATTCCGGTTCCATGTTTTTCAATAAATAACCCTGAGCCCCTTTTTTTATTGCTTCAAAAAAATCCTGCACATCATCAGATACACTGAGAATAACAATCTTTACATACGGCATTGCTTCTTTGATCAGACGGGTAGCTTCCAAGCCACTGCCGCCCGGCATCCGGATATCCATCAAAATAAGGTCCGGCATCAAAGCCTTGGCCTTTTCCAAAGCTTCCTGACCGTTAGTTGCTTCGCCGGCTATTTCAAACATGGAATGGGCTGAAAGCATACTGGTTATGCCTTTGCGCGACAAAAAATGGTCATCAACCACCAACACCTTAATTGTCATCAATATTTCCTCTCTTGGCTCAGGATCGTCATAGAAAAGAGATATTTCTCTAAAATCAGACTGTCATTTTACCTGTTCAGCCTCGGCGTATTTGCGGATGTTAAGATAATTTTAATGTAAGCCTGCAATAATGGTTTTGTCAATAAAAACTTTGTTGGTATTGTTGGTATGCTTTGTCTAGTACTTACAATACCCTATTGACAATTCTGCAAAGATATTGTAATTTAAAAAGAGATTAATAATCTATTATTTCCAGGCTGATTAGTTAAAAACTAAAGGCTGGTAAGGTATCTCTTTGAGAATATCTTTCCGGCCTTTTTTGTTTTTATAAATACTTAGAGGGGGAGTTTAATGAAAGAGTCACAAAATAGTTTCATCGAGTGGTTGATTGATGTGTCCGGGATTATTGCTTTTTTCCTTTTGTGGGAAATCGCTCCCCGTATCGGTTTGGTTGACGCACAATTTATCCCGCCTTTGTCGGAAGTGCTGCTGGCTGCAGGAAAATTGGCGGCTAATGGGGATTTATTCATCCATATAGCAGCCAGCTTGCAGCGGACTTTTATCGGCTTGGCGCTGGCTGTCGCGCTGGCGGTACCGCTCGGTTTTCTGCTGGGGGGAGTTTTTCCGGCATTGGGCCGCCATATGCAGCCCTTGTTGCGCTTGCTCGGGCAAGTGAACGCTTTTTCCCTGTTTCCCATCTTTATCTTATTTTTCGGTATAGGCGAAGTTGCCAAAGTAAGCATTATTTTCTGGTCCAGCATTTGGCCGGTGCTTTTTACTACCATTGCCGGGATTCAACAGGTAGATCCGCTGTATATTAAAAGCGCCAGGTCCATGGGGGCGGACCGGATGACCATTTTCCGCAAGGTCATTTTGCCGGGTACGGCGCCGGTTATTTTTACCGGGGTACGTACTGGTGCTTCCCATGCTTTCCTTATGCTCATCGCCGCGGAAATGATTGGCGCCAGCGCTGGCTTAGGCTGGGTGATTCACAATTCGGCCATGAATAATATAATTCCCCGCTTATTTGCGGCAACCATCACCATTGCTCTTTTGGGAATGGCAATAAACTACCTGCTGCACTGGCTGGAAGAGAGTGTTGTGGATTGGCGGCAGGATTCTGAAACCAGCACCTGAAATTAGCGGAACTACTTAAATCAGTAATTTATAAAAGCAGGTCAACTGCTTGGAAAGGGGGGATAAAACATAGAAGCGGCATTAAAAAAATCATCGGCAGACGTTGTAAACACTTCAAAAAGACAAAAATGGCCGGGAAAAATTTTGTCCTGGCTGACAAATGGGCTGACAAACGGCATATCCATTATCGTGTTTGTGATTATTTGGGAAATCGCTCCTCGTGCCGGCTGGGTCCCGCATACATTTATATCGCCGCCGTCGGAGGTGCTGAGCACTGTTTGGGAACTTCTGCTCAGCGGGGTATTAACCAAACACATTGGAGTTAGTTTAGGCCGGGCGCTCTTTGGTTTCTTACTGGCGGTTATCATTGGGGTTCCTCTGGGTTTCCTGCTGGGAGGCTCATTTAAGTTGTTTGAACGTATTGTTACCCCGGTCTTACGGCTGCTGGGAGAAGTAAACCCCTTTGCTTTATTTCCTGTCTTCATCTTATTATTCGGTATTGGCGAAGTATCCAAAGTCGCCATGATTTTTTGGGTTTGCCTGTGGCCCATTCTGCTCAACACCGTTACCGGCATAAAAGGGGTGGAACCGTTGCTGCTCAAGTCGGCCCGTTCCATGGGAGTAAGCGGCCCAGCCTTATTTACTAAGGTCATTTTTCCGGCTGCGTTACCCGGTATTTTCCACGGCATAAAAATGAGCTCAGGCGTGGCTTTCTTTATGCTCATCGCCGCCGAGATGATTGGCGCCAGCAGCGGTTTGGGTTGGCTGGTATGGAATGCCCAAAATAATTATCAAATTCCCAGGCTGTTTGCGGCGACCGTCACCATATCCACATTAGGCTTGTTACTCAATTTCGTGTTTAGCAAGCTGGAACGCAGATTAATCAATTGGAAAGAAAATACACCTGAATATTAAAATAAGGAGCTAGAGTAGTATGGCTGATAAAAAAACTGTGAAGAAAATTATAATAGGTCTGGTTAGTGTGGCCATTTTAGGCGCTGTTGCCTATGGCGCCAATCTTGGCAATAGACAGACTGTCAGTGATGCAACCGCTAAAGATAAGGGGCTGATTCCCCTTAAAACCTGGACGCGAAAGGATTGCGGCTCCACACCGTTTGCTGTGGGTGTGACGCAAGGGTTTTTCAAAGAAGAAGGACTGGAGATCGTTTTTACGGGGGATACGCAGCCAGCTCAACAGATTCCGTCGGTTCTCAACGGCAACAATGATATCGGCGGTGGCTTTCATCCCAACCAGATGGCAGTGGCAATAGCCGGCGGCGCCAAGATCAAAGGGGTGGTTACAGGCGGGATTGATCCGTTGCCGGATCAGGATCCCAAGCTGCGCCATATGAATTGGTATGTAAATCCCAAAAATAATCCGGATATTCATTCTTTTGCCGACCTGAACAAACTACCGGGGCAGTTGAAGTTTTCTACCATAACTACTAATATTTGCGCCGATTTCCTGGCAAATAATATCGCCGATAATCAAGGGGTAGCCAGAGATAAAATTGAATGGGTTACCATGCCGGACATTCAGGCTGTTCAAGCTTTGAAACAGGGACTGGTGGCCGTAGCCGGCGTGCATCCGCCGTTTTATAAGTCGATGGAAGAAGCCGGTATGGTCAAAATTGCCGATAGTCTGGACGCCAAAATTACGGTTGCCGGCGGCATAACCTACTATGTTTTTAACGAGGATTTTATCGCCAAAAACCCTGAGACTGTCAAAAAATTCTCGCGGGCAATTGTCAAGGCGCAAAAATGGGCGAATGAGCATCCGGAAGAGGCCCGGAAAATTACTGAGGATTGGATTGGGGTGCCGGTTAACGCCACCCACTACTTTGCAGCTGGTACTGAAATCGATGAGTCCCTGATTGTTCCCTGGATTAAAGATCTGGAAAATTCCAATGTGATTCCCAAAGGAAAAGTCAAACCTTCAGATCTTGTCATTTCCAGTGCCGTCAATGCCGGCAAGACATTGTAAATTGACAACACCAAAAAATAAAAATGGAGAGCTTGCCAAACCAATTGGTAAGTTCTCCATTTTTGTTTTTTGGTTTTAAATTAGTGTGTTCTGCATAAAGTGCCCACTTTGTTCTTTTGTTTTGCTAACCACCCGGTTACTAAAGCTGTAAGCTCTTCATGCTTTCCAGTAAACACATGGTCTGCTTCCATAAGGGTCAGTTCTTTTTCACCGTGGTATCTTTCATAAAAAATTTCTGAGCCTGATGGCGGCACTACGGCGTCTTGGCTGCCGTGGACAATAAGCAGAGGTGAATGGTGAGAGCAGGCTTGCGCTGATAGATCGTAGCGGTTTTCAGCTAAATCATTGACAAAGTTTGGACCGATGCTAAATCCTTTGCTTAAAAAATTGGCGACTGTGTGGCCATTAAAAGAACGCTGCCATAAGTCAGGTCCCAATATAATGTTTTGAAAGTTTTCAACAGGGTGAGTCACCGGCGCTAATGCAATCCGGCCGGCAATGCCGTCATCTTCATGACTGAGCGCAATTAAACCGCCCAGGCTATGGCCCAGCAAATAGAGCGGCAGGCTGTCAAATGCCGGACGGCTTTTTACCCAATCAACAACATTGCGCAAATCTTCCCGCCAGCTTTTTATCGTTGTATCGGCGACAAAATCGCCGTCGCTTTCGCCGGAACCGGCAAAGTCAAAGCGGACAGCCAGCAATCCGGCAGCTTCAATTGCATTTGCCAGATGAAGCATTAACTGATTGGTGCCGACTTTTTCGCTGGTAAAACCATGGCAGCAGATGACCAGAGGCGTCTGCCGTACCGTGAAAGTATTCACATGAATCATGGCGGATAGTTTGCGATTCTGGCTGATTATCCATTCATGATGTTTCATATCCTTATTCCTCCTTAAAATAGCGAAATAAACTTAAAAGGCCAAAAAACGACTTAAGTCGCTTTTTGGCCTTTAGTTTTCTAATTAGCCTAGACTATTTAATTTTGCTAATAAACTAATTATAGCAAGATCTTCGGCGTTTGTCGATATAAACTTAATAGTTGATTAAAATGGTGTTCTGTGCTATCTTAATATCGAGATATTTGGAAACAAATGGATTATAAATTAACTGACAAACGAGAATATTTATTAGGAAGATATCTGACAGGAAGAAATTTCAATCCATAACGAATTCACTGAATGTAATATTGATTATAAAGGAGATTCAAATGTGTAGTGCTAAACCGCAAGAAACAGTAAAGTTCTGGGTAATGCCGCATTTAAATAACCTGGAATTACTATGCGCGACATATATCAGGCATTCCTTTTCCAAACACATTCATGAGGGTTTTGGAATTGGTGTCATTGAGCGTGGCGCGCTTGAATTTTTCTACCGGAGGGAAAAGCTGATTGCTCCTTCCGGGTATATCAACTTGGTTATTCCGGGTGAAGCTCACGATGGGCATGCTGCATCGGACACAGGCTGGTCCTACCGGATGTTTTATCTTGAACCGAAGTTACTGGAACAAGCTGCGTTTGAGATTTCCGGCAGTACAAAAGGAGTTCCGTTTTTTAGCGCCGGCGTTATAAAAGATGCTTATCTGGCCGGTGTAATAAGGAATCTTCATCTGTTATTAGAGAAACCTGACATACCATTAATTGAGCAGGAATCACATCTTTTAATAATGCTTGTTATGTGTATTTTGCGTCATGCCAACGATTCTTTAAGCATGCGGCGTTTAGGTAAAGAGAATCAGGCAGTTAACCGGGTGCGGGAATATATTGAAGATAATTATACCCAAAATATTTCTATTCAGATTTTAGCTAAGCTTTGCGGTCTTAGTCCTTTTCATCTAATACGGGTTTTTCGGGAATGTGTTGGAGTTCCGCCGCATCTCTACCTTAAACAAGTTCGAATTAATCGAGCTAAGAAGCTTCTTGTTCGAGGTTTTTCCCCTGCCTTTGTTGCTCATGAAGTGGGATTTGTAGATCAAAGCCACTTTTCTAAACATTTTAAAGAGATTATCGGGATTACACCTAATAAATATAGGAAATTTACACAAGAATTGTCTTCGACCAAGTTGAAAATGTATATTTAGACCTTGCACATTTGGAACAGGTATACTTTTACACAGAACTTGATTTGGATGAATACGAGGAGGATATACATGAAATCAGACAAAAAGATTGTACTCAGCGAATCGGAAATCCCCCGCCAATGGTATAATATTCAGGCTGATATGCCTTGTAAGCTGGAACCGCCACTCCATCCTACGACCAAACGACCTGTGACACCAGAGGATCTATCGCCGATTTTCCCGCTGGAACTGATTAAACAAGAGGCTAGTGTGGAACGCTGGATTGATATTCCCCAAGAGATTATCGACAAATATCGTATCTGGCGGCCAACCCCGGTTATTAGAGCCTATGAACTAGAAAAGGCTTTAGACACACCGGCTAAAATTTACTATAAATACGAAGGTGCTAGTCCGGCAGGCAGTCATAAGGCCAATACCTCCGTGCCGCAGGCATATTATAACAAGACTGCCGGTATAAAACGATTAGCGACTGAAACAGGAGCCGGACAGTGGGGGAGCGCTCTAAGCCTGGCTTGCAGTTTTTATGATATGGAATGCACAGTTTATATGGTAAAAATTAGTTATAATCAGAAGCCATATCGTCGTTCGTTCATGCAAATTTACGGAGCTGAAGTTATCGCCAGTCCGTCAGACCGCACTCAGGCTGGTCGTGACATGCTAGCCCTTGACCCAGATTCACTGGGCAGCCTAGGCTTAGCTATTTCCGAAGCAGTTGAGGACGCGAGCAGCCGACCGGATACCAATTATGCGTTGGGCAGTGTTCTGAACCATGTCATACTTCATCAGACAGTTATTGGTTTGGAGACCCAAAAACAGCTTGAGAAAGTAGGAGAATATCCAGACGTAGTAGTCGGTTGTTGCGGTGGCGGCAGTAATTTCGCGGGCCTTGCTTTCCCATTTCTTAAAGATAAATTTACTGGCACAAATATTCGCGCTGTAGCAGTTGAGCCAACAGCCTGTCCAACGCTGACACGCGGTGTATTTGCTTATGATTATGGCGATCTTGGTAAATTAACGCCTATTACTAAAATGTATACACTGGGCCATAATTTTATGCCGCCCGGTATTCACGCCGGCGGACTACGCTACCATGGAGAGTCACCATTAGTCAGCCAGTTGTATCACAACGGATTTATTGAAGCCCAGGCATATCATCAAACTGAAGTATTCGAAGCAGCGGTACTGTTTGCCAAATCCGAGGGGATTATTCCAGCGCCGGAATCGTCTCATGCTATCAAAGGAGCAATTGTTGAAGCGCTTAAAGCTAAAGAGGAAGGACGGAGTAAAACTATTTTGTTCTGCTTATCCGGTCATGGTCATTTCGATATGACGGCTTATGATAATTATATCAGCGGTAAAATGGAAGTACCTGGCGATGAACAGCCGCTTCAAGCCAACATGATCAGTTTGCCTGAAATATAGATAGTGATGTTTTGTAGATCCAATACCTCTAAATCAGCTTTTTTATGATTTAGAGGTATTTTTATTTCTCAGTTGACTCAGTGAGAAACGAAATGCTCTATGAAAAGGATTCATCATACCAGAAAATAACAAATAGCAATTTTGTACAAGATTTTTTTCTGGTGGGTTTTAAAATGAAAATAGTGTATATAGATTCTAACCCTTTAGGAGCAGGTATACCTCACACAATTATACGGAAAGGAGTGTTAATATGTTGCACGCGACGGAGATGTGGAAAGAGACATATCCCGAGGCCAGTGTAGGCTGTATGGTTCTGCGCAATGTCCTTAATCCAGGGCAATCGGAAGTATCGGAAGTATTGGAGAGTAGTAAGAGAGAGTTAGAAAGCGAGTTGCGGACAAGATTTTCCAGTAGAGAAGAATTATCCAGACATACTCCAATCAAGGCGTACAGCGATTATTATAAGCGGTACACTAAAACTTACCACGTACTGCAACAACTAGAATCGGTTATTTTTAAAGGTAAAGGCATTCCTCGCGTCGCGGGACTGGTTGAAGCTATGTTTATGGCGGAATTAAAAAATTGTCTATTAACCGCGGGGCATGATTATGACGCGCTTAAACTCCCTTTAAAACTTGATGTAGCCGCGGGTGAGGAAAAATATATTTTAATTAACCAAAAAGAGCAAATTGTGAAACCCGGTGATATGATGATTGCCGATACAGACGGGATTATCTCCAGCATTATACACGGTCCTGATTTACGTACCCGAATCGTGCCCGGCACTCAAAAAGCTGTTTTTATAGTTTATGCGCCACCAGGTATTTCCCATGGGTTGGTTATTAACCATTTATCCGACATACACTCTTATGTCAAACTAGTTGCTCCTGATGCAGAAATGGAACTACAAAAGGTTTACAGTTAAAAAGACATCTTCTCAACTGGAATGGGTCTGATTTCTAATATGTAATCCGTAATGCGTTATTTCTCCACTAAAATTTCCGTTACACTTTGGGTTAAATAATAAACGAAAGGAGCTAATATGATAAAAATTAAACGGTTAGATATTGCTCTGACTACGCTTTGTAATTTTACTTGCAAATACTGTAGAGGAAATCCGGGAGAACGAAAAAAGATTCCTTTTGAAGAAGTAAGAATAATTCTTGAAAATTTTAGCGAATACGCTCTTGAAGCAATTCGCTTGGATGGCGGAGAGCCTTTTATATATGGCAACGAAATATTCTCAATTATCGAGTATGCAGCAAGGAAAGGAATGACTACCGGGATATTTACCAATGCAAGTCTTTTAGATCGCCAAATTGTAAAAAGGTTGCAAGAATATATTGGATTGCAATTGTTTGTTACTCTTCACACAATTAATGAAAAGAATGAATTTGAAGCCACTTTGAATGGATTGTATTTACTGGCTGAGTATAAGATCTTGCCGGAATTGATTATAGTTGTTTCAAAAAAGCATATTCCTACTATTCGTCCTATTATACATTCACTCTTAATCCTTTAGTACTTTCCGGGCGAGCGTTTGATAATTCCATGGAGTTACTTGGGGAAAAGGAGAAAGAATATTTAAGGACCGTTATTTCCGATGCACAATGTAGATATGAAAATATATCAATTATCGATAATGTTACTGTTAATGAAAGTGATTTAAAATTTGAAAGAATCCAATTAAATAATAATGAAGGATTTGCCTTACATATTAATAGTGATGGCGATGTGTTACCATTTTTTTCAGCAGATCGAACTACAGCCATTGGAAATATTAATGATTTACATAATTTAATACAAAAACTTCAGGATACCCAGACATTCATTGATTTAGAAAATTATAAAGAGGCTATGAAAAGACGAATGTCGGCTAAGGAAAAACCGGTTAATCGGAAAATAATGCCGGAAGAAATCTGTTTTTAATCAATAAATTTTTCCGCATATCTCAATACCTAAACCCAAACCCAAACATTAGAGATATTTCGATATAGCTCTGTAATACAAGATCGCTTTTTTCACACTAAAAATAAAAAGGGCGATAACGGAATCATGATCGGAAGGGTGGAAAAGATGCATTTTACCAATACAAATCCTAAACTAGAGTTATGTGTTATCAGGGCGGAAGGTTCACTTCTTTTTGACGATAGTGGGAAAAAATACATTGATTTTATTTGTGGACGGGGTACTGCAAACTTAGGTCATTGCCATCCGATTATTGTGAAAGCCATCCAGCAGCAAGCTTCAAGAATGATCCATTTTACTAATGAGATACGTATGCCGATCCAGGAAGAATATGTAAACAGATTGGGCGAAATACTACCCGAATTTGATACCGTATTTTTAACTAACTCAGGAGCAGAAACTATTGAAGCAGCTATTAAAATTTCCCGGCTACATACCGGGCGAACGGAAATCTTATCATTTAGTAACGGATTTCATGGTCGTTCCATGGGTGCTCTTTCGGCAACAGATGGCCAAAAAATTCGGGCTCCCTTTTATCCTCTTGTTCCGGATTTCACAATTTGTGAACCTACAATTGAATCTGTACAGGAGAATATATCCTCAAATACGGCGGCAATAATTATTGAACCAATTCAAGGGGCTGGTGGAGTTATTATTTTTCCTTATAAGTTTTTAAAAAGTTTGAGAGATATTGCGAGCAAGAAAGGGATTATGCTGGTTTTTGATGAATGCCAGTGCGGTTTTGGACGAACGGGAAATTATTTTGCGTTTCAGAAATTTGAAATAACACCAGATATTCTGGTAGCCTCGAAGACAATCTGTGGCGGGATTCCAGCGGGAGGAATGTTTACAAGACTAATTGATTTTCCTGAGGATCTTCACGGTGGAACATTTTGTGGCAACCCTTTGGCCTGTGCCGCAGGAATTGGCGTTTTAGATGTTTTTATAAGTGAAAATATATTAACAAAGGTTGCATGATAGCCTAACCTTAGGCGGATTAATAGTACCTACTCAGCACATTGGCATGCATTTTGCCCAATGGAAAGAAATTGGGAAGCCAATGCCGTTTGCAATTGCGATTGGAACCGACCCATTAATACCGCTCGTTGCCTCTATGGCAATTCCAGCAGGAATAAACGAAGCCGATGTTATAGGTGGATTGCGGGGTAAACCTCTGGAAGTTGTTAAAGGCGAGACTGTAGATTTATTCGTACCTCATAATGCAGAAATTGTTATTGAAGGGACGGTTGACATTGATCAAACACGCTCCGAAGGGCCCTTTGGTGAATATACTGGTTATATGACTTCAACCAGGAAAGAACAGCCTGTTTTTCATGTATCAGCTCTTACCCATAGGGACGATCCGATATTGACGGTAGTTTGTCCTGGAGAACCAGTTGATGACCATCTTTGCATGAGTGTCTCTCTGGCCGCAGATGCTTTATGTGTTTTACGGCAAAATAATATCCCTGTGATTATGACCTATATCCCGCCAATTGCCGCTCTTCATTTACTTATTATCGCCGTTGACAAAAAGGCCTATCAGGGGAATGATATCATTCAAGATATTGGGCAGACAATTTGGTCTACCAAGATAGGTACACTTCTGCCGAAAATTTTAGTAGTCGACAGTGATATTGATCCCACCGATACGAACAAGGTTTTATGGAGTTTCGCCACGAAATGTCATCCCCAGAAAGGGGTGGTTTTTTTCCCGTCAACTGTGGTTTTCCCGCTTTCGCCATATCTTTATCCTGAGGAAAAAAAGAACCGGAAGTGTACAACGGTAATTTTTGATTGTACTTGGCCCAGTGATTGGAACAATGATTATATTCCCCAAAAAGGTTCATTTGACTCGTTGTGGCCAAAAGAAATCCAGGAAAAGGTGTTATCGAATTGGACTGATTACGGTTTTTCCAATTATGAAGTCGAATGATGCATACTAAATATTTTACTAATAATACTTACTGTGGAGGTGACCAATGCAACTAGATTATTTGAAAGAGAAGCTGGATGCGTACATAAGTTTATCATTGGCAATGATTATCGTGGGTAGTTCTGTTGTTTTTGGGAAAATGATAATAATGAAATTCCCTGTATTTTTAGCTTCTGGTTTACGGTTTGCCATTGCGTCCGCAATCATATGTCCGATCATCCTAATTAAAGAAAAGGGGTTTCCCAAAATTACCAAAAGAGATTGGATCCCTTTTTTTTTAATGGCATTTTGCGGACAATTTATTTTTACAGTTTTGATGCTTGTAGGACTAAAATATACACAAGCAATGGAAGCCGGTATTATAACCAGTACTACACCTGCTTTTATGGCCGTTGTCTCATTTCTGGTTTTAAAGGAGCATTTAAATTCAAGGCAAGTTATCGGAGTCGTCCTTGCAACATTAGGGGTACTTGTTATCAATGGAGTTCTACAGCCCTATGATCAAAGCGATATACAAAACAAACATATCCTCGGCAACCTTCTCATCGGCGGCGCGGTTGTGGGAGAAGCCGTATTCCTTCTTTTGGCAAAGAAACTAACTTCACCAGTTTCTGATTTATCCACCACAGGAATTCTGAGTTTATTAGGCGTGCTAATGTTTTTACCTTTTTCCCTATATGAAAGTATTTCCTTCCCTTTTGAACAAGTGTCACTGTATGATTGGCTTTACATATTATACTTCGGCGCAATTTATACAGTGGTAGCATATATATTCTGGTTTCGAGGAGTAAAAAAAGTTACTGGCAGCACAGCGAGCGTGTTTACAGCCATTATTCCTATGAGTGCCGCAATACTATCAGTTGTATTTTTAACCGAAAAATTTACGTTGTCACATGCAATGGGGATTATGTTTATTATTGCATCAATTTTAATGACGTCCCTGCCTAAATCTAGTCTTAATTTAAAAGAAAATGGTTGAGATGGGAAACGAGATATTACCTAAAATTCTTGACAAACAGGTGTAAGAAAGTATAATAGTATATAATATATGAATTTCATATTTGACTGATCAGTCGCACATACTGAAGGCAAAGAAGGTTCCTGATAAAGGGATGGGTCTTTGCCTTTTTGCTTAAAGGAGGGGCCGCCATGTCAATGACCATCACTTACGAACTGGGAAGTTCTTTATATATTAATATTACTAACCATTGTACCAATCACTGTTCTTTTTGTGTAAGAAACAACCCGGACGGTGTTGCGAGCGGGATTGATCTTTGGCTGGAACGGGAACCTACTATTGATGAAGTCATTGAAGATATCCAAAAACGTCAGGTTGCCAAGTATAAGGAATTCGTATTTTGCGGCTATGGCGAACCCATGATGCGCCCATATGATACAATTGAAATATGTAAAAGACTGAAAGAAAAATATGACATCCCCATTCGCATTAATACCAACGGTCATGCCAATCTGATTTGCGGCAGGGACATCACGCCACAGTTAAAAGGATTGGTGGATTCTATTTCTATCAGTCTAAACGCGGCGAATGGGGAAAATTACCAAAAAATATGTCGATCTGAATATGGCGAAAAAGCCTATGACGCCATATTGGACTTTGCGGCCAAATGTAAAAAACATGTTCCCAATGTGGTATTGTCTGTAGTGGATGTCATATCACGGGAAGACATCCAAACTTGCCAGGCAATTGCCCAGGGAATCGGTGTGGATTTTAGAATCAGACCTTTTGCAATATGATTGATTTTATTCAAGTACTCAGAATTCAATATTCAGAATATGCTTGAAGCCGGCTCTCATTCAGACTTCTGTAGCTATTCAGGTAACCGAGTAGTTACTAAATGTATATTGACAAATTGGTATTAAGCGGTATAATAAAGGGCAAGATGTTACGCCTCCGGCTTCGAAATTGTGAATTTTTATCCGTGTGGACCTGGCGGGTATTGAAATCCCGAGGGCTGCAGATACGGCAGGCAGCAACTGCATAGCGGATTTGACTGATCGGTAGTAAATACTGAAGGCAAAGAAGGATTCCCTTAACAGGAATCTGTCTTTGCCTTTTTTTATTAACAACTAAAAACATTCAGGCCATCCTTCCGGCGGCAAGAAAGTTTGGGAAATATCCTATCGATCCTGAAAGGTTGAATTGGGCAGATTTGATATTATACTTGAGGGGAGGTATATATGATATGAGCAAACAGCAATGCTAGGCGCGTTGACAAACGCAGTCCGGCCGGGCGCGACGACGATTCTGATTTCGTAAGTGTTATCAGCGCGAGTTAACTTGTCGCAGATGGCAGCAACGCAGCAATTCCCAACTTAATGTGAATAGGTTACGAGGAGTGATAGTTATGTCCAGAATTGCCAATAGTGTAACAGATTTAATCGGTGGTACGCCGCTATTAAAGCTCAACCGGGTGACAGATGGAGCCAATGCCGAAGTTGCGGTGAAATTGGAGTTGTTCAATCCCGGCGGCAGCGTCAAAGACCGCATCGGCTTCAGTATGCTTAAGGACGCTGAAGAAAAAGGACTTATTAATAAAGACACTGTGATTATCGAACCGACAAGCGGTAATACCGGGATTGCTTTGGCGTTTATCGCCGCGGCAAGAGGATACCGGCTGATACTTACAATGCCGGAGACGATGAGTGTTGAACGACGCAGTTTACTGAAGGGGTATGGCGCGGAACTGGTTCTAACACCCGGCGCCGAAGGGATGCCCGGCGCGGTGCGTAAAGCCGAGGAATTGGCAGCCCAAACTCCCAATTCTTTTATTCCCCAGCAGTTCAATAACCCGGCTAACCCGGAAATTCACCGGGCCACAACGGCGGCGGAAATATGGACGGACACGGACGGCAAGGTTGGCATTATTGTCGGCGGCGTTGGTACAGGCGGTACAATTACCGGTGTTGGCGAAGTGCTTAAGAAACGTAATCCAGAAATCAAAGTAATAGCTGTTGAGCCGTTTGATTCCCCGGTCCTTTCCGGCGGAAAGCCTGGGCCCCATAAGATTCAGGGGATTGGCGCCGGCTTTGTGCCTAACGTGTTAAATCTCAACATTGTGGATGAAATTTACAAAGTAAAAAATGAGGAAGCGGTAGAGACTGCGCGCCGGTTGGCAAGAGAAGAAGGCATACTGGTCGGAATTTCTTCCGGGGCTGCTGCATTTGCGGCGCTGCAGCTTGCCAAACGCCGGGAAAATGAGGGGAAATTGGTTGTGGCGATATTGCCGGATACAGGCGAGCGGTATATCAGCACCGTCCTGTTTCAGGACAATTAAGGCTGGTTAAAAACGCCCATCTGCATCGTTGCTCCTGCGGGACGCTCACTTACCGATTTGAGTAGTAATCCCGGCCCTGTTTAGTAGATCATCGTGTAGATTTGATCTATAGTTGCGTGTTATAAACACGCTCTTGTAACTGTCCGACTAGAAAGACTAGAGGCCAGGTTCCCGTTGGCGGGAGCTTGGCCTTTTTGGCAAAAATAAGGTTGGTTAGGATATTAGGAAACATTATGAATTTGGCTTACATAAAACTGTTTGGAAAGGATGATTCAGGTGTTTAAGAAAGGCGTATCCATTAAAACTGCAATAATAATTTCCATTGTCATTATAATGATCGCAGCTTTATTTGCCGGCTGCTCTTCGGATAAAAAACAAAACGCTCAAACCAATGCAAAACCGGAAACCAATGGGAAACGAGAAGTAACTGTTAAAGTAGGGGCTGCTGCGGTACCTCACGCTGAAATACTGAACTTCATTAAGCCCAAGCTCAAGCAAGAAGGAATAAACCTTGAAGTGGTTGTGTTGGATGACGAGGGACAATTAAATCCCGCACTGCAAACGAAACAAATCGACGCAAACTATTTTCAGCACGTTCCCTACCTCAATTCAGTGGCAAAAGAAAAGGGCTATGACTTTGTTGTTGCCGCCAAGGTACATGTTGAACCTATTGGTTTCTATTCCCAAAAAATAAAATCAAAGGATGAACTGAAAGAAGGCGCTAAGATTGCTATCCCCAACAATCCTTCCAACGAATACAGGTCTCTGGCGCTTTTGCAAGCCAACGGCTTGATTAAATTGAAAGAGGGAATAGCCAACTATTCTGCTACTCCCAGAGATATTGCCGAGAATCCCAAAAATCTCAAATTTGTTGAAGTGGAAGCCGCCCAGCTTACTAGGGCTTTACCCGATGTCGACGGCGCAGTAATTAATACAAACTTTGTCTTAGAGGCCAAGATCGACCCCAAAACCGCCTTGTTCAGGGAAGACGCAAATTCTCCTTATGCCAATGATTTAGTTGTCAGAAAAGGAGATGAAACCCGTCCGGAGATTAAGAAAATAGCTGAGTATCTAACCTCTCCGGATGTTAAGAAATTCCTCGGGGATAAGTACGGAGTCGCGGTTGTTCCCGCATTCTAATCGTAAGTTTCCGTAGAATCGGGCAACTGAAGCCGGATTAATTTAAAAGACCAAGTTTCTCTTAGCGGAACTTGGTCTTTTGATTTTTCATGAAGAACAATAATTTTGACTAGTGTATCGACACGTTGATATTTATAGTAAACATCAACGAGGGTAACGTAATATTACTGTTGTTGGATCTCAAATTTGGGATACAAAGATATAAGTTTTATTCTGGCATTATCCAGTCTAAAATGCCAGTTAACTCTCGATACTTTCTGGTTGCGTTCATTTTTCCAGCACTGCAACTCTTCCTTTAAACGGGATATAGTATCAATCCTCCGGGAAAGGCACTGTCTGGTCATAACATTCAGCTCAATTTCTGCTATGTTAAGCCAGCTTCCATGTTTGGGTGTGTAATGCAGTTCTAAGCGTTTTATAATTCTTCGAGCTTCTTGCGGCGCAAAGACTTTATAAAGGGACGCTGGCCTATGTGTGTTCAGGTTGTCCATTACCAGAACGATTTTATCCATATCGGGATACATGACATCCACAAGATATTTGATTTCTTCCGCCCAGTCTGCAGCAGTACGCCGTTCGCGTACACTGACATGTCTTGTACCACTAAGAGGTTCCGTGAAGACAAATATACTGCAGGTTCCTTCCCTTACGTATTCCGAATCTATCTTTTGAGAAGCACCGGGACGCATTGGCAGCGGTTTTCGTTCATCTCCCAGAAGCTGGTAAGGTTTTTCATCCATGCAGACAACGGGACGCATTGGATTATAGGGTGTTTCATATACCTCTAGAATGTCTTCCATGCAGGCTACGAATTCGGCGTTTTCTTTTGGTGGGATACACCAGTACTCATTGAGGTGAGGCTGAAGTTCGTTTTTTTAAAGTGCGACGGATGGCTTCCCGGCTTACAGGTGTATCAAGCACAACTCGTGATTTTTCTTCGAGCAGACGGAGAGTCCAGCGCACATGTCCGTCCGGTGCAGGCCCACAGGCAAGTTCAATGATTTTTGCTTCTGCGCGTCCGTCTACAAGGCGTCTGGCCTGATCGGAATTTACATTTCTCTTCAACTTCACAATAGCAGGGATGCCACCGGAAGCATATGTTTTTAGTGTATTATGAACGGTTGCGATACAGACACCATTGGATTTTGCACACTGTTCATGGGTCAGAACTTTGCCATGAGCTTCATCCAGATCAATGAGAATTTGACATCTAGAGCGAATAGTATGAGAGGTATTTTTCTTTCGAAGGAGTGATTGTAACTCCTTTAATTCAGAATCCGTCAGGATAACAATATATTTTTTAGGTCTAGCCATAGTTTCACCGCCGTTTTCTTTTAGCGTAACATAAAGCGGGATTATAAGCTAGCACTCTTGTTTAAATATCAATATGTCACTACACTAGCAGTCTGTCCGGCGCAATTTGCTTATCTCCCGTGGCGAAGGAACAACTTTCCGAAAAACAGTTTGGTCTTGACCAGTTGGCTCCTCGTGGCCGCTGAAAGACGCTGAGGCGCAGAATTTGCTGGAATTCATTGAGGCAAGGAACCAGACCTGTTCTCAATTTTACGCCACAGCTTTATCTTTGCCGTAATCATTTCCACCATGACAAAGAAAATAGGTATCAGGAATATGCCGAACGACGTGGCCGTAAGCATGCCGCCCACCACCGCCGTTCCCATGGAATTTCTGGCGCCGGCGCCTGCACCGGTAGCAATCGCCAGGGGAATACAGCCGATGATAAAAGCGAGCGATGTCATAAGAATCGGCCGCAGACGCAGCTTGGCCGCTTCAATGGCCGCCTGCACCGGCGCCATGCCTTTGTCAACCCTGACTTTGGCAAACTCGACGATGAGGATAGCGTTCTTGGCCGCCAAGCCAATGAGCATAACTAGGCCGATTTGCATATAGACGCTATTTTCCAGGCTAGTCATATACTGAAACAGGAAAGCGCCGAATATTCCCAGGGGAACGCCTAACAAAACGGCAAACGGGACACTCCAGCTTTCATACAGCGCAGCTAAACATAAGAAGACAAATACGATCGCCATGCCAAAGACAATCGGCGCCCGGCTGCCGGATATTTTTTCCTCGCGGCTCTGCCCGGACCATTCATAGGAATAACCAGTCGGCAAAGTCTGTGCTGCTACTTCCTCCAGTGCCGTCATCGCCTGTCCCGAACTATAACCGGAAGCATTGTTGCCGCTGATTTGCACGGCTTTTACGCCGTTATAGCGCGTTATAACCGAAGGGGCACTGTTTTTTTTCGGAGTTATCAGTGTATTGAGCGGCACCATGGTGTTATTGGAGCTTTTTACAAACAGATAGCGCGTGGCATTAATGTCGCTGCGAAACGGTGTTTCCGCCTGCACGACGACCTTGTAATTGCGGTCGAATTTATTAAAATCATTGACCTGCGTACCACCGAGAAAGACCTGCAAGGCGGTAAACACATCACTAACCGCCACGCCCATTTTTTCCGCTTTCTCCCGGTCAACCTCAAAGTCGTAGCCTGGGGTATTAGCTTTAAAGTTCGACGTGATCGAGGCAATTTCCGGTCGCTCCTTCGCCGCGGCGACAAATTTCTGGGCGATATTGTCAAGCTCGGTCAGTGATCCTCCGCCCCGGTCTTCCAGCATCAACGTGAATCCGCCCACTGTTCCGAGGCCGGGAAGGGCGGCGGGAGCAAAAGCGATCACCGATCCTTCAGGCAAATGCATTCCGTTGGCAAAGGTTTGAGCGACTTGGCCCTTTACTTGTAGCTGTGTTGCTTGTCGCTCAGCCCACGGCGCCAGGGAGACGAACATGACGCCGGCGTTTGGTTTAGACCCGCCGCTTAATATGTCCATGCCGGATAAGGCCATGACATCTGCTACGCCGGGCTGAGCTTTTACTGTCTCGGAAAAATTTTTCATTACCTCTATCGTGCGATTTAGGCTGGACGCCTCGGGCAAAGAAACCGAGGTAATATAATATCCCTGATCCTCTTCCGGGATGAAAGACGACGGGACCAGTTTATACAAGCCGCCAAGTAAAATTACCACAACGGCAAACAGGGCCAGGCACAAACGGATTTTCCCCATAGCCTTTGTCAGCCCGGCGGCATAGTGTTCAACGCTGCGATCAAACCAGGCATTGAAGGCGGTAAAAAAGCGGCCTACCCTGCCTGTGTGAGCATTGGGATCATATGGTTTTAGTAACAAGGTGCAAAGGGCCGGGGTTAGCGACAAAGCAACAATTGCCGACAAGGCCATGGATACGGCAATCGTCAGGGCAAATTGTTTGTATAATATCCCTGTCATTCCCTCCAAAAATGCCACCGGCAGGAATACCGACGCCAGTACAAAGGCAATAGCGACAACCGGACCGGAGACCTCTCTCATCGCCCGTATGGTGGCGTCCCGTGGGCTGAGGCCGTTGTAACGCATATGATGTTCTACCGCCTCAATGACTACTATGGCGTCATCGACAACCAGACCGATCGCCAGCACCATCGCGAACAATGTGAGGGTGTTGATGGTAAAGCCCAAAAGACTGAACGCGCCAAAGGTTCCCAGTAACGACACCGGGATGGCCAGCAGCGGAATTAAGGTGGTCCGCCAGCTTTGCAGAAAGATGAAGACGACAATCATCACCAGGAGAAGGGCTTCGGCAAAGGTTTTGGCAACCTCAATCATCGATTCGCGCACAAATTTGGTGTTGTCGACAACAATCCGATATTCCATCCCCGCCGGGAAGTTTTTCGCCGCCGCCGCCAAAACGTCTTTTACATTGCCGATGGTCTCAAGCGCATTGGCGTCACTGGTCAGCTTGACAGCAATACCCGCGCCGCGGTGGCCATTGATCCGACTGTTAAAACTATATTGCTGGCTGCCCAGTTCGATCCGGGCAATATCTTTCAAGCGGATAAACGAGCCGTCCGACTGCCCACTGATAATAATGTTTTCAAATTCTTTTACATCGGTAAGGCGCCCTTTCACGTTCGCGGTATACTGAAACTGCTGTTTGGAATCAGTAGGCATTGTCCCCAGGGCGCCGGCGGGCGCCTGGATATTCTGCGCTTCGATAGCGGACGTCACTTCGCCCACCGATATTCCCAACTGTGCCATTTTCTCCGGCTGCAGCCAGATTCGCATGCTGTAGTCGGAGCCGAACGACGTTACATCGCCGACCCCTTTGACCCGCTTGATATCGTCAATCAGATACATACTGGCGTAGTTTTTCAGGAAGTTTTCGGAATATAGTTCATCCGGCGACCAGAGATTAAAAATCAACGCCATGTCCTGCGACGCTTTGCGCGTGGTGATGCCCGATGTCTGAACGGCGGTGGGAAGTCCTGCATTGGCTTCGGAAACCCGGTTCTGGGCTTGGACAGCGGCAGTATCCGGGTCTTTGGCCGAGTCAAACTGAATGCTCAACGAGTAGGAACCTGAATCGGTGCTGCTCGAAGACATGGACACCATGTTTTCGACCCCGTTGACCTTATCTTCAATAATCTGGGCGACCGTTTGATTGACAACATTGGCGTTCGCGCCCGGATAACTGGCGCTCACTGAGATGGTCGGCGGCGAAATCTGCGGGTACTGAGCAACCGGCAGGGTAAAAGCGGCGGTGGTACCCAGCAGCGTGATGACAATGGACACAACGATGGCAAATATCGGCCGGTTGATAAAAAAATTAGCCACAAAAATTCCTCCTACTGCTGCGTCGATGCCGGCAAGTCGTCCGCTTGCACTATGACCACGTTCAGCGTTGTTCCCTGTTGGACTTTATCGATTCCATCAACGACAACCTTGTCGCCCACGTTGAGTCCAGACTCGACAATCCATGTGTTGCCGACCTTCTCGCCCATTGTCACCGCGCGGTTTTCCGCCGTATTATCTTCTTTTACAAGGGTAACAATTGTACTGTCGAGTAGTTCTTTCACTGCCCGCTGCGGAATTGACAGCGCCCCTTTGCGTACTTCGCCGGTGGCGACAATTTTGGCAAACATGCCCGGAATCAACATCTTTTGCGGATTGCTGAAGGAAGCCTTCATGGTAATCGTGCCGGTAGTATCGCTCATGCCTTTATCAATTTGCTCGATTTGGCCGCGCAGGGAATATTCCGTGCCATTGCTGAGCACAAGTTTGAGGTTATTCTTGAAAGCTTCCGGCATTGTACCATTTCCCGCCTGAACAAGGTTTAAGTATTCGTTTTCGCTCATGGTAAATTGCACCCAGATCGGATCAAGCGACGACACGGTAGCCAGCGTAGTCGACCCGGCGGTCACATAGTAGCCAAGGCTTAAATCATTGATGTCCAGGCGGCCGTCAACCGGGGCAACAATCAGCGTATCCTGCTCGTCCTCGCGCGCTTGCTGCAGACTGGCCTCGTTGGCCGCAACCGTAGCCGCTTCCTCCTCGGCCTGGGCGATGTAGCTGTCAAGCGTTTGCTGGCTAACTCCCTGGATGGCCGCCAGTTTTTTGTAGCGATCAACATCTCTCTGGGTATTGCGAAGGGTCGCCTGGGATTTGGCCAGCGTTGCCGCTGCGGCGTTTACCGCCGAGCGGTACTGCTTGTTGTCGATTTGAAACAGGGGCTGGCCTTGATAAACGGTATCGCCGCCTTCGACCATTTTGGCCACAATGTTGCCCGATACCTTGGACATGATTTTTATTTCATTTTTTGAGCTTACTTTCCCGACGAATTCATAGGTAATCGGGGTATCACGCTGCACTACCTGCACGACTTTTACGTCCACGGCCTGGGGCGTTTCCGTTTGCGGTTTGGTCAAAACGCCGCTGCGGAAAACGGTAAAACCGATTAGGCCAATAAGGACGATCAGTCCAACGGATAGCCTTTTCGACGGCTTGATAGTCACAGTTCTTCCTCCTTGAAATACGGATACTGGTTATTTCACTGGCTGGCCGATGGCCCATCTCTAGCTGGGTTTAGTTGGTGTTGTAGCCGTATAAGCCTGGATATAATCCTTTTTGGAAAAATCCAGTATTATTGAGGGGGAGTACACCCCTATACCTACCGGTCGGTATGCTATTATTAACAGTTTAACACAAACCTTTTACCCTTCTGTTACATTTTTGTTACAGTTTCTTGTTATTTTAGAAACAAAGGCGTTAAGGTTGCATACCAAGCAACCTGCAAATATTGGCCACGATTTGCTCCCTTGTGCTGCGGTCGGCATAGCGGAATGCTATCACCCGTTGACCCTGGAGAAGGGTAAAAATGATGGTTGTCAGCGCATTGATATCGAGATCAGCTCTAATTTCCCCGTCGGCCACGGCTTTTTGCAATCTTAAGCTTATTGCCTCGCAGGTGGTCAGCATATCGCCCTCAACCCGCTTAAAGAACTGGGGAAAGTGCGTCGTCACTTCAAACATAAAGTTTATATGATTAATTTGAAAAGTTTCCTGTTCAATCCCAAATGTTTTAACAATATGTACTTCGACAGCCTGGTCGACGATAAGCGCTGTTAATATTTCCTGAATGCTCTTTTCCTCGCTAATCAGGGAAAGAATGGTAGCCGTTATGTGATCAAACAAGCATTGGACGGCGGCATTGAGTAAGTCTTTTTTATCGGCAAAATAATGGTATATGCCGCCTTTGGTAACGCCCGCCTCTTTGCCAACTTCCACCAGGGAAACATATTTATAGCCTCGCAACAAAAATAGCCGCAATGCGGCAATAGTAATATTACTTTTTGTCATAACTTCACTTCCCTACCATTCCATATCTATCGGTTGGTTACTATTTTGCCATAATTTTGTCAACCAAGTCAACTGTTCTTTAGAAGCCGACAGCTTGATTAGATTGAAAGAGGGATTAGCCAACTATTCTGCTACTCCCAGAGATATTGCTAAGCCGGATTAATTTAAGAAATCAAATTGGATTAGAAGTTTCCAGGCCAACTTGTTAGAAAACGTAAAGCCTCGGTTTTTGATAACTTGAGCAAAGTGATGTTGAAAAATTTTTGATATCAACAGCGTCGTTTTTAAGCCATTGGGTTGTCAGTGAAGCCACCAAATATCAGAAAGATTGACATTATATCACTAATTATGATAAAATAAAGTGAATTATTTACCATTGCTGATCAGAGAGACTGAAGGCTAGGGAGTGCCCTAGCCTTTTTGTATAGTATAGATGTTTAGGACGGCGCAGGACAGCCTTATTAACGCTTCGACATCTATCGCTTAACCTCTCTTATAATAAGGCTATCCTTTGCCTGCCGGTCGTCAAAAAGGATGCGGTTAGCGTTTTTCTTATTTTTCCGGCGCAAGTACGTAAAGGGATAGGATGGTTAGTGACCAAATTTAATAGATAATTGATAAACGAGCTGATCAGTAACCTTACTGAAGGCCGGGCAGAGTTAGAGTCTGCGCTGGTCTTCTTTTTTATTTTAAAAAGGAGAGATGAAAAATGGGTCAAGAACAAAATGAAAGAAAGCACGGGTTTGACACCCTGGCCCTCCACGCAGGGCAGGTACCCGACCCGACAACCGGGGCAAGGGCGGTACCGATTTACCAGAGTACGTCATTTGTTTTGGGAGACACCAAACGCGCAGCCCGGCTGTTTGCGCTGGAGGAGCTTGGCAATGTGTATACGCGGATGCTTAATCCCACCCAGACGGTCTTTGAAGAACGGGTAGCAGCGCTGGAGGGCGGTGTCGGCGCCCTGGCGGTCGCCTCCGGGCAGGCGGCTATAACTTACTCACTACTTACTATTGCCAATGCAGGCGACGAGATTGTATCGTCCGCCGCCCTTTATGGAGGTACTTACAACTTATTTCATCACACTTTTCCCAAGCTGGGAGTTAAAGTTCACTTCGTGAATCCGGATGACCCTGACAATTTCCGTCAAGCTATTACCCCTAAAACAAAAGCTGTTTATGCCGAAATTATTGGCAATCCGAAAATCGATGTTTTGGATGTAGAGAATGTAGCAAAAATTGCCCATGAAAATGGCATTCCTTTAATCATTGACAATACTTTTGCCACACCTTATTTGAACAGGCCGTTTGAATGGGGAGCGGATATTGTTGTTCATTCAGCAACGAAATTTATTGGTGGACATGGAAACTCGATTGGCGGTGTTATTGTTGATTCCGGCAACTTTAATTGGGATAATGGCAAATTTCCCGGCTTAATTGAACCTGACCCGAGTTATCACGGACTATCCTATATTGAAAAATTTGGCAAAGCGGCCTATATTTTTAAAATTCGTGTGAGCTTACTGCGTGATACCGGAGCGACAATAAGTCCTTTTAACTCATTCTTGTTTTTACAGGGTCTGGAAACACTTTCCCTGCGTATGGAGCGCCATGTTTCCAATGCGCAAAAGGTTGCTGAGTTTTTAGAAGGCAACCCATATGTAACTTGGGTAAACTATCCCGGGTTAACAAGCAGCTCTTCTTATGAAAAGGCTCAAAAATACCTGCCCAAGGGAGCCGGAGCCATACTTACTTTTGGCATCAAGGGCGGTCTTGATGCCGGTAAAAAATTCATTGATAATTTGGGTCTGTTTTCTCATTTGGCCAATGTAGGGGATGCCAAGTCGCTGGTCATTCACCCTGCCAGTACCACTCACCAGCAGTTAACCCCCGAAGAGCAGCTTGCCAGTGGTGTGGCCGATGATCTTGTCCGGCTGTCGGTAGGCCTGGAAGATATAGACGATATTATTTATTATCTTGAGCAGGCTCTGCCGGCAAGCCAGGATTAGCCTGGGGGTGAGGGCCATAGGATGTTTATGATGGTTTCGGGAAGAAGGTTATTTTATTATTGACACTGTTTACCAATAGTGATAGTATATTAGCAAATTAAACATTATAACTGATGCAACAAGGGGAAAATGCACCCTTGTTGCATTTCTTTAGGTGATAGAGGAGCTTTTGTTTCTATATTATATTATTATATTATATTGCAATTATAGCGCATTAAAGAATGACATCTTTTCCCAGCCTTTTCTGACAGAAGGTGATGGAAAAGCATGAAACCAGCATGTTAATGCATTAGGCTGAAAAATGCTTGAGAAAGGAGAATTTGTCTATGACGCAGGAGGTATCCCCCGTCGTTTGCAAGAATTGTGCGTCCCGCCTCGCCAAGTGGTGCTATGAACGGCACTGGTGGTTCCGGCTGATTCGGGAGCCGCTGCTCTTCGGTATGCGCAGCCTGGCCTGGTGGCATAGGATCGACGCACGAAAACATAAGGTGCGCAATCCTGAATGTCATGGCTGCATCCGTTTCATGAAGGCCGAACTGGAGGAAAAGTCCGCCACTTTTCGCTTCCTTGATGAGCATATAGGCAAAAAAGTCAGTAACCTGCGCAATTCACTGCTTACCCAGCAGGAACTTGACGAAGCCAAACGCTATGCACGGGAAGAATTCGGAAAAAAACGGGAGGAATAAGGCAGGTGATATCAAATGGGCGATAAGGTTTTTGCTGACCTGGCATTGACTAGTGGGGTCGTCTACAGTGCCGATAACCGGGATACCATTTATGAAGCCGTAGCTATCAAAGGCAACAGAATTATATTTGTTGGCAGTGATGCTGAAGTTGCGAATTACATAAATAAGAATACGAAAGTAATCGATCTGCAAGGGAAAATGGTAATTCCCGGTCTTATTGATACGCATATTCATCCGCCCGGTTTGTCCTTATCAGAGCTTTACGAAGTACAGTTGTTTGGTATAAGGAGCCTGGAGGGGTATATTGAAGCGGTAAAAAAATATATTGATCAACACCCCAATGCTACGGCAGTTTATGGCCGGGGTTGGCTGTGGAGCGCATTTACCGGCGATGAACTGACGAAAGGACCCCGTAAGGAGCACCTTGACGCTATTGCCCCGGATATTCCCGTGGCGCTCCGGGCTATGGACGGACACAGTTTATGGGTTAACTCCAAAGCACTGGAAGTGAACGGTATAACCTGCGAGACAGAAGTCCCTGCAGGCGTGGTCATAGAAAAGGATGCTGTCAGCGGTGAGTTATGGGGGACTCTGAAAGAAGGGGCCATGTCCCTTGCCGCTCAGCCCCAGTACAGTTTGGACCAGTACACAGATGCCATGAATGCATTTCAGAAAAAGATGCATAGCTTTGGCATTACCGGTACGCTTTGTATTACGGGTCAGTATATAAAAATTATACTGCAGGCATGTGACCAACTGGAGAAACGGGGAGAGCTGGCGCTCCGTATCCGCTGTGCCACTACGGTCAATCCCCAGGATGATTTGTCCCGGCAGTTTGCGGCGATTAACGAACTGCGGCAACAATATGATTCGCCATTATTAAGAGTGACAACAGCCAAATTTTTTGCCGATGGCGTCGTTGAGGGTGGAACCGCCTGTTTGCTAAAGCCCTATACGCTTGCGGCCGGCAAAGGGCCAAATTACTATGGTGACTTTTTATGGGATATGGAAGAAATCAAACAGGCTTTTTGTGTGGCAAACTCGCTGGGACTGCAGATTCATGTTCACTCTATCGGGGATGCGGCTACCCGAAACATTTTGGATGCTTTGGAATATGTCCAGTCGAAGGCTCCCCCAGGGGACTACCGGAATACTATTACTCACTTGCAGCTTGTCGGCAAGACAGACATACCGCGGTTTAAAGAACTGAATGTAATTGCCTGCGTGCAGCCGTACTGGCACTTCAAAAGTCCTCATTGGTGGCAGGATGTGGATTACCGGATCTTAGGAGAGCGGGCGGAGGAAGAATACCCGCTGGGGACTTTTTTTGCCAACGGTGTAACTGTCACGTCTTCTTCCGACCATCCCATAACCCGGGTGCCTTATCCGCTTACAGGGATAGATATCGGTGTTACCCGCAACATAGACAATGGCAGCTCATATGAAATTGAGGATATAACGGATATGGACGATGACCTGTGTCTGCTAAATAAAAAGGAACGGGCCACTATCCGGCAAATGATTAAAAGCTTTACGATAAACGGCGCCTATACCATGTTTATAGACCATGAGACAGGTTCCATCGAAGCGGGTAAGCTAGCCGATTTGGCGGTGCTTGATCAAAATTTATTGACAATAAATCCGGTGGATATTGACAAGGTTAAGGTTGTGATGACCTTTTTTGATGGTAAACTGGTCTATGAGAATACTGACAAATCCCAGGCTGTTCAAAAACAAGCTTGAATTTTTTTAATAACTTTTATGACAATAAAGTTACAATATTCTCAACAATTTTAAATCCAATATTATCCTCTAATGTTAAAATCGATTCCGGATGAAATTGTACGGCAGTGATTGGCAGATCTTTGTGTTCTATCGCCATAACAATACCGTCATTATCAACGGCTGTGACATTAAGGCTGGCAGGAACATTCAAAGCATATAGGGAGTGATAGCGTCCAACCTTAAATTCACCGGGCAAACCATGCCACAAATGGCTGGCATGGCATATTTTCACCAAGGAGGATTTACCATGCTGCGGATAAGATAATTGTCCAAGCTCGCCGCCAAAATATTCAACAATTCCCTGCAGACCCAAACAGACGCCAAATATTGGTATCTGTTTTCGTATACATAAATCAATTGTTTCATTAAGATCAAATTCACATGGCCTTCCCGGTCCTGGAGAAAGCAATACCAAATTAAATAATTCATCATCACCAAGCATTTTTCGGGCTAAAGGAGCTCTCAGAACCATAACTTCAGCCCCTGTTTGTTTAAAATAATTCGCCAGTGTATGAACGAAGGAATCTTCATGATCGACTAACAATATTCTTTTTCCCTTACCCGCCTTATTAAAACTATCCATAAAGTCCATTTCTTCTTCCGGCTTACAATCAGCATTAATAGATTTTAATATAGCGCCGGCTTTCAAATATGTTTCATTTTCTTCTTCCTCCGGTATTGAGTCATACAGCAAAGTGGCCCCGACCCTTATCTCGGCTACCCCGTTTTTTAGCCTTACAGTGCGGAGTGTAAGCCCGGTATTCATATTACCGTTAAAATTCATAAAGCCTATAGCCCCGCCGTACCATTTTCTTGGATATTCTTCGCGAATTTCCAGCCATCTGATAGCTGCGCGTTTAGGCGCGCCGGTAACGGTAACAGCCCACATGTGTGTCAAAAACGCATCTAACGAATCAAACTCATCCCTTAATATCCCTTCCACATGGTCGACGGTGTGGATTAAATGGGAATACATTTCAATCTGCCTTCGCCCTAATATTTTAACAGACCCCGGAATACATACCCTCGATTTATCATTTCTGTCCACATCGGTACACATGGTTAATTCCGATTCGTCTTTGTATGAATTTAGCAGCTTTTTAATCTGAATGGAATCTTCAATGGCATCCTTACCACGTTTTATCGTCCCGGAAATAGGGCAAGTTTCAATTCGGTTTCCTTCAACCCTTAAAAACATTTCCGGTGAAGCGCCAATTAAAAACTCATTACCCAAATTAATTATGAACCCGTACGGGCTTGGATTTATTCTTTTTAATCGCAAAAAAATTTCGGAAGGACTGGATGGGCAATGTTTATAAAGGGTTTGTGAAGCAACGACTTCAAATAAATCACCTCTATTGAAAGATTTTACAGCTTCTCTGACTAAATCAGCATATTTACCAATAGTATGATCCGGCAATTTTTTGTCGTCTGTTTTATTATTGTGGCCGGTAAATTCTCCCGAACGTTCAAGTCCTATGGTGCTTTTACCGTGAAAACTAAATTCATAAGTAACGTTATATGCTACAGATAATTGATGATCTACTACCACCAAATCATCCGGCAGGTATAATACTAAATCGGGTTGGTCATCATCCCGTTTATGCTTAAAGTCCATAGGCTCAAACTGAAAGACAAGGTCATAGCCAAATGCGCCGTAAAGCCCTAAAAAGTTTTCATTTGGCAAATAAAAAAGCTCTTTTACGGCCCGCAAAACGGAAAAAACGGTTGGTTGCTTGCTGCGTTGCTCTTCCGGAAAAGAGCCGGTACTCTCTTTGACGGTTCCCTGTAAACAATTATATGAATAATTTATTGCCAAAACTTCCAAAACTTCCGGGCAGTTTTCTAATTTTTTTAAAATGGGTTCAATTAGTATCTCCCCGCGTTTATTTAGTGCCTTGATTTCAAAATTTTTCCCCAATGTTCTTATTTCCATACAGGGGTTTATAAAACCAATATCCCACCTTGAGTATCTGTTAGGATATTCGTAACTGCTGGAAAAAAGGGCGCCTTTTTGGGTATTAATTTTCTGCAGAATACCATCAGTTGCAGACATGATAGCGGTTTTTTGGACAGAACGTGTAATTATAATTTCCCCGTTTGTTCTGAATTCCTCGTCAACAGGGGTAACTAAAAAATTTGATAAAAAATTCATAGATAAAACACTCCTTTTCATGTTATTCGATCCACGTTTGCCCGTTCCTGTCCACCTATGCTTAACCGGATATCACCCGATTTTCAGAAATAAAAAAACCATTTCACCCCATACACAGGGGCGAAATGGTTCCGCGGTACCACCCTAGTTAGGAAAATAAAAAAATTTCCTATCTCCTTCAAGTACGGAATATATAACAGAATATATATTCGATACCTTATCCTCTTAACGGTGGCAACCGGCCCAGCCTACTGGTTGAAAAAACGTTCGGTGGACAGCTCACAGGACCATTCACCATGCGCTTTAGGCCGGTCATCACACCTCCGATAAACGGTCACCGGCTCGCTGAGCTAAAGTTTACATGACTACTCTTACTGCTCACAGCTTTTTCGCAAAAATTATATTGATTGTATTATAGTCTCGCCCTATATTTCTTGTCAAGATTTTTTCATATGCGTTTTTTCCTATACGTCTTAGCCGCCGGCAGATTAATCCCTGAAATGTTTTGAAATATATGGAAGAGATCATATTGACAAAAGATTACAATCTATAATAAAATTAAATTAGAGTTACGACTGACTAGTCAATAAATTAGAGGCTGTATTCCATTTTGGAATGCAGCCTCTGAGCTTATCTGTTTATCTTTAAAAATCAGGCAGCAAGAGTAAAGAATTGGGTCAACAATATCCAATCAGAAGGAGTGAACTTCAACGTGAAATATCGGATTTTGGGGAGAACCGGGCTGGAAGTTTCTGAAGTTGGTTTTGGCGGTATTCCGATCCTGCGACTGCCGACTGACGAAGCTGTTCAAATCTTGCGTTATTCTTTTGACAAAGGAATCACATTTTATGATACTGCTAATGCGTATAGGGACAGTGAATGTAAGATTGGCAAAGCCTTTAGCGATATCCGGCATAAGGTGGTTATTGCCACTAAAACGGGAAAGCGGGATGCAGACGGGGCTTTGGAACACTTGGAAAACAGCTTAAAAATGCTGCAGACTGATTATATCGATCTTTATCAGCTGCACCAAGTGTCGCGGGAGCAAGACTGGCAGCAGCTAACCGGTCCGGAGGGAGCCTTGGGAGCGCTGGTCAAGGCCAAGGAAGCAGGGAAAATTAGATACATAGGCATCACTTCTCACAGCCTGCCGATGGCGGTTAAATTAATTAAAACCGACCTGTTTGATACCATTCAATTCCCGTTTAACTTTATCGAAGATGAACCCAAAGACGAGTTGCACACAACTGCCCGAACAATGAATTTAGGTCTTATTGCAATGAAGCCTTTTGCCGGCGGCGCGCTTGCCAATGCTTCCCTTGCCTTTAAATTTTTGCGCCAATATCCGGATTTTATACCCATCCCCGGCTACGACTCTATCGCTTCCGTTGATGAAGTAGCAGCTTTGTATGAACAGTCAAATGTTGTCACAGAAGAAGATATTGGCCTGATGGATAAATACCGGAACGAATTAGGGAAGCAGTTTTGCCGCCGTTGCGAATATTGCCAGCCTTGTCCCAACGGCGTAAAGATTACGCCGGCTATGGGATATCCGATTCTGGTCAAGAGAATGTCTCCACAGATATCAGTAAACTTTGCCAAAGCGGCTATGGAGACTGTCCCCCAATGTACTGACTGTAAAACCTGCATTGAGCGTTGCCCGTATGAGCTTCCTATTCCGGAGATATTGAAAAACAACTATGACCTTTTTGAACAGCATCGTAAAAGCATAGGTTAGTAAAGCCATGGAAACTGAAGAATAAAACAGGAAGAAGTGATACTGTGAAAAAGATTTATTTATTATTTATTTGTGTAATTCTGGGAATTAGTTTCAGCACTGCGGATGTTGTTGCCGCAAATAACGCAGATACTATAGGTTACGCTGCCGATAATACGGAGGAAAGCCGCGTAATTCCTTATCCCGCCGGTTATGACCTCACTAGTGAAGGTGCTTCTTCCTATAACGGTATAGGAAATGTTAAAAGTTCTCCCTATTATTCTTTCCTGGATTTTTATAATCTGCAATCAACAGATACCTTAACTATTCTTTCTGAATATAAAACTTATCAACAGACGACGGAAATAACCTGCGGTCCTGCTGCTGCTCTAACCGTACTTGTTCATTTTGGCAATACAAGCTGGGATGAACGCAAAGTAGCCAAAATAATGGGTACGAAACCAGGAACAGGTACAGATACAAACGGAATGGTCAAGTTCTTTAAACTGATTGGCTGGGATGTTAAATCAAGTCTGGCTGCCGCTAATAAAGACGGCATTACATTTGCAACAGTTAAAGACTTCAGAGATTTTACAATAGCAAATTTGAAAGATAATACCCCCATATTGGTCGAAAATATTGACTGGGGTGGACATTGGCGGGCAATAATCGGTTACGACACTATGGGAACGGATACAGTGGCAGACGATATTTTGATTTTGGCAGACTCTTATGACACCGCAGATCATTTGCAAGACGGTTATGTTGTTAATCCGGTGGAAAAATTCTATTACATGTGGTTTGATGCCCATATGCTCCCCAAAGGTCAGCAACAACAACAGTGGTTGGCAGTAAAGCCGCCTTTATTAAAAAATAATTAATCGTTGATGCATTTGCGGTCTTTTTCCACAATGCTTCGTTATCATCACCCAAGAATCTTTGAGAAAGGATTAGCACTATGGATAAAGGTAAATATGAAATTATTGAAGGCCTGCCGGCAGCAAAAGAAATAGTCAAACTGCGCAACTTAGTAGGCTGGGGAGATGTAGATCAGGAAAGCATGGAAAAAGGCTTGGCCAGCTCTCTGTATGCGGTTTTTGTGTTATTGGACGAGGAAGTAATTGGAACTGCCAGGATAGTGGGCGACGGGAGTACATGTTTTTATATACAGGATGTTATTGTAAAACCCGGACACCAAAAAATGGGTATTGGTACGGCCGTGATGAAGAGAATCATGAATTATATTAGCAAAAATGCCTGTTCGGGGGCTATTGTCGGATTAATGGCCGCAAAAGGGAAAGAAGATTTTTATGAAAAATTTGGTTTTTGGAAAAGACCTAATGAAAATTTTGGTCATGGTATGATCCAGTTCTGGGATAAAAAATAAGTTCCAATATGTTTAGTTAGTGACACAGATAAGGTAATAAGTGAAAGTTACAATCATGAGGAGAATTAAAGAAAATGGATACAAATGATATAGCCTTCTGGCAGGCCCTGGATAAACTGGTGGAAGAATCAGAATTGGTGATTGACCGGCCAAAAGGAAGCTATCACCCGGGATATTCCCATATTAGATATCAAGTAGACTACGGGTATTTGAAAGGCAGCACTACATCCATGGATGGTGGCGGTGTTGATGTATGGAGCGGGAGCAATGAAGCACGGACGGTTGATGCGGTGATTTGCACCGTAGACTTACTTAAGAAGGACTCTGAAATCAAGCTGCTATTAGGTTGCACCGACGAGGAAAAGGCTTCTATTTATCGTTTTCATAATGAAAGTCAGTACATGAAAGGTATATTGATACAAAAGAAGGATCTGGCGCTAATATGAACAGGAAAATGGGAGGGAGAACCGGTTTGTGGCAATAAAATCTTTATATATATCGGATTTAGATGGCACGCTGCTAAACAGCAGCAAAGAAATCAGCGGTTATGCAAGGAAAACAATTAATAGATTGATTGAAAACGGCGTGTATTTTTCGGTAGCGACAGCGAGGACGGCCGTGTCATCAACAAAAATGCTGGCGGGCTTGCACATTAATATACCTATTATCTTGATGAACGGGGCGGCAATCTATGATATTGCTGCCGGGAAATACATAAAGACCGAAACAATACCCCCGGAGATTGCTGACGCAATTCTTCAAGTAATCAGAAAACATCAAATTACCGGCTTTATGTATGCCATATCTGATAATAAACTGCATGCGTATTACGAACTTTTGAATACCCCTGCCTTACGGGACTATTATGACGAACGCGTAACCCAATATGCCAAGCCATTTGAGCAGGTTGACTGCTTTTCCAGTAAGATAACAGACAACGAGATCGTCTACTTTACTTTAATGGATACGCAGGAACGGCTGGCGAACATGGTCGGTGACATAAAAAAACTGCAGGGCATTGATATGGTGCTTTCTCATGACGTATATGTGGAAAATCTATGGTTTCTTGAGATATATGGTCCGAATGCTTCAAAATACAATGCGGTAAATTATATCCGTGATTATTGCGGTTTTAACCGGATTATCGGTTTTGGTGATAACATCAATGACCTGCCCCTGTTAAACGCCTGTGACGAATTCTACGCAGTGGCGAATGCCCTTCATGTGATCAAAGAAAAGGCAACCGGGGTCATTGGCGATAATAACTCGGATGCTGTTGCAAAGTATATCGCTGAAAAAGAAGCGTAATCCTGGCGCCTGTGTCGCATACATCCTATCTTATCTTATTATGGGCTAACGGTGCTACTGGAAAGCTATGCGGTATAGCCCTGCAGGCTAACAGTTCTGCCGGCTCTGATAATCATGTTGACACCACTAAATAATTCCAGTACAATTATCTGTAAAGGAATCAAATTTATTTTGACTAGTACCTCATCTGTGTTAAAACGATAGCTAATTTAGCGAGGATTTTTTTGGCCTGCGAGGCGGAGGAGCCGCGCATATCGGGAATCTGCAAGGTGACGACAACGAAGCAGGGCGGAAAAAGACCGCTAAATTAGCAGAGATTTTAATGCAGATGAGGTACTAGGTGTGTCCGACTAGATAAAGACTAGAGGCGCTGATCTTTTTGTATGAGATCCGCGCCTTTTATGTTAGCCAGGGGTAAGTTTCAATACCATAACAAAAATAGTGGGGGGATTGCCGTGAGTGCTTTAGAATTGGTAAAGAAGCGTTATTCGGTGCGCCAATATGAAGAGAGACCGGTGGAGGAAGAAAAACTTCAAAAGATACTGGAAGCTGGGCGGGTAGCGCCCTCAGCCAAGAACAATCAGCCAAGCCGGTTGATTGTTGTGCGGGAGAAGGAGAGTTTGGCAAAACTCAAAAAAGGGGCTAATGTGTATGGCGCGCCGCTGGCGATTATTGTGGCCGGCGATCATCAAGCCGCCTGGGTACGGCCATATGACAATAAGAACAGCGTGGATATTGATGCCAGCATTGTTGCCGACCATATCATCCTGGCGGCGACTGAACTGGGGCTGGGAACGCTGTGGGTGTGCTATTTCGATCCGGTGGTTATTCGGCAGGAATTCAATCTGCCGGCCCATATCGAACCAATTAATATACTGGGTGTCGGCTATGCCGCCGGGGAGGCCAAGTCGCCGGACAGGCATAATGAAGCCCGCAAGCCGTTGAACGAAATTGTGGTTTGGGAGAGCTATTAAAAAATGAGAGGGATAGGTTTTCTACTCAAGGGTTGAACCTATCCCTTGTTTTTGTTTTAAAAAACCAACTGCCGTTGATAAAAGGGAAAATAGGGCTGTACTTAATAAAATTAAAGATATAGCCGAAAATAGGTCGGATGAAGAAAATACCACCACTTAATAACTGGCGGGACCCTCTTCAACATAATCACGCATTAAACACAATTTTGTGCGGATATATATTGACAATTAGAGGGCGCAGATGTACAATAAGCATAAAACTGGTTTAGAATGTAAAGAGGCATTGCTGACTGGTCGGAAGAACTAGAGGCTGCATCCCGTGTAGTTATGGGATATAGCTTTTATTATTTTTGCAAACGAATATTTGACGCTATTCAAAGTTGACCAGAAATACTGGAGGCTTGGTTTTGCACTTATTGCTGAAATGAGTGTAAAACCAAGCTTTTTCATTGTAGCATTTGTGATGCAGTATTATTTCCAGGCTGATTAGAATGACTAAAGGCCGGGATTGCTTTACAGGCATTCCAGGCCTTTTATATTAAAAAACGCAAAACAGGAGGGTAAACATGACGTTGCAGAGATTTTTAGTGATTGCTTTGTTGGTATTCTTGCTGGGGATTGGCGTGTTGTACGCCGGAGTCAATAGGGTGCCGTTCCGGCATGGCGGCAATCATGAAATGCACAAGTCTTCGCTGACGTTTGCCGCCGCGGCAACCGGCAGCAGCCTGAATGCGGCGGTTGCATTGCCTGACCGTACTGATGGGCTTAAATAAGTGGGAAAAAAGGAGTGGATATGGATGACAAAATATAAACTATTCTCCTGGAGTGCTGTCTTTATCAGTGTCGTGCTGCTGGTTTTACCCAGAATTTTTCCTATTTGCAACGGGCTTATGAAAAATGGCGGTCCGATGAAGTGTCATTATGCTTATCAGGCAGAGTTTATTATTACGCTGCTGGCGGTAATTCTGTCCGCGGCCCTGTTGGTGCTGCGCACCAATGAAGCACGTTTGTTGACCGGATTTATTGTATTTTTACTTGGAATCATTGTCATCGTTTTACCCCAGCCATGGGCCATCGGTATCTGCGAAGCCGGAGCCTGCGGGAAAACTACCTTTTTCGCTACTATTGGCGGCGGCTTGCTGGCTTTGGCAGGAGCCGGGATTGTGGGGCTAACATGGAAAAGTAAGGACGACTGAATATGTCGCATCCATAGTTAAAGTCAGGATATCACAGAGGAGAAGATACCATGCTATTTCTTATTTGGAAAAGCCTGCTGCATCGCCGGCTGCAAAGCATAGCTATCATTGTGTCCATTGCGGTTGGCGCAGCCATTGTTTTTGGCATCGCGGCTATTTACAAAGGGGTTGCTTCAGGCTTGGAACTTTCCAAACAGCGTATGGGAGCGGATATTGTTATTGTGCCCTTCGATGTGACGCTGGAACCCAGCCTGCTCTTATTCGGCGGGGCGACAGCCAATTCTTATATGCCGAAAGATCTGGTGGAGGGCGTGCGGGCTGTTCAGGGAGTTCAAAGGGTTACACCACAGTTTTTTACCCATTCTCTGACAGCAGATTGCCATGATATTGGGACCCAAAACCGTATGATTGGTTATGACCCGACCAGTGACTGGATCATCGCCCCCTGGCTTAAGAAAGTGCACAAAACCGAACTTAAGGACGACGAAGTCATTCTGGGGGCGAAGGTGCCAACTTGGACCGAAAATAAAATATCGGTTTTAGGCAAATGGTACAATATTGTTTCCGTAGCGGAAGAAACCGGCACGACCCTCGATTATTCCCTGCTGGTCAGCATGGATGAGGCCAGGCGGGTAGTTGGCAAGGATGTAGCGCTAAAGCAGGTGTGGGGGAAGATGGGGCAGCCGTCTGAGCTTATTTCAACTATTTTGGTGCAGGTTGATGAAGGTGCGGATATTAATAAGGTTGTAAGCGATATCCAAAATGTTGGGTTAATGAAGCCCATTGTGGCAGCCGAAGTAAAAAAACGGATTGCCGACCAATTCACGGTATTTGCCTTGTTAATCGGCGGTATTGGTGTATTGACTATATTAACATCCCTGCTGCATCTTTTTTCCCGGTTTTATGCATTGACGTGGGAGCGGCAAGCGGAGTGGGGGCTTTACCTGGCTTTTGGCGCTTCCCGCCGGGATATTGGCGCCGTTATTGTCGGTGAAGCGGCGGCGGTATCGCTCGCCGGGTCTGTTGCCGGTTTGTTGCTGGGCGGCGGGTTGTATAAAGGGGGCTTGAAACTGCTGGAAGCCTATCAATCTTTTCCTTTTATACAGCCGTCCTGGGCTTTTATTGCCGGTATTGCGATTGGAATTACGGTGCTGTTTACCGGGTTAGGAGCTTTAGCTGCCTGGCTGCCCGCATACCGGGGCAGTCGTATTGATCCCAGCACTATTATGACACGGGGCGAGTTTGACTGATTGGGAGGGAGAAATATGGGCAATCTGCTGGAACTGAGCAACATTGGCAAGAATTACGGGGAAGATGTTATTTTGTCAGATATCTCGTTTACGCTGGATAGAGGGACAGCGGTAGCAATTAGCGGGCATTCCGGCGGCGGAAAAACCACGCTGTTATCCATTATGGGACTGCTGCAGCGGGCAACTTCCGGCAAAGTGCTGGTGGATGGCCTTGATATTGATAGATTGAATTCCAATAAGCTGGCTAAACTGCGGGGGCAGTACCTGGGCTTTGTTTTTCAGAGAGCCCGGTTAATTAATTCGCTCACAGCCTTAGAGAATGTGATGGCGCCTGCCTGGTTCATCCGCAACGGGGAAAACGTGGAGCAACAGGCCAGGGACCTGCTGGAACGTTTCGGTATGTCCCACCGTCTGCACCATAAACCGCAGCAACTAAGTCTTGGACAGTTGCGGCGGGTTTCTCTCGCCCGGGCCTTACTACTCAAGCCGCCAATTTTATTGGCTGATGAACCCACCAATGATCTTGATCCGGTTTTAGCCGGCGAGGTTGCCGAGTGCCTGCTTACAGCCCGGGCAAGTGGAACCGGTGTGGTTATTGTTACCCATGACGCCGGTTTGGCGTCGCAAGCTGATCAAATTTTCCGCCTGGAAGAAGGAAAGTTGCATTCTGCCATTTGCTAATTTGAATGTAATGCATTTTGCTAATGGCTTTTTTCGTATAAGAAAACAGAAAGGAGGGAAAATCATGGCAATTACCAAGGACATGGGTATTGGCGAAATTGTTGCAAAATATCCCAATACAGTAGAAGTATTTCGCAATTATGGCATGAAGTGCTTTGGCTGTTTTGCCGCTAGCTTTGAAAACATTGAACAAGGCGCAGTGGCCCATGGTATCGACATTGATGTATTAATCGCTGATCTTAACAAAGTCGCGTTGGAGTAAGAGGTGCACTATGATACGTTATGCCCGGCACGATGATTTACACACTATTATGGAAATATATAATGACGCGATAGTCAATACGACAGCAGTCTATCATTATAAACCTCAAACAATTGAAGACAGGATCTCCTGGTATGAGCAAAAGGTCCGCGATGGATTTCCTGTCCTGGTATTCGAAGAAAACAATCTTGTTGTCGGGTTTGCAACATACGGGCCGTTTAGGGCCTGGCCCGCATACAAATACACAATAGAGCATTCCGTTTATGTTCATAAAAACCACAGAGGAAAACATATCGGAACCAAACTGATGCGAGAGCTTATTAAGATTGCTGACGAAAGAGGCTTTGCTACGCTGGTTGCCGGGATTGACGCCAGCAATGAAGGCAGCAGGTTCATGCATGAGAAATTGGGGTTTCGCTATTCCGGCACCATTCAAAAAGCCGGCTATAAATTTGGCAAATGGCTTGACCTAAGTTTTTATCAATACGAACTCCGGGGACCCGATATACCTTTAGAGGAATAACGGGTTTAAGATGGTGAAGATAAGTCAAAGTAAAAAAGACCTTGCAATACATTGGATGAAGTGTATTGCAGGGTCTTTGCATTCTTAAGCAGCTTTAATTGTTTAGTGCGTTCCATATAGATGAGATAGACGAGTTTTAATAAAATATAGAAAGCAAATAATATTAGGAGCAGCATGCCGGCAGGCGCAATATAAGGTAATATACAATTTTGTCTTACTGAGGCTAGAGGAGGAACAGTGCGTGGTGGAGCATAATGATGATCAACATCAGAAAATGAATTATTCTTATAGGGAGCTTAGCCCCTTTGAATTCAACAACAAGCTAATTAGTCTGGCTGAAGGACAGAAGAAGAGCACGCGTGTCTTGCTTAATGCCGGCCGGGGGAATCCGAACTGGATTGCGGCAACACCACGGGAAGCCTTTTTCGTTCTGGGACAATTTGCCGTGCAGGAAAGTCGTCAGGCCTGGAACGCGCAAGACCTTGCGGGCCAGCCAAGAAGAAAAGGAATAGAAGGACGTTTTAAAACTTATTGCCAAAATAATGAATTCACTCCTGGTGTGAAATTGCTTAAGGATGTTATTGATTATGGTATAACTGCTCATGGGTTTGACGCCGAAGAGTGGATCTATGAACTGGTGGACGGAATTATCGGTGATAACTATCCGATGCCAGACCGGATGCTTGTGCACGTAGAAGCGATTGTTCATGATTTCCTGATTCAAGAAATGTGCAGCCGCGATTCAGCCTGCGAAAGATATGACCTGTTTGCTGTTGAAGGGGCAACCGCCGCTATGTGCTATGTCTTTGATTCTTTGTATGAAAACTATTTACTGTCGCGTGGGGACAAAATTGCCATTATGGTCCCCATATTTCCGCCTTATGTTGAGATTCCGCGCTTAGCCCGCTATAATTTTGATGTCGTTGAAATCAAGGCCAAAGGCGTAGACAATCAAGGAAAACATACCTGGCAGTACCCCCCGGCGGAGATCGACAAGCTTTGCGATCCAAGCATTAAAGCACTGTTTCTGGTCAACCCGAGTAATCCACCCTCTGTGGCCATTCAACCTGAATCGATCAAACAGCTAATCGGGATCGTGAAAAATCACAACCCCGATTTGATGATTATATCTGATGATGTATATGGAACTTTTGTTGACGGCTATCGTTCATTGATGGCCGATTTGTCCTTTAATACAATCGGTGTGTACTCATTCTCAAAGTACTTTGGGGTGACAGGGTGGCGGTTGGGCGTTGTCGCTGTTCACCAAGACAATGTTTTTGATCAGCTAATAAAGCAATTACCGCAAGAGCGGGCAAAGATTCTGCAAAACCGGTATTCATCCCTTTCACAGCAGCCTGAGAATGTTCGCTTCATCGATCGGATGGTGGCCGACAGCCGCCAGGTGGCGCTAAATCACACCGCCGGTTTATCAACGCCGCAACAAGTGCAAATGATGCTGCTGGCTGCCTTTGCACTACTCGATAAAGGGAATAGATATAAGCAACAGACAAAGGACATCTGCCATCGCCGTATTAAGCTTTTGTATGAAGGTCTGGGATTGCCGCAGCCCAATCTGCCGTATAATGCGGATTATTATACTCAATTTGATTTGGAGGAGTGGTCTAATCATAACTACGGCAGGGAATTTACGGATTTCTTACAGCGAAGATATGAACCTGTTGACATCCTTTTTCGCTTAGCCCAAAATTCTTCCATTGTATTGTTGCATGGCGGCGGCTTTCACGGGCCGACCTGGTCCGTCAGAGTATCACTGGCCAACCTGGATGATGATGCCTATGCCAAGATCGGGCATGAATTGCGCAAGGTATTGGAACAATACGTAGTCGAATGGAAGGAATCAGAGGTTAGTTTGTAAGAAGTCACGGTGCCAGGCGGTGTTTCCTCCACGCAAATAGTCCATAAACTCGCAAGCTGCCGGCAACAATAAAAAGTAGTCATCAATTCAGCGGCTAAACCGGGAGATGTCCTGGTTCTGACTAAGCCTTTAGGCATCGGGATCATCACTACCGCTATTAAGCGCGGCGCCGTGTCTCAGGAGACGATCGACCAGGCGGTTGAAGTTATGGGCACCTTAAACAAGACTGCCGCCGAGGTGATGGTAGAAGTGGGAGTCAAAAACCTGGAATTTCTGCAGAACAGGCCCGGGTCCCGGTAGCGGCCGTTATCGGTGAGATGGTTGCAGACCCAACTCACCATATTCAAATAACTCCTTAAAAAAGTGTTGACAAAGACGCCGGCAGTATATTCGTACAGCCTGACTATGGGCCGGGGGATTATAACCAGTAAATATTTGCAATAGTAACAAATCTTATTATCAAAGTATTGACAAGCAGCTGATTGTCTTATAAACTGAATTATAAGAGTTCACTAACTTCATATACATGAGACAGGTGCCCAATGGGCTTAATAGGGAAGTCCGGTTAAAAGCCGGTGCGGTCCCGCCACTGTAATGGGGAGCAAGCTTAAGATATGCCACTGAGACGTAAGTCTTGGGAAGGTTTAAGTAAGCCATGATCCAGAGTCAGGAGAACTGCCTGTCTGACAATCACCATTATTTACCCACGAGGTATGGGGAGGGGATTACGGCATAAAGCTGCTGTTTTTCTTCCCGGAGCACCTGGTGTTCCGGGATTTTTGCTTAAAGCCGGCTTTATACGCTGATCACTCCTGGCCTATGGGTCCAGGATTTTTTATTAGCTTTGCGCTGTTATCTTTTCTCCCGCAGCAAGCCGGGATTTTTCTCTGTTTGATTCCGTTCTCCCTTCTCTTTGAGAATATTAATTATAATTCTGTTGCGCGTATAGCGCACAGGTCCTTTGACGGACCTTTCCCTTTTACAATTATTCCATATTCATATATATCTTTGTTGGGAGGTGAAACCGGACTGGCTTAATTCTTTTGCTTTACCATACAAAACAAAAAAGGAGACTAAAATCATGAAAACTAAGCTGTTCAGTGCAATTTTATTGATCACCCTTACGACGTTTGGACTTTTTGGCCTGATGAGTTCCGTTCAGGCGGCGCCACAGCCGACTAAAAAAGCAATTTTAGTTGTAAGTTTCGGTACTACTTTCCCGGAAACCAGAAAACTGACGATTGAAGCAGTGGAAAAGAAAATTCAGCAAGCATTTCCGGACTACGAAGTCCGGCGGGCTTTTACCTCCCGCATTATTATCAAAACGCTCGCGGAACGGGATGGTATCAAAGTTGAAAACGAGAAACAGGCGCTGGACCGGTTGCAGGCTGAAGGTTACAAGGAAGTCATAGTGCAGCCGCTGCATATTTCCCCAGGGGAAGAGTTTGACATGGTCAAGGAAGCAGTGCAAACATACCAAAAGGCAAAAGCTTTTGATAATATAGTTTTGGGCAGGCCCATTTTGTACTATCTGGGGCAGGGAGATAAACCGGATGATTATATGAAGGCCTTCCAAGCCGTCAAAACTCAATTTCCGCAATTAAAAAATCAGGAAGCGGTAGTGCTCATGGGTCATGGCGGAGTTCATCCCGGCAGTGCCGCTTATGCCGCGCTGCAATATAAACTCAGTCAGGCAGGCGTAAACAATGTTTTTGTGTATACGGTTGAAGGATGCCCGGCGTTAGAAGATATAATTGGACAGTTGAAAGCCAACAAAATTAAAAAAGTCACCCTGATGCCGCTTATGCTGGTTGCCGGGGATCATGCCACCAATGATATGGCCGGCGATGAAAAAGATTCGGCGAAAAGCATACTGACCGCTGCCGGATTTAAAGTTGAGGCATATGTTCATGGATTAGGCGAAAATCCTGGAATACAAGAAATTTATGTTCAACATGTTAAGGATGCCATCGAACAATTGAATCAGAAAGCAGATAAAAATCACTAACCGGACAGCGGCAAAATTCTCTGATATGACAGATGTCATGTTTTTATGTTTATGTCATTCAGGTTATACCAGTATTTTAGACAAATGTGGGTATGAAACCGTTTGGGTCAAATAAAAGTCCCAGGTTTCATACCTTTTTTACTGAGAATAAATGAAAATAATTATCAATATCATTGACTAATATAACCCGGAATGTTACAATTTGGACGTACCTTATAAAATAATTTTTCCGGGAGGTAGACAAACATTGAAAAAACTAGAAACCATCATGCTGGCTCTATGTATGGCTGCGTCTGTAAACTCATGGGGTTATGCCAGTCCGGTTGAATTTAGCGGCGACATTAACCTTAAGCATGACGACGTCAAAATTCAGGACGGTGACAGAGAAAATAACTGGGAAACAACTTTTAGGTTAAAGGCCCAAACCAGTCTGGGAGAGAACTGGAAAGCGTTTGTCCGTTACGGGTACCGTCATTTTGGCGGCGATGATGACACGCCGGAAGTGTCCAAGCTTGATCAGTACGGCTTTGTTTACGAAAAAGGCGAGAATACCAAAGTGGTATTTGGGGTGCAGGATACCATCCTCGGGCCGTTCGGCACTCTTTTGGATCTTACCGATAATGTGGGCAATGCCATGCTCAAAGGCGTGGATTTACAGCATCAAGAAAAAGATATCGTCTACCACCTGTTTGCAGGGAAAATTGACAAAAGACTGTTTGATAGTGATTCCGATAAAAGCGCCTATGGCGGCGAAATCAACAAGACCTGGGAAAACACCACCCTTGGCGGCGAACACCTGCACATCTCCGGGTTAGAATCCGCTGACAGCTATTATGGATTGTACATAACCAACAAGTTCGGGAAAGCCGATTTGAGCGCCGAATATATATGGTCAAGCGCCAGCAGCGACAAAAACGGTACGGTCTACGGAATAAGCTACAGCCCTACAGATATGGATACTTTCAGTCTGACTCATCGTAATATTAAAGCTTATGCTGCCCCTGACTTTGATGATTTGGCCGGGTACCATAATGAGAAGGGAACGGAATTAGCCTGGGAACACTCCTTTGGGCAAGCCGGTGTATTAACGCTAAAATATGATGACGTAAGCTCAAAGGAAAAAACGACAACCCTTGAATATAATTTTGCTTTCTAAAATGTTGCAAATACAAGAACCGGCTGTTCTTAGCCCTGTAAAGGCTTTGACAGCCGGATTTTGTATATTGAATAATTGATATTGATAATTGACATCAATAAGATTGGATGCTACAATATAGATGAAATTGATAATTGTTATCAATTTAAGTCGTTTAAAAAGGGATAACAGGCGTCCTACATAATTGCGAATTGGCAAACTACCGGCAAGAAGTACAGGGAATTGGTGTTGGGTTGAACAGGGCCCGTTTGTTGCTGCTCAAACGTAAGTAATTTGAGGGAGAGATGGATATGGCGCGTGTATTAGTTGTGGATGAGGCCTTAATGATGCGCAAGACTATCGGTGCTTTTTTGCTCAAAGCCGGTCATGTTGTGGTCGGCGAGGCAGCGAACGGGGTGCAGGCCGTTCTGGCATATAACCTGCACCGTCCCGATATCGTCACAATGGATATAACGCTGCGGGGAATGGATGGTATTAAAGCCTTAGACAAGATTATTAACACTGACGCAAGCGCCAATATAATCGTGGTCAGCGCTCTTAGAAAGAAACACAAAGTTTTTGAGACTCTGCAACACGGTGCAAAAGCTTATGTTTTTAAGCCCTTTACCGAAGAGAAGCTATTATCGGTGGTTGATGAGGTGCTGGGAGCGACGGCGGCGGAACAAAGAAAAGCCAGGTCTGCGGCTAATGTTATGGATAAACCGCTGCCTGCCAGGACGTATCATTCTCTGGGCAATAAAGCTGCTGAAAAGTGGGGAGCTTACATCAGTAATAAAGCCGGAGGCAATTAAATAGGGGAAAAAATTATTTTAAAATTGATAATGATTACTTTTATCAATTATTATTTGACCCAATAAGAGGGGGTAATTCCATCCGTATGCTGCGGTTTAGCTATGGCATTAGGGAAATGCCATAGCGGGAGGATAATCGTGAAAATCAATACCAAACTAAAAAGTATTATGCTGCTGTCGGCTATATTGCCTCTGTTTGTTGTAATAGTGGTAGGGCGTACGGAATTAGCACGGAATTATAATTTTGACCGAGCGGCTGCAATAGGAATGGTAACAGCTATCTTATTGGGACTATTAGGGCCTAAACTGGTTGAGCGCTGGCTGGTAACCGGATCACTGGCCAAAATCAAAGATTTTTGCCGGCAAGTGAAACAAAATAAGTATGACGGATTTGACGGGCTGCCTAACGAGGAAGCGGACAGCGACGCTGAAAATGAATTTATTTCTCTTATGCGGGACATGAACTGGATGGCGCACCAGATTAAATGCAGGGAACAACAGCTGGAAACTACAATTAACGACCTTACTTCAACCCGTTCGGAACTTTTGGAGCAAAAACAAGCTTTAGAGGCGGCGAACACCAGCTTGCTGCAAATGGCTATGACTGACTGGATGACCAAGCTCCCCAACCGGCGCCACTTTTTTGATCATTTGGAACGGGAGATGTGCCGGCGCAACCGGAATATCAGGTCCATTTCGCTGATTATCATCGATGTGGATCATTTTAAGCGGGTTAATGACTGTTATGGGCATCAGGTAGGTGATTCGGTTTTGATAGAGCTTGCTGCGGTTTTGCAACAGGGTTTGCGGCTCAGCGACCTGGCAGCCCGTATCGGCGGGGAAGAATTTTGCCTGTTATTGTCGGACACGGGTTGGGAAGAAACCTTGGCTGTCGCCCTACGCATGCAAGAAACAATTCGTAACCATGTTTTCCATGATTGTGATGGTAATGTATTGCAGATAACTTGTTCAATGGGAATGGTCCATGACCGGCGGCCGGCGGCAGCCGAGCCAGAATTGCTATACCGTTATGCCGACCGGGCGTTATATGCGGCCAAAGAAGCAGGACGCAACCGGGTCTGCTATTACGATCTGGAATCAGGAGTCCAACCCGTGTCAGAACAAAAAATAAGCGCATCATAAGAACCTGCAAAAAGCGGGAAACAAACACAAGGAGGAAAAAGTAATGTTTAAATTGTTAAGCGAGTTAACGCCGGGGCAAACCGGCCATGTTGCAAGAATCTGCGGCAAAGGCCCGATCCAACGCCGTATCATGGATATGGGAGTGGTTGTAGGGACGAAGGTAGAAGTGCGAAAGTACGCGCCGCTGGGCGATCCGATGGAGATTAAGGTAAAGGGATTTAATCTTTCATTGCGTAAGGATGAGGCCAAAAACATTGAAATTGAGCTGACTTAAGATAGGGGGGACGATACTATGCCGATACATCTGGCCAATAGGAACCGGAAGTGGATTGTAACTGATTTGGGCGGCTCCCGCGAGGAGCGGTCCCGTTTGAGTGATCTTGGATTTATTCCAGGAACACCGGTGTACGTGGTGAGTTGCCATCCCACAGCGCTTGTCATCAGTGTGCGCGGCAGCCGGATTATGCTGAACCATTCCATGGCCCGCCACATTCATGTGGCCTAAGAAAACTAAGAAATATGAAAAACAAGGAGGACTGCTGCTATGGGAAATGGCAAAATTGCTGTAGCGTTGACCGGTAATCCCAATTCGGGAAAAACAACGCTTTTCAACAGCATTACCGGCGCCAAGCAACATGTGGGCAACTATCCCGGCGTAACGGTAGAAAAACGGGAGGGTTTCCGCCGTTACCAAAATAAAGATTTATTGCTGGTTGATTTACCCGGTACTTATAGCCTGACGGCTCACGCCCTGGACGAATTGATTGCCAGAAACTTTATTATTCAGGATAAACCGGATGTGGTTGTTGACATCCTGGACGCCAGCAATCTGGAACGCAACCTGTATCTGGCCGTGCAGTTGCTGGAATTGGAAAGACCAATGGTTTTGGCCCTTAACATGGTGGATGTGGCCAAAAATATGGGGACCAAAATTGACCTTAACGCTTTAGCCGAAAAACTGGGTGTGCCGGTAGTCGGCACTGTCGGTAACCGCCGTACCGGCGTGGATGAGTTGTTGACGGCCGTGGTCAATGAATCCGGTAATAAAGTGCGTGAGCCTTTGCGCATCGACTATGGCGCCGATTTAGAAGAAAAAATTGCATCACTGGAAGAATTGCTGACTAAAGTACGGTACGATTTACGGTTTCCCGGGCGCTGGGTTGCCTTAAAGCTTTTGGAAAACGATCAGGAAATAATCAAGCTGATCGCCGGACTGCCTGAAGGTGCAGCCGTTGTTGCCGCTGCTACCGACGCCCGCCAAATTTTGCAAGAAGCCTTAAATATGGAACCGGAATTAGCTATCGCCAATTATCGCTATGAGTATGTTGGCCGTCTCTCCCGGGAAGTCATTATTGCCAAACGGGAATCCGTATTGACTGTATCGGATAATATTGACCAAGTTCTTACGCACCGGCTGCTTGGCCTGCCCATTTTCCTTGGCTTGATGTGGCTGATGTTCAATTTGGTGTTTACTCTGGGCGCCTTTCCGCAGGGATGGATTGAGAATGGTATGGGTATCCTGGGAAATTTCGCCAGTTCCTACTTGCCGGATGGAGATCTGAAATCATTGATTGTGGATGGCATCATCGGCGGTGTTGGTGGAGTTATTGTATTTTTACCGCAAGTTTTGATATTGTTTTTTGGCATTTCCCTGTTGGAAGATACCGGTTATATGGCGCGCGCCGCTTTCATTATGGATCGGATCATGCACGCGGTCGGTTTACACGGCAAGTCCTTCATTCCATTGTTATTAGGTTTTGGCTGCAGTCTTCCGGCTATCATGGGGACTCGTACGCTGGAAAACCCCAAGGACCGGCTGGTAACCATTCTGGTTACGCCATTAATGAGTTGCAGCGCCCGCTTACCGGTATATACCATACTAATTGGCGCATTTTTTCATGAAGCTGTCGCCGGAACGGTATTATTCTCCATTTATTTGATAGGTATTGTACTGGCTATCGTCATGGCCCGCATTTTCCGCAGCGTTTTGCTTGCAGGGGAAAGAGAACCCTTTGTTATGGAACTGCCTCAGTACCGGTTGCCGACTTTGCAGACTATTGTTATTCACATGTGTGAGCGCAGTATGATATACCTGAGAAAAGCCGGCACCATCATTCTGGCTGTATCCATTTTAGTCTGGTTTCTTATCAACTATCCCAGTGACGTTTCCTATTCCCAAAACTATGAGGCCTTATCGGCTCAGGCCCAAACAGCTTATAGCCAACAGGTTGAAAAAGAAATAAGCCAGCCTTTGCATATAGCCGCCGTGGAAGATAATACCGAATTAAAAGCCATGATTACTGATTTAACCGATGTGGACAAAGAATTTGCGGAACAGTCGGAAGGCCTGGCTGCGGGTAGTGAAGACCTGAATGCATTAGAAGCTGATAAAGAAGCTAAAATGAAGGAAATCGAAGGGGCAAATCCGGCATTGTATGTTTTTGCCTCCCGCTATGTGGAATTGAAAAACCAGTTTGATGAGCAAAACGACACCCTTGCGAAAGAACAGGCCGGCGAAAAGCTGGCGCAAAGCTATGCCGGGCAGTTGGGACACTTCATTGAACCGGCTATCGAGCCGCTGGGCTTTGATTGGCGGAGCGGAATCGGCCTGATTGCTGCCTTTACCGCCAAGGAAGTTCTGGTTAGTACTTTAGGTACAATTTATAATGTCGGGGAAGTGGATGAAACCTCCACGGACCTGCAGCAGGCCTTGGCCGCCGATGGATCCTTTACCCCGTTAAGCGCTTACGCGTTAATGGTATTTGTTTTGATTTACTCGCCCTGCCTGGCAACAATAGCCATCATCAAACGGGAAACGAATTCCTGGAAATGGCCGCTTTTCAGCTCCGTATATTCCACGGCGCTGGCTTGGCTGATGACCTTTGGCGTATATCAAATCGGCAGGCTGCTTGGCTATTAACGAAAAAGAGTAAAAGAAAAAACGACTGTTCCAGGGTGAACCTGGAACAGTCGTTTTTTACTTACGGTATAATGCTTTTCTTTGGCGAACAAATAGGACAGCCCTGCATGGACAGGGGCTTTTCCAAATGCGCCTTTGCCAGCAGCGCTTCGTCCCCGAAAATCTCGCCGGTCGGGCCGTCGGCGAGAACCGACCCGTTCTTTAAAACAATTGTTCTTTCACAGAGATCCAGCACCATGTCCAGGTCGTGGGTGGCAATGATTTTGGTGTGGGAAAATGTTTCTAGGAGATTGATCAGTTGGCGGCGAGCCAGGGGGTCAAGGGCGGCCGTCGGTTCATCCATGACCAGGATCGAAGGCTCCATAGCCAATACGGTGGCAATGGCTACAGCCCGTTTTTGGCCGCCGGAAAGCCTGTACGGCGGACGGTCCTTAAGATCAAGAGCGCCGACTGTTTTCAGAGCGGCAATAACCCGGGATTCCACTTCGGCAGCCTCAAATCCCAAATTGAGCGGACCGAAAGCCACATCATCAAATACCGTCGGCATGAATAGCTGGTCGTCCGGGTTTTGAAAAACCATGCCGACAGTTTGCCGGATATGGGGCAATGTCTTATTGGAAACAGGAAAACCGCCGATATTGACGGTACCCGTTGTTGGAAATAAGATACCGATCAAATGAGATAACAGGGTAGTCTTGCCGGACCCGTTTGCGCCCACGATAGCCACCGATTCGCCGTGACCGATATGCAGGCCCAGATTTCTTAGCGCCTCGGTCCCATCGGGGTAGGAATATTGTACATCTATAAAATCAATGGTGTGATGGCTCATGAGAAAACCCCCGTCAGTAGTTTGCCCAAATATTGCGGGATATTAAAAAAGCGGGCCAAAAGAATAAAACCAGTCCAGCCCAGCACATAAAGAAGGTCGAAACTCCGGATTTGGCTGCTGCGCACGATGCGGACGTCGCCGTCGAATCCCCGGCACAGCATGGACTGATAAATACGCTGCGCCCGTTCTATAGTCCGTAAAAGCAACTGGCCTAACAGTGATCCCCAGGCCTTAAAATGAATGCCCCCGCCGTGAAAAGAACGCAGGCTATAGGCCTGTACTGTACGGGCGAACTCTTCTATCAGAACATGGAGATAGCGGTACATAAACAGCAGTTGAACAACAATTGCTTTCGGAACCCCAACCCGCAGGAGAGCCGAGCAGATGGCATTCATCCCTGTTGTCGCCACTAAAATCAAAGCAGCCGTTACCGTCAGAGACAATTTGACAGTAATTGCTATAAACGATATCCAGCCGCCGGAGATCAGCACCGAGCCGATTTTGGCAACCGGCGTTTGATCGAAAATGGGATTTAGAATTCCCACAAAAATAACGAAAGGCGATACCAGCAGCAAACGTTTCAGCAAGTGGGCGGACGGCAGATTGCCCAATGAAATCAAAGCAAAAGGATAGAAAAAAAGCGGAACCAGGCCGGTTATCTCATACTTGGGAAAAGATGAGACAATTATAATAAAGATAAGCGTGGTCAACAGCTTTGTTCCGGGGTCTAAACGGTGGATGACGGTATCTTGGGCGGCAAGGTCGTCAAGGAGTCTTAAATCCAGCCAGTTGGACTCAATTTTTAGCATAATGGTCCTCACTATGATAATATATAACTATTCAGGTACTTGAATAGTTACTCGGAGTCAGAATTCTTAAATACCTGAGTGGTTGCAATAATATAACGGGATACGCTATATGCCTATCCCGTTACAAATTTATCACTAGCGTTTTAGCGTTTTGCCAAACACTGCAGTCCTTTGCCTACGAAGTAGGCCAGCAGCAGTGTCAGAAGCGCGCCGATGATGCCGGCTACCGATGTTCCGGTGTCAACCGCCGGCCAGGCCGGCTCTGCTTCGTTCTTTGCCTCGGCTGAAGCCGGCTGGGAAGACGGAGGTTCACTCTGTTTGAAATTGTAATCAGGCAAGAAAGCTATTTTTTCCTGCAATTCGGCAAGCACCTTGTGAATTCCTGCCGGCGCCGCCAATTCTTCTTCGCCGCTTGTATTAAAAATTGCCCATTCCAGGCCGTCGGGATTGCTGGAAGCAAACCAGGAGAAGGCGCCGGCTGTTACAACTGCCAGGATTAGCAAGCCGACGAATACTCTCTTGGTCGGAGTACTTTCCAGGCGCACGCTTTCAGCGGCTTTTTTGAGAATATCAGGGGATTCCTTATAAATGAAGCCAACTACAGCCGCGGTAATCAAGCCTTCCACCAGGCCGATAGCCAGGTGAATGGGCTGCATGAGAAGCACAAAAGTAGTGAACGGCAACTCGGAAATGCCGGAGAACAGCGTTTCCAAAACAACGCCGAAAGCGCCCAGCTGCAGACCGACAACGGCGGTCAGGACAGAAGCCAGCATGATGCGTCCCTGGGTAGGATTATTCCCGGTCAGGGGCTTGTAAATTAGCGGGTAGGCAAGGTAACAAGGGAAAAAACCCATATTAAAGATATTGCAGCCAAGGGCTAACAGGCCGCCGTCAGCAAAAAATAAAGCCTGAATGGTCAAAATGGACGCAATCGTCAGGAAGGCGGCGTGGGGCCCGAGCAGCAGGGCAAGGATGACGCCGCCGCCTATATGGCCGCTGGACCCGGTTCCGGGGATGGTAAAGTTAATCATTTGAGCGGCAAAAACAAAAGCGCCCAATACTCCCATAAGGGGAACTTTCTTTTCATCAATATCGGTCTGAACTTTTTTGGCTGCGTATGCAGCCATGCCTGCAGTCGCTGCCCACATAGCGCCGCCGACAGCAGGGGAAATTAGAGCATCTGCCATATGCATGAAAAACCCACTCCTTAAAATAATTAAAATTATAAACTATTAAGTATAGATATTAAAAATACATCCACAGTATCGCAAAATAATAACTTAGCCGTATTTATCCTCCTTTCAAACATAAGACAAGCAGTACCTCCAAACAAGTGAAAAGCAAAAACCAAAAAGGCTACGCAAGTAATCCCATCCGAATAGATGGGATATGACCTTCGTAGCCATTAGGTTTCATTTGATATTCACTTCTTGAGGAAAATAACTTAATGCATAAATCCATCTTGAAACATCACTTCACTCCAAACCTTCATGGTTTGGTAGCTTGTGAATCATTTCCATATGTAGTTTAATTTCGACACAATGGTGTGTTATCCTGCTAATGGTCGAATTTTTTTTCAATAATCTTGCCACTGCCGGTATAATCTTTTGTGCAGATAAGCGGCAGCCTTATTTATGTTTTTCATTAGTAAATTAAGTAAATTAATTATTGATTATTAACAGCAATATGAATATTGACAGCAATATGAAAAATATGACATAATCATGCAATAGAAGAGGCTGCATGAATGCGGCGAGCGGTAATTGTTGATAACAACATTAAGTCGGTTGGAAGCCATGAAGGTTTCATTACTCCCTGTGGGTGTAGTCTGCCTTCATGGCTTTATTTATATTTTCCTGCCAATAGACAATAGACTACTACCTGGGGGCAGCGGATACGGTCTTATAACATTAATTATTTGGAGGGAAAACCGATTATGTACTGCCCATTGGCCAAAAGGATTGCGCTTGCATTGACTCTGTCTACCGCCCTTTATGCTGTTACGGTTTTTGCAGAAGAGGCGTCAAACCAGGAACCTGAATCCAGCGCCGAGCTCCCGCCGGTTATAGTTACCGCCACGAAGACCGAGCGGCCGGCGGATGAAGTCACGCAAAAGGTAACTGTTATTACCAAAAAAGACCTGGAAAAGCAAATTTCCGGCAACCGGAATCTTTCTGAACTGCTGGTTTACCAGCCTGGCGTATCGGTTAGCGCTCTGTCGCGCAATGACGCCAACTGGGGTTCTTATGGCGGTCTGGGACCGAAATACAATACATATATGCTGGATGGTATTCCTTTTGACTCATTTGCCGACTCGATGGCCCTTGATCCGGCCGCTCTGGAACAAATCGAATCCCAGCGGGGATCGGCTTCCGTAATGTATTCCAACTACCTGAGCATGGATTTTAACGGCAACCAGACTCCCCTTGCCGGCACCACCAACTTCCGGCTAAAAAGTAAAATTGACAGTCCGTTCACCCGGATGAGTGTAGGCTTTGGCAGTTACAATACCAAAAACTACAGCTTCTACAACCAGGGCCGCGGCGGAAAGCTCAGTTACTTTGTCGGGGCCAGCCATGAAAGTTCGGACTATACCAATTACGGGACCAATCCTTCCTGGCTGAATATGCTGGACAATCCCCAATATGACAAGACCAAAATCTATTTCAAGCTGATGCAGGAAATTAGTCCTGACCGCAACGTGTCCCTGTTTGTGAATCATACCGGCCATACCGGGGACGCCGGCCGTATAAACCGGGATTATGACCATAACTACGACCTGATTAACTTTAATTACAAAGCCAGGCTTAACGATAAACTTAGTTCCGAGTTTAAGATAGGCTACCGGGACTCCCATCGCCGTTGGGCTGAGGACAACTACCCCGGCTCGCCGGCCTTAAGGGAACATGATGGCGTGGAGCAGCAGATTCTGCCGGCGGACCTTACCTTTACTCTGAAAAACGGCAAAAACAGTACTCTGACCTTTGGCGCCGATTACCAGCACGCCAAATACCGGACGTATGCCGAGACCGCTTCCCGGGTTACGCAAAATCAAGCCAGCTCCACCAACTATGGAGTTTTTGCCGAACAGGAAACAGTCAACGGGCCGGTTACTTTCCGCATTGGCGGCAGATACAACACCACTGAAAACAAATACGATTTGATTTCCGGCGTGGTGCCGGGTGAAACCGGCAAAACCTGGCAAAAATTCCTTTGGAGCACCGGCATGCGTTATAAGCAAAGTGAAAAAATTTCCTGGTACGCCAACGTGGGCAACAGCTTCGTCGCTCCGGCGGCTAAACAGGTTGGCGGGACACTGCTTGTCAGCGATTTTGGCGTAGCCGGGCGCAACGGACAACTGCCCAACCCGAATCTTAAGCCGGAAAGCGGTATTGCCGCCGATTTGGGCATGGACTGTCGTATCAATGAAAAAAGCCAGTTAGGAATACGCCTTTTCTATAACCAGGTTTTCGACACCATTGTAGAAAAATCCGTATCTTCGGATCCTTCCCAAACAAAAGCCTTTAATGTGGGTAAAACCACAGCCAAAGGCGCCGAAATTGAATACCGGCAAAAACTAGCCGGCAAATTTTCCTGGTTCGCCAATTATACTTACACTCATGCCAAAATCTCCAATCCCGGCCAGACGGATGACGGATACTTCGTTCCTTTTGTTCCCAGAAATATGGCCAATATCGGCTTGGCCTGGGAACAAGCCGACAGATACAGCCTGGCCGTTTATGACCATTACAACGGCGGAATTTTTGACGGCAGTACCAAATTTGACAGCTACCACCTTTTAAACGCCAGGTATACGCAAGTGCTTAGCAAGCAGGACAAACATACGGTAAAAGGCGAAATCGACCTCTATAATATCCTCGGCAAAAAATTCAAGATGCCGTGGCAGTTCCAGGACCCGGGCTTCAGCGCCCAAGCCAGGCTGATACTTGAATTTTAGTTGCATCCCCATCCCCTTTGCGCCTCTGTAGTACATGTTCGCCGCAGTTTCATTTCCTGTGCGCTGATATATTAGCATGTGGATTTCTTAAGGGAGGGATTGGCTTTGTACACCCGCCTGGTTAATTTTTTGGCAATATGTCTGGCGGTATTCTTCATTGGCTTATATCTATATCCTTTCATTAAACCGGCTCCTGCCGGCCCTTCCGTTCCTGCGGCGGGGGCTATCACGGTAACGGATTTTTCCGGCCAGACGGTGTCGCTGGACAAGCCGGCGGAAAAAATCGCCTGTCTGTTGGAGAGCGGCTTGGCCGGACTCTATATGCTGGGAGCGCAAGATAAAGTAATTGCTGTGAACAACTACCTATATCAGCCCCATATATATCCCTACTATCAGGCTATTGACCCCCGGTTTGCCGCAAAATCCCTGCCGGACGTCGGCGAAGGGGAAATGGCCAGTCTGGAAAAGATCACGGCACTAAAACCTGATTTGGTCATTGTGTGGGCGGGATATCCGGCCATTATAAAAAACCTGAAAGACCGGGGGATCAACGTATTTGCCGTTCAGCTCAACAGCTTCGGAGACATATTCAAGGAGATGGAACTTTTAGGAAAGTTGACCGGCAAGGAGACGCGCGCCGCAGAACTGATTGCCGCCGGCAGAGAGGAACTGGCCAACATCCGGCGGAAAGTCGGCAATTTGCCGGCTGAGCAGCAACCAACCTGTTATTTTTCCTGGGCGGAATCAAAACTGGACGCCGCCGGCGGGGCAAGCACCGGAACTCAGCTGATTATGCTGGCAGGCGGAAAGAGCGTGACTGCCGATAATAAGCAGGAGCATCTTAAACTTAACGTAGAACAGGTAATCAAGTGGAACCCGGCGGTTATCATCAGCTGGTACGGGCCAACAGTCAGCCCGGACAAATTTTTGCAGGATAGCCAATGGCAAAATATCGCGGCAGTAAAATCCAAACGGGTTTATCAGCTGCCGGATGCGTTTTCCTGCGATTTATGGACATTAAAATATATTTATGGCGTGAAAGCTGCCGCTGGTTACCTCCATCCTGAATTATGGCCGGTAGACCTGCAACTGGAAAAAATGCGCCTGTTTCAAATACTTTATGGTCCGGCGGGGGAGAAATTAGCAAATGTCAGTATTTAACGCAACCGGAGTTTTGGTTTTATTCCTGTTTTTTCTGGCAGCGGCATTTTGTTTGTCTTTGTTCATAGGTTCTTACGGCATTGAACCATTGTCCTTAGTTCAGTTCCTGATTCATAAAGTTATGCCAGGCGCTTTTCCCGGACCCTGGCCGGAAACTTACGACAGCATCCTGATCAACATCCGCCTGCCCCGTCTGCTGCTGGGAATGCTGGTAGGGGCCAGCCTATCCGCTGCCGGTACGGTATTTCAGGGGCTGTTTAGAAACCCGCTGGCCGATTCATACACCTTGGGATTGTCAACCGGGGCGAGTTTCGGCGCCGCCTTGGCTTTGGCTTTTTTTCCCGGTGAATTTAACGTTACCGCCAGTGCCTTCATTTTCGGCCTATTGGCTGTGGGCGCGGCCTATGGTTTAGCCAGACAGAGCGGCGAAGTTCCGGCGGTAGCGCTCATCTTGGCCGGCGTTATCGTTTCCGCCCTGTTTTCCGCTCTCATTGCCATAATTCAATACATGGTAGATCCGCTCAAGCTCCAGGGTATCGTCTTTTGGCTGATGGGGGGGCTTAATATGGCGAACTGGCAAGCCGTAGCCGTCGTAGGCCCGCTGATCATGTTTACTCTGCTAATCTTAAGCCTGTTGGGATGGCGGCTCAATATCCTGTCAATGGGCGATGCGGAAGCCAAAAGTTTGGGCCTGGATGTGGAGAAAAACAAAGCCGTTTTTATTATCTTGGTCTCGCTGGGAGTTTCGGCCGCGGTGTCGGTTAGCGGCGCCATCGGCTGGGTGGGACTGATGGCGCCGCATATTATCCGTATGGCTGCCGGCGCCGATCACCGTAAACTGCTGCCGCTGACCGCCATAGGCGGCGCCGCATTTATGCTGCTTGCCGACGATTTGGCCAGGGGATTGTTTACATTTGAGCTGCCGGTGGGAATTGTCACGACGGTGCTGGGCGCGCCCTTTTTTGCCTATCTTATGAAAAACCGGGCCAAAGGAGGCTGGACGTGATGATTCGGGCGGAAAACGTCTGTTTTAGCTATGGACGGCAGCAGGTGCTTCATAATGTATCTTTGGACATAGCAGCCGGTGAGGTGGTTACTTTGCTTGGCCCAAACGGATCAGGCAAGACTACTCTTTTGAAGTGCCTGACCGGGACAGTACGGCCCAGTGGCGGGAAAATTATCATTAACGGGCAGGATATGGCTTCGCTGAAGCCGCGCCAAATAGCCCGATTGGCAGCTGTCTTATTTCAAAATCATACCCCTTTCTTTCCTTATAAAGTTCGTGACGTTGCCCTTATGGGGCGGGCGCCGTATGTGGACGGCTTCCTTTCCGGGCCTGACAAAAGTGACAATACAATTGTGGAGGAAGTGCTTACCGAGCTTGCTATTGTCCAATTTGCCGATCGTCTTTATACGGAACTTTCCGGCGGCGAGAGGCAACTTGTACTTCTAGCCCGGGCTCTGGTGCAGCAGCCGAGATTGCTGGTGCTGGACGAACCTACCGCGCCCCTGGATTTCAAAAATATTATCAAAACACTGCAGACAGTCCGGCGGCTGGCCAAAGATAAACAATTAGCCGTTATTATGAGTCTCCATGATCCTAACCATACTCTCATGTTCTCCGACAAAGCTGCACTGGTTAAAAAAGGGGAAATCAAAGCTTTTGGCCCGGCCGATCAGGTAATCAATGAGGTAAACCTGGCTGAGCTATATGAGATGGCGGTTAATGTGATCGAATATCAGGGGGTACGGTTTGTGGCGCCTAATGTATAAAAAAGGAAGGGTATGACATGATCAGTAATTTTTTGCAGCCTGTGTGGCCGGCATGAGCTGGTATGTCTTTGTTCGTCTGGCCGGACTTGCACCAACGGCTATTATTGTTACCTTTGCTTGTTTTGCCATTATCCAGCTAACTCCCGGCGACCCGGCGGTACTGCTGCTGCAGCAACGGGGACTTGATCCGACACCGGAAGAGGTGGCAGTCATCCGGGATGAACTCCATCTCGACAGACCCTTCGGGGAAAGATACGTTCTGTGGTTGTGGCAGATATGCCAGGGTGACTTGGGGGTTTCATTCTATACCCGCCAGCCAGTGGCGACGGAGATTCTGCAGCATATTCCGGCAACCCTGGAGCTAACGGCTGCGGCTATGTTTTTTTCGCTTATAGTTGCTTTTGGCTTGGGTCTTCTATCGGCTAAATATGAAAATAAAATACCGGATTTCATCAGCAGGATTTACGCGCTGCTGGCCGTATCCATGCCCTCCTATTGGCTGGGGTTGCTTTTCATTTATTTTTTTGCAGTGAAACTTCAGTTGCTGCCTGCCGTCGGGCGAGGCGGTTTCTTGAATCTTATCCTGCCGGCGGTTACGCTGGGATTTTCTCCGGCAGCTGTTCATGCCCGTTTGCTCCGCAACAGTCTACTGGAAGTATTGTCCCAGGAATTCATGTTATATGCCAGAGCCAAAGGCTTGACCGTATGGCAGGCGCTGCTGCATCACGGGGTTTTGCCCAGTTTGGCGCCGGTGGTAACTTCGTTGGGAACTACGTTTGGTTACATGCTGGGCGGCACTGTCATAATCGAAAGTATTTTCGCCTGGCCCGGGTTGGGCAAGATGGTAATGGATGCCATCTTCAACCGGGACTATCCCGTAATCCAGGGATATATCCTAGTGATGGCGATGGTATACACCCTGGTAAATGTAGGCATCGATTTGCTTTGCGTCTGGTTTGATCCCCGGATGCGTCTGGGAGGTGATCTCCGGAAATGAGTTCCCTAACCAACGGTATCTTGACAGCTTGGAAAAAGGTCAGGCGGCCAAAGCTCTTGCCGGCAATTAGCCTGTCGGTGTTGGCAATGTATCTGACGGTCGCTCTGTTTGCCGCTTTTTTTGCGCCCCATGATCCGCTTTATGTTGATATCGCGCAAAGATTGCAACCACCTTCCCCCTCATACCCGTTAGGGACTGACCAGTTAGGACGCTGCCTGCTGTCGCGGCTGTTGTTTGGTGCGGGAAATACATTGGCGGCAGCCGGAGTAGTTTTAGCCGGTACCGTTGCCGCCGGCACATTTGTTGGGTTATTGGCCGGCTTTTCCGGCGGCTGGTATGATAGTATCCTTCAACGGTTAATGGATGGGGTCTTGGCTTTTCCAGGGTTAATACTGGCGCTGGCGATAACCGGTTTGCTCGGTCCCGGGCTAGGCAATACCGTATTTGCTTTAACATTGGTGCATTGGGTAGGCTACGCCCGGATTACACGAAATATGACTTTTAGCCTGCGGGAACGTACCTATATAGCAGCTGCATATACGGCAGGAGCAGGACCGGCGGCTATTCTGAGGCGCCATATTCTGCCGGCAATTGTTCCGACTTTGGCTGTCCTGGCAGCGCTGGACTACGGACGAATTATCTTAAGTATCGCCGGACTGTCTTTTCTGGGTTTAGGTGCTCAGCCGCCTGTGCCGGAATGGGGGGCAATGCTCAGCGACGGCAAAGCCTATATGCAGACTGCCCCGCATTTAATGTTATGGCCTGGATTGGCAATTATGGGGATCGTACTGAGCCTGCAGGTTTTCGGCGAAATGCTGGGCCAGCAAACTGAGAAAAATGGTTAAGGTCCGGTTTATGAGAGAAAGGGGTTAACAACAGCGATGAAAAAAACAATATGTTGTTTTCTGAGTGTGGTTCTATTCGGGAGCATGATTCTTACAGGCTGCAGCAGTAGCGAACCGCGGACGGTTCAGCAGATTGTAATAGGCGAAAACACCGATTTGGGCGGCTATGATCCTGGAACAGACATGTCGCCTTTTATCCGGACATTAATTTATAATTCCTTAGTTGAACTGGACGCTGATTTCAAACTGACGCCGGCTTTGGCCGAGAAATGGGAAATGGCCCCGGATGGCAAGACCTGGACATTTTACCTACGTCAAGGCGTTGTTTTTCATGACGGCACACCCCTTAACGCGCAAATCGTAAAACAAAACATGGACATGTTGCGAAATGGGTCAGCAAAATCATGGCTGTATAATGTTGCCGAAGTAAAGGCGCCGGACGATTCAACAGTCGTTTTTCTGATGAAAAATCCATGCTTTACCTTCGCGTCCGACTTAGCCGTTCCTTCTCTCTCAATTATTAGCCCCGCTGCCTTGGATGCAACCGGAAAAGTTGTTAAGGCGATTGGGACAGGCCCGTATGTATTGGAATCATGGAACAAAGACCAGGATTTTGTTATGCAACGGAATACCAAATACTGGGGCGGAATACCTAAAACAGAAAAACTGGTATTTAAAGTAATTCGCGACCCGGACGCCAGAGCGATGGCCCTGGAAGCCGGCACGGTGGATTTTATCAGTCTGCGGCAGTCGCTGACTGCAGCAACCCGGATAGCCCAAAATAACAAGTTTAGCATTAAAAAACGCCTGGGGCAAACGTCCGAGATTATGTTCTTAAACATAAATTCGCCGGCGCTGACTGATTTACCGGTAAGAAAGGCTGTGGCCCACAGTTTGAATATAAAAGAAATGATACCGGGACTGCTAGGCGATAACGCAGAACCCGGGCGAACTTTCTTTTCTCCTGTCTACGGACAGTATGTCATGCCCCAGGATGCCGTGTTGCCTTATGACTTAAATAAAGCCAAAGAATATCTGAAAGAAGCAGGCTGGCATGCCGGCCCCAACGGATTGCAGGTGAAAGACGGCAACCCTCTGCGGCTGCGAATTGTATTCGGGGCAAAGAATGCTGAAGACAGTCTTTTGGCCGGTGCGGTGCAGAGCGGCCTCAAGGATGCAGGTATTGCTGCCGTGCTTGTGCCGCTGGAAGAGGCAGCCTTAATGGATGCACTGAAAAATAAAAACTATGATTTGATCATGGTTAGTCAGTCCTATATTCCCCATGACGAGCCATCGTCCCATTATCTGCAGGGTTATTATCACCCCCAGGCTGCCTATAGCGTGTTAACGGCACCGGAAATAACCAAAACAATTGACCGGTTGTTTCTCACCGCCGACAGCAGGGAACGTTTGAACCTTCACCATAAAATACAGGAACTGATTTGCGAACAGGTCCCGGTGATCGTATTATTCCATCGCAATAATATGGCGGCGATGAAGAAAAATGTCATGGGTTTTGAAGTTTCAGTCGGCACATGGCAACTATACCGGGCTTTAGAGAAAACCTATGTACAGTAGCAGTACATTACTTAACGTCAATGATCTGTCTGTTTGCTATCGGACGGCAGCCAGGCAGGTAATTGCCGTAAACCGGCTAAATCTTACCGTTAGTCCCGGAGAATTTGTAGGTGTTATCGGCGAGAGCGGCAGCGGCAAGAGCAGTCTTGCACGGGCGATTTTGCGGCTGCTGCCGGCCAATGGTAAACAGACTGGCGGTAGTATCAGGTTTCAGGACCGGCGGCTTGAACACCTGGACGACGCCGCTATGACGAAGGTGCGCGGTGCGCATATCGGCTTTGTGCCCCAGCAGCCTGTGGCAGCGTTAAATCCTGTCCGGTCCATCGCGTCCCAATTGGGAGAAATCTTCCGGTTGCGCCTGGGTGTTGATTCGCGTCAGGCATATGACATGAGTTACGATATTCTCCGGCAGGTGAAGATGGGAGATATTGACCGGGTTTTACATGCTTATTCCCATGAGCTAAGCGGCGGCATGTGCCAGCGGGTTTTATTGGCTATGGCTGTTGCCCTGAGCCCATTCTTGCTGTTGGCCGATGAGCCGACAACAGCGGTAGATGCCAGAATGCGCGGTGAGCTGCTGGATGAAATCACCCGCCAACAGAAGGACAGGGCCATGGCCGTTCTTTTGATTGCCCATGATTTGCCGTTGGTTGGGCGGTATGCAGACCGGCTGGTCGTCATGTACAGAGGCAGCCTGGTAGAAACCGGAGCAGCTCATATAATTTACTCTCAGCCTAAGCATCCCTATACCCGGTTGTTGCTGGGACTTGACAGGGATAGGAAATTTTTTGATATAGAGCGGCTTCAAGACCATTCCGGCTGCGAATTTCAACCGCGGTGTATGTATGCGCAGCCAAGTTGCCGGCATGAAAAACCAGCATGGCAGGGAGACGAACAAGTAGGCTGGGCTTGTATCCTAAAATGAGGTGAATTTATGGTTTGGCGAGGGGAAAATCTAAATAAATCGTATTGTTCCAGGACGGGGGCGTTTACCAGCAAGTGTCATACGGTTTTATCCGGGGTATCATTTCATGTCGGTGACAAAGAGTTTGTCGGCTTGGCCGGGGAAAGCGGCAGCGGCAAAACCACCTTAGCCCGTATTGCCCTCCGGCTGGAACCGGCGGAAAGCGGCAAATTGTGTTTGGCAGGAAAAAGCTACGCCGACTATCAGGATAGGCGGGAGTTTTATCGCAATATCCAAATGATGTTTCAGCACTCCTCGGAAGCATTAAATCCCCGTTGGCAAGTGGAGCAAGTATTAGAAGAACCGCTCCGCTATCTGACGGAATTATCGCCGGAAAAGCGCCGGGAACGAATCCGGGAGGCCATGGCCGCCGTTTCGTTGCCGGCCAGCCTCCTCCGCGTCAGACCAGCAACTCTTAGTGGCGGTCAGGCCCAGCGGGTGTGTTTGGCCAGGGCTATAATTCTGCAGCCTAACTTTATTATTCTTGATGAACCAACATCCAGTCTGGATATGGTTATCCAGTATCAAATTTTGCAACTGTTGCGAAAACTGCACCAAGAGCAAGGAATATCCTTTTTGATGATATCCCATGACTTAGGCGCCATCAAACAAGTTGCCGACCGCATCGTTTTCCTCCATGCCGGGCAGATTATTGAGAATGTGGCAACAAGGCAGCTAAATCAGGTCAAGCATCCTGTGGCCAAAAGTCTTGCGGATGCCGCAAGATTATAGAATAGAGGAATTTCTATTCTATTATAGAACGCATTAAAGAATTGAAATTATATCCGGATATTAGGAACGCTTCGACGCTGGCGCTTGACCTCAGCTTATCCTAATACCCGGGTGTCAATTCCTTAATGCGACATATACAGCTTCCGAGAATGAGATAGACAGATAAAAGAGATATTCGAGGCCTTATTGGCGCGAATATCTCTTTTTCGCTGGCAACAAGTTAAGCAAACTGAAAAAACAGGCTGATGCAGGTGCAAATAACAGTCAATCACGCTCTAGGGCATTATCCGTATGAGTTGGCAGTGCAACCAATAAATTTGTTCCCGACTGTTGGCGGTATTGTTTTGGCGTGATTCCATATTTTTTTTTGAAAACAGTTACGAAACTGCTGTTATTGTACCCAATCTGGGCTGCAACATCGCCTATGCAGCAATCACTATGTTTGAGCAATATTTTTGCTTTTTCCAGTCTTATATCCCGCACATATCCATACGGCGTATTAGCAAACAGGGCTTTAAATCCTTGTTTTAGCTTATATGTATTTAGGCAGTAATTTTTAGCGAGCATTTCAATTGACGGCGGCTGAGAGATTTTTTCAGCAAGCTCCTGCCTGACACGGTATAATAGACCAATGTCGTCGCTGGTTAATTTAATCGATAACTTCTGGGCCGATTGAATGAAACTGATATTAGTCATCCACTCGGAGAGAAGTTCCAGCGCCACCGCCTGAAAAAATAATCTACGCGCAATTACATTGTCACAAAAACAGTTGATGATTTTTTTCAGGATTACTTGGATGTCTACATTTGTTGCAACTGGATGGACATGAAAACGATGAAAGGTGCGTAAGTTATTTACTTCAGCAAGAAAAGAATGGGTGTTTGCCTCATGAAAACGCAAAAATGCTTCAGAAAGATCAAGTGAGATGTAAGTGATGTGTTCATGTTGGGGATAGATGATGCGCCCTTGGTACTGTTCTTTCACGTTGACATAATATTCGCCGGCCTTAACCTGGTATTGCTCACCGGTGACAGTGTCACAAATGGTTATACGGCCGGAAATTACGTACAAGATTTCAAAAAATTTGTTATCTAGTTTGACATCATAGGCAAATTCTTTTTTTAGGCGCAAAGTGGCCCAGCAGATCTCAAGTCCGTTTTTATAAGAGTAGCGGGTGATGCGGCCGTCGCCATGGTCTTTTAGAACTTCAAACTCAAAAAGATCATCAAAATTTTGTATTATAAAACCAATTTCTTTCATCTTAGCGTAATAATCTTCCGGACAGGAAATAGTCAATATATTTTTCACACTATCACCTATTTCTTTAAATATAAGTAATGGTTTTCCCAGTTTTCAAAAGGCCAGGCGTTTAATTTTGCAATTAGTTGAATCTGCCGGGATAACGATAGCTTCAGCGAAAAACAAAAAGGCATGAAACATGGGGAGCGGCTTCCCCCAAGGTTTCATACCTGAATTTGGCGTGTAATGAAATTCAGACGAATAAAAATATACTTTCATGAATCTTCATGATCCATTGTTCGCTATGCGATTATTATAACTTTATTATAACTTTATTACAACATTTTGTCCAACATATTAATTTAAAAAGCGAAGTATCAGACTTGCCGATTATAAATTTTATCTTATTTTTTTGCGAAAAAGTAGTCCTTTTTAATCATCAGGTAGTATCGGCAATCTATGAATTGCATACTGCTTTTGGTACTACTATAATCAAAGAAGGTAATAACAGATTTTTAGATGGCATTGAAATCAGTTGATCTGAAGATCAATTTAGTAAGTTGACCGTCACAAGGAAATTAAGTGAGGCATATGTGACTTGGGAGTCACTAGTTTTCAGTTGTTGTTGAAATGACAAACGGAAACTGGTGATTTTTTTGTTGATTTGGAGTGGGGACATTAAGAGGAGGAGATATATATAAGGAAGAAATTCAGTCTCACTTTTTGCCGGACACATTCGTATTTATTTAAAAGGGGGTTGTTACACCTATGAGAGCAATGCTCGAAGATATACGGGCTATTTACAGACATGATCCTGCTTGCAAGAACATAGAAGTTCTTCTTTATCCTTCCCTGCATGTTATCACAGTCCACCGATATGTAATCCATCCTTTTTATTGTCTGGGAGTGCCATTTCTGCCACGTTTGTTTTCTCAACTGATGCGCTTTTTTACAGGCATTGAAATTCATCCGGGAGCCAAAATCGGACCAGGTTTTTTTTGCGATCATGGTTGTGGCGTGGTAATCGGGGAAACCACAGAGATTGGCCGGAACTGCGTTATGTTTCATGCCGTTACCCTGGGCGGCACAGGGAAAGAAAAAAGAAAACGGCATCCGACCATTGGTGACGATGTGTTTATCGGGCATGGTGCCACTATTATTGGCCCGGTGACAATTGGCAGCAACAGCAAAATCGGTGCGCAAACCGTGATTGTGAACCGGGATGTACCGGAAAACTGCACTGTGGTCGGTTCACCGCCGAGAATTGTTAAACTTGCCGGCCGGCAGGTGAATTTGCCTTTGCCGGTATCTCCTTACAGGCAATTGGATCAGGAACGGGAAAAAAAGGCGGAGTTCAGTATGCCGGGTGAAGTTGAGAGTACTTGTAATTATGACGGTACGTGCTGAGCCGCATGACTAAAAGGGAATTTATTTAGATTGGGTAATTTGGATAAGCCGATGGCTGAGAAATGGAACAACAAAGCCAAGGAGTGAGGGTTTACTATGAAGAAAAACAGTACAAGTCATTGCCATGATGTTGCCATAGTCGGTATGGCCTGCCGGTTCCCAGGCGCTGCGAACTATGAAGCCTTCTGGCAGAATATAAGCCACGGAGTTAGTTCCATTCGGGAAATTAACCGGTTGAATTTTACTGAACTGCATTATTCAGCTACAAGGCAGGAGCAAAAATGTATCAGTAAATGGTACGGTTTACTGGACGATTTTGACTGGTTTGACAACATTTTTTTCAATATTTCCCCCCGGGAAGCAGCTAAAATGGATCCCCAGCAACGGGTTTTACTGGAAGAAGCCTGGCATTGTATCGAAGATTCCGGGATAGCTTTGCAGACGCTTCAGGAGAAGAAAACCTCCATATATGTGGGAGTTATGGCAACCACAGATTCTTTGACAGCCTATTCCGAAACCGATATCGACATATATTCGGCCACCGGCATGGATCAGTATATACTGGCCAACAGAATATCCTATCTATTGGGTTTCAGCGGTGAAAGCATTGCCATAGATGCAGCCTGCGCTTCATCTATGGTTGCATTATATAACGCCGGGAGGTCTTTGGCTAATGGTGACTGTGATTACGCAATCGCGGCAGGTGTTAACCAGTTTTCTCCCCTGCGGTATTTGCTGTGGTCAAAAAACCGTATGCTAAGTCCGGATGGCAAATGTAAAACGTTTGATAAAGATGCCAATGGTTTTGTCTCCGGGGAAGGAGTCGGGGTATTGCTGCTGCAGCCTTTAGAGCAGGCGATACAGGACCGGAATTACATTTACGGTGTAATAAAAGGCGCTGCTGTCAATCATGGCGGCAAGGCGGTCTCCCTTTCCGCACCGCGGGTGGAAGCGCAACGGGAGGTAATTATCGCCGCTTATGAAGATGCAGGCATAAGCCCGGACACCGTTACGTATGTAGAGGCTCATGGTACCGGGACTTCCCTGGGAGACCCCATTGAAATTGAGGCTTTAAACCAGGCTTTTCAAAGCTTTACGGCAGATAGGCAATTTTGTAAGATCGGCTCGGTAAAAACCAATATCGGCCACTTGGAAGCGGCAGCCGGCATTGCGGGTGTCAGCAAAGTCTTATTGATGATGCGCTATAAAAAGATACCTGCCAGTTTGAATTTGGACACGGTAAATCCAATGATTGACTTTGCCAATTCCCCGTTTGCCGTGGCCACTAGTTTAACTGCATGGACAAGCTCTCAGCCGGGATTACCGCTGCGGGCCGGGATTAGTTCCTTTGGCTTGGGCGGGGTCAACAGCCATGTATTATTGGAGGAGTATATCGATAGGAAAGTAGAAACCGGGCCGGCAGTCGGCTCTGACTGTTATCCGTTTCTGCTGTCGGCGAAAAGTTCCTCTTCGCTGCAGCATTTGCTGGACAATTGGCTTGAATTTACCGCAACCGAAAATTTTACACAATATACACTCAAGGATATTAGCCTGACTTTACTAACCGGCCGGAAGGCTCTGCCTTACCGTTATGGTGCGCTGCTGAACAATAAGGCGGCGATAATAGACTTTTTAAAACAGGGTCGCAACGATTCCCCTGTTAAGCGTACGAATCAATCCTGGTGTTTGCGCATTGGGGAATTTCACGGGAGCGGCGGTGCTGATTCGGCAGCGGTTTGCAAAGAAATGCCGTTATTTGAGGAAAATATTGAGCAGATACTGGGCATTTTAGCTGAATTTGCTGCCGGTCAGCAGCATAGAGAAGGGTTTTTCCAACAGAACTGGCCCAAGACCCATGAACCTCTCTATTGCTTTATAGCGACCTATGCCCTGATTGACATCTTACTTGCGGCAGGGTTGTCGGCGCATTCCATTACCGGTTTCGGGAACGGGATTTGGGCCGCTTTGACTATCAGCGGTATAACCGAACTAAAAGATGTTCTGGCAGTATTATGCGGGGAAAAAACAGTTGAACAACTGACATTTTCCCGGCCGGCAATGCCGTTTTATGATATCGTTAACCGGCAGGTGATAAAGCCTCATATTTTTACTGAAGACTATATTCAGGATTTACTGGCGGTACATATTGCTGACGAATTATTCCGCTATTACTTGGAAAAAAGCCGTTCGGTCGCCCGGCAGTTTACGTTTAAAAACTGCCTGCTGGAATGGGATAATAAGCTGAACCCGGCAGGATTAGTTATAAAGACAATGCTGGATAATCAAGGGGCAACCCTTACAAACAGTTTGAAAAACGGTAACAGAAAATTGTTGTTAATGCTTATTATGCTGGATGCTTTTAATAAGCTTAACCAGAGATGGAATTTATCGGAACGGCAACTGGTACCGGACCAGCGGTTTTATGAATTGCTGGATCTCATCGCGGATGAAGTAATGCCGAAAGAAACATTAATTGCTTTATTGGCAACAGATGACCCTGAGTTCATGGCGGCAGCGGCCGTATTAAACGCCATGCAGCATAAGCTCAATATGAAAAAATCTTACCGGTATTTACGCGCGCGCAGCCGGACGCTGGCTGAGATAGCGGATATTCCCGGATGGGTTGGACAATTGCAGGCCGTGTCAGAACTGCCGCCTTTGCCGGAAGCGGCGACTTTTGATTTTGGCAAACTAGCCGGGGATTCTCAGGCGGAAAGGACAATTACGGTGGATTCGCCAATGGCGCCGGCCGCTATTAAAGAGTCGCTGGTCGGGTTATGGAATCAGGGTATAGACATACAATGGCAAAAATTATATCCGGGCAATTCTTTTAGCAAGCTGCCTCTGCCTGGTTATCCTTTTACCCATACTTTCTTCGGCTTGCCTGGACAAACTACGGGTACGGTCTCGGATGACCCGGCAGATCCTGCTTATATACAGCTTGACCGGCTGAAAATGCAGGCAACAAAGGGGGCCGCCGCCGCGGTCATGACATTTAAAGAGCTTTGGCAGGAGGAAACTCTGGTCAATAATTCATATGTCCCAGTCGGCAGTATCATTTGTTTTGTCTCTGATCCGGACAATCAGCAAGCCGTTGTTAGTGCGATACATAGTATTAATCAGTGTATTAAGGTTATTTTTATCAGGCAGGGCGCTGCCTATGAACGCCAGACGCCGCAGCAGTATACGGTTTGCAGCCATGAACGTAAAAACTTTGAGGAGGCTTTCCGGAGCATACGCCGGGAGCATGGTGAGATAGATGCCATATTGTATCTGTGGGCGGTAGAAGAGCAAAGTCTGGTGAAGGAATATTCCCCGGTAGTCTGGCTGCTGCAAGCCATTGCCGCAGTCAGATTACAAGCCAGGCGGATATTATTGGCCGGCCAGTTTGAACATGCCTGGGAAAGGTGTTACCTGGAATCGTGGATTGGGTTTGAACGGTCTGTAAGGCTGGTTATGCCGGCTACACAGGTTACGGCAATCCTGCAGGAAACGCCTGAACTGCAGCAAAGCCGGGGAGCGGCCATGCGGGATTGGCTGCAGATACTTTGGGCGGAGCTTCAAGGCGGCAAGAGTCAAAGCGTTTTATACCGTAAAGGAATGCGGCATATTTGCCGGACCCAGGCTGCAAACATACCATCAGGTCAGAACATACTGAGAAGAGGAGGGGCCTACCTGATTACCGGCGGTTGTGGTAAACTTGGCTTTTTGTTCGCCCGGCATTTGGCGCGCCAATACTCTGCCAAGCTGATATTGACCGGCAGATCGCCTTGTGATGAAGATAAACAGGCTAAAATCAAAGAGTTAGAGGCTATAGGCGGGCAGGCCCTGTATCTGCAGGCCGATGTTTGTGACTTACCCTTGCTGCAGGCAGGCCTGCGGCAGGCAAAAGAACGATTTGGCGATCTTCATGGCGTTATTCATGCTGCCGGCATTCTCGGTACGCAAAGCATTCTTCACAAGGACATAACGAGTTTTCAACAAATACTTGCGCCCAAGATTACAGGAACCATTGTGCTGGATGCCTTGCTTAGCGAGGAGAAGCTGGACTTTATTTGCTATTTTTCCTCAATAGCGGCTATCTTAGGAGATACCGGCTCGTGTGATTATGCGATCGGCAATCGTTTCCAAATGGCCTATGCCCATTATCGCAACCAGCAGCACCACTTATCCGGAAAGGCCTTTGTCATCAACTGGCCTTTATGGAAGGACGGCGGCATGGGCTTTGGCCAGGCCGAGAATACCGGAACGTATCTGAAAGCAAGCGGTCAGCGCTTTCTGGAAACCGGGGAAGGGCTGGCAATCTTTGAAAATATATTGTCCCAGCATGATACCCAATACAGCGTTTTTGTGGGTGAATCCAACCGGATACACCAGTTTCTGGGCATGACTCAGGGGCAGGCGGCCAGACTGACGTCTGCTGCTGCCGGTCCTTTAGTACAGGGAAGGGGAAAGAAAATGAAGGGATTAAGTCTGGCGCAGCGCGTGGAATGGGATCTGAAAGAACAGGCCGCCAATTTACTGGAGATTTCCGTCAGTGAATTAAACCGGGAAGACAGTCTGGCGGAATTTGGCTTTGATTCAGCCAGCTTAGCGGAATTTGCCGGCAATTTAACAGTGTATTATGGAATTGAAATTACACCGGCCTTATTTTTCGGGTATTCTACATTGGAAAAACTGGAGCAATATTTTTTAACCGTGCACCAGGCCGCAATCCAAGCGTTTTACCGGGAAGAGATTGCCGCGCCGTCCGACATAACAAGTTCCCAATTGGCAGCAGCCACTTCGAGCACACTGCCCAGGCAACTAACCGACGTGGCGGTGGGCCATGATTGTCAAAATGGCTGTGAACCTATCGCTATTATCGGCATGAGCGGACGGTTCCCCCAGGCCCGCAATATTGACGAGATGTGGCGGATTCTTGCCGAAAAACGGGATGTGGTCGGTCCAGCGCCGGCAGACCGTTTTTTCGATCAGGGTTTGGGACAAAACCCCTGGCAGTGCGGCTGGATTCCGGGGGTCAGTGAGTTCGACCCGCTGTTTTTCGAAATTTCTCCCCGGGAAGCGGAGATAATGGATCCCCGGCAAAGATTATTGCTGCAGGAAGCCTGGAATGCCTTGGAAGATGCCGGCTATGGGGCTGACCAGCTAAAGTCGGGTAGAGTCGGTATGTTTGTGGGTGTCGAAGACGGCGACTATGAACGCCTTGTTGACGAAGAAGGGAGTATAACAGCTAATCACAATGCAATTTTAGCAGCCCGCCTAAGCTATTTTTTAAACCTGAGTGGTCCGGTTATGGCTATTAATACCGCCTGTTCTTCCGGGCTGGCTGCTGCCCACCAGGCAATCATGAGTTTACGCAACCACGAGTGTGAGACGGCGATTGCCGCAGGTGTCAATTGCCTGTTTACGCCGGCGGGGTTCAGCCGGATGAGCCGGGCCGGAATGTTATCCTCGGATGGCAAATGCTATGCTTTTGATAAACGGGCCAACGGCATGGTACCGGGAGAGGCGGTCGCGGTGGTGGTATTTAAGCGCTTGTCACAGGCAGAGGCGGATGGCGATCCGATTTATGCGGTTATTAAAGGCAGCGGTATTAATTTTGACGGCAAAACCAACGGCATCACAGCCCCTAACGGCATTGCCCAAGCCAGTCTTTTGAAGGAAGTTTATCAGAAATATGGTGTAAATCCGGGGGAAATCGATTATATTGTTACCCACGGTACCGGCACAAAACTGGGAGATCCGGTTGAAATCAATGCCTTGTATGATGCCTTTAAAGACTATACGGCTAAGCGGCAATATTGCGCGGTAACATCTGTTAAGACCAATCTGGGCCATACTCTGGCGGCATCGGGACTGGTAAGTTTGATTAGCCTGGTTCAGGCGCTCCGTCATGAGACAATTCCGGCCAGTCTGCACTGTGAGCAGGAAAACGACTATATTCACTGGCAGGATAGTCCGTTTTATGTCAATAAAACTACCAGACATTGGGAAAAAGTGAACGGTACCGGCCGTACCGGCGCAGTGAGTGCTTTTGGCATGAGTGGAACCAATGCTCATATGGTGGTGCAAAGCTACGAGGCGGAAAAACCGGGAAGCTGTCAGCAGCAGGCACCGTATTTTTTATTGGCTTTTTCCGCCAAGACACCGGAGGCCCTGCAGGAAAAAATTGCGGCAATGGTTGATTTTCTGGAAAGCCGGAACGGACAAGAGCATAGCCTGGCTGCCGTCAGCTATACCTTGCTGGCCGGCCGGCGGCATTTCAATCAGCGTTATGCGCTGGTGATCCAGGACCGGGACGACGCCCTGCAGATGCTGAAGCTGACCGGGAGTAAAGCGAAACTGCCCAATCTGTTTCAGGGCAATGTTCCCCGTGATTTTACCGGTCGAAAGGCCATAGAGCAGTGCGCCCGGGACCTGCTGCTGCAAACCCGGTATGGGCAGGAAGACCCAGACCGGTACCGGGAAATACTGTATGCCTTAGCAGATTTGTATTGTCAAGGATATGAGCTTCCCTGGAATTTGCTGTATGGTACTGCCGCCCCCCGCCGAATTAATTTGCCGGCTTATCCGTTCAGGCGGGAACGTTACTGGGCGCAGGGCAAGGGCGAAGTGCTCCCCGAAATTGACAAGCGGCCTGCAGCAGCGCCTCCGGTACAAACTGCTCCCGAGTGTCCCCGGACAGAATTTATCTGCCATAAGACCCTGATTGAATTCTTGAAGAAACAAATCGCCGTCCTTTTAAAAGTTACTGAAGGAGATATTGAAGAGAACGCTCCCATAACGGATTTTGGTTTTGATTCGATACTCATGCTGGAATTACGAAATAAGATTAATACAGAGATGAAAACGGAGTTTTCTATACAGGATTTTGCGGAAAATAATGACTTAAAAACAATTGCTGCCGGGTTACAGTATCAAATGGCGCTTGCAGCTGTCATTGTTACCGGAGAACACTCGCCAGGAACATTTGATGGGCAAGAGGTGTTCCTGATCTAAAACGATCGGATTTCTTGGGAACGCGTTTATCCTAACGATAAAGGAGTAATAGCGTATGGATAGTAGAGAACTTATCATCCAATTGGCGCAAAACAAGGTCCGGCTGGGGCTGGAGGGTGAAGATATTAAAGTTATTGCGCCTAAAGAAATACTTACCGGAGATACTGTGAACTTAATCCGGACATATAAGAGTGACTTATCTGCCATTATCCAAAAGAGAATAAATTCGGCTCCTCAGGTATTGCCGGAACTTATGCCTGATCCGGCCAACCGGCTGCTTCCCTTTCCCCTCAATGATGTCCAACAGGCATATTGGGTGGGGAGAACCGGTGCGTTTGATCTGGGGAATATCGCCACCCATACGTATCAGGAATTTGAAAGTAAAGAGATTGACCTTGGCCGTTTGCAGCAGGCGATCAACAAAGTAATTCAACGGCATGAAATGCTCAGAGCCGTTTTTCTGGCAACCGGTGAACAGGTAATTTTGCCGGAAGTTCCCCTTTATGAGTTGCATACGGTTGATTTGCGGGGTGAGGATGAAGCCGGGACCAGGCAAAAATTGCAGGCAATCCGGGATGAAATGTCCCATCAGGTTCTGCCTGCCCATAAGTGGCCGCTATTTGAGGTGTGTGCCACTAGCTATAATGACGGCGTAATCAGACTTCATATCAGCCTGGACATGCTGATTGTTGATTTATTCAGTATGAGTGTGCTGATAAGAGAATTAACTTTATATTATAGCAAACCGGAGCTAGAGATACCGCCCCTGGAGCTTTCTTTCCGAGATTATGTACTGGCCGAACAGCAGCTTGCAGATACCGAGCCCTATAAAAAAGCCAAAGACTTCTGGCTGCAACAAATTGATACCCTGCCTGCCGGGCCTGAACTTCCTTTTACCAAACCACTAAGCGCTATTAAAAAAGTACTTTTCCGCAGACGACAGGGAAAGTTAACACGTAAGCAATGGGAAACCTTCAAAGCAACAGCCAGAAAGTTCGGGCTTACTCCTTCCGTAGTTTTGTTAACGGCTTATGCCCTGGTTATTGCCTGCTGGGCAAAAAATCCCCGTTTTACGATTGATCTGACCCTTTTCCGCCGTCTGCCGCTGCATCGGCAGGTGAATGAAATTATTGGTGATTTTACTTCTGTGGTGTTGATGGAGATGGATTTCAGCAGCCCGTGTGCTTTCTGCGCTTACGCCAAACAAATTCAACAGCGTATGTACCGAAATCTGGATAATACCTTTTTCAGCGGTATTGAATTTTTACGGGAGCTGGCCGTAAAGCAGGGAGGAAAGCACCGCACTTTAATGCCGGTGGTTTTTACCAGCGGTCTGGGCCTTGACCTGAACGGCGGCTTGAAAGTTGATGATATATCCCCGGCTGTGGTTAATATCCTGGATTCTTTTGCTGAAAGCAGCTATGGTATCAGTCAAACCTCGCAGGTCTGGCTGGACCAGCAGGTATTTGAAATCAAGGGCGGGCTGGTCTTCAACTGGGACGTTGTGGACGAACTGTTCCCGGAGGGTATGATTGATGATATGTTCGGTAGCTACTGCCAACTGCTAGCCGGCCTGGCAGAACCTGAAGCCGACTGGGATCAGATTCTGCACCCGGTACCGCCGGCGCAGCTCGCCCAGCGCCGGCAGGTGAATGCGACTGAAGGGCCCGTGACGGATAAACTGCTGCAGGATCTCCTGGCTGAGCAGGTCAAAGTGGTTCCGGATAAAACGGCCGTCATTGCCGCCGGCCACACCCTTAGCTACGCCCGGTTGTTTAAGCGCAGCAACCAGCTTGCCAGGCGGCTAAGGGAACTGGGAGCCAGGCCCAACACCCTGGTCGCGGTGGTCATGGAAAAGGGCTGGGAACAGGTCGTGGCCGTCTACGGCATTCTTTTAGCCGGCGCGGCCTATCTGCCCATTGACGCCGGCGTTCCGCCCGAACGGCTGGACTATCTCCTGACCGCCGGCGACTGCAAGATAGCGGTAACCCAGGAAAAATACACGGCGGTGCTGGTTTGGCCGGCAGGCATGCAAACGGTCAGCGTGACCGACAGCAGCCTGGATTTGCTGGATGATTCGCCGCTTGAAAGCCTGCAGGCGCCAACCGATATTGCCTATGTGATTTTTACCTCCGGCTCTACCGGTGATCCCAAGGGCGTAGTTATCGATCACCGCGGCGCAGTCAATACCATCCTGGATATCAACCAGCGTTTGGGCGTTACCGGCGACGACTGCGCCCTGGCAATTTCCAACCTCAACTTCGACTTGTCGGTATATGATATCTTCGGCCTGCACGGGGCGGGCGGCAGCATTGTCCTGCCGGCGGCCGCGGACGCCAAAGACCCGGCCCGCTGGCTGGAATTGCTGGCAGCAAACCGGGTTACACTGTGGAACTCAGTGCCGGCCATTGTACAGATGCTGGTGGAATATACGGCGGGCAGCGGCAGGCAAATACCGGAGTCCTTGCGGCTGATCATGATGAGCGGGGACTGGATCCCGGTGGGGCTGCCGGCACAGATATGGCAGCAGCAGCCGGCGGTGGAACTGTACAGTCTGGGCGGGGCAACCGAGGCCTCCATTTGGTCGATTTATTATCCCATTAGAAAGGTTAATGCGGAATGGGCCAGTATTCCTTACGGAACCCCGCTGCGGAATCAGAGTTTCCAGATCTATAATGAAAAACTGGAACCTGTGCCGGTATGGGTGCCGGGGCAGTTGTATATCGGCGGCATCGGTCTGGCCCAAGGCTATTGGAAAGATGAAGCGAAGACCAGTGCCAGCTTTATAACGCATCCGGTGACCGGGGAGCGTTTGTACCGGACCGGTGACCTTGGCCGCTATCTGCCTGACGGCGCCATTGAGTTTCTTGGCCGGGAAGATTTCCAGGTGAAGATCGGCGGTTACCGGATTGAGTTAGGGGAAATTGAAGCGGCATTGGAAAAGCATGACAAGATAAAAGCGGTGGTTGTGGCTGCGACAGGCGAGAAAACGCAAAAACGGCTGGCCGGGTATATCGTTCCCGATGATTATGAGGAGGCGGCAGCCGGGAAAGAAGCGTATTATGCCGGCATTAATGAGTATTTACGCACAAAACTGCCGGAGTATATGATTCCGGGGAGTTATGTGCTGCTTCCGGGACTGCCGCTGACCGCCAACGGCAAGGTTGAACGGCAGCGCTTGCCGGCGCCGGATTCGCCAGCAGGCAGTGGGACCGACAGGCAAATAGCGCCCCGTACTGAGGTGGAAAAAAAGATTGCTGACATCTGGAAAACCGAATTGCAACTGGCCGAAATCGGTATTAATGACAGTTTCTTCAGCCTTGGCGGCGATTCTCTGGCCGGGGTACGCATTAATAACCGTCTATGCCAGGAATTTTCCATTGACATGTCCCTGGGGACGCTGTTTGAAACACAGACAATAAAAGCGCTGGCTTGTGTAATTGAAGACACCCTGCAGCAGGGTGTCGGCAGCTCGGCAGCGGCAGAACTACCGGCCATGATCGCCGACCCTGATAACCGCTATCAGGCATTTCCGCTGACCGATTTACAGCAGGCCTATCTGTTAGGGCGTAATCCGTATTTTGAGCTTGGCAACGTAGCCACCCATATTTATCAGGAATTTGAAATGCGAAATATCAATCTGCCAAGGCTCAACGATGCCTTGCATATGCTGATTGCAAGACATGACATGCTGCGGGCTGTTATTGTTAACGCCAGTGAGCAAAAGATTTTGCCGGCGGTTGAGCCTTATCCTATTGAGCTATATGATTTCCGAAAGCTGGACAAGCAGACCAGAGAAGGAAGGCTGCAGGAAATCCGTGAGTGCATGGCGCATGAAATGCTGCCTGCCGACAAGTGGCCGCTTTTTGATATCAGAGCAAGCCTTTTGTCCGAAGATACTATCAGGCTGCATATCCATCTGGATATGCTAATCATGGATTTTACCAGTGTCATGGTCTTCTTTAATGAATGGATGATGCTTTATGAAAATCCGGATAAACCTTTGGCGGATATGGAAATACATTACCGCGATTATGTTTTAGCGGAAAAAAAGATAAAAGATACCGTACCTTACCGGAACTCAAAAAACTACTGGCTGGTTAAAACAGACAGCCTGGCGCCGGCGCCGGAACTGCCGCTGAAGACGAATCCCCGGACTATTACCGATCCACGCTTCAGACGGAGGTTTTCCATCCTTTCGCCCGAACAGTGGAATACGTTAAAAGAAAAAGCCAAACAGCAGGGGCTTACTCCCTCCGGCGTCTTGTTTGCCGCTTATGCCATGATTATCGCCAACTGGAGTAAAGGCAGCCGATTTACACTCAATCTCACCCTGGCCAACAGGCTGCCACTACATCCCCAAATTGACCGGATTATCGGCGACTTTACGTCGGTAACGCTGGTTGAACTTGATTATTCCCGGCCGAAAACTTTCCTCTGCTGGGCGCAGCAGGTTCAGAAAGCCCTGCTGGAGACGCTTGACCACCCTTATTTCAGCGGAGTTGAAGTAATCCGCGAGCTTGCGGCACGCCGGGGCATGCGGGAAGCAGCTATGCCGGTGGTTTTTACCAGTGGGTTAGGGCTGAACAATGAGTTGAACAGCTTGTTCGAAATGCAGGAAGGCGAATGCTGCGGCTTAGCCGAAACCTCCCAGGTCTGGCTGGACCAGCAGGTATTTGAAATCAAGGGCGGGCTGGTCTTCAACTGGGACGTTGTGGACGAACTGTTCCCGGAGGGTATGATTGATGATATGTTCGGCAGCTACTGCCAACTGCTAGCCGGCCTGGCAGAACCTGAAGCCGACTGGGATCAGATTCTGCACCCGGTACCTCCGGCGCAGCTCGCCCAGCGCCGGCAGGTGAATGCGACTGAAGGGCCCGTGACGGATAAACTGCTGCAGGATCTCCTGGCTGAGCAGGTCAAAGTGGTTCCGGATAAAACGGCCGTCATTGCCGCCGGCCACACCCTTAGCTACGCCCAGTTATTTAAGCGCAGCAACCAGCTTGCCAGGCGGCTAAGGGAACTGGGAGCCAGGCCCAACACCCTGGTCGCGGTGGTCATGGAAAAGGGCTGGGAACAGGTCGTGGCCGTCTACGGCATTCTTTTAGCCGGCGCGGCCTATCTGCCCATTGACGCCGGCGTTCCGCCCGAACGGCTGGACTATCTCCTGACCGCCGGCGACTGCAAGATAGCGGTAACCCAGGAAAAATACACGGCGGTGCTGGTTTGGCCGGCAGGCATGCAAACGGTCAGCGTGACCGACAGCAGCCTGGATTTGCTGGATGATTCGCCGCTTGAAAGCCTGCAGGCGCCAACCGATATTGCCTATGTGATTTTTACCTCCGGCTCTACCGGTGATCCCAAGGGCGTAGTTATCGATCACCGCGGCGCAGTCAATACCATCCTGGATATCAACCAGCGTTTGGGCGTTACCGGCGACGACTGCGCCCTGGCAATTTCCAACCTCAACTTCGACTTGTCGGTATATGATATCTTCGGCCTGCACGGGGCGGGCGGCAGCATTGTCCTGCCGGCGGCCGCGGACGCCAAAGACCCGGCCCGCTGGCTGGAATTGCTGGCAGCAAACCGGGTTACACTGTGGAACTCAGTGCCGGCCATTGTACAGATGCTGGTGGAATATACGGCGGGCAGCGGCAGGCAAATACCGGAGTCCTTGCGGCTGATCATGATGAGCGGGGACTGGATCCCGGTGGGGCTGCCGGCACAGATATGGCAGCAGCAGCCGGCGGTGGAACTGTACAGTCTGGGCGGGGCAACCGAGGCCTCCATTTGGTCGATTTATTATCCCATTAGAAAGGTTAATGCGGAATGGGCCAGTATTCCTTACGGAACCCCGCTGCGGAATCAGAGTTTCCAGATCTATAATGAAAAACTGGAACCTGTGCCGGTATGGGCGCCGGGGCAGTTGTATATCGGCGGCATCGGTCTGGCCCAAGGCTATTGGAAAGATGAAGCGAAGACCAGTGCCAGCTTTATAACGCATCCGGTGACCGGGGAGCGTTTGTACCGGACCGGTGACCTTGGCCGCTATCTGCCTGACGGCGCCATTGAGTTTCTTGGCCGGGAAGATTTCCAGGTGAAGATCGGCGGTTACCGGATTGAGTTAGGGGAAATTGAAGCGGCATTGGAAAAGCATGACAAGATAAAAGCGGTGGTTGTGGCTGCGACAGGCGAGAAAACGCAAAAACGGCTGGCCGGGTATATCGTTCCCGATGATTATGAGGAGGCGGCAGCCGGGAAAGAAGCGTATTATGCCGGCATTAATGAGTATTTACGCACAAAACTGCCGGAGTATATGATTCCGGGGAGTTATGTGCTGCTTCCGGGACTGCCGCTGACTGCCAACGGCAAGGTTGACCGGCAGCGCTTGCCGGCGCCGGACTTATTACAGTTTGATCACAACGGTTATGTGGCGCCTGGCAACGAAATGGAAGAACGGCTGGTGCAAATCTGGCAGCGGGTATTGAAAGTCAATGATATCGGCATAACTGATAATTTCTTTAACCGCGGCGGGAACTCACTGCGGGCGGTGCAATTGCTGACGGAAATCAATAAAGAGTTTGCCGGTCTGCAAATGCCGATGGATGTGCTGCTAAAGGAGCCTACAATTGAAAAAACAAGCCGGTTTCTGCAAACGCTGATAAATGAGCGCCAAAACATTGATACTTGTTTGCTGCCAGACAATATCTCGTTTTTGAAAACTCCCGGCAAACCGGATTTACAATTGTTTTGTTTCCCGAATTCTTCATACTATGCCACGGGTGAGATGTTTGCGCCCTTTGCGGCCTGTCTGCCGGATTCTGTTAAGGTTATGGCGGCTAATCTTCCGGGGCATGGCAATACCAGGCCGCTTGTGCCAACAATCCAGGAAATGGTTGCGCTTTTTGCCGACTTTATCGTCCGGGAAAAGGATAAACCGCTGTATATTATGGGCTATTGTTTCGGCTGCACACTGGCGTTTGAACTGGTCAGAGAACTGGAAGCCCGAAATTGCGCTGTTGACGGTCTGATTATGATCTCATCCATGGCGCCTGACGCATCTGGCAAGCATTACTGGCCTGATGCAGCAGAGGATGAAATCGTACAAACCCTAAACCTGGCCGGGCCGGCCATGGTGCAAATGCTGGAAGGCATGTCGCCCGAGGAAATTGCTCATAACTGTGCAATCGTGCGTAATGACCTCGGGGCTATGATGAATTATCAATATCCGGAATATAAGCTGCGCACGCCGCTGTATTCGTTTCAGGGTGAAATGGATAAATACATCGTATCGACGGAATACCTGCCCCACTGGAAAAAGTATGCGCGGCAAGTTATCTATACAGTCATTCCCGGCGCGGAACATGTATTTCTGGAATCCCACACCCAGATTGTCGCCGACAGCCTGTGCCGGCTAGTTTTTGGAAAGGAGACCAAACATGCCAAATCAGTCGCTGATCTCCTTACGGAGTAATGGCGGAGGCGGAGGGACGCTTGTCTGCTTTCCCTATGCCTGCGGCAACGCCTCCATGTATTACCGTTTTGCCCAGGCTATCGATCCCGCTGTTGAGGTACTGGCGGCCGTTATGCCCGGACATGGAGGCGGTGGCGAAGCGCCGGTTACAATTGAAGAGTTTGCAGCGCCTTTTGTCCGGTTGACAGCGACCAGTCAAAAACCGGTATTTGTCATGGGGTATTCATTTGGCGGGTTTGTTGCCTATGAACTGGTACGCCGGCTTCTTGACAACAGATGCCAAGCCGTTGCCGGTTTACTGTTGATCAGTTGCCCGCCGCCCGGAGCCAGACGGGAGATGGATTTTATTCTTGCAGCCAGTGAGGCTGAACTGGCTGCATATACCCTTACCTGCTACGGGTTTGATCTCAGCCTGCTTACTGCTTCGGACAAGGATAACTATTTCCGGGTGCTGCGGGAGGATACTCGGGCTATGCATAAGTATATGTTTGCCGATTATCCGCTTACGGTACCGGCATTAGTGGCACTGGGCAAGCAGGAAGAGGAGATGGAACTGGTCCGGAATATGCAACGCTGGAGCGAGTATCTTGCGCCGGTAAGGTACTCCATGCTTCCCGGCGGGCATATGCTGATTAAGTCCTATCCGGATGCACTGGCCCGGATGGTTAACGAATTTGTGAACGAACAGACAGGGGTGAAGCGCTGATGCGTGTCTATATTGGTGTGGACATTGGCTCGGTAAGTATTGATGTGGCCATTGTGTCGGAAAATGATAGATTACTGGCAGATCAATATATCAGGCATAATGGCCGGATTGACGCCAGTCTTTCCGCCGTGATCCAAGGCATTGAGCAACAGTACGAAATTATCGCTATGGCTGCTACCGGGGTAGGAGCGCCCCGGGCTGTGGCTAAGTTTGGCGCAACGGCGGTGAATGAGGTTATTGCGCTTGTGCAGGGAGTTACTTGTCAAAATCCTGATGCCCGGACGATCATTGATATTGGCGGCCAGGATTCAAAGCTGATCTTTCTCGAAGAAAATATCAGCGGCAAAAGCGATCAACTGGTTCTCAGGGATTTTTCCATGAACAGTTTTTGTGCGGCAGGGACCGGCAGCTTTCTTGATCAGCAGGCGGCCCGGCTGTACCTGACAATTGAGGAATTTGCACAGCAAGCGCTGGTATCGAACAATCCGGCCCGGGTTGCCGGACGCTGCTCGGTTTTTGCCAAATCGGACATGATTCATCTGCAGCAAAAAGGAACATCCACTGAGGATATTGTTGCCGGCTTATGTCATGCGGTTGCCGGTAATTTTAAAGCCAATATTGCCAAAGGCAAGGAATTGTCGCCGCCGGTTATTTTTACAGGCGGTGTTTCTCAGAATCCAGGTGTGCTGCGGGCGTTTCGCACCGCATTCTCCTTATCCGAAGGTCAATTGTATGTACCGGTGCAGGCAGTGACTTTAGGCGCGTACGGTGCGGTACAATGGCTGCTAAACAATACTGCCAGGATAGCTGCTCATCGAAATGCGGGAACTGAAAAAGCCAAACAGGAAAATTCAGCAAGCGAGAGAAAGCAGTTGGCTCCTTTGAAGCCGGCGGAGGCGCGGATTACCCGCAACAAGTTTTCCGACAAACCGCAACTGCCTCGTGAACCGTTGTTTCTGGGAATTGATATCGGGTCAATCTCTACAAATATTGTGCTTCTCAGCCTGACGGGCGAAGTCGTTTTCAAACGTTATCTGATGACTGCCGGACAGCCGATAGAAGCCGTACGTTCCGGGCTGCGGCAGTTGTACGAGCGCTATGGACAGGACTTGTTTATTACCGGGGTTGCCACCACCGGCTCGGGCAGAATGCTGATCGGCGATCTCTTGGGTGCGGATGTCATAAAAAATGAGATTACGACCCATGCCAGGGCGGCTATTTTTGTAAACCCGCAGGTAGATACCATTTTTGAAATCGGGGGCCAGGATTCCAAATATATTCATCTTACAAACGGCATTGTGGATGATTTTACTATGAACAAAGCCTGTGCTGCCGGCACTGGCAGTTTTTTGGAAGAGCAGGCTCAGAAGCTTGGTGTGCAGATTAAGGAAGAGTTTGGCAGGTTGGCTTTATCTGCGGCCAGGCCGCTCGACTGCGGCGAGAAGTGCACCGTTTTTATGGAGTCGGAAGTTGTGAAATATTTTCAGGAGGGCGGCAGTATCGCCGAAATTACGGCCGGGCTAGCTTACTCCGTTGTGCATAATTATTTATATAAGGTAGTGGAAAACCGGCCGATAGGCTCCTGTATTTTCTTTCAAGGCGGAGTTGCCGCCAATGCAGCTGTTGTTGCGGCCTTTGAGGCGGTAACCGGGAAAGCCGTTTATGTCCCTGAACATTATGAGGTTATGGGCGCTCTCGGCTGTTGCCTGCTGGCCAGGGAGCATTACCTGGCAAATCCGGCAGTAAAGTCGCGGTTTAAAGGGCTTGATTATCTGGAACGCCCGTTTAAAACCGACACTTTTGAGTGCCGCAACTGCGACAATCTGTGTGAGATTAACCGGATTGCCATGGAGGGAAATCAGTTGCTGTATTATGGCGGCCGCTGCGAAAGGTATGAAGTGGCAGCCCGTACGGAAATAAACTCCATGCCGGATTACTTTGCCGCCAGAGAAGAACTGCTGGGCGGGCAGACGCCGGAAGTTGACAACAAACGGATCATTGGCATTCCCCGCACGCAGGTGTTTTATGAATACTTCCCCTTTTTCAAAACTTTTTTTGAAACCTTGGGTTTTGCTGTAAAAGTGACACCGGAGTCCAATCGTGATGCCATAAAGCGTGGTATCGACAGTGTCCGCACAACGACCTGCTATCCTGCCAAACTGGCGCATGGGCATGTAAGCTGGATGGTTGATCAGGCCAGACGTGGCGGAATTGATGCCCTCTTTATCCCGTCGTTGCGGGAAACACAGTCCTGCTCCCCCAGTCATCATCCAATGGCCAATCACTGTGACTTTATTGTTTTTATTGCCGAGATGACCAATGAAGCTTTGCATATCGAGCGGCAAGGGATACCTGTATTAAAGCCGGAGCTTCACTTTCGCCTGGGGCCGGAAGCGGTTAAGCGGGAATTATATAATATGATGCTGACTATGGGTATGGGATGTTATTCGGAACAAAGTGTTGACGCTGCCTGTAACGCCGCCTTTGAACAGTATTATAAATTCCGCAGGACTATGCTGGAGCAGGGCCGGGCGGCTCTGTCCCGTATTGCGCCTACAGATAAAGCGGTTATTCTCATCGGCAAGCTGCACAATACCTGTGACAAGGTACTAACGTTAAATCTTCCGAAGATATGGCGGGGACTTGGCGTTCACTGCCTGCCTATGGATTTTTTTGATTTTTATAGTTCGGAGGATGTACATGCCGCTTGGTATAATACTACCCTGGCCATGGGGCAGCGTATGCTGGCGCTTAGCGATATAGTCCGCGATATACCCAACGTGTACCCCGTCTATGTGACAAATTTCAGTTGCGTAAATGATTCAATGATGTCGCATTTTATAAAAAGCGAGCTTGGCGGCAAACCGGCACTGTATCTGGAAATTGATGAACATTCGGGAGAAGCCGGCATTATAACCCGGTGCGAGGCATTTCTTGACGCCATTAGCGGAAAAGCCGATACAACTGCGTATTATCCGGACCGCATTCAACGCCGGTCTTTTGACAGAAAAGCCGTTAAGACTCTCTATATACCTTATGTGGCTAAAGGCTCCAGAATCTGGAGCGCGGCATTTCGGCGCTGCGGCATTAATGCCGAGTCGCTGCCTGAACCGGACCAGGAAAGTATTGCCTATGGTCAGCAGTTTACAACCGGCGAGGAGTGTTATCCCTGTATCCTTATAACCGGTGATATTTTTAAAAAAATAATATCATCGCGCGGGGAACCCGGTATGGCTTTTTTTTCTCCCGGTTCCTGCGGCAGTTGCCGGTATGATTCTTTCAACCCGCTTCACAACATAGCGCTAAAAAAACTAATGCAAACAGGCGGAGCCGGGGATGCGGTTATTGTTGATGATTATGGTCCGGCAAATCCTCAATTTAAAGAAATTGTTGCTAGCCCCCTCTATAGAGCGGCAATCATGGAGGCGTTTATCGCTCTTGACACCTTAAACCGCCTGCTGCTGAATATCCGGCCGTACGAGTGCCAGGCAGGCATGGCGGAAAGGGCCTTTGAAGCCGGTATTGACGCTGTCGGGCATACACTGGAAACAGGCGGGGATTTTGCCGGCGCACTGCATAAAGCAGTGGCAGCAATGCTTGCAGTACCTGTTGACCGCACAATCCGGCGTCCCCGTATCGGGGTTATGGGCGAAGCCTATATACGCAATGTTGGTTTCTCCAGCAATAACCTTATTCAGACTCTTGAAGCACTGGGAGCCGAGGTTGTCACACCGCCGGTGCATGAGCTAATAAAATACACAAGGTATAAAAATATCTATTATGCGGAGAAAGCGGGGGATTCTGTTCAGGCCCGGACGGCGCGGCTAACCAACCAGCAAATTGACAACCAGGAAGAAAAATATCTCAGACCGGTTATTGAACATTTGGGCTATAATTTCGAACCATGTATGTTGACGCACATCCAAAAATCCGGGATGACGCTTAAAGCCGGCAGCCACATTGGTGCGGCGATTGAAATGATTAATTATAAAGCCGACGGTATTATTAATGCCATTCCCTTTAACTGCGTGCCTGGCATGGTAATAGAATCGCTCATGGAACGGTTTCGCAGCGAGTATCCCAATATTCCCTTTTTAACCCTGGTTTTTCAGGGACAAAACCAGGCGAACAACCTCACGCGTCTGGAAACGCTTGTACATCAATGCCAGGAGAAAATAAAAGAGGAGCAAAAAGTAGCATTATGATGACAAACAAAGTTGCCCTGTTATCAGCCCGGGATATGAGGAGGAGTATTCTGGCCGGGTTTATTAATGCCGCAAGTGTGGTTTGCGGCATTATCCCCTTTTTCTATATTGTTACCATGCTGGATTTACTGGCGCAGAAACAGCCGCTGGCGGCAATTCTTCCCCAATGCGGTATCATTGCCCTGCTGCTTGTTGCTAAAGCAGTATTTTACGGTCTGGGTCTGGCCGTTACCCACAGGCTTGCTTTTTCAACCCTGGCTGACATTAGGGGAAGGCTTATTGACCATATGGAGCGCTTGTCCCTGGCGGGTATGGAAAAACGTAAATCCGGCGAGCTTGCCCATATTGTCAATCATGAAGTTGAGCAGGTTGAACTGTTTCTGGCCCACGCTTTGCCGGAACTATTGATTGCTTCCATCATTCCGGTAGCGATCATTGGGTTTATGTATACCGTTTTTCAGCCGTTTGCCTTTATTTACGCCGTACAAATCCCGTTGCTGGTATTGTACACAATGTGGTATATGAAGGATTATGCACCAAAGTTTGATGAATATTATCAGCGCACCAGCCGGATGAGCTCAGACTTAATGGAATATATTGCAGGGATTCGCGTAATCAAAGTCTGTAATACAGGCAAGGGGAAAACCAGACAACTGCTGGAACAGATGCGCGATTATATCGTCTGGGTCAAACGGGTGACCCGCCTGATTATCCTGCCCCGTTTTGTCCAGAGTTTTATTATTGCGTGCGGCATGTTCTTAATTGCTGTTGTGGGGACAGAATATCTACTTGATAACGTTATTCAGTTCAAGACCTTTGTTATCGGCATTATTTTTGCCGGATTTTTTGGGGAATCGCTAAGTAAGCTGCTGGTTTACACTTTTCGCGTCATGAAATTTAACGCCTCCCGCAAGGCCATCCTGTCTGTTTTAACAATACCACCTCGAACGTGGCAAGAGACCGAAGTACCGGTTACAGGGGGGGATATACAGTTTTCAGCGGTCTCTTTTACTTACGAAGATAAGTCTGTACTAGAGAATATTTCTTTTACCGTCCGGAAGAATACGATGGCGGCATTGGTAGGAATATCCGGTTCAGGCAAAACCACAATTGGTAAGCTGATTAACGGTTTTCTCCTGCCTGACGCCGGGACGGTCACTATTAACGGTATTGCCACAACCGCGCTGCCGGAAGCAGCCATAGCCAGGCTGGTATCCTATGTTCAGCAAGATGCCTTTTTGTTTAATACCTCCGTTTATGAGAATATATTAATCGGTAATCCTGACGCGACAGAAAAGGAAGTATACAAAGCAGCCCGGCAGGCGCAAATCCACAATTTTATTCAGTCACTGCCGGACGGCTATAACACACAGGTCGGTGAAGGCGGCTCCCGTCTGTCAGGAGGGGAAAGACAGCGCATTGCCCTGGCGCGCATGATCCTCAAAGACGCGCCGATTATTATTTTGGATGAGGCGACGTCTTCCCTTGATTCTCAGAATGAACAGGCCGTAGAAGAAGCCATTGCAGCAGCCGGGGCCGGTAAAACGCGAATTGTTATTACCCACCGCCTGGATACCGTCAGTCATGCCGATAAGATCATCGTTGTGGATAAGGGATGCATCATTGACCAGGGTCTGCATGGGGAATTACTGACACGTTGCCGGCACTATAATCAGATGGTGGCTGCCCGGTATGCCGCCGACCACTGGACAGTAAGGGAGAAACAGCCATGTTAGCGTTACTGCGGAGTTTACAGGCAAGAGAGTTGCGGTTGATGACCGGAGCCATCATAACCTTTTCCATTATTGACCTGGCAGGAGCAGCTGCCATTTTTACACTTTTGTACATGGTTTTTGGCGTTGTTAACGGCACAATCACCCATAATACAATCGGCAGTTACTGGTTAGGGCTGGCCGTATTACTGTTTATTCAGGCCGGGGCCACAACCCTGGGCGATTTGATCAGTCATGAAGCCGGTTATTCACTGGTGGGACGTCTCCGTGAATCAATAGCCCTACGTTTGCAGCAGTTTTCTTTGGCCTTTTATACCAAAGAGCAGCTTGGCGAAGTCAGCTCGGTCGTACACAAGGATGTTGACACCATGGAAATGGTTGTTGCTCATTTGTGGACGCGAATGTTTGCCAATATCCTGGTTTCCATCATCCTTGGCAGCTACCTGTTTTATACCCACTGGCAACTGGCGCTGGTCATGGCGGCAGGTGTTTCCCTGGCGTTAGCAGTGTTGATTGCCGGCACCAGGCGAAGACAGCAGGCTCATGCCGTCAATAGGGCTGATAATATCGTCATGCTGGGCTATTTTCTGGAGTTTGTCAAGGGGATGCCGATACTAAAATCCTATAAAAAAAATGATTTATTGCAAAGACGGCTTAATGCCGCTGTTAAACAGTTTGAGCTAAGCAGCACCCGGCTTGCCAATGCGGTTGCCCTGGTATTGGGACATTATTTTGGCTGGCTGGAAATTTCGCTGGCATTGGTGGTAACCGGCGGTGCTTACTTTGTTCTCGGCAATGAACTTACAGTTGTGGAGTTTATCCTATTTGTCGTCATGAGTAAAGAGTTCTTAAAGCCGTTTTTTGCGGCGGAATCCTATTATTTGAACTATATCGTGGTTACAAACAGTTATCAGCGTATCCAAAGAATTATGACCTCGCCGGTTCTGCCGGATACCGGCAGCAAAGGTTTCCCGGCAAGCAGTGATATAACATTTGAGAATATTTCCTTTGCATATGACAGGCAAAATAATAGAGAAGCCCTTTCCAAAATAAACATTTCCCTGCCGGCGGGAAGTATGACTGCACTAGTCGGACCTTCCGGCTCAGGCAAAACTACACTCACAAATCTGCTGCTGAGGTTTTACGATCCTGATGACGGACATATCCGTATCGGCGGCGTTGATATCAGGGATATACCGTATGATACCCTGCTCAGCCATATAACCGTAGTGATGCAGGATACTTTTCTTTTCTCAGGCGCCATTTATGAAAATCTGCTGATGGGAAACCAGGAGGCGATAGAGACGCAAGTGATAATTGCCGCGCAACAAGCAATGATTCATGAGGAAATTATGGCATTGCCTGCAGACTATAATACCGTAATTGGTGAGGGCGGTGCCGGTCTTTCGGGCGGGCAGCGTCAGCGGTTGGCAATTGCCCGAGCCATTCTAAAGGGGGCGGAGATTATTATTCTTGATGAAGCTACAAGTAATATCGATCCTATCAATGAACACTGTATCCAGCAGGCAATTTCCAATCTTGCGCGCAACCGGACGGTACTGGTTATCGCTCATCATTTAAGGACGATTAAAAATGCAGATCAAATAATTGTGCTTGAAAACGGGGTTGTAGTTGAGGCGGGAAATCACACAACTCTGCTTGGGAATGGTCAGCTTTACGCAGCGTTATGGAATGCACAAGGAAGAGATATTAAAAATATAAATTTAGAAAATAGTAGACGGATGGATCTTTCTAAGCAAGGAAGTACTGCATAAGTTGATATTGTCATGAGAACGGAGAAAACGCAATGATAAAATATATCTCTCAGTATTGGACAGACATCTCATCCATTTATAAGAAATGTGTCGATGCGCAATTTAAGAATAATCGAAGTATACGTTTATGGGAAAATTTACTAAGTAACGGTATCGGTGAACAGCCGCAGCAAAAAATATTGGACGCTGGTACAGGGCCAGGTTTTTGTGCTACCTTATTGGCCCAAAAAGGTCATTTGCTTACTGCTGTCGATGTGGCTCCCGGAATGGTCGAAATAGCCAGGGATAACTTTCTAAAAAATAAAGTGTTCGTTAATCTGTACTGTGGCGATGTGGCAAATCTAGAGCGGGAAGCGAGTGGGACATTCGATGCGGTGGTATCTCGGGATGTGGTATGGACATTGCCTAGCCCTCAGGCTGCTTATAATGAGTGGTGGCGTGTTCTAAAGCCAGGTGGACGCTTAGTCGTCTTTGACGGTAATTTTTTAAATAACCAATATCAATTATTGCGACCGCTTTGGAAAAAACTATCCTGGATTCTTGTATTATTGTCTGAGAAGCGGAACCCTACCGTTAATGGTATGCCTGAAGAAATGATTTGTAATCTGCCGTATATTAGTGTTTTACGCCCGCCGGAAGATAAGAAACTACTAGAAGCTATTGGCTTTAAAATAATTGAAATAAAAGAAAAAGTGTTTGAGCCTGATTGGTTTTATATGGAGTATTTGAAATATGGTCACATGAGTACTAAGTTTATGATTGTAGCCGAAAAGTCTTAATAGATCAATTCATCCGCTTTATAAAACCATGGAGAAGTTAGTTATGGGGAATATGCTTTATGAAGTACAGCTAATTTGCGAAGAGGAAGTCTTTTTTTCCCATTTGGTAGCACTTACGGAAGATAAATTGAATAATTATTTTTGCTCAATTATAATCGAAATTGCGGCAGATTATCGCCTCTGATGCTGGAAAGCGTATCAACATGAACTCTGCTTTAAAATGGTAAAGAATATTGATCTGAAGATCAATAGGTGTGATTTGAAGGTCATTGGCTTTTTGCTTGTTACTGAAGTTACAAGCAAAACTGGTGACCTTCTTTTTTGATTGAGAGGAGGATAATAAGTGATAGATAATAGGTGAAAATAAGCACTCGAATGATCGCATAATCACACTTGTACTAAGGCAACATGGAGCTGGAGCTTAAATGAAATGTACTTAATTCTTCGCTACGGAGCAGTTACCACAAAAATTATTGGACTTTGAGGGGGAATTTATATGAATAAACGACAGAAGAAAATATTGTGTACTCTTATTGGCAGCGCATTTATACTGAGCATGGCGGAGGCGGCAGCACAGGAGCAGGAGTATAATCTGGATGAATATGTTGTGACCGCCAATCGTATTCCGTTGAAGCAGGCGGAAACAGCTGCAAGTGTAAAGGTGATTACTCGCGATGAAATTGAAAAGAGCGGCTATACCCGCGTTCCGGAAATTTTAGAAAAGGCAGGACTTAGCATTTTTGATTCCGGCTCAGCCGGCTACAGCCAGAGTTCAGTATTTATCAACGGTGATGACCGAGTTCTGGTGCTGGTTGACGGACGAAAGATCAACAAGGAAAATGACCTTGGAGGCGGCAAGATGAAACTTAATCTTAATCTCCTGCCAAGTGTGAAAAGCATCGAACGAATTGAAATTGTGCGCGGTCCGGCCTCGTCGCTGTATGGCAGCGATGCCGCCGGCGGCGTCATCAATATCATTACCCGCAAGGCAACTGCAAATGAGACCGCTTTAGAGATGCAGGGCGGCAATTGGGGTATGCGTAATTACAGCCTGAGAACCGAAGGACGCGAAAACGGTTTTGGGTATTTTATTACTGCAGAGCGCCGGGAACTGGACCATTTTGAATACAAAGACGCGAGGACAGGCCAGGTCAAGCGTATGCCCAACAGTGCCGTCGACGAAGACGCGATCAGTGTGAGGTTGGACAAGGAATTAAGCGAGGGGAGATCGCTTTCGCTATATTTAGAATACATTAACAGCAAAAAAGGTTACTTCTTGGCGCCGCCGGGCTATCCGTATCATTTCCCTACCTCTTATGAAGTTAACCGCAATAACACTGCCGACTTGACGTATCGTTGGAAAAACCGGACGGGGGCGGACGGTTACTTCAAGGTTTACTACAGCTCTGATTTGCGTGAGATTCCCAATTATATGGAGGGATACCCCAGCGCAGTGGATAAGTGGTCGGTAACTAGCCGGACTACCGGCACTGACTGGCAGGATAACTGGAGAATAACGGATAGGTATGATTTGGTCGGCGGTGTCAGTTGGCGGCAAGTAAATGTGGATATTCCCAAGGGCGGTATTTTTAACAAAAAAATCGAGAATAGCGCTCTGTTTTTAGAAAACCGCTGGCGCTTGCCCGCTGATTGGACCTTGACGGCAGGAATGCGTCATGACGACTACAACTTGTTTGGCGGGCAAAGTACGGTTCGTCTTACTGCAAACCGAAAAATTAACAATGATACCAATATTTTCGCTTCCTGGGGACAAGTTTTCCGGACGCCAAATATCGAACAGCTTTACAGTACGGGAGTGCCAAGAGGCAACCCGAATTTGCGTCCGGAAACAGGGGATACGGTTATGATCGGCGTGAATACCAAATTGGCCGGCAATACCAAATTGCAAGCCAGCATTTTTAGCAGTCGCCTGGACGATGCTATCGTAAGAGTCAGCACTAATGTTGTCGGTGTCCCTTATTCGTTCGATAATGTCAGCAAACAAAAGCGGCAAGGCTTAAACCTTGATTTGACCCGCCAATTGTCCCCTTTATGGAACATTTCGGCCGGTTATGCTTACGTTCAGGTCCAACAGAAAGTGCAGGGAGCCGCAAATTATACTGATGATCCTGAAAATAACCAGCCCAACGGTTATCGATTCAGCGCCGATTACAGCGGTGGCAAATGGGATGCCGGACTTACGCTGCGAGGCGCGACCGGACTAAGCCGGGCGGCATTTACAACAAGTTCATACTGGGTAGTCGACTTGTCGGCAAAATATAAAATCAGTCCTGATCTCATCGCCAGTTTCAAAGTCTATAATCTTGCCAACACGGCGTATGAGGTAAGGGGAGTGACGGCTCCGAATCCAATCGGGTTTTATCCCATGGCCGCCCGCCACTTCTATCTCGGTCTGGAACGCCGCATGTAGCGTGAAACATCAGCCGCCGCTTTCTTTTTGCTGTAGCCTGGCTGGGCGGCGGTTGAGATTCTGGTAAAGAAATACGCAGTATTATATACAGTATTGAAAATAGCCGCAGGACCAAAGGCAGTTGCTGCATCTTAATATTGACTGTTTTTTTAAGGCTTCATAACGTAATGTCCGGGTGCCACTTCAACCATGATACCGTCTGTTTTTGCATTTTTTGTATCAAAATCCAAAAGCTTCTTATTCCTTTCATAGACAGGGTCGGGTACCGGAACTGCTGATAAAAGGGATTGTGTATATGGGTGGAGCGGATTATTAAACAATTCTTTTGTTGCTGCAATTTCCATAATCTTGCCGTGAAGCATTACGGCAACCCTGTCACAGATAAACTTAATGATGGAAAGATCATGTGCGATAAAGAGAAATGAAAACCCATGCTCGCGCTGCAAACGCTGAAATAAGTTAATGATTTGCGCCTGAATTGAAACATCCAGGGATGCAACAGGCTCATCGGCAATAATCAAATCAGGATTCATACTTAAGCATCTTGCAATGGCGACACGTTGACGCTGACCGCCTGAAATCTCGGCAGGATATTTGGTTTTATATGCATTATCAAGCCCTACTTCCTTTAGCAAGGACTCTAATTTGTCCCGGAGCTCATTTTTGTCCCTCATAATGCGGTTAACCGTCAAAGGTTCGGCAATTATCTGCTCGACCGTCATTCTTGGATTCAGCGCAGCAGATGAATCCTGAAATATAATCTGCATGTTTTTGTGAATATCTTTTTTATTCTGCTTGCGTATTATTTTTTGGGATATCATATTGCCCTTAAAATACACTTCGCCGCCCGTAGGTGGATATATTCCCGTAATTGTACGCGCAACAGTTGATTTTCCTGAGCCGGTTTCACCTACAAGACCAAAAACCTCACCCTTGTTAACATCAAAAGTAATACCATCAATAGCTTTGATAGTTAAGTTTTTGTTTATATGAAAATGCTGTTTTAAATTACAGACACTTAATATTTTTTGTGTGTTCATGATACGGTCCTTCTTTGTAGTAAAATTGGCGGTGTAATCCTTGGCGCTCTTTCATCAAGCAACCATGTAGCTGCGCTATGTGTAGGAGAAATCTGGAACATGGGCGGCATTTCTTCGTAATCAATCGCAAGGGCAAATTCGTTTCTTACAGCAAATGCGTCACCCTTCGGCGGATCCACCATAACTGGTGGCGTGCCGGGAATGCTGTTAAGATTTTCTCCTTCCCTGGCCAGTGATGGTAAAGCTGACATCAATCCCCATACATAAGGGTGCCGGGGGTCATAAAAAATTTCTTCGGCTGTGCCGATTTCTACGATTTTTCCGGCGTACATGACAGCCACACGGTCGGCAATACGGGCAACAACACCCAGATCATGGGTAATAAAGACAATTGAAATACCTGTCTTGTTGCGAATATCCAAAAGAAGATCGAGTATTTTAGCTTGAACTGTTACGTCAAGGGCGGTAGTGGCTTCGTCCGCAAACAACACCTTGGGATTAGAGGCCAGAGCTATTGCCAATATGCATCGTTGGCGCATCCCCCCTGAAAAAAAGTGCGGCTGCAGCGAATACCTTTGGTTAGGATTGTCAATGCCAACCGAGTCCAACATCTCCAATGCTCTTTTTTTTGCCTGTTCCCTGTTGAACTTGTTATGCTTCAGGATGGATTCAGTAATCTGTTTTCCTATCGGAATGGTTGGATTCAACGTTGTCATGGGATCCTGAAACACCATGGACAAAACACTGCCGCGCAGCGAACGCATTTGTTTTTCTTTATTATCCGTTATATCATTGCCGTCAACAATAATGCGTCCTTGCTTTATCTTGGCGGTTTTAGGCAACAGTTTCATAATTGATTGACACAAAACGGTTTTACCACATCCGGATTCTCCCACAACAGCCAAGATTTCGCCTTTATTGAGCGACAGACTGACATCTCTGACAGCCTCGACCTCACCATTCGGCGTATCGAAGCTAACTGACAAGTTTTCAAGTTGCAATACAGGTTGCATAGTCTGCAGTGCCTCCATTTCAAAAAAGTAAATGCTGGGTGCTCGACAGAACACCCAGTATGTCTTAACATTACTAGCAGATTTATTTTGATTTGTGATTTCACTTTTTGGAAAGTGTCCAGTTTTCTATATTCCACATAACGCCAACTGCATGGTGTCCGAGAAGTCTAGTCGTATCAAGACCATTTAGGCCGCTAATGCCTACATAATTACCGTCAAGAAATGCAATCAGTATAGAAGCCGGTTCCTTTGCAAATGCAACCTCAAATTCGCCATAAAGGGCCTTTCTTTCATTAACATCTTTGGTATGTCTGGCCTTTGTAAGTATATCGTCGACTACCGGATTGGAGTATTTCATAGTATTCGCACTCCCACTTGAGAGGAATTGCTGATATGTTCCATCCGGATCGAATTCAGCCGCATAACCGGCCAAGAAGCCGTCATATCCAGCTTTCCAGTCAAACTTCGTAACAAGGGCAATTTCCATTTCAACGCCTGCATCTTTCAACTGCTTTGAAACAATATTGGCTATATCTATTCGTTCTTCTTCATAATCACGAACTTGAATTTTAAAATGGAATTTATCGCCATTGCGTTCATAGATGCCGTCGCTGCCTTTAATCCAGCCAAGCTTTTTCATCTCTTCTGCAAACTTATTTAGATCATATTTGTAAATGTCAGCAGCCTTATTACCGCCAAAAGAGTTCAGTTGGATAGGACTGTATGCGGTACTTCCCTGGCTGTTAAGCACACTTTTTACGACAGCATCCTTATTTATAGCATAGTTAAGAACTCCAATGGAATCTTTGTTTTTAATCCAGAATGCAGATTTGAAATCCGGAGATACTGCACGATAGTCAGCTGTTTTAAAATCGAAGTTTTTATAGCCAGCCTTACCACGAAATTTTTTTGCATAGTTTGCATTGAGCCAGGCAAGGTCTGCTTCGCCTGATTCGAGCATAAGAGCCTTGGTGCTTTCCACGGCAACTGTCTTGTAAACTAATTTTTCAATATTAGGAACCTTACCATAGTATTTTTCGTTTCTCACCAGTGTTATGGTTCCCCCGGCTTTATCCCACTCAACAAACTTATAACGGCCAGTTCCTACAGGCTTTTGGTTAAATGAGGACGTGGTGATGTCCTGGCCTTCAAGCAGATGCTTCGGTAAAATACCAACAGTAAAATAATCAAGCATCGCAGCATTATATTTTGAAAGAACTATTATAACCGTGTTCTCATCCTTTGCTTGAACACTTGCGATATCCAAATACTGACTAAGGATACTTGCAGATAAGGTTTTATCTGTTGTCAACTTTTTATAAGTGAAAACAACATCCTCGGCGGTAAAGGGCTTACCGTCATGCCATAAAACTCCCTTCCTCAGATTAAAGGTATAAGTAAGTGAACTATCGTCATACGTATAGCTTTCCGCCAAGTCCACAACAGGCTTGCCGGCGGCATCATAGTTCATCAAGCCGGAAAAGACAATACTGGATAACTCTCCATGATCACTAAGAATAGGGTTGATTGTATCAATATTTTCGCCTGCATATACCAGCGTATTTGACAAATCGGTTACCTTTGTCGTTTTAGTTCCGCTGCTGCTTAAAGAGCACCCTATAAGACTCAGGCTGACAGCCATAATACATATTACCGCTGTCAATTGTCTGGTAATTTTTCCCTTGGAACTCATAAAATCCTCCTTTATTATATAAATTTTGAATTGCCTTATAAAATGCTTTCACCTTTGTTTGTTTCTTTTCGAAAAAAGTATGCGATATTGGTAATACACACCATGGTTATTACTAAAAATACGCCCGGGAATATGATCACCCACCAGGTATTTAAAAGTAGTGCTTTGTTAGCAAGCGATAGCATGCTGCCCCATGAAATTACATCCACGGGAAGTCCCAGACCTAGAAAACTCAGAGTAGACTCCATCGACATGCTTGAACTTATACTTGATACAACAACAAACATGATTGTTGAAACAAAATTCGGTATTAGGTGCTTCCTCATTATGTGCAGGAAACTCCCTCCCATGCATCGTGAAGCAAGCACGTATTCACTGCTGCGTATCTGCCTGACTTCGCTTCGTACGATTCTTGCCAGGGCGCACCAACCTGTCACACCGATGACAAAAGATGTCTTAAAAATATTTTGTGTTCCCATGATCGAGGTAAGCAACAGTACAAGCAACAATATTGGAATACTGTTTATTAGCTCCGGGACCCGCATCATGACAGCATCAATTTGTGAATTGGCGTTACCGCTGATGCAACCGTATACAACACCTATCACAGTACTGATCACCATGCTCAGCAGTCCGATAATAATTGAAACCCTTCCGCCGTACCATATCATGGAAAAAATATCACGTCCCAGCGAGTCTGTTCCGAAATAGAATTCTGCATCAGGTGCTTTACTCAGGTTATTTAGATAGAAGCTGGTCGGGTCATGGTTACGCACATGATCAGCAAATACACATCCCAAAATGATAATGGTAAGGATGACAATAGAAACCAGCGGCTTACCCTTCAACCTCTGCCCCAAGGATGAATTTTTCCTCTCGGGAGTGTGTGTCTTGTAATTAACACCAACTATGACGAACTGTTCCCTGCCTTCTCCCGCCATTCAGACGCCTCCGTCAATTTCATTCTTGGATCAATTACTTCATTTATTGATTGTGCAATAATACTGCTGGAAATAACCAACAAACCGGTAATCAGCACAGCTAGCATCAGTAAATTGTAATCGTGATATTTCGCGCTTTGAACTGAAAGTGCACCAATACCGGGATAATTGAATACCGACTCTGCAATATAGGTTCCGCTCAGAACATGCGGAATAGAAATCGCCATGATGCTGACGATAGTCGGTGCCACATTGCGAAAACAATGCTTGAATACGATTTCAGATTTTGTGCAGCCCTTGGATTTGGCCAGAAGAACATAATCCTTTCGCACCTCATCCAAAAGCTTGTTCCTTATCATGTAAGAGTAATACCATAGATGACTGAGTATCATGACTATTAGGGGCAGGATCATATGTTGAATTCGATCAAGGATATCGCCTGATTTACCTATGCTATAGGCTCCACTGCTTGGCAGCAGGTTGAGGTTAATACTAAAAATCAATACCAAAACAACGCCCAACCAAAACGGAGGTATGTAGTAGGCTGCTGTTCCCACCTTACATATGACTTGATCAATCAAAGTATCTTCGTTCATCGCACAAAACAAAGCAAGGAGGGTGGCCAGAATAAAAACAAGTATATAGGCTGTTCCTCCCAGAATCAAAGTGTTTCCAATCAACGGAGAAATGACGTCCATCGCGGGTATCTTATATTTCAGTGAGAGTCCGAAATCACCCTGAAATGCGTTACTGATCCATTTGATATATTGAATATATATTGGGCTGTCCAAACCCAGACGTGCTCTTGCCGCGTCCAGCTCCTTCGCGGACATGGATTCAATTGCATCACCGTAAAATGATTGCAGCGGATCACCAGGCGCAAGTCGGGATAAGTAGAAAACTCCAATGGATAATATAAACATCGTAAGTGCAAACCATGAGGTTCTTCTTATTATCTGTTTAACAAGTATTGTTTTTTGGAGCAAACAACACCCCCGCTTTCATTAACATCAACTGGCAAACAGCAATTAAACCAATATGATATGAAGATTATTAACAAGAAAAAAGAATTTACTGCGCCGTCATCTTATTAACATAAAAAAACCACGAAGGACAGTTCTCAAGCGAACAAAACCTTCGTGGTTCTATTAAAAATAATTAAATTTATCGGATTCTTACATATCTTTCCTATCGAATTACATTTCCGGCAATTATTCAAGGTTTTCATAACCCTGTTGCGATAAATGATACTATAGCAAGTATGTGTTGTCAAGAAATTGTCACTCAACAGGGTAACTCGACTTGTGCAAAAATGTCTGGAGGAATGCTATAAAAAATATGATTTAGATAATTTTGGTATTGGGTAATTAAATAGTATGGGAAAAATCATGAAAAAATCGTGAAATATCTGCTGGAAGTTTTGCTATTTACAAAGTTCTAGTACGTTATACAAGGCTAATGTATAAATGTGTACACTCAGGGTAACTGCTGGAAGTTTTGCATAAAAATCCATAGTAATTGACAAAATATATAAATAAATTATATAATCAACTAGATATATGACATTATACGAAATAATGTCTTTATGATGATTTACTTACCAGTCAGCAATAACAAAAAATAATTATATTATATTGTGTATGAAACAATATACCATGAAGGTCCAATTTATAGATACACATATTATGTGCATCTTATTTTGTATCTTCTTTTTTTATGACTTAACATGCAAAAAGCTATGCCTGTAGTGTAAGAAAGAGGGTTGTTTTCAGGAAAGGCGAGAAGCTATGAAAAAAACAAAATTTATTTTAAAACGGTTATTTCAAATCATCCCCATGCTTATTATCGTAACAATTCTAGCCTTTGCCTTAAGTAACATGTCAGCTGGTGATGTGGCCGAGATAACCATACGCAGTCAGGGACTGGAGGTTACCGAAAAGAATATTGCCGCCGTGCGGGAAGAATTGGGACTCAATGAGCCACTTCCTGTTCAATATATGAACTGGTTGATAAAAGCAGTTAAATTTGATTTTGGCCTGTCCTTTCAAACCCGCCAACCCGTCACAGACGAGATACTGTCAAGATACCCCGCAACCCTTAAACTGGCCATTGCAGCCATGTTTATTGCTGTTTTGATTGCTATACCGACAGCCCTCATCTCCGCCCGCTATAAAGATTCGTTTCTGGACCATTTTTTCAGAATTTGGTCTACCATCGGTGCGACAATACCTGATTTTTGGCTTGGCTTAATGCTTTTATATATTTTTGCAGTTCAGTTGAAGCTTGTTCCTGTTATTTCAGGCAGCAAATTTGAAAATATATTGCTGCCGGCATTCACATTGAGCGCACATTACTCAGCTATATATATAAGAATTTTGCGAAATAATCTCATCGAAATAAATAACTGCGACTATGTGAGAGCGGCAAGAGCAAGAGGTCTTAGCAAAAATGCCGTTTTGCTGAAACATGGCTTGAAAAACGCAGTTCTTCCCTGTATAACCCTTATAGGCGTGGATTTTGGCAAGCTGTTAGCTGGTCAGTTTGCCTGTGAAACCATTTTCTCCTGGAACGGGATAGGAAAATTTGCGGTCGAAAGTATCAAACTTAAAGATTTACCTGTTATTCAGGGCTATATAATTATTGTTGCTATAACCTATATTGTCATAAATCTTTTACTTGATATTCTATACGTTTATATCGACCCTAAAATACAATTCAAATAATTAAAAGCAGCAGGAGTAAAAATTGCAAGGAAGCAGTATTGTACATGTTGCACAAAAATTGACGACAGGAAATCTACATACAATGTTTCCTTTTGTCGTCTTGGGAGGAATGGTCAAAATTTTAAGAAGCAGCATACTTGTTAAATTAAAAAAACAGACACTGTCGATACTGGGATTAATCATCATCAGTGTCTTCCTATTTGCGGGTATTTTTGCACCGATCGTATCTCCCCACGATCCTTATGCGGTTGATCTCAGCCAAAAATTACTCAGGCCTTGCGCCGAATTCCCGCTGGGAACAGATCAGCTTGGCCGGTGTATATTGTCAAGATTGATCTATGGAATCCGGACCAGCCTCACTACCGCAATCTGTGCTACAGCCCTGATGCTGGCGATCGGAGTTCCTCTCGGCATTATTGCGGGCTATGTGGGCGGATGGCTTGATAATGCCGTTATGCGTCTTGCCGATATTGCATCAACCTTTCCGTCAGGCCTTTTTGCCCTGGCTATTGTGGGAGTGCTTGGGCCCAGTATAGTTAATATCATGATTGTTTTCATTTTACTTTGGTGGGCGCCTTTTGCGAGGATTGTACGCAGCATGGTCATTAAGCTTAAAGAAAAGGAGTTTGTGATGGCGGCCATTGCCTCAGGCAGCAGTCAGACCGCCATAATTTTAAGGCACATCACCCTGAATTCGATCTCTCCCATTATCGTACTGGCCAGTCTTAGAATTGCTGCCGTTATTATGCACGTTGCAGGCTTTTCGTTTATTGGGCTTGGTTCACAGCCGCCTATTGCCGACTGGGGTGTCATGCTGAGCGACAGCAGGCAATACTTAACATCCTATCCTTTAATGCTGTTTTGGCCGGGACTGGCTATTATGCTGGTTGTGTTTGCCTTCAATATGCTTGGTGAAGGGCTGAATGATGTTTTCAGCCCGGTTTCCGGTTATGCAGTGGCGGTAAAGGAGGATGACGAACAACATGTCTGAGCAGCCGGTTCTCTCCATAAAAAACCTTAAAACCTATTTCTATTTAGAAGAGCGAGTGGTAAAAGCAGTGGACGGGGTCAGCCTTGAGGTGTACAAAGGCCGTATAACCGCAATTGTAGGCGGCTCCGGCAGCGGAAAGTCGGTTATGTCGTTATCGGTCCTGGATTTGGTGGATAAGCCGGGCAGAATTATTGACGGGGAAATATGGCTTAACGGTGTTAACCTCCGGGATTTGCGGGAAAAGCAGCTTTTAAAAATAAGAGGCAAAGAAATATCCATGATATTTCAAGAGTCGACCAGTTCCATGAATCCTGTTCTAAAGGTAAAAAGCCATTTATTCGAGGTAATCCGCACCCGCAATAGGGCGATAGGCAGTAAAGAGGCGTTAAGCCTGTTCAGAGACGTGCTCGACCGCGTTGGTTTAAGAAATACAGATCAAATTCTGGAAAGCTACCCTTTTCAGTTAAGCGGCGGTATGTGTCAAAGAGTTATGGTTGCGATGGGACTCCTTGCCCAGTCCAAGGTACTGATAGCGGACGAGCCGACCTCATCACTGGATTTGACAACCCAGGCTGCCATACTGGAGGAATTGATACGCTTAAAAACTGCAGGTATGGCGATTGTTTTAATAACTCATGATTTAGGGGTTGTGGCACAAATGGCCGATGATGTCTATGTGTTAAAAGACGGAAAGATAGTAGACAGCGGGACCGTTTATGACGTATTCGAATCGCCGCAGCATGAGTATACAAAATCCCTGCTTGCCTCAATTTTTTAAATGTGAAAATGGGTGAAAGCGTGAATTTATTTGAAATAAACAGCCTGTATAAATGTTATAACCAAAAAGAAAAGCCCAAAGTATATGCCGTATACAACCTGAATTTAACTATAAAAAAAAGAGAAACGCTGGGGCTTGTAGGTGAGTCGGGCTGCGGCAAAAGCACGCTGGGAAAAATGCTTTTAAAGCTTGAACAGCCAACCAGAGGAACAATTATTTTTAATCAGCAGGATATAACAAATTATTCTTTTAACCAAATGCGGAAAATTAGAAACGGCATGCAAATGATCTTTCAGGGAAACGCCAATGCTTTTAATCCGTATTTTCCGGTGGAACAGATTATAAGGGAACCTCTTGACAATTACAGCCATGAATCGAAAGAGAAGAAAAGGGAAAAAATCGTCGCCATGCTGGAAAAAGTAGGGCTTAACAAAACGTATCTAACCCGGTACGGGCACGAAATGTCCGGCGGCCAGAGGCAAAGGGTTGGCATCGCCAGGGCTTTGATTTTAAACCCGGAATTTGTTGTATGCGATGAAGCTGTTTCCAGCATTGATTATGCCTTAAAAAATCAAATTTTGACCTTGTTAACCGATTTAAAGAAACAGTTTGGCCTCACGTATCTGTTTATTTCCCACGACATCGCTGCAGTCAATAAGATATGTGACCGGGTTATTGTTATGTATTTAGGAAATATTGTAGAAATTATTCCTAATATTAATGACAAAGTGCAGCACCCCTATACAAAGGCGCTTCTAGCGGCAACCCTTATTCCTGATCCCCGGAAAAGAGAAAAAAGCAGGGTGCTGTTTAAAGAAACTGAAGAAATAAAAATACCTGAGAAAGGATGTGTTTTCCAAAATCGTTGCCTTTATGCACAACAGGTGTGTACGATTGAGCCGCCTGCTTTAGTGTCGAAAGATAACGAACATTATGTTGCATGCCATCTCTATCAATAATTTTTTGCAGGGAGAGAGAAAAATGAGAAAGAATCATTTGATAATAAGTATAATTGCACTTTTGCTGTGCAGCAGTTTGTTTTTTGCCGGTTGCAGCAAAAGCGATTCAGTAGGCAGAGAAGAACAGAAAGCCAAAGAAATTGTTGTTGCTATCTATCGTGATGGTGCCATAGATAAATTGGATGCGGCAAGCTATGACGGCCCGCATTTTTTGTACAAGATGATTTATGAGGGCTTGGTGGAAGACGGCGGCGAGGGAAAGATTCTGCCGCAGCTGGCCACGAGCTGGGAAATTTCCCCAGATGGAAAAACCTATACATTTAAGCTGCGGCAAGGGGTGAAGTTTTCCGATGGAACCGATTTTAACGCGAACGCGGTTATCTTTAACCTGAAAAGATGGGTCAACAACGATCGTCATGCCATTTTGACATCGGTCAATGTAGAGAGTATGGAAGCGGTCGATGATTATACCGTTAAAATTGTGTTTAAAAACGGAGCCTATCCTATTTTGACGGAGCTGACATACCCGCGCCCTGTACGCTTTTTAAGCCCCGCTTCGATCACCAATAGCGCGGGTAAGGATGGTGAAAAATTTACAAAACCTGTTGGAACAGGCCCGTGGATGGTAGAGTCCTATACAAAAGAGCACGAATTTACCCTTGTTCCCAACCCCTACTACTGGGGTGAAAAACCCAAAGTTAATAAAATAACATTTAAGGTAATACCAGATGCCCAAGCAAGAGCTTTAGCCCTTCAAAGCGGCGAGATAGATATTCTCGGCGGTGACCTTATAGGCAAGATCCCGATGGAAAATCTATTGGAACTGAAAAAATCCGGCAAATTCGGCATATATACAAAGAGAACCATGTGTTCATACTTTATTGCTTTCAACCAAAATGTAGACGCTTTTAAAGATAAAAATGTCCGTCAGGCCATGAACTATGCTATTAATAAAACAAGTATAGCAACAAACCTGTTTGACAATATTGGCGCCGGTGCTAATGGGTTATATCAAAGCGGCGTTCCTTATACTACCGCTGAAAACAATTTCGGATTTGCCAATGATAAGGAAAAAGCCAAACAATTACTGGAAGCTGCCGGATATAGGGATACAGACGGCGATGGTATTCGCGAAAAGGGCGGAAAAAAGCTGGAGTTTAATTTTGTATTATCAACAGGAGAGTTCCCGGAATGGAAACAGATGGCAGAATTTATCCAATCTGAATTTTCCGCTGTTGGTATAAAAGTAAATCTTAACGTTCTGGATAAAAACGGCTATGAAGATGCGACTATGAATACAAAGGCATTTGATATAGCGCTGATGCGAACATCTTCAGATTCCTGGGTGCCTCATGGTTCACTGCTTGAGCTGTTCTCCATTCTTGTTACCAGCAAAGCAGCAAAGGCCTGGTATGATAAAGAACTATACAGTAACATAATAACAACCTTAAATACCCTTAACGAAAAAGAAAGGCAAGAGAATTACGATAAAGTATTTAAATTCATCAGTGAGGAAGCGCTAACCATTCCTATCTATTATCCAATCACATCATTTGCTGTGAATACTAATAAAATACAAGGATTTGAAATCGGAGTCAACAGTTATGCACCAATCGAATGGCAGAAGATTAATGTAAAATAATAATTGTTAACAATACAGATGCGCCGCCCCTTTCTGAGTGTGTATCTGTATTGTTTAATAATACCAGAGGTGAATGTGCATGAATTGAGAACAAAAACTGTAATATACCGTGTGCTAAAATTACGATGATTTACACGGCGGCTCAGAAGGGGGTTCCTCTTGACAAAAAGTGAGAATTTTCCTGCCGGAAGCACGGAAATCAATTTTGCCCCAGATAATACCATTCGATATATTTTATCTTCTTTATGGATTAAACAATATGATAATTTACACTCCAAATGACCATGTCGTTCAAAGAATTGGATAATTATGTATCAAAATTGATTTCCGTGTGCCGGAAGTTTTGCTATTTACAAAGTTTCGGTATCGTTATACAATAGTTATGAATTGTGAGTTGTGAAAACTCTTACAGATATTTGATTGAGAGGAGATATGTTATGCTGGGAAAACGTATTGAAAAATATTGGGGTGGCCGGGCTGGCAGTTATAACGAGCATGTTCAGAAGGAAATGGCCTGCGGGAAAAAGCAGGCCTGGGAGTCGTTGCTGGTAAAGTACGCCGGGACGGGAGACAACCTCCGGGTCTTGGATGTGGGAACCGGACCGGGATTTTTTGCCATTCTGCTGGCCGGGCTAAACTACTCGGTTACAGCGGTGGACAAGTGTGAGGAAATGCTGGAACAGGCCCGGCAGAATGCAGCCGCCGCCGGGAAAACAATTCAGTTTTTGCAGGCGGAAGCTCATGCCGTCGCCCTGCCGGATGAGAGTTTTGACTTGATCGTGTCCAGAAATGTAACCTGGCTGCTGCCTAACCCGCTGGAAGCATATCAGGAATGGCGCCGGCTGTTAAAACCGGCAGGAAAAGTTCTGGTTTTCGACGCCAATTGGCACTTATACCTGAGTGAGCCGGAGCTTCAGCTGGAGCATGACAAGTATCTGAAGCTGGCCATGAAAAAAGGGTACAAACAGAATGCGTCACCCGAACAGCGGCAAGAAAACGAAGCAATTGCCCGTAAACTGCCTTTAACTTATCAAAAGCGCCCGGCATGGGATCAACAGGCTTTTCGCCAATGCGACTTTCAGCAAGTTGAAGTTCAGGAAAACATTAGTCTGCTGGTTCATGATGAAATAGAGCAGCTGCTGTATACGCCCACCCCCATGTTTGCCATATGCGCCTCCAAATGATCAAAAAGTTACCCGGAAATTTCATATCTGTTTGGAGAGTGACGACAGGATGAATTTTTACTTACGAATGTTTCTGTTATTGCAAGGGGTTTATCGCCACGCGGCCGGTAAAACCGCCCTGGGGCTGCTGATTACCGCCGCCTATGTGGCGCAGGCCTTTGCCGTGGCCAAAAGCCTGAACCTGGTTTTTCTGACCGAAAGCCTGCAAGGGCTTGGCGGCCTCCTGTTGTTTATCGGCGGGCTGGTGGTGGTCAGGGGACTGCTGCACTGGCTGGACGAAATTTACGCCAAAAAGATAGCTTTTCTCATGAAAAGCAAATTGCGGCAGCGATTGTTTCTGCATATCTTGCATCTAGGTCCGCCTTACCAGGAGAGTTACCGCAGCGGCGGGCTGCAGTCGGTGCTTACCGACGGGGTGGAATCCCTGGAGCCTTTTTTGACTTCCTATATTCCCCAATTATTGGTGGCTTTTATCGGGTCCGGGCTGATAGCGGTCTATATCTGGCAACTGGACTGGCTGATCGGACTGATTGTCTTGACAGGCATTTTGATAACAGTCTCTTTTCCCCTGGTCATGGGGCCGATAGTGGGAAGAATCCTGCTGGACTACTGGCGGTCCCACGCCCGGCTTAACGCTCAGTATATTGACGCCATGCAGGGATTGCCCACTTTAAAAGTATTTAACGCCAGTCAGAGGAAAGGCGTGGAACTGGAAGGGGAAGCCTGGAAGCATTACCGGCATTCCATGGAAGGCTTAACCATCACTTTGCTGGACAGCACGGTAGTGAAATGGGCCGGGGCCGCCGGGGCCGCTTTCGCCGCCGGGATGGGCGCCTGGCGGGTAGCCGCAGGCATTTTGCCGTTGGCGGAGTTATTTGTCATCCTGTTTTTGGCGGTGGAATGCTTCCGCCCCCTGAATGATCTGGTGATGTACTGGCACCGCAGTTTCTTGGGACTGGCCGCCGGCCGGGAGATTTTCGCCATTTTGGACACAGCCGTCCCCGTTGATGGCCCGCCGCCTGCCGCTGTCAGGAAAAATCGGCCGCAGTCTCTGCCGGCAATTGAATTTAAAGGCGTTTCCTTTGCTTATGCCGGCGGCAGGCGGCCGGCGCTGAAGAATGTTTCCCTCAAAATTAACCCGGGAGAAACGGTGGCTGTTGTCGGCAGGTCCGGGTCAGGCAAATCCACCCTGGTTAACCTGGTCCTGCGTTTTTTTGATCCCCAGGCCGGGGCTATATTTTTGGACGGGCGCGATATCAGGGAGTATCCTCTGGAACACCTGCGGGACCAAATTGCCGTAGTGTTTCAGGACACCTACCTGTTTTACGGCACGGTGGCCGACAATTTAAAGATTGCCCAGCCTGACGCATCGGCGGCGGAACTGGAGCGGGCGGCCCGGTTGGCTCAGGCCCACGGCTTTATTATGGAACTGCCTGATGGTTACCAAACCCATATCGGCGAGCGGGGAGTGCGGCTGTCCGGCGGCCAGAAACAAAGGCTTTCCCTGGCCCGGGCCATTTTGAAGGATGCGCCGGTGCTGGTGCTGGATGAGGCTACATCCAACGTGGACGGCGTTAGTGAGGAACTTATCCAAAAAGCTTTGGAAGGCCTGACCCGGAACCGGACGACCATAATTATTGCTCACCGCTTGTCCACCATCCAGGGTGCGGACCGGATTGTGGTGCTGGACGACTGTGAGATTAAGGAAGCCGGCGCTCATAAGGAATTGCTTGCCGCCGGGAACATTTATGCGCAACTGGTGAAAGCCCAGCATGGCTAAAGGAGGTAGTAGCTTGTCCCGTATTTTAGATTCCCTGAGTCTGACAGGTTTTATCAAACTGATTCCTTATTTGCGGCCTTACAGGATAGGGATGGCTGCCTCCGTAGCCTGCGGCACGCTGCATCATTTGCTGGCTATTGCCGGTTCGGCTTTGGGCGCTTATTTGGTTGGACTGGCGGCGGCCGGCGGCCGGGCGGAGGAAATTTGGCGGTGGCTGCCCGTGCTGGCCGTGCTGGTGACCTTGCGGGTTATTATGTATTTTAGCGATATGTGGGTAGCCCATAATGTCGCTTTCCAGATTTTAAAGGATTTCCGGGCAAAACTCTACCGGGCGGTGGAAAAAGTGACGCCGGCCTACCTGCTCAATATGCGTTCCGGCGAATTGGCTGCCGCTTTGATGGCTGACACGGAACTTTTGGAATGGTTTTTTGCCCATACCGCCGGGACTTTTTTGGTGGCGGTACTGGCGTCGATGGTTACCTTGCTTATGCTGGGTTATATTCACTGGTTATTGCCGCTGGTAGTCATTCCCTGGATTTTTCTGCTGTTCAGCGTACCGCTGTGGCTGCGCCGGCGGGCCGATTTGCAAGGGATGGAAAGCAGGGCCAGGCTGGTGGAAATGAATTCCGACACGGTGGATGGGGTGCAGGGGCTGCGGGAAATTATCGCTTATAATTTTGAAGACGGTTTTTTGCGGCGCTTAAAACTGTTGTCGGAAGCTTTGGACCGGAGTTTGTTGATTTACGGCAAACGGCTGGGTCTGGAGGGAGCTTTTCTGAACATTTTTTCCTCCGCGGCCATGATTGCGGTCCTGGGAGCAGCAGCGTACCTTATTGTTGACGGGCAAATGGCTTTTTATTGGCTGCCGGTGGCTGTCATTATGGCTGCCAACATTTTTGCCCCGGTACTGGAAATCGCCGCCATGGGCAGAAACTTCGGCCTGATTGCCGCTGCTGCCAGCCGTGTCTTTGCTGTTCTGGATGCGAAAGGAACAGTATCGGACGGCGGCGATGCAGACTTGCCAGAGGGGAATGCGACTGATATTCAGTTTTGCCGGGTGTCCTTTGGTTATGGACAGGACTTGCCTTATGTCCTTAGCAACGTAACCTTTTCGGTATCGGCTGGTGAATCGGTGGCCCTGGTAGGCCAGTCGGGAGTCGGTAAGACGACTTGCCTCAACTTGCTGCAGCGGTTCTGGGATGTAGAAAAGGGTCAAATTACCATTGGCGGCGTGGATTTGCGGGACATGCCGCTGGATGAACTGCGCAATCTGATTACCATTGTGCCCCAGGATGTGTATCTATTTAACACCTCTATCCTGGAGAATATCAAACTTGGCAAGCCGGAGGCTTCCCGGGAGGAAGTGGAGGCTGCCGCCCGGGCGGCCAATATCCATGAATTTATCGTCGGCCTGCCGGAAGGATATGAAACCAACGCGGGGGAGCGGGGACTAAAGATGTCCGGGGGCCAGAAACAGAGAATTGCCGTTGCCAGGGCGCTGTTAAAGAACGCGCCGATCCTGATCATGGATGAGGCTCTATCCAGCTTGGACACGGAGAACGAACGGCTGTTGCAGGAATCCATCAGGAAGCTGCGCCGGGGAAGAACAACTGTGATTGTAGCTCACCGGTTGTCTACTTTCCGGGAGGCGGATAAACTGGTGGTTCTTCATAAAGGCAAGATAGTGCAAACAGGTCCCCATGACGTGTTGATCAAGGATGAAGGCTATTATCGTGATTTTATTCTGCCGCAAGTGTCGGCCGGCTAAGGAAAAGGGTGGAGAAATGGTAAAGAAAAGATCATTCGCGGCGGTTGCCTTTGTGCTTGTCATGTTTCTGCTATTGACTGTCGGCTGTTCCCGGACCAAAACGGAAAATGCGGCTGCGGACCAAAAAACTGAGCTGATTTTGGCTCTTGGCGCTGAGCCGGAGGGAGGTTTTGATCCTACTACCGGCTGGGGGCGCTACGGGTCTACCTTATTTCAGAGTACACTGCTTAAACGGGATAATAACCTGAAAATCGTCAACGATTTGGCAACAGATTATATGGTAAGTGACGACGGCCTGGTATGGACCGTCAAAATTCGTAATGACGTCAAGTTTTCCGACGGCAAGCCGCTCACGGCAGCAGATGCCAAATATACTTTTGAAACAGCCGCCAAGAGTGGTTCTGTAGTTGACTTGAACAATCTGAATAATGTGGAAGCTGTGGATGATTCTACGGTGAAGTTTATTCTCAACAAGCCCCAATCCACATTCGTGAATCTGTTGGTATGCACAGGTATTGTTCCCCGGCATGCCCACGACAAGGACTATGGGAAAAAACCCATGGGTTCAGGGCCGTATAAGTTTGTGCAGTGGGACAAGGGTCAACAGCTTATCGTTGAAGTTAATCCCCTTTACTATGGCCCCAAGCCTTACTTCACCAAAATTACCTTCCTGTATTTGTCTGAGGACGCCGCCATGGCTGCCGCCAATGCCGGAAAATTAGACATGGCGGCGATTCCGGCTTCTTTTAGCAAACAAAGGGTGGCGGGGATGACGCTGCTGCCTGTGGACAGTGTTGACAATCGGGGTATTCTGTTTCCTTATGTTAAATCCGGCGGCAAAACGGATAAAGGACTTGCTGTCGGTAATGACGTAACCGCCGATATCGCCATCCGTAAAGCCGTCAATGTGGCCATCAATCGTAAGGCCCTGGTTGACGGGATATTGGAAGGACAAGGTACTCCCGCTTACTCGGTTTGCGATGGACTGCCGTGGTGGAACAAGGATACTGTGGTTAAAGACAATGATGCAGCCGAGGCCAAAAAAATTCTAAATGACGGCGGCTGGAAAGATACTGATGGCGACGGCATGCTGGAAAAAGGGACGCTCAAGGCTCAGTTCACGCTGCTTTACCCTGCAAGCGATAAAATCCGCCAATCCCTCGCCATAGCTGTGGCCGATATGCTAAAACCCTTTGGCATTATTATTAATGCTGAAGGCAAGAGCTGGGATGATATCGGCAAACTGCAGCATTCCAACGCCATAGTGTTTGGCTGGGGCAGCCATACTCCCCTCGAAATGTACAGCTTATTTAGTTCAAAAATGGCGGGAATTGAGTATTTCAATGCCGGTTACTACAGTAATCCCGCTGTTGATGCGTATATGGACAAAGCTTTGGCTGCCGCTGACGAAAACCAGGCCAATGAATTCTGGAAAAAAGCCCAATGGGACGGACAAACCGGTTTAAGCGCCCGGGGCGATGCGCCCTGGGCCTGGCTGGTCAATCTGAAACACTGCTACCTGGTCAAGGATAATCTGGACATCGGCAAACCGAAAGTGGAACCCCACGGGGAGGGCTGGCCTGTTACCGATAATATTACAGAGTGGCGCTGGAAGTAGAAGAGTAAGGAGGTTGGCCTGTTATGCCAATGACAAGCATATTAAGATTTGTTATCGGCAAATTCGTGAGAATCGCCACCTTGTTGATTGCCCTTTGCTTGTTCTCTTTTTTGCTGCTGCGATACTCTCCCATTGATCCGGTACAGGCGTATGTCGGCGTGGACATGCTTAACGTCGGGCCGGAGCAAAGGGCAAAGATTGCTGAATACTGGGGGCTTAACAAGCCCCCGTTGGAACAATTCGCGAGTTGGGGTTACGCCGTGCTCCACGGTAATTTTGGGACATCCATGATATTTCGCCGCCCGGTGCTGGCCGTGATCGGTGAACGGTTCGCCGCCTCCGTCGCTCTTATGGGTACCGCTTGGCTGGTATCGGGTATTGCAGGTTTTACTCTTGGCGTTATTGCGGGAATGCGACGGAATACATGGGTGGACCATTTGGTGAAATGGTACTGCTATACCCTTGCTTCTACCCCGACGTTTTGGCTGGGACTCTTGTTCCTTATGGTTTTCGCAGTATGGCTGGGCTGGTTTCCGGTGGGAATGGGAGTCCCGGCAGGAGTTCTTGCCCAAAATGTAACTTTGGCAGACCGGCTGCAGCATTTGATTTTACCGGCTTTGACCCTAAGTGTTTTGGGTGTGGCTAACGTAGCGCTGCATACCAGGCAGAAACTTTTGGATGTGCTGCAAAGCGATTATGCGCTGTTTGCCCGGGCGCGGGGCGAAACGGGTTTTACCCTTTTTTGGCGGCACGGTCTCAGGAACGTGGCCCTGCCGGCCATCACGCTGCAACTGGCGTCGTTTAGCGAGTTGTTTGGCGGCGCGGTTCTTGCCGAGCAGGTCTTTTCCTATCCCGGCCTGGGACAGACCATTGTCGAGGCGGGTCTGAGAGGAGATGTGCCGCTGTTGTTGGGGATTGCAATATTTAGTGCATTATTCGTCTTTAGCGGCAACTTGCTGGCTGATATTTTCTACCGTTTAATTGATCCAAGGATTACAGAGGAGGCGGCTGTATGAGTGAGACCGGATCAGTCGCAATTGCGACCCAAACGGAAAAACGCCGCTGGGGTTTGGATTTTTTATTCCGGTTAAACCGCAGACAACGTACCTTGCTCGCCATTTTGACCGCCGCCGTGCTGCTGATCGGTATTGTTTCAGGCGGGTTGCTCTCCAGCAGTGCAAGGGTATTGACAAATCTTGAGATTCGAAATTTGCCGCCTTCGTTGGAATATCCGTTTGGAACCGACTGGTTAGGCCGCGATATGCTGACCCGCACCCTGAAGGGACTGACTATGAGTCTTGGCGTCGGGGTGCTGACGGCGGCAGCCAGTGTGATGATTGCTTTGGTCCTGGGGCTGATGGCCGCTACGCTGGGCAAGAGGGTCGACAGCTTTATCACTTGGCTGGTGGACCTGCTTCTCAGCATGCCGCATCTGGTAACGCTCATACTTATTTCGTTTTCACTGGGCGGTGGCGTCAAAGGCGTGGTTATCGGGGTGGCTCTTACTCACTGGCCGAGTCTGACCCGGATTATCCGGGCTGAGGTGTTGCAGCTGCGTTCGGCTGAGTTCGTCCAGATTTCCCGCCGGCTGGGCCGGTCCCGCCGGTGGGTGGCGGCAAAACATATGCTGCCCCATTTGGTGCCGCAATTTTTTGTCGGATTTGTATTATTATTCCCTCATGCTATTTTACATGAAGCAGGCGTTACTTTCTTAGGCTTTGGTTTATCGCCTCACCAGCCGGCCATCGGTATTATCCTGTCGGAATCCATGCGCTACCTATCGGCCGGAATTTGGTGGCTGGCGTTTTTCCCCGGGCTTTCCTTGCTCATTATGGTTAGGGCTTTCGACAGTCTTGGCGAGAATTTACGCCTGCTCGTTGATCCTTACAGCGCCCACGAGTGACGGCAGTCAGATCGAAAAGAAAAGGCGGACGAAAAGAATTGACGATTTTAGATGTTAAGGATCTGTCGGTATCCTTCATACAGTACGCTGCCGGTCTCAGACAGCAGGAAGTTAAGGTCATAACCAGCCTCAACGTTGCCATCAGCCCTGGTGAGGTTCTCGCTGTTGTAGGTTCAAGCGGGTCCGGCAAAAGTCTCCTGGCTCACGCAATTTTGGGAATACTGCCGGTTAATGCCCGGGTCACGGGTTCGATGCGTTTTGATGGCAAGGAACTCACGCCGGCGCGTCAGGCAAAACTCAGAGGACGGGATATTGCCCTCGTGCCCCAGTCGGTAAATTTTCTTGATCCGCTAATGCGGGTGGGGAAACAGGTACGAACCGGCGTGAGAGGTGGAGACCCGGGTCTGGTGCAGCGCGAAGTTTTTTCCCGTTATCACCTGTCTGAGCATGTAGACCGGCTGTTTCCGTTTCAGCTATCCGGCGGCATGGCGCGAAGGGTGCTGGTTTCTACGGCAATCGTGAGTGGAGCGCGATTGGTTATTGCCGACGAGCCGACACCAGGCCTGGATGAAGCGGCTGTTAAGGAGACCTTGGGGTTTTTTCGCCAGATGGCTGATGAAGGATGCGCTGTTATGCTGATTACCCATGATATTGCGACTGCGGTCAAAATTGCTGATAATATTGCGGTGTTTTACGCCGGTACCACTGTTGAGGCGGCTCCGGCCAAGGACTTTGCCGGGGACGGAGCGGGGCTTAGACATCCTTATAGTAAAGCGTTGTGGCTGGCATTGCCGCAAAACGGTTTTATATCCATTCCTGGATTTCAGCCATCTCCCGCCGCCCTGCCGCCAGGCTGTTTATTCCAGCCGCGTTGTTCTTTGGCTACTGCAAGCTGCGCTGCCGTACAACCTGAGGCCCGTGAAGTGCGCCATGGCATGGTGAGGTGTATTTATGCCTCTTGAAGGACAAGATCTATATTATCGCTACGGAAATGGTCCCTGGGTGCTTGCCGGCGTCAATATTGCGATCAAGTCCGGGGAGGTTGTCGGCCTTATTGGTTCCAGCGGTTACGGAAAAACCACTCTTGGACGCATACTTGCCGGCTATGAACAGCCGCATCGGGGTACTGTCAAACTGAACGGTTCTTTGCTTCCGCGGAGGGGATACAATCCTGTCCAGCTTGTTTTCCAGCATCCGGAAAAAGCAATTAACCCTCGCTGGCGGATGCAGGATACTCTGTATGAAGGAGAAAGGCCGGATGCTGCAATCGTTCAATCCCTTGGCATCCAACAGGCATGGCTCAAACGCTGGCCCAATGAGCTGTCCGGCGGCGAACTGCAAAGGTTCTGCGTGGCGCGGGCCCTCACGCAAAAGACTCGTTTTCTTATCGCTGACGAGATGACAACCATGCTCGACGCAGTGACACAGGCCCAAATCTGGCATGTAGTGCTGTATTTTGCCCGTAAATATGATATGGGTGTGCTTGTGGTGAGTCATGAGAAAAATCTCATCCAAAGAATATGCAGCCGGGTTGTTCATTTGGCAGACTTGAATTCAAAACAGCCAGGGCGCATATCATGCATATCGGTATGAAAGGGGACTGTCTTTATCGAAACAGCTCCTTAAAGTTTATCTGTCGGATTTGGGCCACCAAAAAGGTTGGGTTATATTGACACAAACACTACCTTTGTGTAATATATAACGTAGAAATGAAAGCTGAAGCTTTCCAGGTAATATTTGTATTAACAGTGCTTCGCCCAAAGCAGTGCCAGAGGAGATAATATTAAGTGAAAAAAAACACTTGATATTATGAATGCCGAAGCAGATCAACTGAATAGGCTGAGTTTATGGTTAGCCATGAAGGTGAACTGCCCGAAGAATGCGGGAAGGTTCATTTCTCATGGCTATTTGTTTTTCCCCTTATCCTGATGGACAAACATTGCTGCAACTACAATGACCAGGTTCTACCGCTTGCGGCAAACAACGTCTAATCAGTCTAGGTATAAAATTTATGAAATAGGCGGATTAACCAAGTAATCCGCCCCTTCCCGAACCGTACAAGCGGCTTTCACCGCATACGGCTCTCCCTATTCCAAAATGAGTTATCGTCGGTTGAATTGATTGAGATGAACCCTGTTAGCATCAGCCCTGGCAAAACAGAGATCGCACAGGGGAATCTGCCGCCGGTTGATCGCAAGCATGACGGTTTAATGGGTGAGTAAGGCTTGTCGAGCTTCTTCTTGGTTTTCCTGTGATACATGCTGACATGACGCTGCGGATTGCCGCAAATGTAGCAAACACGGGTAAGGGGATTTACCAAGTTGTAAGTGGGCAGGTCAAATGATGTTACTGCCGACTTGATGGTAGCGAAGAAATTCTTTTGCCTTGCAAACGATTTATACAGAGCCAGGCTGACAGAGCAAGTGAATCCCTTGGTGTTTTCATAAGTCACCAGGAGAGAGTTGCCGTAGTGAGCGAACACCTTCTTAAGGCTGATGTCAAATTTACGAGCCAAAGTTTTAGCCAAGGAAAACTGTACAATGTATTGGATGCGCCATCCTTCAAAGAAATTGTAGCAGCCGGACTGCTGAGTCAACAGTCCACGCAGAACCTGGTTACCATATTTGATGATGTCTTCCGGGGGCTCTCTAAGGAGCCGGGTGATACCGATGGGATAGCCACTTGCCGTACACATACCGTTTTCCCGCAGCTTTCTCAAGATACCCTGCGTATTCATAAAGACATGGAGGGAGGAGTCAAAAGGGTGGTTTTGAAATTTTCCGTGTTTGCCGCATCCCTTGCGGAGGATGTAGCCGAGAAAAGCTACGTCATGATCAGCAGCGTGTGTAATGGTAGTTTTCTCCTTGCTTAAGCGCAGACAGAGCTTGTTTTGGAGAAAGTCCTTGATTTGCTGCTTGAGTTCCACAGCATAAGACTTAGGAGCAATTAAGCCAATCAGAAAGTCGTCAGCATAGCGCACATACTGTATCCTACGGAAATGAGGGTCATACCTGTCCGTAGACGGGAGCTTGTTCATTTCGTTTAACAAGGAATTAGCCACCTTTGAGTCGCTGCCGTTATTTACCGCCTTCTTGTATTGGTATCTGGCCTTGGCGTAATCGGGATTCTGTCTGCGGTAGTCCCCCATGGTATCCCGCTCGATAATGTGTTCCATAAATCGGTCCAGCTTATCGAGGTAGATGTTGCAAAGAATGGGGCTGCAGCAGGAACCCTGGGCATTTCCGGTCTTAGTCCTGTGGTAGCTGTGCTGCATGTCGAAATAGCCAGCCTTGAGAACTTTATTGATGAGCCTGATAAATCGTTCATCGTTAATTCGTTCCCGAAGAATGGACTCCAATATGCGATGATCGATTTCATCAAAGCAAGCGGCAATGTCTCCCTCGATGAACCAAATGGTACCTCTCCAAGTTTCCACCTCAGCGATGGCACTTTGTGTAGAGCGATTTGGCCGGAAGCCGTGTGAGAGGCTGGAAAAGGTAGGTTCATAGATGCATTCTAAGATAATGCGGAGGGCCTCTTGAACGAGCTTGTCCTTTCCGTTTGGAAAGCTTAGCTTACGCATTTTACCGTTGCTTTTTGGTATCCTCATGGTTCTGTTTGGCTGAGGCAGGTAGGATTCGGTACGCATGGCTGCGATCAGTTCTGTGATCCATTCTTGGCAGAACCCGTGAAGGGAAGTGCCATCAGAGCCGGAAGTCTCCGCACCGTCGTTAGACTTAACGGAATTGTAGGCGATGATGTACAAGTCCCTATCGTAAAGCAATCGATAGAGGTCATGGTTGACATAGCCCTGATTGTCGGCATTGCGACGACGATAACCTTCCAATTTCTGCATGAGTTTTGCATGCTCCATTCAAAGCAACTCCTTTCAAAATGGGAACTTGGAATACTGCCCCCCTTCACCCTGTGCCATCCATTACAGAAGGCCGTTAGGCTACTATTAGGGCTCTCTGCCATATACCGGCAGCGGTACTTAGGCAGGTCACGTTTGACAGCTTCCTATAGTGTATCCATACGTAGGTATCCGGTTGGTCGTTATTCTGCTTACCGCAGGTGTGTCAATGGGCCTGCTTATACCCAATCATTCCTATATTGGAGATACCCATTGATACCGGAATGTCCGGTAGCGTCCTTGGCCACAGACCCGGATTCAGTCCACAGGCTTTACCATATATGGCCTGACTCGCCAGGCCACTCGACAGCAGGCGCTGTCTAATCCTGACTTTACCGACATGCTGTTGTCCCCCAGAGGCTTTCGCGTGAGGTAAGTCGGTTGTCTTACATCGCGTCGCAGGAGCGATGATTTCTGTGAAATATATATGAAACGCACAACGTGCGCACTGAATGGAGGAATCAAAATGGATTTTTTCTGGGAATGTTTTGCCGTGTTTCAAAAAGGCGGGCCGGTCATGTATCTGATTTTGGCCTGCTCGCTCATCGTGGCGGCCATCGGGGTGGAACGTTATCTGTATTACCGGCAAATGAAGGGCGATATGCCTGACCTGGTAGCCAAGATAACGCCGGCGCTGGAAAGCCGGGACTGGGAATCCTCCCTGGAAATCTGCCGGCAGACAGGGGGCGTCGCGGCCATGGTGGCCGCAAAGGGCATCCAGTATTTTCAACGGGGCGCCTGGCATGTGGAAAGCGTGCTGGAAGGAGAGGCGTCACTGGCGGTAGCCGGACTGAAGGCCAACCTAAGCCACTTGGACACCATCGTCACCATAGCGCCCCTGCTGGGTCTGCTGGGAACCGTCATCGGCATGATCGGCTCCTTCAGCGTAATGAATATCAAATCCGGCCAGCCGCTGGCCATTACCGGCGGGGTGGGGGAAGCGCTGGTGGCTACCGCCTCCGGCCTCTGCGTGGCCACATTCGCCATGGTTGTGTACAGTTACTTCAATCACCGGCTGGACAGCATGATAACCGACATCGAAAAAATCTGCGTGCTGCTCCTCGGACAGGTAAGGCAGGAAAAGCATCATGAAACTGCGTAGCCTCCGCAATGAAAGGCAGCCCCGCCTGATGATAATTCCCATGATTGATATTATCTTTTTCCTATTGGTATTCTTCATGATGAGCACCTTGTACATGGTAGAGCAGCAGATCATTCCGGTCAACCTGCCGCAGGCGGCATCGGCCCAGACCGACCGGCCGCGCAGCGTTTCCGTCCTGGTCACCAAGGAAGGACGGATCCTGTTGGAACAGGAAGATATTCCGCTGGAACTGCTAAAACAGCGGGTGCAGGCGGAATTAAGCAAGCAAAACGACATCGTGTTCATCCTGCGTTCGGATAAACAGGCGGAATACGGGAAAGTCGTGGCGGTGCTGGACGAACTTAAGCTGGCAGGCGTGCAGCGGGTGGCCATTGCGACGGAAAAGAAAGGGAGGTAAGAGCAATGGAAACTCAGATACGCTGGCGGAAAGCCTTGGTCATTTCGCTGCTCTTCCACAGCATAGTGCTGATTGGCGTCGGCTGGATGACGGCCAGGCTCTTTACCGCAACGGAACCTCCGGAACAATATTTGGAACTGGAACTGGCCGCGGAAGCGGAAAATCCCGGGCCAACGGCCGACGGTAATCCGGCGCCGGAACCCGCCGCCGTACAAGACCGGCCGGTAATTGCGGCTGAGACGAAACCTACGCCAGCGCCGGTTCGCCGAGCGCCGGCCGTAGTGGAAGAAACTGCGGCAGCCGCCGGCAGGTCGGAGGAATCGTCTGAACCAGGCGGCAATGCCAGCGCTGCCGGCAGCGAGGAAAGCAGCGCTGCCGGTTCCGGCAACGGCAGCACGGGAAAATCAGGCCAAGGCGGCGTCATCCCGCCGAGCATTTTGTCGCGGGTGGAGCCGGCTTATCCGGAACCGGACCGGCAAGCCGGCCGGGAAGGAACGGTGGTGCTGAAAATTCAAATATTGGCCAATGGCCGCCCGGGCAGTATCACCGTGCATAACTCCAGCGGCTTTGCCCTATTGGATGAAGCGGCGGTGGCCGCGGTACGGCAATGGCAGTTTATTCCGGCCCGGGAACGGGAAACCGGCCAGGCAATAACCTGTTATACCACCATGCCGGTGGTGTTCAGGCTGAAAGTTTGATTCCCCGGATAATTCAGGAAGTTGGAGGTGGAGGCATTGAAAAAATGGTTTTGTTCACTGCTGGCGGCTCTGGTGCTTGTTGGCGCAACGGTTGCATACGCTGCCGCCGGTACGACCGGGACGGATGACAGCCAAAAGATGATTGATGAATTGACCCGGGCCATTGCCGCTAACCCCAATAATCCGGCCCTGTATGCGGAACGGGGGCGGGCCTACCGGAATAACGGAGAAAATGGGCTGGCTATGGCTGATTTTAACCGCGCCATTGAACTGAGTCCGGAATATGTGCCGGCGTACGTTGAACGCGGGCTGGCTTATTATGAAGACAAGGAGTATGATGCTGCCTGGAGAGATTATGACAGCATCATCAAACTGGATCCCCAGTATGCTGACGCATATTTCCGCCGCGGCGCATGCTACTACTATAAAAATGAATTTGAGGCGGCTGTCGGAGATCTTGATCAGGCTATCCGGCTAAATTCTAAACATCCGGGCGCATATTTGGTCAAAGGCGTATGCTACCAAAAATTAGGGCGTAAACAGGAGGCCGTCAATGCGTATAAAGCTTTGCTCGCCAATGTGCCGCCGGCCGAAAAGGAAGCCATAGCACTAGCCAGAAAGCTTTTGAAGTCTTTGGGGGTTGAAGCATAAAACCGGATGCTGGAGATATTAAGGGGAACGGAGAATGCGATGACAAAAAGGAATACAATATTATTACTTCTGGCCATTCTTCTCATCGTTGCCTGTTATCAGCATTTTGCCGGCGATAAAGAGGTTTCCGGGAGGATTGATTTTACCCGGCAGGGTGCGGACGTGGCGCTGGATATCCCGCGTGAGGTAGAAAAGGTTACCGTAAAAACGGGAGACGGCCGGATTCTGACGACAGTCACGCTTGGGCCGGGGCTGCGGCAGAAGTTTCCTATTTTCATGAAATGGGAATCAGGGCAGCAATACATATTCGAGCTGGGTTTGCCTGGCAGCCGCAGCGCCGTATTTAATGCGCAAGCGCCGGCGGCGGGACCGGAAAAAGTGTCCTTGTTGCTGCAGGCGCCCTATGGGATGAGCAATGAAGGCAGCATCGGCGTTGTCCCTGCCGGCAGCGCGTTTACCGCCAATATATTGATAACCAATAGCACCGGCTTGCCGGTAGAGGCCAACCTGGATTTGACTATTCCCGCCGGCGTGGAGGTTGTGTCGCAGCCCCAGGGTATGAAGCTCGAACAACACGAAGGTGTGTGGCACCTTACCGGGTTGAAGCGAATTACGGCGAAAAATGAGCATTGGAATGAACAGATTCAATTGAAAGCGCCTCAAGCCGGCGGCAAGCCTGTCATTGCGGCCCAAGTAAATCTGGATAATGGACGGGAGCAATGGCAACTTACCGCAAAATCGGCTGTTCAGGTGGCCACCATCGCTGATATCAGCAGTAAGATCCGGGTGGGCGAGGTGCTAATACCGGTTGACTTTACCGGACGTTTTGACCCTAAAGCAAATTCAGGCAGCCTGATTTATGCGCCGCCGAACAGACTGGAGAAGATTATGGGCGGGACGCCGGACGGACGGCGTTTGGACGATGAACCTTTTGCATTTGCCGGCATCCAGGTGCATAACGACGGGGACGAGCATGTATTGGCGCTGATCACCGGCAAGATTACCGACCCGTCCGATGGTAAGCTGGCTGCCGCTTTTACCTCGCCGCCGCACAAAAATGCCGGTTTAGGTTACAGCTACGGCGTTGCCGACATTGCGCCCCACAGCGTCAGCCAGGTTATTCTTCCCATATATATTAATGAAAATATTGCCGTTGCCGGCAATTATCTATTCCGGACGGAAGCTTCTGTTTTCGGGGTCAATCAGGTCATCTGCCGTACCGAGACAAATTTGCAGTTGGTGACCCGGAATGAAAAAGCTGTGATTATTACGATGATAATGTTCCTGGTCGCGCTCCTGGGGGTTGCCTGGCTGCTCCTTAAGCAGGAAGCGGCCCTGGCGAGATTTACCACTAAAGAATTGGTGATTGTGTCGTTATTCGGGACAGTAACCTTTGTCACGGTTAACTTGCCGCAAACCGTAGTGTGGGATATTACCCATGTGATTTTCGGCCCCTTCAGCTTTTTGGTTACCGGGTTTATTTCGCAAACAATGCTGTATGCGTTGCTGGTGGCGCTGGTAGTGTTGCTGCCGCGTCCCGGAGCAATTTCGTTAATGATCATTGTCCGGTTTATCTTGAATGGTTTCATTTTCGGACATTTTTCCCCGGTGCTGCTTCTGAACTATGCCGTGTTGGCGGTGTGTCTGGAAGGCGCCTTGTTTGCAACGGGAATCACCCGCAATACCGGCGGTGATCCCGTCGCTGCCGGCAAGGCCCTGGTTGCCGGACTGGTCTGCGGCTTGGTCGATACCGTTAGCAGCTATATGAATTTTATGGCCTATATGACGTTATACCGTCTTTTTTATGCCGATTGGTATATATATGCCGTCCTGGTTGCCGGATTTGTCTACACGGCCTGCGGGGCAGCCGCCGGCTGCCGGTTGGGCGCGAGTCTAAAACGCACGGCTATGGATTAGGAGAGAAAGAATAATGATTGATATTCAAGATTTAAATTTTTGGTATCCGGGGCGGGAAGCAGCCAGCCTGGAACAAGTCAGCCTCCGGATTCCCGCCGGTGAGTTTGTGCTTCTTACCGGTCCTACCGGCTGCGGCAAAAGTACCTTATTAAAATGCCTCAACGGCATTATCCCTCATCTTTCCGGCGGCACGGCCCAGGGGACGGTGCGAATCGGCGGCGGCAGCGTCCGCGAGATGTCCACGGCGGAACTGTCGGCTCAGGTAGGCCTGGTGCAACAGAGCCCGGATGATCAGATTTTTGCCACCGTAATTCAGGACGAGGTAGCATTTGGACCGGAAAATCTCTGTATGTCGCCGGCAGAAATCAACCATCGCCTGGACTGGGCGTTAGCTGCGGTTGATTTGGCCGGCTTTCGGCTTCGCAGCACGACGGCCTTGTCCGGGGGACAAAAGCAGCGGCTGGCGATTGCCGCCATGCTGGCGCTCAAGCCTAAGATCCTGGCGCTTGATGAACCAATCAGCCAGCTTGACCCGCAAGGTGCGGCTGAAGTTATGGATGTAATCAAAAAGTTGAATAAAAAGTACGGTGTTACGGTCGTGATGGTAGAGCACCGCATTCATGAAGTGGCTCAATATGTAGACCGGATTGTGGTAATGCGGGGCGGGAAAGTAGTCTTTGACGCTCCCACCAGAGAAGCGATGAAAAAGGCGGAATTATTCGCCGATATGGGATTGAGGGTGCCGGAAACGGTGGAGATTGCCCGGCGGCTGCGTCAGAATCAGGTGCCCATGACGGTGGATGAAACGGTGGGCTTGTTGAAGCACGGCAGCCAAAAACCGTGCAATCCGGGGACTGGCTGCGCCTCCGGACCGACGGGCGATAAGCCGGTGCTGGAAATTAAAGACCTGTTTTTCCGTTACGGCAAAGGGGACAAAACGGTTCTGAACGGCATTCGCCTGACGGTACGGCAGGGTGAACGGGTAGCCATTATGGGACGCAACGGGTCCGGCAAATCGACACTGCTGGCGCATATGGCCGCTATGACCGCGCCGCAGCAAGGCGCGGTCCTGGTGGCAGGAACGACAATAACCAAAAAACAGAAACTTCCTTTGGGCAAGGTGGGCCTGGTAATGCAGAATCCAGACCTAATGCTGTTTCAAAACAGCGTCCGCCGGGAGGTTGAGTTCGGTCTTAAAAATCTTAAGATTGGAGGTACGCAGTTTACCGACTATTACCGGCAGTCTGTGCAGGGGATGGCCCTTAATCAGCTTGAGGAGGACCCGCCTTTATCCTTAAGCCGGGGCCAGCGGCTGCGAACGGCCATTGCCGCAGTTGTCGCCATGCATCCGGAAATTGTTTTTCTGGATGAACCGACCACCGGGCAAGATAAGCGCAATATTGACAATTTGATGGCCGTGCTTATAGGACAGGTTAAGACGCTGGTTTTTTGCACCCACGATGTGGAAACGGCTATCTGCTATGCAACCCGCGTCATTGTATTGGCAGGGGGGAAGGTTGTGGCTGATGCTCCGCCGCGGACTGTGTTCGCCGATGCCGCGCTCCTCAGAAGCAGCGGGCTGAAACCCACCCAATCCTGGCTTGTCGGTCAGGAACTGGGGCTTCCTAATGTCTTTACCCCCCATGAATTGGAGGAACGCTGGCTATGCTAAACTGGCAGGAGCTTACCAGAACGGACGGGGCAACGCCGCTGCATCGCCTGGATCCACGGGTGAAGATCGCCACGCTGTTGATTACCGGTATGGTTGTTATATTGCTGGATAACCCTTGGCTGTTAGCGGCTTATGTGGCCGCAGGGCTTGCCGGCATGCTGGCGGCAAGGCTGGAATTGCTAAAATTGAAAGTGGTGGCCGTAGTCATCTTGATGGGGCTATGGGGGGCGGTATTCAGCCAGGCCCTGTTCTATGAGCAGGTGCCGCGTACGGCGATATTCACGCTTATTTCCCCGGAAATGCCGGTGCTGGGAAAACTGACCCAAGGACTGTATGTGTATCAGGAAGGCGTCGTTTATGGACTCAGACAGGGTCTCAGGATGGCAGCCATGACTTCGCTGGGGCTGTTGGCATGCTGGACGACGGAAACCCGCTTGCTTCTGCTCGGCTTGGTACGCATGCGCCTGCCGTATAGCCTGGCCTTTATGACCGTAACGGCAGTGCGGTTTATTCCGGTCATGATGCAGGAAACCATGCAGGTGATTACCGCCTCCCGGATGAGGGGCGGCAGCCGCCTGAGCATCCGGTTGCTTACGCCCATCCTGGCGAATTGCCTGCGGCGGGCGGGGACGCTGGCGGTAGCGGTGGAGAGCAGGGCTTTCCGTTCCAGCCATTGCCGTACTTATTTGGAAGAACTCCGCCTGCTGGCGGCGGAAAAGGTCTTTCTGGCGGGATATTTAGCGGCGGCGGCAGCCATAGCGGCCGGCAAGACCAGTTTAATCCTGTACCATTATGGGTTTTACTATTCTTCCGCTTTGCGGCCGGTATATGAATTTGCCACAAACTATTTGTAGAATAAATAGCTAGTAACTACTAGTGAAGTCGAGGCGAGAATATGGAACAGTCAAACAAACAGCGCCGGGTTATTTACCCCTTTGCGGCGCTGGCCGGACAAGAGGATTTGCAGCTGGGGCTATTGCTCCATGCCGTTAATCCCCGGTTGGGAGGAATATTGATTCGCGGTGAGAAAGGAACGGCAAAATCGACGGCGGTCCGCGGTCTGGCTGAGATGCTGCCGGCTATGGAAGCTGTTGCCGGCTGCCCTTATCACTGTGATCCTGCGGACAGAAGCAGAGCCTGCGGCCAATGCCGCAGCCATGAAGGCGAATTTAACACCTTCACGATGACCGTACCGGTCGTTGATATTCCCGTGTCGGCTACAGAAGACCGGGTGGTTGGCAGTCTGGATTTCGAACAGGCGATTAAGGCCGGTCAGCGGGCCTTCCTGCCCGGGCTTATGGGAGAAGCCAACCGGGGCATCATTTACGTTGATGAAATCAACCTGCTGGACGATCACATTGTGGATGTGCTTCTGGATGCCGCCGCCAGCGGCCTGAATGTAGTTGAACGGGAAGGCGTCAGCATTACCCATCCGGCGGAATTTATCCTGGTGGGAACCATGAATCCGGAGGAAGGTGACTTAAGGCCGCAGCTATTAGACCGTTTTGCCCTTTGTGTTGAAGTAACCGGTCTTACCGACCGGGAGGCGCGGGTGGAAATCATTAAGCGCCGCGAGGCTTTTGAAACCGATCCGGCCCGGTTCCGGGAACACTGGCGGCAAGAGCAGGATATATTGCGGAAAAAGGTCGGCGCGGCCCGGAAACTGCTGCCGGCAGTGGCGTTGCCGGAAGAACGGTATTCCCTGATCGGCCGGCTCTGCGCCGAAGCCCATGCCGCCGGCCACCGGGCGGATATCGTGCTGGTGCGGGCCGCCGTAACTTATGCCGCGTGGCTTGGGCACCGGGAGGTAACGGAAGCGGATGTGCTGGCGATAGCGCCGCTGGTGCTGGCGCACCGCCGCCGTCAGCCGCCGGAAGAGTCGGAAACGCAGCCGCAGGAACAGGAGCAGCCTGAGCCGCCTGAGGATCAGAATGAAGATCAGGAACAGGAAGAGCAGGGCAATCCGCCGCCGCCTCCGCCTGAGAACCAGCAGGAAGAGGAGCGGCAGGAGGATCAAAGGGACGAAAAAGATAACAACAGCAAGGCCAAACCGTCTACCGAGGTAGTCTTTGCCCTTGGCAAACCTTTTGCCGTCAAGCGCATTACCCTGAACAAAGACCGTCAGCCCAGACGCGGCTCAGGCCGGCGTTCGCGCACCAAAACCGATTCCAGCACCGGCCGCTATGTACGCAGCACCAGCCACCGTGAACGGGATGACCTGGCTATTGACGCCACCATCCGGGCCGCGGCGCCTTTCCAGCGCAGCCGCCGCTCAAACGGCATGGCGCTGGTCATTGAAACCGGTGACATCCGGGAAAAAGTCCGGGAGAAGCGCATCGGCAACTTTATGTTGTTTGTCGTCGATGCCAGCGGTTCGATGGGGGCCAAGCAACGCATGATCGAGACCAAGGGCGCGATATTGTCTTTATTGCAGGACGCTTATCAAAAACGGGACCGGGTTGCCATGGTGGCGTTTAAAGGGGATCAGGCTGAGGTGCTGCTGCCGCCGACCAATAGCGTCGAATTGGCGCAAAAATGTCTGGTTGAGCTGCCGGTTGGCGGGAAGACGCCGTTAGCGGCAGGACTGATTAAAGCGCAGGAAGTCGTAAGACAGCACCTTAAACGCAGTCCGCACATGCGCCCCATTGTCGTGATTTTGTCCGACGGCAAGGCGAATGTCGCCATGGCTGAGGACAAACCGCTGGCGGAGGCTCACCGGGCGGCCGCGAACATGCGCGAAGAGTTTGATATTAAGTATATTGTGGTTGACACCGAACAGAAAGGCCTGCTGTCCTTCGGCAAGGCGCAAGAGCTGGCAACCCGTCTGGGAGCTGAGTGCTATACAATTGATCAGTTGAAAGTTGATAGTCTGGTAAATATAGTTCGCGGCGCCCTGGCTTAATGTACTGCTACTCAGGTTGCCAAATGCCGCGAACTGCTTAGAAATCGTCAGATATAAGCAGTTCCCATCTTAAAGAGGAGAGTGTACCATGCATAATCATAAACCGATGAACTATCCGTTTGCAGCCATTGTCGGCCAGGAAAGCATGAAAAAAGGTTTGATGCTGAATGTAATCAATCCGCGCCTGTCCGGTATCCTGATCCGGGGGGAAAAGGGAACCGCCAAATCAACGGCAGTGCGGGCCTTGGCCGAATTGCTGCCGGAAATTGATGTGGTGGCCGACTGCCCTTACCACTGTGATCCCGATCAGCCGTTGATGTATTGTCCGCAGTGCCATGAGCGCGTTGAAAAAGGCGAAAAACTGCCGCGGTCCAAACGCCCGATGAAAGTGGTGAACTTGCCGGTATCGGCGACTGAAGACCGGGTTGTCGGCACTCTTGACATTGAACACGCTATTAAACACGGCGAGAAAAAATTCGAACCAGGAGTGTTGGCTGAGGCCAACCGGGGAATTCTCTATGTGGATGAGGTCAATCTCCTGGATGATCATATTGTTGACGTACTTCTCGATGCCGCCGCCATGGGGGTAAATACCGTCGAACGGGAAGGCGTGTCTTTCTCCCATCCGGCCCAGTTTATCCTTGTCGGCACCATGAACCCGGAAGAAGGCGAGCTGAGACCGCAGCTCCTGGACCGCTTCGGGCTGTGCGTAACCATTGAGGGCATTGCCGACACCGCCAAACGCGTGGATGTCATTAAACGCCGGACGGCCTTTGAAGAGAACCAGGAAGCATTCGCGGCGCAGTGGGAAGAAGAACAAAGCAAGCTGCGGGACAAGATAGCAGCGGCGCAAAACTTGTTGGCCGCTGTTAGCCATGATGACGATGTGCTGTTCAATATTGCCGATATCGCCATTCAAATGGGAGTTGACGGACATCGCGCCGACCTGGTGATGCTAAAGGCCGCCAAGGCTTTGGCCGCACTTAACGGCCGGGATAAAGTTGAACGTTCGGACGTTTCTGAAGTCGTCGAGTTGGCCCTTATGCACCGTATGCGAAAAAAACCCTTCCAGGAAATCGGTTCGGAGCAGAAAAAACTACAGGAAATTCTGGGACATCAGCATGCCCATAGTCACGATCATTCCCACCAACATACGCATACGCATTCGCATGCTCATGGGCATAAATGATGGGAGAAGCGTATATGATCGTGATCGACGGACTGGTTAAGAAATTTGAGGAGCGCACCGTAGTCGACAAACTCAGCCTGCACATTGAACAAGGGGAAACGTTTGGCCTGTTGGGGCCGAACGGTGCGGGCAAAACGACGACTATCCGCATCTTGACCATGTTGACCAAGCCGACTGCCGGAACGGTCACCATCAATGGCTGGAAACTGCCGGACAATGATTTGGAGATAAAGAACACCATTGGGGTGGTGCCGCAGCATTTGAATCTGGACATTGATTTGACGGCGCGGGAAAACCTGGAACTGCATGGCCGTTTGCACCATATGCCGCGTGATGACCGGCGCAAGCGCATTGATGAACTGCTGGAGTATGTGGAACTGACTGACAGGAGCCATGACATGGTGCAAAAATTTTCCGGCGGCATGAAGCGCCGCCTGATGATTGCCAGAGCCCTCCTGCACCGTCCCCGGATATTGTTTCTGGATGAGCCTACCGTCGGTTTGGACCCGCAGGTGCGGCGGCGCTTGTGGGATTTGGTGCGCCGGTTGAACGGGGATGGCATTACGGTGCTCCTGACCACTCATTATATCGAAGAAGCGGAAAACCTCTGCCAGCGGGTGGCCATCCTTGACAAAGGCAGGCTGATTGCCCTCGACAGCCCGGTGGAGCTGTGCCGGCGTCTGGGGGAATATGTGGTGGAATGGAATGAAACAGGCGTAACCGAATACCGGTTCTTCTCCCACCGGAACGATGCCGGCGCTTTTGCCGGCAACTTAACAGCAGACACAGTCATACGCCGGTCCAACCTGGAAGATGTTTTTGTCGAGTTGACCGGGCGAAAGGTGGCAGGATAATGTTCTTCAACGATATTTACACGGTATTCTGGCGGGATTGGCTGGTGCTGCACCGCCGCATGACCAAGTTTATCCTGTCGCGGATGGTGACCCCTGTATTGTACCTGGTAGCTTTCGGCTGGGGACTTGGCCGCGGCATCCAGATGAACGGCGGGAGCTATCTTAATTTTATCGTTCCGGGAATTATGGCCCTGAATGCCATGAATATCAGCTTTAACTCTGTAGCCTCACCGCTCAATATGATGCGGCTGTATCATAAATCCTTTGAGGAATACCTGGTTGCTCCGGTTGGTCCGGCAGCCTTTGTGATTGGCAAGATATTGGCAGGCACCTTGCGGGGGATGATATCCTGCGCGGTTATCTTCCTGCTGGCGCATTTTTTTGGCGCCACGATTGCAATTCATGCCGGTTTTTTATTGGTGCTTATGCTGATATGCGCTTTATTTGCCGCCATGGGTGTTGTGGCTGCTATGGTGATTGATTCCCATGAGGATATGGGGAATTTCAGCACTTATTTTCTCCTTCCTATGTCGTTTCTATGTGCAACCTTTTTTACCGTTGACAAATTTCCCCTTGTGTTGCGGTGGATCATTGAAATTTTGCCGCTGACCCATGCAACCTATGCCTTGCGCATCCTCGGAGCAGGCGGCCATACCCCCTGGCCGTCGGTGGCCGTCCTGGGCGCCTATGCGGTCATTCTGACCGGGGCGGGGATTTGGACCTTATTGCATGTACGCGATTGATAACAATTAACAATTAACAATTAACAATTAACAATTAACAATGGATTTCTTTGGATTTCTTTATGAATTTCCTTATGGATTTCCCTATGAATGTGGAATACCATATATTTGTCTGTTTAAGAGCAGCAAAGTTAACATGAATTTATAAAACAGTAGCCATGAAGGTTATTGACCGGTGCTGGCGGCGCAGCGTCCGGCAATTCTTCATGGTTTTTTTCAATCGTTAGTAAGGATGGTGTTGGCATTTGCCCCACTATAACAAGTTGCAGAAATTTGGCCTCGTATTGCTGGTCATTGGTCTGGTCTATGGCGCCTGGCGGCTGTTGGGAGCCGGGCAGGAAGCGCCGGGGGGACAGATTGAGTTTACCCGGCAGGGAGTCGAAATTACATTTGACCGGGAGCAGCAAATAAGGCAAATCCGCGTCAGGGATAAGCCGGGGGAAACGGTTATCGCCAGCGATACGGGACCAGGCGGTCATAAAGTCCTCCCAGTGTTTATTCCCTGGAGGCCGGGGCATGAATATGAGTTTGAGATTTGCCTGCGGGACGGCGGCAAGATCCGCTTGTCTGCCAGGAGCCCGGACAAGCCGCCGGCGACAATATCATTTTTTCTGCAAGCTCCCTATGGGCTAAACAGCGAGGAAAATGTGGGTCTGGTTACCAATGGCAGTACTTTTGCCATTAACCTTCTGATCACCAATCATGCTGATCAAAAGGTTGGCGGGATCTTGGATGTTTCCATTCCGCCTGAGCTTGAAGTGGCAGCCGTTCCTCCCGTCATGAGACTGGAACGGCGCGATGGCGTAAACCATGTGCTCGGACCGGCCAGTCTGACGGCGGAAAACGAGATATGGAATGAACAGATCCAAGTAAAAGCCGGTGAAGCGGGGCGGAAGGCAACGATAACCGCCCGCTTGCATTTGGATAATGGCCGGGAACAGCGGGAATGGGACAAACAGGCGGTAATCCAAATCTCTTCCCTCGCCGACATCAGCAATAATGTCAAGGTTGCCAAAGTCGACTTGCCGGTGGATGCTTCCGGCCGCCTGGAGCCGAAAGTTCAGACGGGTGCTCTGGCCTATCAGCCGCCCAGCCGTTTGTTGCAGTTTTTTACAGGGGAACGCGAAGACCGGCGTTTTGATGAAGATCCGCTTACTTTTGCCGCCATAAGAATCAGCAACGACGGTGATCAACAGGTTTTAGCCTTGGTCACGGCCAAAATGACGGATATCGTTACGGGCAAGATGTCGCCGGCTTTTACCGCGCCGCAAAACAAAAACGGCGGACTGGGCTATAGTTACGGTATAGCGGCCGTACCCGCCCATTCCAGCAACCAGGTGATTCTTCCCATTTATCTTGATGAAAATAGGGCCGTCGCCGGCAAATATGAATTGCAGACGGAAACCAGGATATTCGGCGTCAGTCAGGTGGTAAGCACGTCGAAACAACCGGTGACGTTGACCGTTCATGACAACAAGCCCCTGTATGCGACACTGTTTATGACGCTGGTGGCGGTGCTGGGCGTCAGTTGGTTTGTTTGGCGGCAGGAGTCGGCGCTCAGGCGGGTGTCCAGCAAGGAAATGGTTATTGTCGCTCTATTCGGAACGGTCACCTTTGTTACCGTTAATCTGCCGGCAACGGTACTCATGGATATTGCTCACGTAATTTTTGGTCCGTTCAGTTTTTTGTTTACCGGATTTTTCAGCCAAACGGTCCTGTATGCGCTGATGGTAGCCTTGGCTGTTGTACTGCCCAGGCCGGGAGCCGTCAGCCTGATGATCGTTGTCAGGTTTATTCTCAACGGGTTTATTTTTGGACATTTCTCGCCGATGAACATTTTGCTGTACGCGGCCTTGGCGGTTTTTCTGGAAGCCGGTCTCTTCTTTACCGGCGTTACCAGAGGGAGAGGCTGCCGGAGCCGTCTCAGCATTGTCATTCTGGCTGTGGTCTGCGGGGTGGTGGACATCATTACCTCCTATATGAGCATGATGGCGTACATGATGTTGTACCGGCTGTATTACGCCGACTGGTACATTTGGACGGTGCTGGCTGCCGGATTTGTCTACTGTGCCATCGGGGCGGCTATAGGCTGCCGGTTGGGAGATTCTTTGAAACGGACGGCGATGGATTAGCGGCAGCAGCGACGAAGGGCGGTGCAATCGCCGGCAGGAGGAGGATGCTATGCGGTTATGGATATGCGGCTTGCTATTGGCGCTGATGTTAGTAACGGCAGGCTGCAGTGACAAGGACCAAGGTTTGCCGGGCGGGCTGCAGGCCGTCTTCACCAAAAACGGCCTGGCGGTAACTGCCGACAAGACAGTAGCGGCGGCGGACATTCAATTGAGTATTAATGGCGATGTGCAGCCTGATAAAGGAAAAGTATTGGGGGAGCGTACCGTCCTCTTTGGCGGGAATTGGCGGACCGGCGCCAGATATGAAGTGAAAATGGCGGGGAAATCCTGGTCGGATGCGGCGCCGGCCCGGCCCGGAATATTGGTCGGCGGTGTGGCCAGGCTCGATGAGTTTGAGGAGTTTCCGACCATTAATGAATCGGGTTCGACAGTATTTGACGACGCAGCCGTAGCGCCGGACGGGAAATATATTGCGCTGGCCTCTTATGATAACCGGGTGTATGTTTACAACCGGACCGGCAAGAAGCTCTGGGATTACGGCGTTCCCAACGGTACGCCCATCAGTGCGGTCTTTGCCGACGACGGTAAGACACTGTTCATAGGCGAGGCCAGCGCCGACGCCAATCTCTACGCTTTTGAAACGTTATCGGGAAATTTATTATGGAAGTACTCTTTTTCTCCTATCATTGGACAAGGGACAAACCGGAATCCCAGCAACCGGCCCAAGGTGAGAAATCTCGCCGTCAGCGGCAACATGATTGTGGCCGGCAGCGAGTATGTGCAGCGGGTGGTGGAAAAAGCCGGTGAAAAAGTGGTTGTAACCAACCCGACCCAGAGCATTATGATGGCGTTTGACACCTCTACCGGCAATACCCTTTGGCGGTATCCGGCAGCCGGGGTGATGGATACAACTATATCCAGGATCTCAGTTTCCGCCGATGGGCAGAAAGTGCTTTTTGCCAACTACATTCATGCTAATCCGGGTTCGATTGACACCCAGCAGTATCCGGACGGCGTGATCAGGCTCATAAACGGGAAAACGGGAGAACTGGCTGCTGCTTATACATTGCGGCCGGCCCGGCCTACCTTCAAATGGGTCGGAATTAATGAAGGCATTAATATGTCGCCCAACGGGAAGTATGCAGCCGTGTTCATCGGCGACAACCGGGGCATGTTATTTGATTTGTCGGAGGTTGATCTTAACAAAAAGAACGGCAACATCAAGCCGGTATGGTTGTATCAGGTCAGCAAGATTATCCAGGTCAGCGGCGTCCCGGTGTATGCGTCCGGCAATGTGGCGCGGGTCAGGGACGACGGTACGGTCTATTTTATGACAACGGCAACTTATATGGCGGATAAGAGCTTTGCTTTAGCGCCATCTTTCACTCATCCTGACGCCACCACCCTATTTGCTTATGATCGCTCAGGCAATATTCTCTGGAAGTGGCAAACGGAGGGCGGTTTGGGAAAAGCGCGTTTTTCCGCCGACAGCCGCTATATGGTCGCCGGCATATATCATAATTATGTGGCCCGGAAAAAGGAGCGTTCCGGACTTTACTGCCTAGATCTGCAGGCTGCCGGTCCGGATAAGCTGGTATGGTTTTATCCTACCGGCGGGGTTGCGATCTGCGGCAATATTGCCGCGGACGGCACGACGATCGCCGGCAGCGAGTCGCCGCTGCGCCGGGAAGACGGGACGCTGACGGGGGAACACCGGTTGCACATTTTGCAGTGAAAAAACATAAGGGGCCGAAAGCCAGGAGCCGGGATTCAGAATGAGAGAACAGCCGTCGTGAAGCATTCTGAAGGACGGTGCCTGACTTATGAATAGATGAGGAGGGTAACAACAATGAGAATCGCGTTTCTGACGTGGGGAACCAGGCTGCTCAATATTGTGGAGGCCAAAAAACTGCTGGGCTTTTTGGATCTTCACGTTTGCGCCGTCAAGGATTTGGAGAATGAGGGCAAACGCAGCCGGTTTGTGCGCTATATGGAAGAGGAGGCCGATATCATTCTTCTGCAGCCGCAGGACAATGAGCACTGGCATAGTCTCGTACCTGTGATTGAAGCACTGCGGGGAAAAAAGCAGGTGGCTTGCTGGGGCAAGGAACCGGCCTATTTCCTGCTGTCAAGCATTGCCGGCGAGCATGTGGCCCGGATCCAGCAGTACATGGACCTGGAAGGTGTGGAAAACATGGTTGGACTGTTTTCCTACGTTGCCAAGGAACTGGCCGGCATCAATGTGGATTACGGGCAACCCCGGGCACAGTTGTGGCAGGGGATCTACGGCCGCGGACTTAAGTGTTTCAGCACCATGGAGGAGTATATTCCCTGGGCGCGGCGTGAAGGACGCTGGTCTGCGGATAACAAGAAAATAGGCTTGTTATTTAACCGGCAATTATGGATGAACCGCAATGTGGAAGTCATTGACGCCCTGATCGAAACTTTTGGCAGGAAGGGGATGGATCTGCTGCCGGTATTCTCTTATCAGGCCCATGACAAGGTCACCTCTGACAGCTGGACTAATGAACAAATCGTTAATCACTACTTTTTTCGCGACGGCCAACCGGTCATCGATTTGTTCTTTAATATCCAGGCGTCCCGCTTCACCGAAGGGACCGAGGACTGGGACGACCGGGAGACCAACCAGGTGGTTGCGCTGTTTCAAAAGCTGGATGTTCCCGTCATCCAAGGTTTCCTGCCTTATCACATCAGCCGGGAGGAATGGGAGAAAAACCCCCATGGTCTGGGGTCATCGGCCATCTGGTATGTGGCCATGCCTGAGTTTTACGGCATGATTGAACCGATTATCCTGGCCAGCTATGAGACTCCCCGGGACGAGACTACCGGCATCACGGTGGAGAAATTTGTTCCGCTCGCCGAAAGAATTGAGAAAGCCGCCGCCCGGCTGACACGCTGGGTGGCGCTCAGAAGCAAGCTGCCCCAGGACCGGCGGGTTGTCTTCCTGTTCAACAACAATCCCTGCGCCGGTACCGAGCTTAGTGTCGGCGGGGCCTCGCATCTGGATTCCCTGGAAAGCGTGGCCCGGATTATGGCGGTTATGAAGGAGCAGGGCTACAGCATTGACAATATGCCGGCCACAGGCAAAGAACTCATTGAAACCATAATGGGCAGAAAAGCCATATCGGACTTCCGCTGGACGCCGGTGGAGGAGATTGTGGAGAAAAAAGGGGCGCTAACCCTTTTCCCGACCGAACAGTACCGGGAATGGTGGCGGCAGTTTCCGGAAAATGTCCGCCAAAAAATGACTGAAACCTGGGGCGAACCTCCCGGACAATCCATGGTCTATCAGGACAAACTGGTGCTGACCGGGGTGGAATACGGCAATGCACTGGTTGTTGTGCAGCCCAAACGGGGCTGCTACGGACCAAAATGTGACGGTCAGGTGTGTAAAATCCTCCATGACCCGGAGTGCCCGCCTACTCATCAATATGTCGCCAGCTACTGGTATTGGCAAAAGGTTTGGGGCGCCGACCTGTTAATCAGTGTCGGCACACATGGCAACCTGGAGTTCCTGCCGGGAAAATCCCTGGCGTTGTCCCGGGAATGTTATCCGGACCTGACTCTGGGCGAAATGCCGCATCTATATCTGTACAGCGTGGACAATCCTTCGGAAGGGACGATAGCCAAACGGCGGGCGGCAGCGGTGCTTATTGATTATCTGCTGCCGGTTATGACCCACAGCGGCACTTATGATGAACTCCAGGAACTTGAGCAGCTGTTAGGGGAGTATGGAACGGCCCGGGGAAATGACCCGGCGCGGGCTCATTCCCTGGAACACTTGATTGTCGAGGCGATAGAAAAAGCCAACCTGCACCAGGAGATGCACATTCCGCCGGCAACGCTGCACGACCCCAAATACATGGCCGAGAATTTCCCGGCGGTTGTAAAAAAAGCCCATGAGGCGCTGACCCGTATCCGCGATACTTCCATTGCCGACGGCATGCATATTTTCGGGCAGGCGCCGGCAGGCGATGAATTGGTAGAATTCATTGCCTCCATGTTGAAATATGCCGGCGATGAAACCCAGTCGCTGCGCGGCGTTATCCTGGCATTACAAGGACTGAATTATCTGGAGCTCAAAGCCAATCCCGGCGAATATCCGCCAGGCTATGCCGTCAGCAATGGGGAACTGTTGCAGGAAGCCTATCTGTTGTCCCAAAAAGCGGTGGAATTGTTCCTGAACGGGGAGACACTGAGCGGCGAAGAAGTTGCCTGTGAACTGCTGGGCGAGCGTGTTAGGAATGCCGGAGTTTTAGAGGTATTTGCCGGGTTTAAACAAATAATTGACAGCCTCAGAGAAAAAATCGCCGGCTGCAGCCGGGAAATGGACAGTTTACTGCATGGCCTGGAAGGCGGGTATATCGCCAGCGGTCCTTCCGGCTGTCCGACCCGGGGCCGTCCTGATGTACTGCCTACCGGACGGAATTTCTACAGCATGGACCCCTTTACCATACCGACCAAGGCCGCCTGGCGGGTGGGGCGGGTTTTGGCCGCCCGCATGCTGGAGAAGTACGAAAGCGAGGAAGGCTGCCTGCCGGAAAACTGCGGCATTGTCCTTTCCTGCACGGATATGATGTGGACGAACGGGGAGCAAACCTCTCAGATCCTTTACTTGCTTGGTGTGGAACCGGAATGGGAGCCAAATGGGCGCATTAAAGGTTACCGGATCATACCACTGGCGGAACTAAACCGCCCCCGTATTGACGTAACCTTACATATCAGCGGCCTGGTGCGCGATTGCTTCCCGATGATTGTGGAAATCATTGACCGGGCGGTAAAAGAGCTGGCCGCTCTTGACGAGCCAAGCGAGCACAATTATGTCAAAAAGCATACGCTGGAAAACATGGAGAAGCTAAAACTGGAAAAAACCGCAGCCGCTGAAGCCGAGCTTTGGCGGCAGGCCACCTTCCGGATTTTCGGCACACGGCCGGGTACGTATGGTTCAGGTGTTAATCTGGCGGTCTATGCCAGCGCCTGGAAGGATGAAAAGGACCTGGCCGAGGTGTATGTGTACTGGAACAGCTTTGCCTATGGCGAAGGGATGGACAGTCAGGGCGCCGAGGCCGCCGATCAACTGGTCAACCAACTCCAGACGCTGAACGTCACCTTCCGCAACAATCCGACCGATGAGCATGACCTGTTGGGCTGTTGCTGCTACTACAGCTATCAGGGCGGCATGACGCTGGCGGCCAATGTGATATCCGGCCGGAAGGCCAAAACGTACTATGGCGACACCCGCGACCCGCAATTGCCTCAGGTTGTTGATTTGGCTGACGAGATTCGCCGGGTAGTGCGCACCAAGGTGCTTAACCCGAAATGGATTGAAGGCATGAAACGGCATGGCTACAAAGGCGCCGGTGATATAGCCAAACGCGTTGGCCGGGTCTATGGCTGGGAGGCAACCACCCAGGAAGTGGATGACTGGATCTTTGACGACATTGTCCGAACCTTTGTGCTGAACGAGGAAAACAGGCAATTCTTCGAAGAGAACAACCCCTGGGCGCTGGAGGACATCAGCCGCCGCATGCTGGAAGCCGAGAAGCGGGGTTTATGGCAGGCCGATCCCCAGGTGCTGCAAGAACTGCAGGAGACCTATATGGAGATCGAAGGCTGGCTGGAAGAACGCATCGGCGATATCGACGGCGAATTCCAGGGCGGGTCCGTCGATATGCTGAACATGGATGATGTAAAAGAGTGGGCGCAAAAAATGCAGGGCGTCAGACAAAAAATACATGCCGGAGTAAAGCAGTAAGGTAGTACAGTGATGCAGTAATGCAGTGCAGTAAGGTAGTAAGGGTAGTAAGGAATGAAGCAATAAAATTTGGAGGAGTAGAGTTGTGAAAACGTCCCATAAAAAAGGCTGGGTATTAGCTCTGACGACAGGAATAATATTATCTTCCCTGGGGGTGGCTTACGGTGAAGAAGTAGAGGAGGATGCTCCCGGTTTTCAGCTGGATCAAGTGGTGGTTACGGCAACCAGGACAGAGAAGAAAATAAAAGATGTGCCGGTGGTGGTTGAGGTAATTACCAAAGAAGACCTGGAAAAAAAGAATGTGCAAAATTTGGATGATGCCTTAAAAGGGATCAGCGGCATTATGATCAAGCGCAATACCGGGCTAAGCAGCAGCGAGCCCACCGTCATTATGCGGGGGTTTAAATTTAAGGGCATTTTGGTTCTGGTGGATGGTCAAAGTCAAAATGACGGTTATAACGGTCAGATTACCTGGAGCCAAATTCCGATAGAGAATATTGAGCGAATCGAAGTAGTGAAAGGACCGGGATCATCATTATTCGGCTCCGGCGCCCAGGCGGGAGTCATCAACATCATTACCAAAAGCAAGGCCGCCAATGAAACGGTGGTGAAGCTGGGGAGCGGGACGCAGGGGACGGGAAAAGTGACCTTCGGCCACAGCGGCTCGGTGGGAAAACTCGATTATTATTTTGATTACTCCAAAATTGATTCCGATGGTTTTATCACCGCTTATCCCGACGATAAAACCAATTATCGCGGTCACCAAAGCGGCGGGCAGGAGCATTACAGCGGCAAACTGATCTACCGCTGGGATAAGGATAGTAAGCTGTCTGTCAACAGCTACAGGGGCAATAGTTCGTATAAATACGAACTGGGAACGGATCAGGCCGACAAAGTGAGCAAAGGCCTTAATCTGGATTATCAGAGAAAAGTAAATGACAAGGTGGATTATCAAATCACCTGGGGCGAGAAAAAGACCGACAACTGGTATTACAGCGGTTGGAGCGGCACCGTCCAGACGCAAAATCTCATGCATCAGTTAAATTATTTTGAAACCACTGACGGGGATATGCATGTGAACTGGCAAGTGGACCGGAAGAATTTGCTTACCCTGGGGTATTCCCTGCGCAGCGAACAAGGGACGGCGTATGATGAACGGGAATTGAGGAGATTTTATCCGGAACACACCTGGAGTTTCGTTAAGCCTGAAGACCAGATAGACCGGAAATCCGGCGGCAAAACCAGGAGTGATTCCTTCTATTTCCAGGACGAGCACAAATTCAATGATAAATTCACCACCTTTATCGGCGGCAGATATGTTAGATGGGAAACCACCGGCGGTTGGAACAGCTTCCGGCGAACTTCCGCCTCCCCTCCGGTTTTCAGCCAGTATGGCGACAGGGAGGAAAGCAATTTCAGCGGCAGAATCGGTATGGTGTATAAGGCCAACGAGAAAGCGACCTGGAAATTTAATGTCGGCCAGGGGTTTCGCACCCCCTCATTCTATGAGTTGTATCGGTCTTCTCAAACCACTACGACGGATATAACGACGTCCAATATCAATTTGAAGCCGGAAAAAAGCACTTCCTATGATTTGATGTTAATTTGCAAAATAAATCATCCGTGATATAGCAGAATAAAAGAGCCGGAAATTTGGTCTAATTTACAAACCAAGAGGAATCATGCAGCAGAGCAAAAAGCGGTTTTGCAAATTGATACAACGTGAGTTTGCCCATTCATTCATCCGCAGAAAAAAGCCCGCAACAACGTGGTTGCGGGAAAATAGAGAAGTAAAATCACAATCCGGATTCCGAAGCGACTGCGAAAACGGCCTCGTCATCAATTAATTCAAGTTTTTTGGCACAGCCGTAAAGCAAGCAATTGGTTGCCAGATTGTTAATCAAGCGAGGAAACCCACGAGAACGTGAAGTAATGGCCTCAATGGCCTGGGGAGAAAAAATATCATGAAGAGCGCCAGCCAACTTAAGCTGATGCAGGATGTAGTGCCTGACCTCATCTTTCGAAAGGGAATTCATCTGATAACGCATCACCACCCGTTGGGCCAGGGGCTGATTGTGACTTAACCGTAACCGTTCCATAAAATGAGGAAGGCCAACCATAATCAGTATAAACGGATTGGCAGAATCCATCGCAAAATTGAACAACAAGCTAATGTCGTTTAAAAACTGATTGGAGACCATTTGCATCTCATCCAGAATGAAAACCGGTGTCATCTTTTGGTTGTGAAACAGATGAAGCGTGGCCTGCTGGATTTGAGCAAACAGGTCGACCTTGCGAAACTTCGGCTCCTGTCCTAACCCTACGGTCAACCCCCTGTAAAAGTCAGATACGGTGACAGTAGACAAGGGAAAGTAGATGGCCTTAAACAACGAAGGATTGAGCGAGGCAGCGAAATTTCTCATCAGCGAAGTTTTTCCTGCGCCAGCCTCGCCAATCACAACGCCCATACCGCGAGTCGACTTTAAATATTCCAGTCTGGCCGTGCCTTCGGAGAATCCTTGCGAGGAAAAGAAGTGTTTGGTTTCAAGCTCTTTGCGAAAGGGCACCGACGAGAGAGAATAAAAGGATTGGAACATCACACATCCTCCTTTTGGCAGGCCAGTAAACTGCCAAAAGAAATCGCAGTCTCTTTGGGAAAGTCCCTGCGTTCCCGTTTGACTTGGGAGTTGTCCCGAAACGATACCGGCGCAGCCACACCTACCTGGATGTCATTGTCATAGATATAGACTTGCTCGGGCGACTCCGGATCATAGCGTACTTCAATCCGTTGCCCGACTAGCTTGGCCGGGACTTCAAACAAACGGTTTGACAGCGTGATCGTTGCGTCGTGCTTCACCTTACGGTATTCCCGCTTAAAAAAGAGTCGTTCCAAAGCATAGGGATCCGTATATAATCGGACAGAAGACGGCTGTGACAAAAATAAGTCAAAAGGAGACATGTCCAGTGCGGAATGCGGTTTGCGATTGTAATCGCTCTCCAGCCACTTCCAAAACTGAGCATTTAAATCATCCAGGGATTTAGGCATATTGTTGGCAAGGAGCGGGTAAAAACGACGGCGCACTGTGCCGAAAAAACGCTCAATTTTTCCTTTGCTCTGCGGATCATAAGGCTGAGTATGAGTCAGCGTAATACCAAGAGCGGCGCAAGCTAAATGAAGCTCCCTGGCATGATACACCTTGCCGTTGTCAACATAAATCATCTTCGGGACACCCCGGCGGAGAATGGACTCTTTGAGCACCGCTTTCATGGGACTAAACTTCTCCGTAAACGAGAACTGAGCAAAAGGAACCAGCCGGGAGCAGTCGTCAATAAAGGCGAACAAATGAGTTTTGAGCTTCTTGCCGCCAATCGTAAGGTAAGGGCCAATGGACATATCGCCCTGCCACAGAATATTCACCTTATCATAACTAAAGCGTTTGCGTTCCTTTAATGCTTTCTCCTCCGGCCATAAAAGCTGTTGTGATTTTAAGAGCCGGTAAACGCTGTGGTAAGACACTTTGTCAGGAGCCAACACCGTGTTCTTAACCAGCTTTTCATAAAACAGCACAACAGAAAGCTCCCTGTTTTTCTGACGCGAAGCAATAATCTGCTCCTTTAGCTCTGGTGAGATCACCCGGCTTCTCCCGCGGTCAGAACGGCCTTTGGGTTTTAAGGCCACAAATCCGCCGCGGCGATAATCGCGGAGCCAGCCCTCCAGAGTTTTCGGTGCAAATTCTTTGCGGCCATAATAGGGGACCTCATGGAACTTGGCGCAGATTTCGGACAGGTAGTCTTGTTTAGAATCGACTTGATCATTCAAAAGCGGGGCGATCAGCCCATAACGAAATAGAGCGACTTGCTCGCGATCTTCATTTGTCAATGAACACACCTCCGGTAAATGGGGAGGCTAGCCGGCTAACCTTGTACAAAAGCCATCATACCGCAACTTTCTGACCTTCGCCAGCGAAAAGTTATGTGGGAACGCACTGGTTTACGCTCAGATAGAACCTATGGTACAATGAATGTGCCATAAAAGTATGTTTGTAGTGTTGATGAAACCTTTGCGAAAGGGTTTCGGCTGTGGGGACAGTTAACATACAAACCATTTTTGTGGCTTTTTCTTTTACATCTTGCGGAGTGACTTCAGGCCAGCCCTGGTCGCGGAAAAACATCTCCAGAAATAGCAAGTTGCCATGGAATCGTCTTCGATAAAAGCGCAGTAGGGCTGAACAAATTCTTGACGTGGTTGCCTTGGCAAGAAAGATTTGTTGCAACGCGGTCACAATGAACTCCAGTGAATACTGGAAATAGGGCAGTGCAAAGGAAGGCAGCATCGATATCGTCAGTTTGCACGTTTTGCAGTAGAACCTGGCTACCGGAATCCGTTTTTCCCATTGCTCATTCAAGATATTGCGCCAATAGCTGCCATGCCGATGAATCGAGTGAACGGCTCCGCAGACGGGACACTTTTCCGGTCGAACAATTTCTAATGCCTGAAATCGGGTAATGTATTGCGTAATAGTTTCTTTAACTGTAATCAGAATCTGCAAAAAATCCGCTCCCGTTGCTGTTGTAATGTGCAATATATTATAGCAAATTGGAACGGATCTGAAAAAACGCTTCGTCCGTATGATTCTGCAATATTTTCCCCGGCCAAGGATTAGATTTTTTGCAAGCTAACAATTTGAACCTGGATTACCGTTTGGATTCCAAAACCTTATTCAACGTGTCCTATTTCTATACGCAGTTAGAGGATGCCATTACCACCATGAAATATGCCGTGACCGACGGCTATGTTCCCAATATCGGAACCATACCCGGCATAACTACGGAATCCAGGCAGAGCAATGCGGACAAAGCGGTAATGAAAGGCTTTGAAATCGGATTAAATAAGCAATTGAGCAAAAATTGGACCAGCTTTATTAATTATACGTACACCGACGCCCGAATAACCGAAAGCAAAAATCCGGCGGCCGTTATCGGCCGACAGATGGACGATATTCCCAAATGCATGCTTAACGTCGGGTTCGACTACAAAAGCCAAAAGTGGCTGGGCAGCATCAGCGGACGCAGAATCAGCGACACAAAAGAGGACGGAGTGAAAACCGGCCAATACGGTTCGTATGATCCGGTCTTCCTGGTGGATATGAAAATATCTTATTTGCCGGATAAACATTCTACCGTTTCTTTAAGCATTGATAATTTATTTAACCGCAGATACTGGTCCTACTACCTGGCGCCGACCCGCAGCGCCTTCCTGGAGTACAGCTATAAATTCTAAAAGTCCCGCAGAGTCAAGGAGGAGATAATGCTGCAAACAGCCATCGTCCGTAAACAATTATTTGATATCCGGACAGTCGTTTGGCGGGATTTTCAGGTTTTCCGCCGCCATTTAAACCGGTACATGTTTTCCCGCATGATGGCGCCTTTGCTCTATTTTTTGTCCTTCGGCTGGGGGCTGGGAGTCATCGCCAGTCAGGGAAAGCCCGGTTATTATGAATTTCTGGCTCTGGGGATTGTGGTCCTGAACACCATGAATATCAGCTTTAATTCCTGCGGTTTTTCTCTGCACCTGGAACGGCTGTACCACAAAACGCTGGATGAATATTTAATCGCGCCAATGGCGGCAGGCTCTTTTGTAGCCGGAAAAGTGATTTCCGGCACCCTGCAGGGCCTGCTGTCCGCCGCCGTTATTTGCCTGTTGGCGTATATGTTCGGCATACGCTTTGTGATGAACGGCTGGTTTCTTCTGACGCTGGCCCTCAACTGCATGATCTTCGCGGCAACCGGGTTTATGGCCGCCATGCTGATTGATGATTTTGAGGATATTGGCAATGTAAATACATTTGTGCTGCTGCCAATGTCTTTCTTTTGCGGGACTTTTTTTTCCATCGATATTTTGCCGGCAACAGGGAGAGCAATGCTGGAGTGTCTGCCGCTGACGCATGCCGGTTATGCCCTGCGGGCCATTGGCGCCGGTCAACCGGCGCCAATGGCCGATTTGGCAGTTTTATTCGCATATGTGGTTGTTCTGTCGGCCGGGGCCGTCTGGAGTATGCGCAGGGTACGGCTGAATTCACAAGGGCGGTACGGTCATTAAATAGGTATATAAACAGCGGAGGTGACGACCACGAAACGAATTATGGACAACAAAATTTTGGCTGGCTGGCTGGCGCTCGTTGTTTTGCTTGCCACAACAGGCTGCTTGAATAAAACGGAAAACTCCGGAGTACAGGGGTTCTTCACCAAGAATGGCATCATTGTGAAAAGCGGGCGTGAGGCGGCCGTAGCTGAGGTGCACATCCGGGTCAATGAGCAAGACCAGGCGGTTAGCGCCCGCAGTATGGGGAAAAATACCGTTCTTTTACCGCTAAACTGGCAGGCCGGCGACAATTATCAGGTAATTTTTGACAAGGAAAAATGGAACTCGGCGGCGCCGGGAAAACCGGCAGCCTGGCTCAGCGCCGTCGTTCCCACCGGCGAACTGGAGGCAATGCCGACCATCAACCAGTGGGCGGTGGAAGTCAATGAGGGTGTGGCGGTAGCGCCGGACGGACAATTTGTGGCGGTGGCGTCTTTTGATCATACGGTGTACTTATTTGACCGCAGCGGAAAAAAAATCTGGGATTACCGGGTTCCCAGCGGCATGCCTGTCAGCGTCGCCTTTTCCGCCGACGGGAGCATTGTTTTGGCGGGAGAGTCAAGTTCTGACGGCAAGTTGTATGCCTTTGACCGCCTCACAGGAAAAATCCTCTGGGATTACGCGTTTGCCGCCGACATTGGCAAGGGCATGAGCGCCCAGTGGAGCAACCGGCCCAATGTTCGTTCACTGGTGGTCAACGGCGATGCGGTGATTGCCGCCGGACAACACCGGCAGCGGGTTGTGGAAAAAAACGGCGAACGCTCGCTTATTCTTTATCCAACCCAAAGCGTGATTATCGCTTTTGATATAAAAACAGGACAGAAACGCTGGCGGTATCCGGAGAATGAAACGATGGATACCGGGGTGTCCAAAATTGTGGTATCCGCTGACGGGGAAAAGGTGGCGTTTGGTAATCAATCCTGGAGTCCGGCGGAAAAATATCCGGATGGCGGCATTCGCGTTTTGAACGGCGGAACCGGAAAGATGGCGGCATTCTTTCAGGCCAGTGTCATTAACCCCTATTTTGCCTGGGTGGGCATTCATGAGGGGATCGACATTTCCGCCAACGGCAGATACCTGGCCATTTTCGCCAGTGATAATCAGGCCATGCTGTTTGATCTGGGCAAAGTAAATATGGCGGAAACAGGTCAGGCTATGGAACCTGAATGGATCAGGCAGGTCAGCAAGGTGCATGCGGTAGGCGGCGTGCCGGTATATGCGTCAGGCAGTGCGGCGCGTGTTACCGATGAAGGGAAGCTTTATTTCATGACCAGCAACACCTTTGTTGCCGATAAGACGGCCGCCAGTGCGCCGCCATTCCTTCATCCCGACTCGGCCACGTTATTTTCTTACAATAAAAACGGGGAGTTGTTGTGGCGCTGGCAAACCGAAGGCGGCGTGGGGAAGGTGCGTTTTTCCGCCGACAACCGGTTTATGGTAGCCGCCGTGTATCATAATTATATCAGCCAAAGCAACAGCCGGGCGGGCATCTATTGTTTTGATCTTAGGGCCGAAGGCCCGGATAGTCTCGCTTGGTTCTATCCGGTGGAAGGGGTAGCGTCAGTGGCGGATATCGCCGCCGACGGCACAACGATTGCCGGTTGCGAGGCTCCCATCCGCATGAAGGGAGATACGGTAACAGGGCAGCACCGCCTGCATATTCTGCAGTAGCAGGAACAGTAAGCACAGGCAGCCACGAGGGAATGGGGTAGGCATTTTGATTAGAAAGATCCGGTTAACAAAAAAAATATGGCTTTTGGGCGGAGTTGTCGCTTTGGCGCTTATTGTTTCCGGCATATGGGGGTATATGAAAGGTTTTGGCGGCAAGTCAGGCAACGCCGGCAAGGCTGCCGCCATTAAACCGCTGGTTGCCGTGGAAACCGTACAAAAGCGGGATATGGTGAAGCGGATTGTATTGAGCGGGCAGACAGTACCGGCAGCCCAGGTGGACATCGCGGCCAAATATACCGGACGCATTGTTCAGGTGACTGTTGAACTGGGGCAGCGGGTGGAAGCCGGTCAGGTCCTGATTATACAGGATACGCGGGATATTGACCTAATTATTGCCCAGTCCGGCGAATCCATGCGGCTGGCACGGGCTGAAAGCGTGGAAACAAAGGCGGCTTTTGACGCCAACTATCGCAAGGCGGAAGCCGACTATCAGCGAAACCTGGATAACCTGCGGCGTTATGAATCGCTGCATGCTGCCGGCGCAGTCTCCCGCGAGAATTTGGACACCGCCCGGCAGCAATTGGTTAATGCCAAGGCAGCGTTGGATACTCTTAAGGAACAGGCGATGACTCAGGGAGCGCCGGCTGTGCTGGAAACCAGGCAGGCGGCTGCCGCCCGGGCCGAATACATGCTGGAAGCCTATAAACAACAGCGGGAGGACATGGTCCTGCGGGCGCCCAGGAACGGCATTATCGGTTACCGGCAGGCGGAGGCCGGCGCCTTAGTGCAGGACGGGCAGAAACTGCTCACCGTTGTTGACAACAGCAGCATATATATTGACTGCCAGGTAGCGGAACAAAATGCGGCTTATCTCGTTACCGGCATGGAACTGCCGGTAACGGTCGATTCGCTGGGGAAAAGCTATCCGGGAAAAATAACCTATATTAGTCCGGTCAGCAATGAAAAAACGCAAGCCTTTACGGTGAGGATACTCTTATTGCAGGGAGACTTGCTGATTAAAGGCGGCATGTTTGCCCATGCCAATGCTGAAATATTGCTTAAACCTAAAACCATATTTGTATCCAAGGAGGCGGTACTGGACAAAAACGGTAAGAAGTATGTATTTGTAATTCATGAGAACAAGCAGGCTGAGCAGCGACAGGTAAGGCTGGGGCTTGCCAATGATGAAGCTGTGGAAATACTGGAGGGCGTAAAGGCGGGGGAACTTGTTGCCGGCAGCAATGTATCCCGGCTGAAGCAGGACATGCAGGTTGAAGTGGAACAAAAAGCGAAAACCGGGTCAAAGGACAAGGCAGGAACAGGCATATGAATATTACCCGTTTTTCCATTCAGCGCCCGGTCGGTATAACCATGATTGTCCTGCTGTTTGTCGTGCTCGGTGTTTACAGCTATTTCCGCATCGGGGTGGAACTGCTGCCCACGTACAACTATCCCTATTGCGCCGTCTCGGTTGAATATCCCGGCGCCAGCGTGGAAGAGGTCGAACAGGCGGTTGTCAAGCCTTTGGAGCAGGCCATTTCTTCCGCGGCCCACTTAAAGAAAATGATTGCCGTCTGCCGTCAGGAAAGAGCTACTCTTATGATCGAGTTTGACTTTGACGCCAATGCCGACTTGGCTGCCGTGGATGTCAGCAAGCTGGTCAACCGGGTGCGGCGGGAGCTTCCCGATGACATTGGCGAGCCGGTGATAATGCGCCGGGACCCAAGCGCTACCCCGATCATGGAGATCGCGGTCAAGTCCAAGTACTCTCTTGCCGACATCTATGGCAAGGCGGATCAGGTGTTCAAGGAACGTCTGGAACGGGCTGAAGGGGTGTCTGATGTGGTTGTGGGCGGAGGCCGCGACCGGGAAGTGGCCGTGGATGTGCACCGGGACAAGCTGGCGCAGTACCGGCTGGCGCTGAGCCGGATTGTCAGCCGCATCAAGGGCGAGAACATTATGCTGCCGGCCGGTATTATATACACCGACAAACTGGAAAAGGATGTGCGCCTGGTAGCGCGGTATCAAACACCTGAGGAAATTCGCAATATTTACGTAGCCGGTCCCGCCGGTAATGAAATTCCCCTGTCAGCGCTGGCCGACGTTGAAGAAAGAGACAGCCGGGCCAAACGTTTCAGCAAGGTGAATGGCGAGGATGCCATTTCACTGCAAGTGTTTAAGAACAGCGACGCCAACATTGTAAATACGGTAACCGGCGTAAAAAAACAACTTGCGACGCTGCGGACCGAGTATCCCGAATATCAATTTCTGATCGTAGCCAATGACGCCGATTACATTGAAAACTCACTCAAGAATACGCTGGCAACCCTGGTGGAAGGGATCTGTACAACCGGCCTGGTGTTATACCTGTTTTTGCGGGGATGGCGTTCGACGGCGGCCGTGATGGTGGCTATCCCCACCTCCCTCATTGCCACCTTTCTCATAATGTATGCCGCCGGCTTTACCTTCAATATGATGTCCCTGATGGGTATGACACTGTGTATCGGCATTTTGGTGGATGACGCCATCGTTGTTCTGGAAAATATCCACCGGCATATGCGGCTGGGCAAGCCGCCGGCTGTTGCCGCCGAGGAGGGACGCAACGAGATCGGCATGGCTGCTGTTGCCATTACCCTGTGCGATGTGGTCGTCTTTTTGCCCATCGCGTTTATGACGGATATTACCGGCCAATATTTCCGTCAATTCGGTTTGACGATTGTTTTCGCTACTTTATTTTCGCTGTTTATTTCCTTTACCCTGACGCCCATGCTGACGGCACGCCTGTTTAAAAACGGCGTGCCCGAACCCTCCGGCCGGCTGTGGAACTTTATGGAAGCGCTGGAAGCACAAATGGTTTGCCGGTACGAAACAATGCTGCGCTGGAGTCTTGCCAACGGCAAAAAGGTCATCGCGGCTGTGTTGGTATTGTTCATTGCCGCGGTCGGCTTGATTCCGGCCGGAATCATCGGCGCGGAATTTATGCCTCGGACAGATGAAAACGGGATACGCATATCGGTGGAAATGCCGGTGGGGAGTACAGCCGACAGGACTTATGCGGTGGTTGAGCAAATGGAGCAGCATGTATTGACCATACCGGAAGTGATTCATTGTCTGAGCTATGTCGGCGAGGGAGGCGGCAACAGGGGTCGGCTGACGGTGCAGCTTGTCAGCAAGAATAAACGGGAGCGGAGCGTATGGCAAATCACTGAGGGAATCCGCGGCTATGTGCGCAGGCATGTGACCGACGGCTCGGTGCGGGTATATGAAACCGAGGCTTCCGTTGCCGGGGTGGCCACCGGCGGGGTGGATGAATATACGCCGGTCCTGATTTACCTCTATTGCGCTGATCTGGAAGTTTTGAAACAGGCTGCCGCCCGGGCCCAGACACTGATGAGCAAGGTCGAAGGCGTTAAGGATGCCCGCCACTCCTTCAAGGAAGGGGTGCCGGAATACAAGCTGACGGTTGACCGGGAGCGCATGCGGGTGTTTCATACCGCACTCAGTGACATAAACGATGCGTTTGGCGGCGCCATCAGCGGCAAAAAGGCGGGCGTGCTGGCCGGCGACAGCCTCAATAACGGGTTGGACACTGATATTATCGTGCGTTTGCAGGGGAGCGACAACTTTAAGGCCGCCGATATCCAGGCCATTCCGGTTGTCAGCGGCAACGGGACGGTGTTCCTGGGCGACGTGGCTCAGATTCAGGAAGGGGTTGGTCCGGTTGGCATAACCAGGGTGAACAAGCAGCGGACCATCATCATGCAGGCGGGTGTTGCCGGCCGCCCTTTAAAGGAGGTACTGTCGGATATTGACAAGACTTTTAAGGAAGAGAAATTGCCCGAAGGTGTGACCTACCAATTTTCCGGCCAGGCGACCGCTATGGCGAATGGCTACCGGCAACTGGGCCAGGCGCTGGTGTTGTCGTTATTGCTGGTGTATCTTCTGCTGGCTGTGCTCTATGAGTCGGCCTTCACCCCCGTTATCCGGATGTTTTCCCTGCCGCTGGGGTTGATCGGTTCCTTGCTCTTTCTCCTGCTTACCAACAACACCATCAACCTGTACTCCTTGATCGGCATTCTGGTTATGGATGGCCTGGTAGCCAAAAACGGCACCTTGCTGCTGGATTATACCCTGACGCTGATGGACAGGGGCCTCAACGCCTATGATGCTTTGATTGAAGCGGGAAAGACCAGGCTGAAACCGATTTTCATGACCACTTTGACCATGGTGGTCGGCATGTTGCCCACGGCTTTATCCCTGACCGAGGGAGCGGAAATCCGGGTGAGTATGGCCTGGGTATTGATCGGCGGCCTCATCACCTCCACCTTTTTTACTCTGATCGTTATTCCGATCGTGTTTCTCTATCATAAAAATCGTTAGTTATAAAAAATTATCTATCTAAAATGCAGCGAGGTAACAATATGGAGACAGCGGATCGGGGCAAAATGCCTGCCACGCCGTATGGAGTTCAGATTAGCGGAATTTCCAAGATGTATGAGCATTATAAAGCATTGAATGATGTATCGCTGACCGTGCGGACCGGAGAGGTTTTTGGCCTGCTGGGACCTAACGGCGCCGGCAAAACAACGCTGATGAAAGCCATTGCCGGCCTGGTGCGGCCTAGCGCCGGCACGATCCGGATTTTTGGCCATAATATAGCCAATGCTAACGACCGCGTGAAGCGATTAGTGGGGTTGGTGCCGCAAAACCATAATCTGGAACGGGAACTTACGATCAAGGAAGCGCTGGAAGTCTATGGCCGGCTGTTTGGCGTCAAACCACTAAAACAAAAGGTTGAACAGACCATTGCCGCATTTGCTATGGAGGGAATGTGCCATAAAAGAGTCGGCATACTGTCGGGCGGGATGGTAAGGCGGGCGCTCATTGCCAGAGCGCTGATGCCGGAACCGAGACTGCTTTTATTGGATGAGCCGACCGTGGGACTTGATCCGGATATTAGGCAGGATATCTGGACGATTATCCGGCAACTGGTTGACCAGGGCATTACGGTGATTATTACCACTCATTATATGGAAGAGGCTGAGCAGTTATGCGACAGGATAGCCATGCTGCGCTCCGGCCGGCTGGCGCTGTTGGATACGCCGGCGGCAATCCGGGAGCGGTTTGGCGCTGAGGCCGGGGTCAGTACGGCGGCCGCTTTGGAAAAAGTGTTTATTCAACTGGCCAGAAACGGTGAATTCTGATGGGTTGGTATGCCGTATTCCGGCGGGAAATGAAGCTGCTCTGGAAAAAGGTCGGTAAAATGGGCTATGTGTTCTCTTTTCTTGTTTCTCCGTTTATCTATCTGTTTGCTTTCGGGCTGGGGCTGGGAGGCAGGGTCAACGTCGACGGCGGGTATCTGCCTTTTTTAGCCGCCGGTATCATCGGCGTGACCGTCATGTTGAACGCCTATCAGCAAACAGCCTCTTCCATCAGCTCCGGCAAGTACTTTCGTCATTTTCAAAATATTATCGTCAGTCCGATTCCGGTAGGTCAGGTAATTTTCGGGATCATATTGGCCGGGGTGGTCCGCAGTTTGCTATTTGGCGCTTTGGTGTTCCTGGTTGCCCTGCTGGCATTCAGCGTGATTGGGTTAAACAGTATGCCGGCAGTTGCCGGCGTCATCCTGGGAGCCTTGTGTTTTTCTTCTTTGGGAGTAGTGGTAGGCATGCTGGTTAATAATCCGGATGACATTTCCATTGTCAACAATTTTTTTATTACCCCCATGACTTTCTTTGGCGGCTCGTTTTTTCCGCTGCATAATCTGCCGGTTTGGCTGGCCGCTATTATGAAATTAACGCCCATTGCTTCGTTAAACACCATGCTGCGGGCCGCCAGCTGGCAGGGCGATGTTTGGTGGGCGGCAGGAGTGATGACGGGTTTAACTTGCATATTTTACGGCTGGGGAGTGTGGTTATATACACGGTATAGTGAGTGAGATGCGCAGGAGGATGAGGTGATAACAAACGAGCAACAGGATTGCTTAGTGCTCGCTCATAATCGCCAATGGCAAAATAAAAAAGAGGTGATGAAAATGAAAATTGCGTCGATAATGTGGGGTTCCTATATGCAGGCGCTAGTTGCGGCCGCCAGGGAAATCGACGGTCTGGAACTCAAAATCTACAGCATGAAAGACATGGGTGAGGCGGAGTGCCGGGAAGCTTTCTTCCGGTATGCCAGGCAGGAGGCTGATGTTCTGGTTATATACGCTAATGCCAATGCCGTTTGGGAGGCCATGTCCGGCGACCTAAAGGAAATATCAACGGTTATACCGGTGGTTGTCTTTGGCAATGCGCCTGCTTTGTTAGTCTATAATACGGTACCCGGGCCGGTAGCCCTCACTGTGCAGCAATACCTAACCTATGGCGGTGAGGAAAACGCCCGCAGCGCTTTGTTCTATGTGCTGAAAGAAGTGCTGGGACAGGATTGCGAGGCAGCGCCGCCGGCGGAATTGGCCTGGCAAGGCATCTATTATCCCGGTGTTGACGAAATAATGGACAGTGCCGGCGAATACCGGAAAAAATGCCCGGGATATCAGCCGGAACGTCCCACGGTAGGGATTTTATTCTACCGCAGCCTCTGGATTAATAAGAACTATGAGATTATTGATTCCATCATCCGGGAGTGTGATGGCTTAGGGCTGAACGCATTGCCGGCGTTTGCAACCGGCAGCGCCGATGCCGATACCGGATCGCTGGGCAACCGGTATGTGATCAATGAATATTTTATGCAACAAGGGCAGCCGGTGATTGATGCATTGATTGATCTGCAATCCTCGATGCTGATTAAACCGGCTGAGCAGGGAGCAACCGGCGATACTGACGGATTTGACCTTTTGCAGCGGATGAATGTGCCCATTATTAAAGGCTTGACGACATACAGCAAGACCGAAGAGGAATGGCGGGCCGACAAGTATGGCATTTCTGGCGCCAGCATGGTGTGGGCGGTCGGTATGCCGGAAATGAACGGAGTTATCGAGCCTATCGTGATTGCCTGCCAGGAGCGTTCGCCCCAGCCTGATACCGGCGGCGCCCTGGAATACCACCGGCCGCTGGCCGGCCGCATCTGTTACTTGTGCCGGCGGGTGAAAAAATGGATTGACCTTAAAAATAAACCGGTTGATCGGCGGAAAGTCGCTTTTATTTTGCATAACAATCCTTGTGTCGGCGCTGAACTATCGGTCGGCGGCGGCGCTAACCTTGACACCCTGGAAAGTGTCGCCCGGATTATGAAAGAGATGCAAAGCCAGGGCTACTCTTTGCAGGAATTGCCCCAAAATGGCGAAGAACTTATCCACACCATCATGGACAGAAAAGCCATTTCCGATTTCCGCTGGACGCCGATTGAGGAGATTGTGCAAAAAGGCGGCGTATTACGATACCTTAAAACAGATGAATACCGGCGCTGGTTTAACGGCTTTCCGTCCGAAGCGCGGCAGGCCATGACTGCCACATGGGGAAATCCTCCCGGTGAAGAAATTGACGAAGTACCTGCCGCCATGGTGTATCAGGGCGATATTCTTATTACCGGCGTGGAATACGGCAACGCCGTAATTTGCGCTCAACCCAAACGCGGTTGCGCCGGACCGCGCTGCGACGGCAGGGTATGTAAAATCCTGCATGATCCGGAATGTCCGCCAACGCACCAGTATGTCGCCACCTATCGTTATCTTGAAGATGTATGGGGAGCCGACGCGTTGGTTCATGTCGGGACACACGGCAATTTGGAATTTCTTCCCGGGAAGGCGTTGGGCTTGTCGGAAAGCTGTTATCCTGAGCTTACCCTGGGTACGTTGCCGCATTTATACATCTATAATACCGACAATCCGGCGGAAGGAACCATAGCCAAACGGCGCAGCTATGCCACACTGGTCGGGCATATGCAGACAGTAATGGTGGAAACGGCAGCCTATGGCGCTTATGATGATTTGGCAGCTATGCTGGGTGAATATCAGCAGGCCTGCACCCAGGATAAAACCAGGGCCAACGCCTTGGAACACTTGATCGCAGAAAAGATTACCCAGGCCAATTTGACTGTCGAAATTGATTTGAATCAAGATTTCCCGGCAATAGTTGAGAAAACCCATGCCGTTCTCAACCGCATGAAAAGCAGCATGCATCAAGACGGCATGCATATTTTTGACTCTATTCCTCAAGGGGAAGGAAGGGTGAACTTCATCCATTCCGTTTTGCGCCACGATACGGAAGAAAGCCGGTCATTCGGTCGCTTGGTAGCTGAACTGATGGGTCTAGACTATGATGCATTGCATGAAACGCCCCATGTTTGGCATGAAGCGTTTGGCAAGACCTACGGCGATTTGCTGCAGGAGATCCATATCTGTGCCAAGAGTTTTATCCGTGAGTTTATTACGGTGAATGGGAGGGGATAGATTATGAATTTATGCCAGGATAATAAAGCCATGTTGGAAATTGCCAATAAGGTGCTTGACGGAAAACAGCATGTTATTCAACGTGAATACGCTGGTAACAACTTATTGGCAATTGCCGGGCGCGTATTGGGAAAATATCTGGTTAATGCGGAAAAGGTTGAGGAATTGGCTTTGTGGCAGGAAAAGACGCTGAATATTGATAATAGAATGTCGGCTTCTAAAGAGATGGACAGCCTGCTGCATGGGTTTCAAGGCGGTTATATCAGCGCCGGTCCGTCCGGGTTGATCTCACGGGGACGTGTCGATATCATGCCGACAGGCCGGAATTTCTACAGCGCCGACCCTGACCGTATTCCCACTCAGGCCGCCTGGCGGGTTGGCCGGCAACTGGCAGCGGCGCTGTTGGCCAGGAATCAGCAGGATACGGGAAAACTGCCGGAAAATTGCGCCATGATACTAAATGCCGGTGATTGCATGTGGACCGACGGGGAACAGGTAGCGCAAATTCTTGCTCTCCTCGGAGTAGAGCCCAAGTGGCTGCCCGGCGGTAAGATAAACGGATTCAAGATTATTCCTTTATGTGAACTTAATCGTCCCCGTATTGACGTAACGTTAAAGATCAGCGGCATACTCAGGGATTGTTTTCCCGGCATTACCGAATTTCTTGACCAGGCCATCAGGGCTGTGGCGGAGTTGGACGAACCGTCCGACCTGAATTATGTGCGCAAGCATACGCTGGAAAACCTGGCTGCCAATCAAAATAACTGGGAACAAGCGACAGCCCGGATTTTTGGCAGCAGACCGGGAACCTATGGTTCCGGCGTCAGTTTGGCGGTTTACGCTTCGGCCTGGAAGACGGAAAAAGACCTGGCGGATATCTATTTGCACTGGAGCGGCTATGCCTACGGCAAAGACAGAGGCGGCAGGGAGGCTCAGCCGCAGCTTGAGTATCAGTTGAAAACAGTGGACGTTACTTATAATAAAGTGGCTACCGATGAATATGATTTGTTTGGCTGTTGCTGCCACTTCTCCAATTATGGCGGTCTGACTGCGGCGGCGCAGATGATTTCCGGCAAGAAAGTACAGACCTATTATGGCGACACCCGTGACCCGGAACGGGCGCAGGTAACCAGCCTGGCGGAGGAAATCAACCGGGTCGTCAGGATTAAGATTCTGAACCCCCGCTGGATTGAAGGCATGAAGCGGCACGGCTACAAGGGCGCGGGCGACATGGCCAAACGCATCGGCCGCATCTATGGCTGGGAAGCTACCACCGGCGCAGTCGGTGACTGGATATTTGATGATATCGCCCGTACCTATGTGCTGGATCATGAAATGCGCGACTGGTTTAAAGAACAGAGTCCCTGGGCCATGGAAGAGATCACCCGGCGGCTGCTGGAAGCGGCGCAGCGCGGCCTTTGGCAGGCAGATCCTGAGATATTGGCTGGAATACAGGAAACATATATGGAGATTGAAGGTTGGATGGAAGAACGGATGGGCGATATTGACGGCGAATTCCAGGGGGGCTCGATTGATATCCTGACAATGGAAGACGTTCCCGCCTGGAAAGCTAAAATGGCGAAATAGGGTACGGTGATTTTTATTAGGGATTATTATTATATATTGACGAAATAGCCGAGCTTGTGTAAGATATTACTTAGTAACGGCAGCTGAAGCTGCCACTGAGTCCGAGTGGATCTTAAATAATAATTTGTAATTAATAATTGAATTGTTGAAAGATTTATGCCATGAAGGTGAACAACCCGTCCCAGTATGCGGGTATGTTTATTTTTCATGGCATTTTTATGTAAAGGGGGTATTTGCTGTAAAGGCCGGTAGATTGATTTGGTTGTTTACCGGTCCCGGGACTTGCCAATTTATTATTCGCGCCATGGAACTGATCATTTGCACACACACAATGGAGGGAAAATAATGAACAAAAAGTGGGAGCACAAAAGTATTGCCTTAGCGATAACGTTAGGTGTGGCGCTGTCTCCTGTAAACCTTGCCGGGGCGGCGGCGGACGGGGAACCGACGTTTGACCTGGATCAAGTGGTGGTTACGGCTACGAAAACGGAGAAAAAGGTGAAGGATGTGCCGGCGGCGGTAGAAGTCATTACCAAAGAGGATATGGATAAAAAAAATATTAAACGGGTGGCTGATGCCCTGACGACGGTTCCGGGGGTCTATGTCCGCCAAACTAAAGGACTCATGGGTTCCACCGATTCGATCACCATGCGGGGCTTTGGCAGTCAGAAGCAGATCCTCATCCTGATGGATGGTCAGCCGATTAACGACGGCTATAACGGCGGCGTCAACCTGGCGAATATTCCTACGGAAAATATTGACAGAATTGAGGTAATCAAAGGGCCGGCATCTGCTTTATACGGTTCTAATGCTATGGGCGGGGTTATTAATATCATCACCAAAGAAAAAGCCAGGCAAGAAACAATTGTCCGCCTGGGCATCGGCGGCCAGGAAACAATCACCAGGTCGATTTTTACCAGCGGCAGCGCCGGCAAACTGGATTACTTCATAACGGCGCAGGGTACTTCTGCCGACGGCTATGAAGCTTATGAAGACTATAAAACCGCCATACCGGGATCGGATAGGGCTAGAAATCCCGGCAAAAACGGCATGGACAGAAAATTGTATGACGGCAAATTAGTGTATCACCCGGATGAGAACAGCAAAATAAGTTTGTCGGGAGGCGACAACCGGTTTAAATATTTCAGTGAGAATGTTGCCGACCGCGGCGTGCGCAATGAGAATATCTGGGCTTTAAATTATGAAAGAAAATTAAGCGGCGACAGTTCTCTGAAAGTCAGCTATGGCGAAAAGGAAATAGAAAGCTGGTACGTATCTACAAGTTACAGTTCCACTACCAATAATGTGTCTTCCTATTCTTATACCCGTAATCCGTCCAAAACCAGCCAGGCGGAAGTACAGTATAACTTCCGAGCCGGCGCCAAAGACTTATTGACCATCGGTTATACTTATAGGTCTGAACAATCGGATTCCCTGGCCAAAACCCTGACCGTCGCTTCCCAGGGCTGGAATTTGGCTGCCGCTACCGCCAATAGTGACAACAATATTGGCGGCAAGACGGAAACCAAGTCATTCTTTATCCAGGACGAACATAAACTGGGGGACAATACCACTCTATATCTGGGCGGCCGTTACGATGACTGGCGTTTTTACGACGGTTACACTTACGGCTATGACAGCACGAGAAAAAGTTATGTAACCAATAATACGCCGGAAGGAAAAGCCGACAGCTTTAATCCTAAGTTAGGATTGGTTCATAAGGTGAATGATAAGCTGACCTTGCGTTCTTCCATCGGCAGGGCATTCAGAGCGCCGAATATCTATGAATTGGCCAAAGACTGGGAAAGCAGCAGCGGCGTAATTTATAAAAGCAATCCTGGCCTACAGCCGGAGAAAGACATAAACTATGAACTGGGCTGTGATTATCAGATTGATAAAACCTTGCTGGCCCGGTTGAATATTTATCACACAGAAGTTACCGACGCAATTGATAAACGCACCTCTACTAATTCTGCCGGCAGAACGGTGTCGCAATTCATAAATTCCGGCGAGGCCAGGGTCAACGGGTTGGAATTTAGCTTGAACAAGCGTTGGAGCGATAGCTGGAATAGTTTTCTTAACTATACTTATACCGATGCCAAGGTGACGGAGAGCATAGCTGCGCCTGAAAACGTAGGCAAGCAAATGGCTGCCGTGCCGAAAAATATGTTTAATATCGGTTTCAATTACGCGAAAGGCCCCTGGCAGGGCAGTCTAACCGGTAATTACGTGAGTGAGACCAATGATCCGAGCAAGCAGGGCCAAACAGGCTACGGGACTTATGAAGCTTACTTTACCGTGGATACCAAAGTATCTTATAAACTATCGGAAAATACGGCTGTTTCTCTTAGCATAGACAATTTGTTTGACAGAAAACATTATATCTATTATGTAGCTCAACCCCGGACAACCTATCTGGAATTGACTCACAAATTCTAATTTTTAGTTAGCCATGAAGATTAATTGTCGGACATGGTGTATGTCTAATAATTCTTCATGGCTTTTTTGGTCTAACAGAAAAGTATAAGTGCTTTCTGTTGACATAAGCGCAACCAACGGCTGTCCCTTTCCCTTAGGCTCGGCGTAGCCGGGTTTTCTAACAAATTTAGTTCAAATTATGGGAGGTTTTTATCATGAATTACATTAGTGATCCACAGGCAATAGAGACCAGGAGTATGGAAATTATCGCAGCGCATCTTGCCGGACTTAAGTTGACTGATCAGGCTGTCAAAGTGTATTCCCGCATTATTCATGCAGCCGGCGACCCGGATTATGCCAAAATCATCAGTATTCACCCGGATGCCATCGCTGCCGGGATGCAGGCGCTAAAACAAGGTCAATCCATTTATTGCGATGTGGAAATGGTCCGCACCGGCATTAACAAGCGGCGGCTGGCCGAATTCGGTGGTGAGGCGCATTGTCTGATTGCCGACCCTGGAATTGCCGAACAAGCCAAACAAGCAGGCATTACCCGTTCTATGGCTGCCATGCGCGCTTTTGCCGGCAAACTGGACGGAGCTGTTCTGGCCATCGGTAATGCGCCGACCGCCCTATTTGAGGTAATAAAAATTATGCAGGAGTCTCAACTGCGTCCCGCGCTCATTGTCGGCGTCCCCGTGGGCTTTGTCGGTGCCGCTGAGTCCAAGGAATATCTCGTGCGGAATTCGCCCGTACCGTATATTACCGTTCATGGCAACAAAGGAGGCAGTCCCATTGCCGCGTCCGCAATTAATGCCATGTTATACATGCTGTGAAACTCCATTCTAAAGAAAAGAGGTGAGTTTTAGCGAGAGTTTGGTCCTAAATTGTACCTTCTCTCACTAAAGATAATTTTATGAAAAAGATTACCGCAGTGGTCTGGCACAGTTACGCCACAGTCATGAGAAAGGCTGGGGCCGCCCTGAAAGACACTCTGGATATCAAGGTGCACTCGGCTCGTTTCCTGGAAGAAGGCAAGGAGGATATTGACAAACTATATCAGGAAATGGAAGAAACCGACTTGCTGTTCTTCTATCGCTCTTCCGAGGAGGGCGTCTGGTCCGGCATTGAGGCCAAACTGGCGGCCTTAAATAAGCCGGTGGTTTGGTCGGGTAATGATCCTACCTATTGGACCATGTCCAATGTGCCGATGAGTATCCCGGCCAAGTGCTACAGCTATATCACCCAAGGCGGGGAAGAGAACTTTAACCAGATCTTTTTGATGCTGGCAAAAGAAGCCTTGCAGCTTGATGTTTCCTATCAAGAGCCTGCAATATTCCCCTGGGAAGGAATTTACCACCCGGTTGCCGGAAAAATCTTTTCCACTACGAAAGACTATTTTTCCTGGTATCAAACCTGGCGGGCAGATTTTGCGGCAAGGCCGACTGTCGGATTATTGTTTAGCCGCAGCTATTGGGTCAACAGGAATACCGCCGTCGAAGATATGGTCATTAACGCCTTGGAAGCAAAAGGATTCAATGTTATGGCGGTTTTCTGCTATTCGGTCAAAGATGCGGGTTTGGGAACAAGAAGTCCGGGGGAAAGTGTCCGCGACTATTTCATGCCGGCAGGTAAACCGGTCATTAACGCCCTGATCAAGATGATTGCCTTCTTCCTGGAAAGCGGCCGGCAGGATGTGGCTCAGGCTAACCAGGCCGTAGCCGGGCAGGGGGTGGCCCTGTTGACTGAACTCGGGGTGCCGGTATTCCAACCGGTGGTATCCAATTTTAAGACCGTAGCGGAATGGATCGATGATCCCCACGGCCTGAGTACGGATATTGCCTGGACCATTGCCATGCCGGAATTTGAGGGAGTTATTGAGCCGTTGTACATTGGCGGCGTGAAACGTGACGGCGGCCTTGAGACGCGTATGCCGGTGGAGGAGCGCGTGCACAAGCTGGTTGACCGGATCAGCCGCTGGCTTCGACTGCAAAGAAAACCGGCCGCTGAGCGTAAAGTAGCCTTCATCCTGAATAATAACCCTTGCGTTTCCGTGGAAGCTGCGGTAGGAGGCGGAGCTCATCTCGACACCCTTGAAAGCGTTAGCCGCATCATGCACGCCATGAAGGAAGCCGGGTATTCCGTTGAGCCGCCGGCCAGCGGCAAGGAAATGATTGAAACCATTATGGACCGGAAAGCCATTTCCGAATTCCGCTGGACAACTGTTGATGAGATTGTGAAAAAAGGCGGCGCAGTCAAACTGATGGACAAGGAGGAATACTGCCGCTGGTTCGATACCCTCACGCCGGCTGTGCGAAAGCGGATGATTGACGCCTGGGGCAACCCGCCGGGGGAAGAAATTAACGGCGTTCCGTCGGCTATGGTTTATCAGGATAAAATCGTAATTACCGGCGTTGAGTACGGCAATGCGTATGTGGGCGTTCAGCCCAAACGGGGCTGCGCCGGTTCCCGGTGCGACGGACAGGTATGCAAGATCCTCCATGACCCGGATATTCCGCCGCCCCATCAATATATGGCGACATACAAATACCTGGAGGAACAGGTGGATGTCGTTGTCCATGTAGGAACTCACGGCAATCTGGAGTTTTTGCCCGGCAAAGGAGTGGCTTTGTCCCAAAACTGCTACCCGGATTTAGCCATTGGCGCCATTCCGCATTTATATATCTATAATGCCGATAATCCGCCGGAAGGAACCATTGCCAAACGCCGCAGCTGCGCCACCCTGGTCGACCATATGCAAACCGCTTTGATTCAGGGCGGGCTGTATGACGAACTGGCGCAGCTGGACCAATATCTGGCTGAGTACGAAAAAGCGAAAATTGCTGATCCGGCCAGAGCTCACACCTTGGAACACATGATTTTTGATGAAATTGAAGCAGCCAATCTGGCTGAGCAGATTAAGCTTGATAAGGACCATGACAATTTTGCGGCAGTGGCGGAAAAGGTTCATGCCATCCTTTCCACCGTCAGAAACACGCAAATCCAGGATGGGCAGCATATTTTCGGCGATCTTCCCGCCGGTGAACGGCGTATCGACTTTATTAACTCCATCCTGCGTTTCGACAGCGGTGACGGCGTTTCCCTCCGGCGGGCTGCGGCGCAATTGATGGATCTGGATTTGGCTGAATTGCTGGCTGACCAAAGTAAGATTTGCCCCCGCTATGGCAAACCCCACGGGGCCCTGCTGGAAGAAATCGACGGCTTTTGTAAAGCCTTTCTGGTGCATTTTGTTGCCGGTCAAACCATCGCGGCCGAGCTTGCCGGACAGATCATGCAAGACCGGTATGTCATTCCCGCGGCTCTTCCCGGTTTAAATAACCTCTTGCCGCGAGTCACCGACCTGAATGCCAGAATCGAAGCGTCGAAAGAAATTGAGTCGCTCTTGTCCGGCTTTGACGGCAAGTACATTCCGGCAGGTCCGTCCGGTCTTATTACCCGGGGCCGGGATGACGTCCTGCCGACCGGCAGGAATTTCTACTCCCTGGATCCCCACCGGGTGCCCACCAAAGCTGCCTATGAGATTGGCAAACGCCTGGCCGACAAGGTCATCGAGAAGCATTTGGCCGAGGAGGGCCGCTATCCGGAGAATATTGCCGTCTACTGGATGTGCAATGATATTATGTGGGCTGACGGTGAAGGCATGGGGCAGATTATGTACCTCCTGGGCGTACGACCGAAGTGGCTGCCCAACGGCCGGGTAGCGGGCATCGAGGTAATTCCTCTCCCGGAACTGGGACGGCCCAGGATTGATGTAACCATCAGGGTATCCGGCATTACCAGGGACAATTTCGCCAACTGCGTTGCCCTCCTGGATGAGGCCGTTCAAGCCGTGGCGGCGCTGGATGAACCGCTGGACCGGAACCTGGTCAGAAAGCATACCCTGGACCAACTGGAGGGTAAGGAACCCGGACAAATTGCGGCGCAGGAATGGAGAAACGCCACCTACCGGATTTTTGCCTCCAAGCCCGGCACCTATTCCGCCGGTGTCAACCTGGCGGTATATGCCTCAGCCTGGAAAGAAGAAAAAGATTTGGCCGAGATCTTTGTATTCTGGAACGGTTATGCCTATGGCAAGGACACCTTTGGTCAGGAGTCGTTCCGGGAATTGCAGTCCAGCCTGAAAACCGTGGATGTGACCTACAACAAGGTAGTCAGCGACGAATATGACCTGTTCGGCTGCTGCTGCTATTTCAGCACCCACGGGGGTATGACGGCGGCTGCCCGGGCAGCTTCCGGCAAGGACGTGAAAACCTACTACGGCGATACCCGGGAGCCGCAGCATGTGGAAGTGCGCAGTTTAGCCGATGAAGTGCGCCGGGTTGTCCGGACCAAGTTGTTGAACCCGAAATGGGTCGAAGGCCAGAAACGTCATGGCTACAAAGGCGCCGGAGATATTTCCAAACGCGTCGGCCGCGTATTCGGCTGGGAAGCTACTACCCAGGAAGTGGACGACTGGATTTTTGACGACATTGCCAGGACCTTTATGCTGGATGAAGAAAACCGCCGGTTCTTCCAGGAAAACAATCCCTGGGCCATGGAAGAAATCGGCCGCCGGCTGCTGGAAGCCAGTCAAAGAGGGTTGTGGAATGCTGATCCGGAGGTGCTGGCAAATCTAAAAGAAACCTACCTGGAAGCAGAGGGTTGGCTGGAGGAAAACACCGGCGATGTGGAGGGGGATTTTCAAGGGGGCGCCGTTGACATTATGACAACTGAGGATGTTGCCGACTGGGGCGCTAAAATGAATGCAGTAAGAGCTAAACTAGCCGCAAAAAATAAAGAATAAGATTTTTGCCGGCACAACTGCCCGGCTGGCAGCAAAAAATAGGGAAGGTGAAAAAATTGCCGGACGATAGCAGCAGTATTTCTCCTCGTGCCGATGCAACCAAACTTAAGGCGATATATGCCAGGCAGACCGGAAAGAAATATTTTATTATCGTAAGTTTAATCCTGCTTATGGCAACACTGGCCCTGTTTTCCATTTCCATCGGCGCTGCTTCGATTAGCACCGGTGATGTGGTTAAGGCCATTGGCAATAAGCTGTTCCACACCCAGTTCGAATATGCCAATAATCTGGCCGACACTATTGTGATGAAACTCAGGCTACCGCGGGTATTATTGGCGGTTCTTACCGGAATCAGCCTGGCCGGCGCCGGCGCAGTCATGCAGGGTATTCTCCATAATCCGCTGGTAAGCCCTTATACTTTGGGGATGTCGGGGGCCGCATCGTTAGGGGCAGCCGTTGCCATTGTTCTGGGGAAAGGCCTGTTGGGGAGCAGTTTTGTCAGTATGGGCCCTTGCTTCATTGCTTTCAATGCGTTTATTTTCGGCTTTGTCACCATCTTCATCATCATTGGTTTTGCCCGTATGAAGGGCGGTTCACCGGCAACGCTGGTTCTGGCCGGAGTCGCTTTAGGCTATATTTTTTCCGCCGGCGTATCGGCCCTGAAATATTTTTCCAATAATGAGGCCTTGAAAGATCTTGTTGTTTGGCTAATGGGCGGCATGTGGGGAGCAACCTGGCAGTCGGTAAGTTTACTGGTGCCTATTGTAAGCATATCCATGCTGATTTTGCTAAGTTACGCCTGGGACATGAACGCACTGTCGGCAGGCGAAGCGGTGGCAATCAATCTGGGGGTGAATATCAAACGGTTGCAGTTCATTTGTCTTACAGTGGCAACCCTGGCTGCTTCGGCTACTGTTGCCTTTACCGGCATCATCGGCTTTATCGGCCTGATTTCGCCCCACATATCCCGGATGCTGATCGGCAGCGACAACCGGTTTTTAATACCCTGTTCCTGTATTATGGGGGCTTTAATCTTACTTTGCGCCGATACCGTAGGCAGGACGGTCATTTCCCCGGTAGAGATCCCGGTCGGTATCGTAACAGGTTTGCTCGGCGGTCCTTATTTTCTCTATATGCTTTTAAAGAAAAAACAATTTTACTAAAAAACGGAGAGAAAAGAGAAAAGAGAAAGAAGGCGGTTGCATGAATATCGCAGTGCAAAATGTTTGTTTTGCCTATAAAAGCCATCCTATTTTGCAGGATGTGAGCCTGGAAGTGCAAAAGGGGCAGGTTGTGAGTATCGTCGGTCCTAACGGCGCCGGAAAATCCACCCTGCTAAAGTGTATGGTCCGCTTGTTGAAACCGCAAGCCGGCGCTGTTTATCTGGATGGCAAGGATATTGCCGGGAAGAAATCTCAGGAATTGGCCAAAGCTATGGGTTATATTCCCCAAAACGTCAAGGATGCCTTTCCTTTTACCGTGCTGGAAACCGTGTTGCTGGGAAGAAAACCTCATATAACCTGGGAAGTAAACGATGATGATTTTCGCGTGGTTTCCGAGGTAATGCATTTTTTAAAGATAGAAAATTTGGCTGAACGGCCGCTTGACCAGTTAAGCGGCGGACAGAAGCAAAAAGTATTTGTAGCCCGTGCCTTGGCGCAACAGCCGGAAATATTCCTTTTTGATGAGCCGACAAGCAATCTTGATATACGGCATCAATTGGAAGTTTTTGCTACCATTAAAAGATTGGCGGCGACCGAAGGGCGGACGGTAATTGTGGTAGTTCATGATTTGAATCTTGCCGCCAGGTTTTCCGATACATTGATAATGCTGAAACACGGTTCGATTTACGCGGCGGGAAAGCCGGCGGAAGTGATTACCGAAGCCAGCCTCCGGGAAGTGTACAACGTTTCGGCTGCAATCGTCGAAACCCAATACGGCTGTTACGTCTTGCCCATTGAGCCGTTAGCGGAAACTACCGGGTGAATCCCGCGGATTGTTCTGGTCCAATAGTCGGAGGGGTATACATTATGATAAAAAAAATATTCTGGATTATTCTGGCGGCTGCGGTTATACTGCTGCTTGGCGGCTGCAACGGGCCGGAGACGACCGAAAATCCGGCCGATTCCCCTGCTGCGAACGCCGCCGTTAAAGATTCAGCGGGCAGAGAGATCAAAATGCCGGCAAACCTGAAACGGGTGATTGTTCTTAACTCATCGGCATTTAATATGATTACCGCAATTGGGGCTGCCGACACTATTATTGGCGTAAATGACAGTACGCAAAAATCCGAAGCGGCTGCTGCCGGTAAAGAGGCTTTTGGATCATTTATGCAGCCTTATGTAGAGAAAATAATTGCGGCCGGACCGGATGCGGTAATTGTAAACAGTATGATGAACTCCACGCAGGTAAAACAGCTTGAAGACGCCGGTATAACAGTTATATCTCTGGAGTTCTATCTGCCCTCCATCTTGCAGGATGAAATCGTGACATTAGGCAAACTGTTCAACAGGGAGGCCCAGGCGCAAAAGTATGCGGACTTTATTATGAAGTACCGGAATCTTATTGAAAGCCGGGTAAAAGATATCAGGCCGGAAAATAAGGTTGCCGTATATTTTGAGGGTTATAGCGAGTACTCTACCGTAGCGCGGGGAAGCGGCGGCGACGAGCTGGTTACCGGGGCCGGCGGCATCAATATTGCCGGCCGGGAAACAGTTAAGTATCCGAAAGTGAGCGCTGAGTGGGTACTGGAAAAAAAAACCTCAGGTGGTTGTAAAGACCATTTCCAGCAATAGTAAGGCAATGGGAGAGGGCTTTACAGACAAGACCGCGGTGCAGGCTGTTTATGACGGCATAATCTCCCGGACCGGCTGGAATGAGTTAGCGGCGGTTAAAAACAATAAAGTATTGTTATTGGCGCAGAATATTGGCACCACTCCGGAGGGAAGCATTATCGGCATGCTTTATATGGCCAAAACCATGTATCCGGATAAATTTGCGGATATTGACCCTTATGAGGTATATAAACAGATGGAAAAGGAATTTTTTAATATTGATCCAAAGGGAATTATCGTGTTTCCTTAATAGCGCGACCATGACGTTAGCGGAAGAGTCATCAAATGAATAGCGGCAGTTGGACGGGGCTATACTAAAACAAACATTTCATCTGGAGGGATACAACGATGTCTTGTCAAAACCAAAATATACCCCATGACCACTCCCATGGATATATTCCGGAAGGGCACGATCATACGCATAGTGATGCAAGCCAGGTGCCGCACGGCCACACGCATGAGTTTGAGCACCTCGAACCGGCGGGCGTTAACATGCAGGACCATGCCCATAACAGCGAGAACGTTCATAATCACATACATGCTCATGTGCATACTCATGCCCACAGTCATCCGGGTATTGGTGAACATGCCCACCCGCATGTTCACTACCACAGCCATCCCCATGCCCATGACCACGGTTACGACGGGAACATGAAAGAAGACGGGCATAGCCATACCCACTGATTATAATTGTTTTTGTTATTTGAGTTGGTGAAAAAAATATTTATCTTTACAATATTTCTTTGATATGCTAAGATTTTAAATACTATAGGATAGTTAAAAGTGCGGAATATGAAATCCGCCGGCACAGAAGTTGCTTTTTTGCTGCTAAAGATGATAATTTGCCATCAAAGGTATGAAACCGTTATGGGTATGGAAACCCTGGTTCATACCTTTTTAATTTTCAATATTGACAGCAAGCGGAAAAGAAAAAGAGAAAAAGGAGGATGAAATTTTTCGATGAAAGCGCGGAGTGGGATTTCCAAACTGACGATCAATAGAATGGTGATATATTATAATACTTTAAAGAACATGTTAGAGGAAGGAGTGGAAATTTTTATTTCTACGGAACTAGGGCGGCGAACCGGCATTGGTCCCTCACTTATTCGCAGAGACTTATGCAATTTCGGGGATTTTGGAACTAGAGGGATGGGTTACCGGGTTGAGTCTTTGATGGAGTGGATCGGAGCCATTTTGGGATACGACGCCATTTGGAACATTGCAGTTGTCGGGGAAGGCTTGCCTTCCCTGGTATTAAGCCACTATTACAACTTTTTGCCGCCGGGTTTCCAAATTAAAGCTGCTTTCGACTTGGATGACCGGTATCATAATCTGGTGTTGCCGGACTTAGGCCTGGCGATTGAAGGCCTGGAAAAACTGAATACCACTATCCGCAAGAAAAAAATAACGATTGGTCTCGTCGTTACCGGTCCGCAAGATGCTCAACCTGTTACCAACCGGTTAATTGAGGCAGGAATCAGCGGCATAGCCAATTTTTCTCCGGTTCCGGTCATGGTGCCGGATAATATAGCATTGACGCAGATCAATCTGAGCACCTATCTCAGCCAGCTTTCTTATGATCTAAGCGACTTGTCACCTGAGGGATCGCCCCAAAGAATGGACGGAAATGAACGGCGTTATGCTTTAGGATAATTACTCCCAGACAGGAGGTGTAATATGGAAAAGAATAGTACATATTTTGATCGCTTGGCAGAACAATGGGACACAACCAGAATGCAGGATAACGGGAAAATAACTCAATTGGTCAAGTTAATCGGACTTTGTCCGGGGAACAGAGTTTTGGATGCAGGCTGCGGAACCGGAGTTCTATTGCCTTTCGTAAAAAAAGAGATAGGTTCTGACGGCCATATTACTGCTTTGGATTATTCAAAAAACATGATTGCCCGGGCTGTATCCAAATACGGCGACTTGGGTGGAATTAATTTCCTGGTCTGCGACATTATGGATTTTGTTAAGGATGTTGGGGACGCTTTCTACGATGCCGTCATCTGTTTTAACTTTTTCCCGCACATCCAGAATAAGCCAAGATTTTTCTGTTGCGTATGGGAGATGCTGAAAGCTGAAGGCAGTCTTATTATCATGCATGATATATCCCGCCAGACGGTAAATGGCATTCATCAAGGCAGCAAGGCGGTTGAAAACGATTTGCTGCCGCCGGGAGAAACGGTGAAAGACTGGCTTCTCAAGGCGGATTATGCGGTACAGTTGGTGATTGACAGCGATGACCGGTATTTTGTTAAGGCAGTAAAAGGCGATAAGCGGTAAACTTTACCACCCCCGGGTATATTCTTCGGTGCAGGCCAGGCAGGCAATTTTGCCGTTTTTGAGGCGGGCGCGGGCTTCCATTATTTTTTCACCGCAGTATTCACAGATAACCGAACCAAAAATCTTGGCTTCCGACGGTAATTCGAGATCAACTTCCCGGACTTTGAACAGTTTTTCCGGCGGAGTAGTCAGCATGCTTTCCACCCTTTGCTGCTGCAGTTCACGCCAGGCGGTTTCCTGTTCCGGGGTGGCGCTGCCGCCGAATACCGCATTGCGGATTTCTTCCTGTTCCCTGGACAAGGGGGCAATTTCGCCGGTCATAACAACTCGAACCGCTTGTCCCGTCTGACGGTTGCCAATGGTGTAAGCCTGCTTGCCGTGATCTTTGAAAATCAGGTTGCCTTTGCCAATGGTGCAGCCTAAAAGCGACTGAACGGCGTCAATACCGCAGGCGTCGCATTCCACAATGGCAACCAGCTCTTCGTCAACTGCCCGCTCAACCTTTAAGTGCTCAAGGGCCAGTTTGGACGCGAGATAACCGATTGCCAGCCCCGGGCAGCAGTGACCATGGAACTCGATAGCCTTTTGGTAGTCGGCAGGATAGTTTGAATACATTTTGCATTCCTCCATATTTGTTTTTTAGTATTTCATAATGACAGCTAAAAAAGGTATGGCTATCTAAAGGGGGTATCTTGTTCCCCAATAGAAGGCTTCATACCTTCATTTTCCACGCATATTTATTTATCACAATTATTATCTATTATCCTATGAAATACCCGGTAATGTCAACGGTTTTTACGTGGCCGCAGCTAAAGGACAGGTAACGATTCCGAAAACAATTCGGGAATTATTAAACTTAAATGAGGGTGATCGGGTTGCCTTTATAGAAGACGATGGCAAAGTGATGATTACTAAGGCCAACTTAATTGCCTTACGCGAACTACAAGATGCCCTAAGTAAAGAGGCTCAGGAGAAAGGCATTACCGAAGAAAAGTTTTTAAATGAATTGGAAGTGGTTCAAGAGGAAATGTGGAGTGAACGAAAAAAATAATGCCTTGCGAGTATTTATCGATTCCAACATCCTGGTGTCGGCTATTTTATCCAGTAAGTAATGGTATTACAGATGCTTATATACAAAGTAGTCAAGTCAAGTATCTATGAACCTTTTGTGGCTAATTGGTAAACGGAGAAAGAAGGATCCGTACCATTTTGGATGGCAGGTGATATTGTGTATGTTATTCTTGTCTATGATGGGAATGAAAAACGGGTAGGCAAGGTTTTGAAAAAATGCCGGTAATATTTGAACTGGGTGCAAAATTCAGTTTTAGAGGGAGAGATTTCGGACGCGAACTATACTAAGCTGACTATGGAACTGAACAAAATTATTGAGAACGAAGAGGATTCGGTGATTATTTACAATCTGCGGACGACCAAGTATTCAACGAGGCAATTTCTCGGGCACGAGCGGGCCAGTACGAGTACTATTATTTGAATCCGAAATTTGTCGTCGACCATAGATAGTGCAAAAAAGCCGGGAGATCGACGACAAACAGCCTGGGTGTCTGTGAGCAGGTAATTGCTGGCTTTGAGGAAGTTTCCCCAAGACACCAGGCTATAATGGTGTGTGAAATGGAACGAGTGGTATTTTGTATTTTCCATTTAAGATGCCTGAAATATAAGGCTTTCTTATTGTTACTTTTTTTTGTATAATGGGTTTGTAGCTTACCTATAAGGAATTGAAACCCTTCTATTTTCGGGAGGTTCTCTTAGCGGTGACCAATCGTTTGTAGCTTACCTATAAGGAATTGAAACAAAAAATATTTGTATTTTATCCAGCAAAATATCCCCTGTTTGTAGCTTACCTATAAGGAATTGAAACTGGAGCTTGTGGAGGGCGTAATACGCTACATTGGCGTAGTTTGTAGCTTACCTATAAGGAATTGAAACTGATTTTCGACCTATTTTTATATAGTTCGACAAATTGTTTGTAGCTTACCTATAAGGAATTGAAACTCCTGACTTGTTCCGGAAGTTTACGGAGAAGTGCCCGGGTTTGTAGCTTACCTATAAGGAATTGAAACATCCAAGAACATGGTTCGGATGTTGCAAGGCAATGGATGTTTGTAGCTTACCTATAAGGAATTGAAACTATTCGTCGGTATCTTCGTATAGTGGAGCTACTTCGTGTTTGTAGCTTACCTATAAGGAATTGAAACAACCACTCCATAACTTCTGCCCATATTTGGCCCGCTGTTTGTAGCTTACCTATAAGGAATTGAAACCCGAGTTGCAGACCGCCAATACTGCAAAGGATAAGGGTTTGTAGCTTACCTATAAGGAATTGAAACTTGATCTTCAACTGCATCTTAGGCGGGGGAACTGGTAGTTTGTAGCTTACCTATAAGGAATTGAAACACTCTTCTTCTATTTCAAGGGCTTCTTCCGATGGGCAGTTTGTAGCTTACCTATAAGGAATTGAAACTAGATGATATCGCCTATGAATGGGAATGTCGTACCGTTTGTAGCTTACCTATAAGGAATTGAAACACTTGAACCGCTAATATTCTAGTGTTTATGCGGGTGTTTGTAGCTTACCTATAAGGAATTGAAACTTTTTAAAGAGGCATTTTCTTGTCGAAGCTTCTCTACGGTTTGTAGCTTACCTATAAGGAATTGAAACCCGCCTACCGGGACAAGTACTTTGTTCCCGGAGAGCGCGTTTGTAGCTTACCTATAAGGAATTGAAACAGCCTACCGTAAAAGTCGAATCAACTTCTCAAGAACCAGTTTGTAGCTTACCTATAAGGAATTGAAACCTCGGTACACTCGGTACATCGGTACACTATATATAGTTTGTAGCTTACCTATAAGGAATTGAAACAAAATAAAGAAGTCATAATGGACAAAAAAATGCAGCAGTTTGTAGCTTACCTATAAGGAATTGAAACTAAGTTAGCAAGCCACTTATCACGCTCTGCACGGCAGTTTGTAGCTTACCTATAAGGAATTGAAACGTAGGAATTTCGATATAAATATCGGCAGATTGGTCTTCGGTTTGTAGCTTACCTATAAGGAATTGAAACGCATCAGTTGGACAAGGTTTTCTTTCGTGACTCTGCTTTCTAGCTTACCTATGCTGGACTTATAGATGGGCGCCCACAGGTAGTGTTGAAAGCGAAGATCCAGAAATTACAGAGCTATATAAAAATTAAAAAGCCTCTCGCAAGATAAACGAAAGGCTTTACTTCGATTATTGATTGACTTGTGATCTACGACGTTTACGATTAACGTAAAACCGAAGGGCTTTAATTTCTAATTCTTCAGCTTTATATTCGAAAAGACGCCGGGAGAAAAACTGTCTTCAATGCCAAGCTCAATTTTACACGGTGGAATATCTGGAAACCGGCATTGAACAGGAACGGCAAACGGCGAAAAATGAAATTGCGAAACTAACCAGGGATAAAAATAGACTTGAATCTGAAATAGCTCGAATTGGGGAAACTGTGAAAGCGTTTTTTGCACTTGCAAAGATAAAGATATGATGCATTTACATCCCGGGCCTGGACGCCGGCGACGGAAACGCGATATATCTACCGATCGGCGGTAACGGGCAAACATTTGGACGGTTTTTATGTTTGCTATTGCTAATAATATCGTTAAGGGGATTTAGTAGTGACTCAGAAAGAGAAGTTGGCGGCAAAAATTAAAAATAACCCGCGCAATGTAAGCTTCGATGACTTGCATAAATTTTTAGAAATGAATGGGGCTACCTGGTGGGAAGGTGGTCGAAAAAGTCACCGGGTATATAATTTAAATGGTCAAAGTTTATCTATACCAAGAGATAAACCAGTAAAGGCGGTATATGTAAAAATGGCTATTGAACTGGTTGAAGGTAAAGGGGAGTAATCCCTTTTGCTAAGATTTCAATATAAACATAGGGGGAATTAGGTTGAAAAGTTTGAATGATTATTTAGAATTAGCATATCCCTTTTCAGTACGACCTTTAAGCGAAGAGGACGGCGGTGGCTGGATTGTTGAATTTCCGGATTTAAAAGGCTGCATTGGGACCGGTGATAGCATAGAGGAAGCACTGAAGGATGCTATGGCCGCTAAAGAAGCATGGATAGAAGCAACGTTGTCTTTTGGTAGGGAAGTTCCCGAACCTAACGCAGCAGCGGAATTTAATGGTAAGCTATTATTACGAACAACTAAAAGCATTCACCGGTGGATCGTTGAGGAAGCCGATGCTGAAGGCACTAGTGCTAATCAATTTATTAATTATATATTAAGTATGGAGAAAGGCCGAAGAAATCAAAAACGGATCTGATTCTGGTCGTGTTTGTGCAATTTGTGGCTATGAGTTTTAAGGGTCAAAATGGCGGCAACCGGGGTCCCGGCCATGGGCGCCATGGCGCAGCCGGTTAAAATCGGGAGAGATCAGAATTGGTAAAAATAATATTAGCTGATGAAGACGGTCAAGGAGCAAGTTTTGAGGCACCTGATATGTATGCTATTTTTATTGATACTGAAAAGATCAAATGGCTTCTACAGGAGTTTGGAATATAAAATTTTTGGGAGATATAATGGATTTTTGTCATGAGGATATTGTTGAGTTACTTAAGGGGAGGATGAGGAACAAGGTAAACAAATATTAAAGAGAGCATCACATGTCCATTGGCACATAATTCCTCGATATGGAAACGATTCAGTTCCTCAAAGGTCTATATGGTGTATCAATAAGGAGTTATACGCTGTAATACCTTCAGTTCAGGACCTGGATATTATGGGAACGTCTATTCTTATTGGACTAAAAAAGCTTGATGCAAAAATTCTTAGAGATAAAAATACTCTATGAAAGCCATTATGGTGACCTTACCACGTTTCAGTAACTAATATTAATCTTGAGCAAGTCGAAAAATATTGAAACTATTCTTACACACATTCTTATTGTTGATCACTATCACTATCCAGAGATTTGAGAAGAGTGTAATAGCATTTCACTAATCCATCGATACTTTCAATACTAAGCGACGGAACGAGAACTTCAACGCCACCTGCAGTCTTGATATAGGTTGTCCGTGGATTAGCTGCGATGACGGCAATTGTAAGATTTACTGCCAGTTCCTTATCCGCGTCACTATCATTATCCAGAGATTTGAGAAGAGTGTAATAGTGTTTCACTAATCCGCCGATGTTTTCAATACTAAGCGACGGAACGAGGGTCTCAACGCCACCTGCCGTCTTGATATAAGTTGTCCGTGGATTAGCTGCGATGATGGCAATTGTAAGATTTACTGCTAGTTGCTTATCCGCTTCACTCATAGTCATGTCACCTCCTTCTGAGGGTGACATTCAACAACAATCCATAAATTTCCTGTAAGCGAGGTGAACTATTTGACGCTGATAGAAGCCCTGTATACATTCCTAACCGACGGGATCAGGGACTGTTGATATGTAGCCAAAATAAAGTTGTATGGGGATAATTTTTTCACTATTTACAAAAAGAGGCTAACATTGTACAATATTCTGGAATAGAGTTAAGAAAACTCTTATGACGAAGCTTTAAGTATTTTGACAAACAAAGAAACGATAATCAGGCATGAAGCCGCTCAGGATGTGAAGTCCCGGTGGTTTTTCATGTCTTTTTTGTTGGCCGAATAGAAAATGCAGACTGGCTGAATGGTCATATCTGACATAAACAAAAATAAGGGAGAGGTAGCAAATGACAGTGAAAGTAAAACAGTTTCATAGGTTTAAAAAATATGCGGCATTATTGATTGCCCTGGTCCTTTTGGTTACTCTGGCGGCTGGCTGTGGTTCCCAGTCAAGTCAGTCGCCGGCCAAAGAGAAAGTCTTAAATTTTTCCTGGGCGAAGGATATCGGTCCCTTAAATCCGCACATGTACAATCCAAATCAGATGTTTGCCCAGGCTTTGGTTTATGAACCGTTAGTACAGTACAGCGCCGACGGCAAAATTATTCCCTGGCTGGCCGAAAGCTGGACAATTTCGCCGGACGGCAAAGAGTACATATTTAAGTTGCGCCCGGATGTAAAGTTCTCTGACGGCACGCCGTTTAACGCCGCCGCTGTCAAGAAAAATTTTGACGCCGTGCTGGCCAATGGCAAGCGGCATGACTGGCTGGCGTTTATCAGGCAGATCAAGGAAACACAGGTTATTGACGACAACACCTTCAAGCTGGTGCTAAAAGAGGCCTATTATCCTGTACTGCAGGAGCTGGCCCTTATCCGGCCTATCCGCTTTTTGGCGCCGGCCCAGTTTCCCGATAACGGCAATACCGGCGAAGGCATCAAAAAACCGATTGGCACGGGACCCTGGGTGCTGAGCGAGTATAAACAGGGTGAAGTGGCGGTATTTGTCCGCAATGAGCATTACTGGGGAGCCAAGCCCAAAGTTGATAAGCTGGTCGTAAAAATCATTCCTGACAGTGAATCCCGGGTGGTTGCTTTCGAAAAGAAAGAACTTGATCTGATCTACGGCAGCGGCAGCATCAGCATGGATGCCTTCAAGCAACTGCAGCAATCCGGCAAGTATGAAACCCAATTATCCGAACCGCTGGCAACCCGGGTTCTCGCCGTCAATTCCAACAAAGGCGCGACCAGGGCCCTCAAGGTCCGCCAGGCCCTCCAGCATGCTGTCAACAAAGATGCCTTTGTTAAGGGTGTCCTCTTCGGCACCGAGCGCAAGGCTGATACGTTGCTGGCCGCCAACTTTCCGTACTGCAATCTGGGCTTAAAGCCTTATGAATACAGCGAAGCCCAGGCTAAAGCCCTGCTTGAGGAAGCCGGCTGGCAGGAAGTCCCGGGGAAAGAGTTCCGGGAAAAAGACGGTGAGGTGCTTGAACTGGAAGTCTGTTTTGTCAGCACGGATGCTATCCAGAAATCAGTTGCCGAAGTATTACAGGGAGACTTGAGAAAAATCGGCATAAAAGTTAAGCTTACCGGCGAGGAAGAAGGGGCAATCAGCGAGCGGCAGAAGAACGGCAACTTTAATCTGATTTACAGCGATACCTGGGGCGCTCCCTATGACCCGCATTCGCTGGTGGGATCGATGCGCGAACCGGCTCATGCCGATTACCAGGCCCAGGCGGGGCTGCCGATGAAAGCGGAAATTGACCGGCTGGCTTCTGACGTGCTTGTGAGCACAGATGAGGGTAAACGCCAGGAAATGTATAAGCAAATTTTTACAACGCTCCATGAGCAGGCCGTATATTTGCCGTTGTCCTATCTGACCAATATTGTCGTATATCCTAAGAATGTAACCGGTGTTACCTTTATGGGCAGCCAGTATGAAATACCTTTTGTAACTATGGATATTCAGTAACTTTTAGAAATAGAGGTAAGGAGCATGCTTGGTTATATTGTCAAACGACTGCTCAGCCTGATACCTGTACTGGTGGGCATTTCGCTCATTACTTTTCTCATCTTGCGCCTTACGCCGGGCGACCCGGCGGAGGCGTATTTGCGATTGTCGCAGATACCGCCGACTCAAAGCGCAGTGGCGGCGGTCAGGGCGGAACTTGGCCTTGACCGCCCGCTGCCTGTTCAGTACTGGGATTGGCTGATAAAGGCGCTAACCCTTGATTTCGGCAGGTCGTATGCCACCCACCGGCCAGTGTGGGATGAAATGATGTTTTTGCTGCCGGCCACGGCGCAGCTGGCCGCTGTTTCCCTGGTTATCACCCTGGTACTCAGTATCCCCATGGGGATTTTTTCCGCCCTCCATAAAGACGGCTGGTTTGATAATTTTTGTCGTTTGCTGGCTTTTACCAGCGCCGCTATGCCTAATTTTTGGCTGGGGTTTATGCTGATGTATTTTTTTGCCCTGAAACTTGACCTGCTGCCTACTCTGGGGCGAGGGTCCTGGGCCCATTTTATTTTGCCGGCGCTAACCCTGTCCTTTAGCTATATTGCCACGTATATCCGCCTGCTGCGGACCAGTATGCTGGAGAATCTTGATCAGCCGTTCGTTCTGTACGCCAGAGCCAGAGGTTTAAGAGAACGCTGGATTATCGGCCGGCATGTGCTGAAAAATGCCATGCTGCCGGTCGTGACGGCGCTGGGAATGAGTATCGGGCATTTATTGTCCGGGTCGGTTATCGTGGAAAGCGTATTCTCCTGGCCGGGGGTTGGCCGGTTTTGCGTGTCGGCTATTTTGAGCCGGGATTATCCGGTAGTACAATGTTTTGTGCTTATCATGGCTGTCGTGTTTGTTATCGCCAATCTGCTTGTGGATATTGCCTATGCGTGGCTTGACCCGCGGATTCGCCTGAAAGGGGAATCCGCATGAGGGTAATGGCCGCAACTTTTATGCAAAACCTGACGGGCAGGCGCACACTGGTGGCGGTAGGTCTGCTGGTTATTCTGGTTAATATCTTATTGGCTGTTTTGGCGCCGGTTTTGGCGCCGCATGATCCCAATGATGTCTCTTTGGAACGAAAATTAATGCCGCCGGACGGCAGCTATCTCTTGGGAACCGACCATCTTGGCCGCTGTATTTTGTCCCGCCTCATTCATGGGGCCAGAGTCTCCCTGGGTGCGGCTTTGGCCGTTATGTCGGCAACGCTGGCTATTAGTACTGTGGTGGGAGCGGCGGCCGGTTTCGCCGGCGGCAGGGTGGATGCTGTTATTATGCGGCTCTGTGATATATTTTTGGCTTTCCCCAGTCTTATCCTGGCGCTGGCATTAGTGGGAGTTATGGGACCGGGGCTGACGAATGTGGTGTTGGCCATGGCTCTTTCCCAATGGGCCTGGTATGCCCGTATGATCCGGGGGATGGTGCTTAGCCTGAAGGAAAGAAACTATGTCCTGGCGGCCAAGGTGGCCGGAACCGGACAAGCCGTCATTATTGCCAGACACATTTTACCCAACATTCTGCCGCAGATTGCCGTGTTGGCCACACTGGACGTCGGCTGGGTTATCCTGCATATTGCCGGTATGTCTTTCTTAGGCCTGGGGATTCAGCCGCCTACACCCGAGTGGGGCGCCATGATTAATGACGGCCGCCAGTTCTTGCGGGGCTATCCCTCGCTGATGGCTTATCCCGGTTTTATGATCTTAAGTGTAGTGATGGCTTTTAATCTGTTGGGAGATGCCCTGAGGGACATGGTTGACCCCAAGGGGAAATGCTAAGAGAGGACGGAACCGGTTATGAAAAAGCAGCCGCTGCTGGCGGTGGAAGGTCTGGAGATAGTCATCAGACGAAAAGAACAGGTGGTTCCTGTAGTACGGAACCTTAGCTTTCAAATCGATAAAGGGGCGGTATTTGGGCTGGTAGGCGAAAGCGGTTGCGGTAAAACCATGACCTGCCTGGCCGTTTTAAATCTTTTGCCGGCAGGTATTATGCAAACAGGCGGGCAGATTCAGATAAATGGGAAAAGCTTAGGCAGCCTTTCATCCGCCGAGTGGCGGCAGCTGCGCGGGGACAGAATTGCGCTCATTATGCAGAATCCCATGAGTGCCTTTGATGCCATTTGCACCATTGGCGATCATTTTATTGAGACTTTGCTGGCCCATGGCAAAACAGACACTAAGGTTGCCAGGGCAACGGCGATAGAATATCTGACGCGAGTGGGCCTGCCGGATGCCGGTCTGTTGCTGCGCCAGTATCCGTTCGAATTAAGCGGCGGCATGCTGCAGCGGGTTATTATTGCCATCGCCCTGGCGCAAAAACCCGATCTGATCATTGCCGACGAACCGACTACCGCTCTGGATGCCACTTCGCAGGTGCAGATTCTTGATCTCCTGGCCGGGGTGCGGCGGGACTTTGGCACAAGCATCCTGCTTATTTCCCATGACCTTGCGGTGATTGCCCGTCTGGCTGATGAAGTGGCCGTTATGTGCGACGGCCAGATCGTTGAACAGGCACCGGCGGGGGAATTATTTACGGCACCGCAGCACGCTTACACCAAACTGCTGCTGAAGGCGCGCAGCGGCTTGAACTTACGATGCGAACGGAGGGTGGTACATGCCGGCAGCGCAACCGCTTCTTGAATTACGGGGAGTCAGCAAACACTTTCACGGCGGCGGTATTTTCAAACAGGGCAGGAAGGTGCAGGCCGCCAAAGCGGTATCTCTTACACTGGGAGCCGGAGAATGCCTGGGACTTGTCGGCGAAAGCGGTTCAGGCAAGAGTACCCTGGGCCGGATTATTCTTGGCATCGAGAGGCCGGAAACCGGTGAGGTGCTTTTTCAGGGTGTCAATTTGTATGGTAAGGATAAAGCCGCTGTCCGGGCGGTCCGGCGCGACCTGCAGGTAGTGTTTCAGGACTGCTTCAGCTCGGTCAATCCCCGCCTGACGGCCGGGGAGAGTATTGCCGAACCGCTAAAGAATTTTGCCCGGTTAAGCCAGCGGGAGGAGCGGCGGACGGTGGGTGAACTGCTGGAACTGGTGGGGCTGAAGGCCGGCGATGCCGCCAAATACCCGCATCAGTTCAGCGGCGGACAATTGCAGCGGGTGTGTATCGCCCGGGCCATTTCCCTGCGCCCCAAGCTGATTGTCCTGGATGAAGCGGTCAGCAGCCTGGATGTACTGGTGCAGACCCAGATTCTGGCTTTACTGTCCGACTTACGGGAAGAACTTACCATGTCCTATGTTTTTATTTCCCACGATCTGGCGGCGGTAGCCCGTCTGTCCGACCGGCTGGCCGTCATGTCTGCCGGTGAGATTGTGGAAAGGCTTGAGGATATGGCTGACATTCAGTGTCTTACCCATCCGGTGTCGCTGGCATTGTTAGCGGCCGTACTGCCGGCTCAGCCGGTGAGTTGTTTTGAGCAGCACTCAACGGTGGATAATTTTGCTGCGGCGGCGTCCCCCGTTCAGTAGGCACCCAAAACGCAAGGATTGCAATCATTCTAAAATAAGCCTATAAAATAACTTTATTTAAAAAAACATTATTGCATAAAAAGGAAAAATATGCTACTATTTTATCGATACAGTAGCGAAGACTGTACGCTTTTATTACTATAACTACATAATTGAGCGAATTATGACCACGAAGGTATTAACGGGTTAAAGAATGATCCGTATATCTTCGTTTTTTTGTGTTTGTTTGGGAGAACTGAAGGAGTTTTTTTATAGCCTAATAGCCAACAAATTTAAGCCATTGAGGTAATTTTCATTTCAAAAGTTAAGAAAATAGCGAAAGGAGTTCTAAGTATGGCGCATATTTTAATGGTCGAAAGCTGGGTTGGAGCAAGTGGCAATCTGCTGCCTCCCCTCTTAAAGTCTTTAGGGCACACCTATACCTTTGTAACTCGTAAACCTGAACATTATAAGAGTGCACTCAATACTGAAAAACATGCAGTTTTTCAGTATGCCGACTCAGTTCTGGTAACAGAAACAAATGATCTTTCAGGCTTAATTGAATTCTTAAAACCATATCAGTTTGACGGTATAATTACGGTCTGTGATTACTACATTGAAATCGTAAAAGAAATAGCCAAAACCTTTAACCTCCCTTGTCCTTTCCCGGACAAAGTAAAAACAGTACGGCAAAAGCATCTTCTGCGTCAGGCGCTTGACAGAGCCGGCCTTGCAAATCCGCAATATCGTCTTGCCCATAGTTGGGCTGAAGTAGAAAAAGCTGCAAATGAGATTGGCTATCCGTTAGTTATAAAGCCTGTGGACCTTGCATCCAGCGCATTTGTACGCTTCATTCGAAATGTTGAGGAATTACAGGATGCTTACCATGCTCTTGAAGCCTTCCCCTATAATTTCAGAGATCAGGAAAGAGACTGCACCTATCTCCTGGAAGAGTATATGCGCGGAGAGGAGGTTAGCATTGAAAGCGTCTCCTATAATGGAGAGACAACAATATTGGGCATTACGGATAAATCGATTACCGGGTCACCCTATTTTATTGAAAGTGGTCACATGTTCCCGGCACCGTTGAACGATAAAACCCGTTCTATGGTTACGGAATTTGTTTGGGACGTGCTGAAAGCAGTAGGCTTCGACCATGGAATTGCTCATACAGAAGTAAAGATTACTGCTGAGGGTCCTCGGGTCGTAGAAATCAATCCAAGAACTGCCGGCAACTACATTGTAGAACTTATCGAACGAGTTACCGGTATTAATTTACTCCATGCATTTATTGATCTCTCTTTGGGCATTAAACCTGCAATTTCCGCAAAAGACAGCGGTATTACCAGTGCGGCTATTATGTTTCTTGTTCCCCCCCAGGGCGGAAGAATTACTGAGATTCAGGGGGGTGAATCGCTCGCGACAGATGAACATATCGCCCGCTATAAGATTGAAAACTGCGTAGGTAAGAATATCGATTCTCCCATTGATAACGCCTGCTATTTGGGTCACATTATTGCCCAAGATGCTGAGGGATTAAATGCCAGATTTTATGCGGAAGAAGCTCTCAAGCGCATTGTTTTTAATTTTAATGATAAGGGATAGGTGGGGTGTATGAAAAAAAACCAGGCACATGACTCATTATCTGTGAATGCCTTACGGGAAGCGATTCTCGAAGGCAGGCTTGGGTCAAAGCCGGAAACCTTAAGTGTTACCGGAGCATCCTATATTTATCAAACCACTCAGTTTCCGTTTTCCGAGACCAAATATCACAATTATTACCTGCTAATTAGGGTGGAATCATATTTTGGTGCATGTTCTCATACACCGGACCAGCTAGATATGCGAATTGCATCGCAACTATCGGGACTGCCTCTGGCTGCGGCATTACGCGATAAGAGACTACCCGCGCAAATTGCGGCAATGGATGCCTATCTTGGAGTAATTAATCCGCATCAAGATTTTTGTACAAAAGTGGTTGATATTCCTGGGGGAACTCCAGTTCAGAAAGCTAAGCTGCGTGATGCGCTTATTGCAGATATGGCTGATATTAAAGTATCGCAGAAAGTGGCGCTTATTGGTGTGGTCAATCCTTTAGTTGAGGCAATCACCCAACGGGGCGGAACCTGCTTGCCCTGCGATTTACAGCTAAAAGTAACCCAGTGGGGAGAAGCCGTTGAAAGAGATATGGAGAAAGTTCTTGAAAAAGCCGACAGTGTAATCTGCACGGCAATGACTTTAAGCAATGGGACTTTTGATCGTATACTCGCAAGAGTCAGAGAAAAGCAGATTCCTTTAACCGTATATGCACAAACCGGAAGTGCTGCAATTGCGCAATTCATGGAAAAAGGTGTTACTGCCCTTGTTGCAGAACCTTTCCCATTCTCCCAATTTAGCGCAGCTGCTTCCCAACTCTATTGCTATACAATTTAGAAAGGAAAATGAATATGCAAATTAAATTAAAAACAGATACGGAAAACTTCTTACATACCAATCCTGCGCTCTACCTGGCTTTTTATAGGGATCCAAACCTCTGCACGGCGCATTTCATCCATGCACTTTTAGCAGAATATAAGGCTGGAAAAAAAGTGCTGGATATCGGATCCGGATTAGGGCGTGAAGTTGCGTATCTCAACAGTATGGGATACGAAGCCACCGGGCTTGATAACTCGCAGGAAATGCTTTCATGGGCTAAAGAACACTATCCTGCATCGCCATTTGTTTATGGTGATCAAGCGGATTTTTCACTTAATCAGCAATTTGACGCACTCTTTTGTGTAGGAAGTACATTTTTATATAATTTTTCGAATGAAGCTGTTCTCTCAAGCTTACAGTGTTTTCGCAAACATCTTCATAACGGCGGACTTTTGTATCTTGACATGAGAAATGCCGCCTTTTTCCTTACCAAAGAGGGACAGCGCTGGCTTACAGAAGACCTGGCTGAACAGACAATTTTTGAAGATACGGTTGTTACTCTTAAAACACGATTTAGCATTGATCTTGCAAATCAAATATTACAGCGAGACTATTCTTGGACGGTTACAGGTTGGCCCCCCATTATAGAACATTTAAGACATCGCCTGTTTTTCCCGCAGGAGCTGACCAACTATCTATCTTCTTGCAGTTTTCGCCTGCTGCAGATCTTTGATAACCCAACCCCTCATGCTGGCAAGTATGATAGACAGAGTCCTTTCGTCTTCAGTAATGAAATGTTGGGTACACGCATGCAAGTTATTGCGCAAGCGGTATAGGAGAAACGGTGTCTATGGCTCAGTCGTCCGGGGCGAATCACCGAGGTTTAATGATCCTTCTTTTTTTCACATTTTTCATGGTAATGGGGTTTGAGATGATCATGCCCCTGATTATCGGATACTATGTAAACACAATGGGGTTTTCGGCAACCGCAGTAGCATTCGCCCTCGCAACAAGACAATTCTCACAACAAGGACTTGCCATGGTGGGGGGAACCTTGGCAGACCGTGTTGATGTAAGAACCCTCATCAGTATTGGCGTATTATTACGCTCGATTGGATTTGTCACGTTAGCCTTTGCAAAGGATTTCCCGCTCCTTTTGGTTTCAATGATTCTCACCGGCCTTGGTGGGGTGCTGTTTGAAACGCCCTATCAAACCGCTATTGCAACATTAACCACTGAGAGGAATCGCTCCCGATACTATTCGCTGAACAATACGATTACGGGTATTGCGAGTACTGTCGGTCCACTTCTGGGCACCTTGTTTTTGTATCTCGACTTTAGAGCGGTTTGTTTTGGGGCGGCCTTTTGTTTTATGATAACATTTATTATTTCTCGTTTTGCTATGCCACCTGTTGTTCGCGTCGCGCCTTCCTATTCTGTAAGATCTTCGCTCCGGGCTATAGGAAAAGACCGGCCGTTTCTCATGCTTACCCTCCTCATGATTATTTTCTGGCTGGCCGCTTCGCAGATTAACCTTAGTTTTCCCCTGCGGATTCAAGAACTCTCAGGAAGTGCTGACAGCGTAGGGATGATGTTTGCAGTCTATGCAGCAGTCACGACAGTTTTGCAATACCCTCTGGTATCCTTCATGCTACGCAAATACTCTCCTCGTCAGATTGTAGTAATTGGCATTTTTATTATTGCAGTTGCACTCCTGCTTCTATCTTTTATCAACACAACACATATGTTTCTGGCAGTAGTTGTTCTCTTCACCTTAGGTTTTCTCTTAGCCAGGCCAAACCAGCAGACCATGGCGGTTGCTATGGCTAATCCGCAAGCAATGGGGATGTATTTAGGTGTTAATTCTTTAGGTTTTGCTCTCGGAAGCGGCTTTGGTGCGATCATTGGCGGAGTTTTCTTTGACCTGGCAACAAAGACCGGTTTAAGCATGATCCCTTGGTTCTTATTTTGCGCGATAGCCATGGTTTCCATGTTTGGCTTTATATTGTGCAAAAAGTTAGGACAATCGCCGCAATTGCCTGAAATCTCAACAACATAATTAAAAAGTGAACTTGTCCGGCTATATAGGCTTCGGGGCTTCAGGTGGAGACTCCACTCCACCTGAAGTTAATAACAAGGTAACACCTATTTATAGAAGTAGATGTCCTGGAAATTGGATAAATCGCTCAAGCGCAACGGTTTATTCCATTTTGCGCCTTGAGGGTGAAAGGAATGGTGAATGTGATAACCAGTATTTTAAAGACAATTGGGAAAACACCACTCATAACGATACCCAATAGTAACAAAACCGATGAAGGTCAGGTTTTGTTCAAATATGAGCGCAACAATCCTGGCGGAAGCATAAAGGACCGGCCGGCAATTTATATCATTGAAGAGGCTGAACAACGGGGATTACTGAAACCTGGCGGAACCATTATTGAATCTTCAAGTGGCAACTTTGGTATTTCCCTTGCGATGATCGGCGCTGCCAAGGGCTATCATGTAATCATTCTGGTAGATCCAAAAACCACCAGTACGAATGTGGCTCTCTTAAAATGTTTTGGCGCAGAGGTAATTGTCGTAACAGAACAGGACGACTGCGGCAGTTATCATAAAACAAGGATTTCGCTTGCTAATAAATTAGCCAGGGAGATTAAAAATGCCTTTCGCCCTGACCAGTGCTTTAATCTGCTCAACAGTGAAGCGCATTATAAAAGTACTGCCCGTGAAATAATAGAGGACTGCGCAAATAAGATTACAACCTTTATTGCGGCGGTAAGTACCGGCGGACAATTGGGAGGGATTTCAAAGTACCTGAAAACCTTTAGGCCGGAGGTGCGGATTATCGGAGTTGATGCTGTAGGCTCTGCGGTTTTTGGCGGCAATGCCCATTCTTATCGTATACCGGGCATAGGTCTTGGCTGGACACCGGATAACCTGACAATGGAATATATCGATTGCGCTTATAAAATTACTGATGAGCAGGCATTCCTGACGGCGCGGGCACTTGCCCGCAATGAAGGTATACTTATGGGACCCTCAGGCGGAGCTTGCGCACTGGTTGCCCTTAAGGTTGCCCAAAATCTTACGCCGGAAAACCGGGTCGTCTGCATGATTTCTGATGGGGGGGAACGTTATATACAAACATTGTTCAATGATGAATGGATGAAACAACAAGGCTTTACGACGACAGTTGATATTGAAACCCTGCGCGCTATGGCACGACAACTGCAACCCTGGAGCACATGCCCTGCAACCTGTGCAAATTATAGACCGGATTTGAATCAGAGCCTCGAAGTTCCGGATACCACGCTGCGTATGAACGCAGAGGTACGTAACCCGGGTTTTTACAATCAAGGCATCCCCATTTTCATTGACTAACGAACTCAACTTTCGCAGCTTATGGGTACAGTTGCTAAAATAAAAATAATAAGAGGATAAGAACAGTATGAGAAAGAAAATGTCCCGCGCCAGAAAAAGCCTGCTTTATGTCTTGGTCGGCAGTGGTCTATTTTTGTACATGCCATTTATTGCTAACGCGGTGGAAGATGCGGCAGAAACGGCAACAACCGAAGATCAGGCTGCCGAAGCCAAGGTGTCAGAAACAGCATCTTCCGATTCCGATGTAAAACAGTATACCCTGCCGACTACGGAAGTGACGGCTAAACGTGATTCCCGGCAATCGAAGGATCTACCGCCGGCTTATGCCGGTGGTCAGGTAGCCCGCGGCAGCCGGCTGGGCGTGCTTGGCAACAAAGATTTCCTGGATACGCCATTTAACATAACCAGTTATACGGATAAATTGATCGAAAACCAGCAGTCTCACACGCTGGCCGGCGTGGTTGCCAATGATCCGTCGGTGCGGTTTAATTCCGGATCTTCCAGTTATGATACATGGACAATTCGTGGATTCACACTATCTTGCGAAGATATGGGGTTCAACGGATTATATGGCCTCCTCCCCAATTCGTTTGTAGGGACGGAGCTTGCTGAACGGGTTGAAGTTCTTAAGGGGCCAAGCGCTTTGGTTAATGGTATGCAACCCGCCGGCAGTATCGGGGGCAGCATCAACCTCATTCCCAAGCGGGCCGGGGAAGAACCGCTGACCAGCTTGACCATCGGCTATACGGGTGATAGTCAGTTAGGCGGACATATTGATATCGGCCGCCGGTTTGGTGAAAATAACCGTTTCGGTGTCCGCTTCAACGGCGCTTATCGCCAGGGCGACACCGGTTTTGACGGGGAGTCCCGGGAGGTGAGTCTCACTGCCCTTGGACTTGATGTACGGGGAAAGCGTTTCCGTGCGGCGATCGATTTAGGTTATCAGGAAGTAAATCAAAATGCGCCGACTACTTCGCTGATTTTGTCTAACGGATTGTCTGTACCTGCGCTCCCGAAAAACACGTTCAATTTTAGTCCGCCCTGGACGTATGCCAACAACAAAAATACTTTTGGCGTGATTCATGGCGAATTTGATCTGAATCCGGACTGGATGATTTTTGCATCGGCCGGCGCCAGGAAAAATACGTGGGACTACATATTGGGCAGTGCCGTTTTGACGAATGCGCAAGGTGATTTTACTGCATCTATCGATAACTTTCCCCTCGAATACCATGTCCATACGGAAGAACTGGGAATCCGCGGGCAGTTCACCAGCGGTTCAATTCGGCACCAACTGGTGCTGAGCGGTACCCGGTTTAATATGGACCGGTACTACCTTTCAAAAACGTTCTATACCTTTTCGTCCAATCTGTACCGGCTGGCATGGGGCACTCAGCCGGATATCCCTGATCTTGGAACGTTGCCCCTGGGAGCGGCAACCACTTTGTCAAGCGTAGTACTGGCTGATACGCTGTCTACCGCGGATGGACGGCTGCAACTAACAGTGGGGGCGCGCAGACAACAAATCAAAGTGGATAACTATAGTCCCGCCGGTACTAAAACCTCCACCTACAGTGAAAGCGCCACCACACCGTCGGTTGGGCTGGTGATCAAAGCAAGGCCCAATCTTTCCTTTTACGGCAACTATATTGAAGGCTTGCAGCAAGGAGCGACCGCTCCCGCTACGGCGGCAAATGCCGGTGAAATCTTTGCTCCTTTCAAATCGAAGCAATATGAAGCAGGCCTAAAATGGGATGCAGGTACTTTCGCTACTACGCTAAGCGCCTTTCAAATCACCCAACCCAGCGGGCTGATTAATCCGGCAACGCTGGTATATAGTGTGGACGGCCAACAGCGCAACCGCGGTCTGGAACTGAACGTGTTTGGCGAGCCCCGGAAAGGAACCCGCCTGTTGGGCGGTGTAATGCTGCTGGACGGCAAACTGGTCAAAACAGCCAATGGCACATATGACGGCAATACGCCGGTAGGTGTTCCGCGCTGGACGGCCACACTGGGCGCGGAATGGGATACGCCGTTCCAGCCGGGCCTTACATTGACAGCAAGGGCTGTATACAATGGGTCGCAATACCTTGATAATGGCAATACAGTACAAGTTGCGCCATGGACACGCTGGGATGTTGGCGCCCGCTATACCTTTCGGCAGGGCGGCACTCCGGTGACTGTCCGGGCTATGGTGACCAATGTGTTTAATAAGCGCCATTGGGTCGGAACTACTTACGGAGCCCTGACCATGGGAGCGCCGCGTACCTTGCTGCTTTCCGCAACGATGGAATTATAAGGCACAGAACATTGAAAATCAACAGGCTGGCAGAAGCGGACAAGTATGTCGAAACAGCGATGGGACAGGAGCAAAAGGAGGAAGTTTCCTTGATTAAGTTTATGAAGCATAATAACTGGTCGAAATTTCTAACCATAATTTTTCTAATTTTTCTAATTCTGCTGATATGCGGTCTACTGGCCGGCTGCGGGGGGAAGTCCACGCAAACTTCCACGCAGTCTAAGATATTGACGTATTCCTATCCAAAAGATATCGGACCCTTAAATCCGCATCAATATAATCCCAACCAGATGGTGGCGCAGGCGATGGTTTATGAACCGCTTGTACAATACGGCGCGGACGGCAAGATTATTCCCTGGCTGGCGGAAAGCTGGACCATTTCGCCTGACGGTAAAGAGTATATTTTTAAGCTGCGCAAGGGCGTCAAATTTTCGGACGGTACAGAATTTAACGCCGCAGCGGTGAAAAAGAATTTCGATGCGGTGCTGGCGAACGGCAAACGTCATGAATGGCTGGAATTCATCAGACAGATTCAAGAAACCCGGGCGGTGGACGACCTGACTTTTACACTGGTATTAAAAGAGGTTTATTATCCGACCCTCCAGGAACTGGCGCTGATCCGACCGCTGCGTTTCCTGGCTCCTTCCGCTTTCACGGATAATGGCAACACAGCGGAAACAATCAAGCAACCGGTGGGGACCGGGCCCTGGGTGCTTAGCGAATACAAGCAGGGGGAAATGGCGGTATTTGTGCGCAACGAACATTACTGGGGGCCACAGCCAAAGCTGGATAAAATCATCTTCAAAATCATTTCGGACGGTGAGTCCCGTGTTATGGCCTTCGAGAAAGAAGAATTGGACCTTATATACGGTTACGGCAGCATCAGTATCGATGCCTTCAAGCAGCTCAGGGACTCCGGCAAATATGAAGCTAAACTGTCTGAACCCTTGGCCACCCGTGCTATCGCCGTTAATTCCAACAGGGGTCCGACCAAAGAATTAAAGGTGCGGCAAGCTCTCCAGCATGCCGTGGATAAGGAAGCCTTGGTCAAAGGAGTATTCTTTGGCATCGAACGTAAAGCGGATACTTTGTTTGCCCCTAATTTTCCTTATTGCGACCTTGGTCTGAAGCCTTACGAATTCAACCTGGACAAGGCAAGAACGCTGCTGGAAGAAGCGGGCTGGAAACTGCCGCCGGGCCAGGAATTCAGGGAAAAGGACGGACAGGAACTGGAACTGGAACTGTGTTTTGAAAGCACCGATGCGGTCCAGAAGTCTGTCAGCGAAGTATTGCAGGGCGATATGCGGAAAATTGGCGTCAGACTAAAGCTGGTGAACGAAGAAAAACAGGCCTATGAACAACGCAGGAAAAACGGCAGTTTTCACCTGATTTTCAGCAATACCTGGGGAGTGCCTTACGATCCCCATTCCTTTGTCGGCTCCATGCGCAGCCCGGCTGACGCCGATTATCAGGCGCAAGCCGGCCTGCCCATGAAAGCGGAAATTGACAAAACAATTAACGATGTGTTGATCAGCACCGATGAGTTAAGACGTCAGGATATGTACCGGTATATACTCGGCACCTTGCACGATCAGGCAGTCTACCTGCCGCTTACTTATCTGACCAATCAGGCTGTTTATCATAAAAATGTTTCAGGCGTTATCTTTCTGGGGAGTCAATACGATATTCCCTTTGCGAATATGGACAAGCAGTAATGGCTAACCCTCTGCAATTTACAGCTGGTTTCCTGCTTTGATGCGGGCAGAAACAGAGAAATGAAAGAGAAATGAATCAATCAAGGAGGTAAAACGATATGAAAAGAAAAATATCCCGCGCCGGAAAAGGCCTGCTGTATGTCTTGATCGGCAGCAGCCTATGCTGGCCGGCGCCGTTTATTGCTAATGCGGCGGAAGATGCGGCAAAAACGGCAGCAACCACAGATCAGGCTGCTGATGAAGCCAAGGTGTCAGAAACAGCACCTTCTGACGTGCAACAGTATACCCTGCCGCCTACGGAAGTGACGGCTAAACGTGATTCTCAGCAATCGAAGGATTTACCGCCGGCTTATGCCGGTGGTCAGGTGGCCCGCGGCAGCCGGCTGGGCGTGCTTGGCAACAAAGATTTCCTGGATACGCCATTTAACATAACCAGTTATACGGATAAACTGATCGAAAACCAACAGTCTCACACGCTGGCCGGCGTGCTCGACAATGATCCGTCGGTGCGGTTTAATTCATTATCCTCCTATTACGACACCTGGACAATCCGCGGATTTACACTGTCCGTCGGTGATATTGGGTTCAACGGATTATACGGCATACTTCCCACCTCTTCTATCGGGACTGAGTTTGTCGAACGGGTTGAAGTTCTCAAAGGACCGAGCGCCCTGATTAACGGCATGCAGCCATCCGGCAGCATCGGGGGCAGCATCAACCTCATTCCCAAGCGGGCCGGGGAAGAACCGCTGACCAGACTGAACATCAGCTATACGGGTGATAGTCAGTTAGGCGGACATATTGATATCGGCCGCCGGTTCGGTGAAAACAACCGTTTCGGTGTCCGCTTCAACGGCGCTTATCGCCAGGGCGACACCCGTTTTGACGGAGAATCCCAGAAAGTAAGCCTTGCTGTACTTGGATTTGATGTGCGGGGACACCGGTTTCGTGCTTCGGCCGATCTTGGCTATCTGGAAAGCGATTTTAACGCACCTACCGCTGAGATGTATTTGGCCAGCGGTTTGTCTGTGCCCCGTCTCCCGAAAAGTACATTCAACTTTAATCCGCCATGGACCTATACAAACAGCAAAAATACTTTCGGCGTGATCCATGGTGAATTTGATCTGAATCCGGACTGGCTGGTTTTTGCATCGGCCGGCGCCAGGAAGAATACGTGGGACTACGTATTGGGCAGTGCCACTTTGACGAATGCGCAAGGCGACTTTACCGAATCTGTCACCAATTATCCTCTCAAATATCTGGCTCATACGGCGGAACTGGGTATCCGCGGCCGTTTTACCAGTGGTTTGCTGCGGCACCAAATTGTGCTGAGCGGCACTAGACTCAATATTGACCGGTATCAGCTTTCAAAGCCAGTCACTACATTTTCATCAAATCTGTACAATCCGGTATGGGGCGCACAGCCGGGCATCACAGATCTTGGCAATCTGCCTTTAGGATCAGTGACTACCTTGTCGGGCGTAGCGCTAGCCGACACCCTGTCCACCGCCGATGACCGGTGGCAGCTAACGCTGGGAATTCGCAAGCAGCAAGTTAAAGTAGACAGGTTTGATTCCACGGGCGCCAAAACCGCCAGTTACGATAAAAGCGCCACCACACCGTCGGTTGGGTTGGTGATCAAAGCAAGGCCCAATCTTTCCTTCTACGGCAACTATATTGAAGGCTTGCAACAAGGAGCGACCGCCCCCGCTGCGGCGGCAAATGCCGGTGAAATCTTTGCTCCTTTCAAATCGAAGCAATATGAAGCAGGCCTAAAATGGGATGCAGGTACTTTCGCTACTACGCTAAGCGCCTTTCAAATCACCCAACCCAGCGGGCTGATTAATCCGGCAACGCTGGTATATAGTGTGGACGGCCAACAGCGCAACCGCGGTCTGGAACTGAACGTGTTTGGCGAGCCCCGGAAAGGAACCCGCCTGTTGGGCGGTGTAATGCTGCTGGACGGCAAACTGGTCAAAACAGCCAATGGCACATATGACGGCAATACGCCGGTAGGTGTTCCGCGCTGGACGGCCACACTGGGCGCGGAATGGGATACGCCGTTCCAGCCGGGCCTTACATTGACAGCAAGGGCTGTATACAATGGGTCGCAATACCTTGATAATGGCAATACAGTACAAGTTGCGCCATGGACACGCTGGGATGTTGGCGCCCGCTATACCTTTCGGCAGGGCGGCACTCCGGTGACTGTCCGGGCTATGGTGACCAATGTGTTTAATAAGCGCCATTGGGTCGGAACTACTTACGGAGCCCTGACCATGGGAGCGCCGCGTACCTTGCTGCTTTCCGCAACGATGGAATTGTAAGAGCAGATGACTAGACGATAAATAACAGCAACAAAAACAACCTTTGCTAGTTCGTAGGGGAAATGTACCAAAACTTATTTTGCTTTGGGGCGTGAGCATTAAGGAGAGCTGAATATGTTGGAAAAACATATTGAAATATATTGGAACAGTCTTGCTGGCATTTTCAATGAATATGTGCAAGGGGAAATGGCCTGCAAGAAAAAGCAGGCTTGGAAAATGATCTTGCGTAAATACGCCGGTACGGCAGAGAACACCCGGATTTTGGACGTGGGGACCGGGCCGGGATTTTTTGCTATCCTGCTGGCTGAAATGGATTATTCAGTTACAGCAATAGACAAGTGTGACGATATGTTGACTCAAGCCCGGCAAAATGCAGCGTCAGCCGGGCAAGCCATCCATTTTTTGAAGGCTGATGCTCATGCGGCTCCTTTTCCTGCTGAGAGCTTTGACTTGATTGTGTCCCGGAATGTAACCTGGTTGTTACCGAATCCGTTAGCGGTATACCAGGAATGGCACCGGCTTTTAAAACCGGCAGGAAAAGTACTCGTTTTTGATACCAACTGGTTTTTGCGGCTTAGCGACCCGGAACTTAAGCTTCAGTGCGATAAGTACCGTCAACTGGCGATAAAAAAAGGTTATAAGGAATTAATTACGCCGGAGCAGCAGGATGAAAGCGATGATATTGCCCGCAAGCTGCCTTTGACCTACGAAAAACGCCCGTCATGGGATGAACAGGCTTTTTGCCGCAGCGGGTTTCACAATATAATCATACAGGAAAATATTAATGAATTGATCTACGATGAAATAGAGCAAATCCTGTATCGGCCGACACCGATGTTTGCAATTTGTGCTTCAAAGTAAGTTTCAACGGCGGAACAATTGCTGTCGGCCCGACGGAGCCACTGGGGAATTGAAAATAAGCTGCATTGGGTGTTGGACAACGTACTGCGAGAAGACAAAAGCTGCGCACGAAAGGGGCAGAGTGCAGAAAATCTCGATACCTTAGGCATTAAATCTGGTGAAACAAGATACCTCGCTGAAAGAAAGCCAGCGGGCAAAGATAAAGATGTGCTCTTTGGACTACCGCTATCTCCTTCAGATTCTTCAAATTTTTCCAGTCGCACAAAATCCGTAAACGATTGCCCTGAACCTGAAACGAGGAATCTGTCCTCTGTTTTCTATATAAAGCTGCTCTTAGTCAGGAAGATGTCGTCGACCATAGATAATGCAAAAAAGCCGGGAGGTCGACGACAAATAGTCTGGGTACCCGGAGACAGATAGTTGTTGACTTTTTGGGAAATTTCCGTAGACAACAGAGTTAGAATAGTGCGTGAAATGACACGAACAGTAATTCTTTTATTTATCTAAGAATGCATGAAATATAAGGCTTTCTTTGGGGTGCTGTTTTGTGTATAATGGGTTTGTAGCTTACCTATAAGGGATTGAAACGAACTGGCGTTAAGCCCGAAAAGTCCTCCCAATAAAGTTTGTAGCTTACCTATAAGGGATTGAAACCAGCCAGACAATCCCGGGCTATAGCCTGTACCAGGTGTTTGTAGCTTACCTATAAGGGATTGAAACTAATCTAACAGAGTATACTGTTCTCCATAAGAGAAGTTTGTAGCTTACCTATAAGGGATTGAAACTCTACCGGTAAAATCGGCATTGAAGCGAACCGGGTAGTTTGTAGCTTACCTATAAGGGATTGAAACCTTCAGATTGGTCATAATCGCCGGCCATGAGCGCGGCGGTTTGTAGCTTACCTATAAGGGATTGAAACCTAATACACTGTCTCTCATGTCTTCTAGCATCTGTAGTGTTTGTAGCTTACCTATAAGGGATTGAAACTCGACATGCTTTGATCTAGGCTTTTGCTAACTAGCAGTTTGTAGCTTACCTATAAGGGATTGAAACAAACATTCTCCAGGGTCATCCCACTCGGTTTTCATGCCCGTTTGTAGCTTACCTATAAGGGATTGAAACTCCCTGCCAGGCGCAATTTTGCAAGCAAAGCATTAGTTTGTAGCTTACCTATAAGGGATTGAAACTTGGAATTGCAGTCGAGGGCCATAAAAAATCAAAACGGGTTTGTAGCTTACCTATAAGGGATTGAAACATAAAAAATCCCGGTACTGCATCCATGTTTCATAAGTTTGTAGCTTACCTATAAGGGATTGAAACATACAACCTCGTTCCCGACGAACACTGTTGCCTACGCTGTTTGTAGCTTACCTATAAGGGATTGAAACAATCGCGAACAAAATACAAGAGCCGGCTATGTTTAGTTTGTAGCTTACCTATAAGGGATTGAAACTTGGCTCTGCAAGCAACTGTATAAGTTCGATAGCATTGGTTTGTAGCTTACCTATAAGGGATTGAAACTATTTAATTAATTTTTTCACGGCATCGTCAATAGACTGTTTGTAGCTTACCTATAAGGGATTGAAACCAGTGTATCGTAAAACGCATCAAATTCAAACCGGTTTTGTTTGTAGCTTACCTATAAGGGATTGAAACCTCTTTTCATTAAGTGCTGTCCGAATCAACCGATATGTTTGTAGCTTACCTATAAGGGATTGAAACGAACAAATGGGCAGTGAAGTTTATATGAGCACTCTTAGTTTGTAGCTTACCTATAAGGGATTGAAACCTCGGCTGGGCTTCAACAGTTAATTCAACGCCTGCGGTTTGTAGCTTACCTATAAGGGATTGAAACCCGTACAAAACCTCCATTTGTTGTTGAAGTTGAAGCTGGTTTGTAGCTTACCTATAAGGGATTGAAACGCGGGAATTTCTGGAGATAATCTAATGCTTTCTTTTGTTTGTAGCTTACCTATAAGGGATTGAAACTTTATTAGTTCAGCGGATCTCGGCTATCGCCCGGAGTTTGTAGCTTACCTATAAGGGATTGAAACGCCCCTTCGGCCCAACGCCGATATGCTTCAGTTCATGGTTTGTAGCTTACCTATAAGGGATTGAAACAATTGTTTCGCTATATTTTTCCACACCGGGCATGTTGTTTGTAGCTTACCTATAAGGGATTGAAACGGCTTAGCTGCTCCCACACATCGCGATGAATTATGAGTTTGTAGCTTACCTATAAGGGATTGAAACACATGTCTGCCGCTTGATCAATTGTCATTTCTTCCGTTTGTAGCTTACCTATAAGGGATTGAAACCAACAATGATATAATTTTTCTTGTACCATATTCATTGTTTGTAGCTTACCTATAAGGAATTGAACATATTTCGTCTCCAAGGAGAGCCTACGCGGGGCAGGTATGGGGGGACGCTGTCAAAAAAAACACAGCCCAAATCTTTGGGCTGTGTTTTCTATATTAAGGGAAAATGAACAATATATGCAGGAATTTGAAATAAAATGTCGAATTTCCATATAAAAAGAAAGATTGTCGCAACTAATGCAAATGATGCTGAGTAGCTACTGTTTAACTTAAGGTAGCGGTGTCTATTGGAGGTACGGTACGTAGCAGTTGTTAGAACTGCGAGATTGATCTTTCGTTCCAACTGATATCCTCTTTTGGTCGCATAAAACAACGTTCCCAGAAGTTCGGTGGCGATAACGGGTTTTGCACAAGGGCAGTGCATCGAAATTTGGATAAAGAAGCGGAGATTACTTGTCAAGCATCGATGATTTCTAAGATACCATATTTGTAGAAGGGACTATAAACATTTCTAAAAAATCTTTTGAAGGAGATCGCATGGACAAGAATAGAAATCAGGAGGAGGCTCAAGATAGCGGTCGAACAATCACTTGCCGACACCCGGCTTTTAAAAATGTTGGAGGAAAATAAAAAAAACAACGTGCACTACCTTGCTCTATATAAATATCTCGGATTTTCGAGAGAGTATAAATATCGGAGGGTTAAACAATAATGGCGATTATACTTGTTCATGGGTGGGACGGGAATTTTTGCCAGGACAGGCCGGATATCGTACTGGATTGGACAAAGTATTTTAATATTAATTCCAGCCCGCGTAAAATACCTGATAAGATAATATGGGAAACTGAAATTGTTTCCGAATTGGAGAAAACTGCAGAATCTTTAGCCAGAAAATTTTCGGCATTAAATAATACTGACAATCTTTTAAGGATATACGCCAATTGCTGTCTTTCAGGCGGATTTCTTTTGGGACGG